>JAFPWF010000083.1 GCA_017395085.1 Oscillospiraceae bacterium | reverse complement strand
ATCAGATCCTTGAACCGCGCCAGCTCCTTCCCGGCCTTGTCGTAGACATAGACCGTCTGCCCGGTGCAGCCGATCTTGTATTTCTCGTTTTCAATTAAGCTC
Organism: Oscillospiraceae bacterium; assembly: GCA_017395085.1. GTDB lineage: Bacteria > Bacillota > Clostridia > Oscillospirales > Oscillospiraceae > Limivicinus. The sequence continues at coordinate 10,907 of JAFPWF010000083.1, read as the reverse complement.
CAAAAGCTCGGCATTGAGGCGCCCTCCTCTCCATTTCAGCTTATTATATCATACAATCACAGAAAATGCTATGCCGTCAACGGAAAATCGCTGACACAGTCAACGGAAAATCGCTGACACATATGTCAACGGAAAATCGCTGACACATAACGAAAGAAGGCTGACACCTTCTTTTCCAATAACGGCATTGTGCTTTGGCTCCTATGATGATAAAATAATTCCGAAAAATGTACACGAAAATAAAACTTTCGGCCGTGTTTCAACGAATATATGTATGAAAGAACCATTGGCGTCAATTCTGGAGAGTAACATGAATGACCAAAAAGAAGCGTTTCTGATCAGACGGATCCAGCGACAGGGAGATCGGCAGGCAGCGGAAGAGCTGGTATCAGCCTACTACCGGGAAATCTATGCCTTTGCGTACCGTCAGACCGGTGATGTGGACGCTGCGATGGATCTGACGCAGGAGATCTTCCTTGCGGCGCTCCAATCCATCCAACGATATGACCCAAAGCGTGCGGGCTTCCGTACCTGGCTGTACCGGATCGCGTCCCATAAGCTGACGGATTTATTCAGGTCTCCCGCATCCAGGCTCCGCCAGAGTACGATCCCCATAGAGGAATTATCGTTGCCGGACGACGGTTCGCCGGAGGAGCAGTGGCTGGAAGCGGACCAGCTCAGGCAGATCCAGCTTCGGATCGCAGATCTGCCGGACGAGATCCAGAGCATTCTGCGGCTGCGCTTCTACGGCGAGGCCGGCTTCCGTCAGATCGCGGAGATCCTGGCGCTGCCGGAGGGCACCGTCAAAACCAAATACTATACGACGATCCGTATGCTGCGAGAGGAGGCGAACCGGCAATGAGCGTAATCTATCCAAGCGACAAACAGATCCAGGCGTCCGTTCAAAATATTTGCGAAAAGGCGTCGCTTACCAGGCGTCCAAATCTGATTTCATTCCTGCGGGATATGTCCCGCAATCTCGGCCTTCGGCAGATCTTTACCGGCACCTGGGACGTGATCCTGATTTCCTGCATGCTGTTCGGGCTTGCGGCCGTGATTGGCGCGTTAGACCTTCGCCATTCTGTGCACCAGCTGCAGAAGGCCTCGGTATTCCTGTTCGCCTTTTCTCCGGTGTTTCTGTTTCTCCTGTTTTCGCTTTCCCTCTGGAAGGAAGTGGAGGGGACAAGCTATCCGATCAAAATGACCTGTCTCTATACCGCTCGTCATCTGATCGCATTTCGCGTGTTTTGCATCACCTGCTGCAGCTTTGCCGTCGTCGGGCTCTACGCCTTGTTTCTGTCCGCGTTTCTGGGGCTGCCGGGACTGCCGCTGCTCTGCGTTTCCTTGTCGTCGCTCTTTCTCTATTCGCTGCTGCAGATCCAGACGGTTTTGTCGGTCCGTTCCAATCTGACAGTCTGCGGTGTCCTGGCGGTCTGGGTGTTCGGCAACTGCGTCGGCTCTCAGCTCTGGCCGGAAATCTATTGGGAGCTTCTGCAGGCGGTTCCGGCTGCGGCCTGGGTCCTGGTGGATCTTCTGCTGGCGCTAATGTTCTGCAATCGTTATGGAATCTATGTTCGGAGGGTTTGTTATGCTGAAGGTCTGTGACGTCACAAAACGCTATGGAAAATTCACGGTATTGGAGCACATCGATCTGGAATTCACGACGGGCGTCTACGGCCTGCTGGCGCCGAACGGCGCGGGCAAGACCACGCTGATGAAGCTACTGACGACGCTTGCGTTTCCAACGGAAGGCGAGATCCGGTATGACGGCGTAGAGATCCGTACGATGAACGCCGCCTATCGGGAGCTGCTGGGCTACCTGCCCCAGCAGATGGGCTACTATCCGAATCAGAGCCCGATCCAATTTTTGAGCTACCTGGCCGCGCTGAAGGGGATGGACCGAAAGCTCGTTCCCGACCGCGTGGAGGGGCTGCTGGAGCTGGTGGGGCTATTGGATGTGAAGCGGAAGAAAATGCGGACCTTCTCCGGCGGCATGATCCAGCGGGTCGGCATTGCCCAGGCCCTGCTGAACGATCCGAAGATCCTGATTCTGGACGAGCCCACTGCGGGACTGGACCCCAGCGAGCGGGTTCGCTTCCGAAACATCATTGCCGGTTTGTCCAAGGATCGGATCGTGATCCTCTCGACCCATATCGTTTCGGACGTGGAATCCGTGGCAAACCGGATCGTCTTTCTCAAGGATCATCAGGTTGCGCTGGAGGCGGCTCCCGAGGAGATCTGCCTCACGATGCGGGGAAAGGTGTTCGAGATCAGCCTGCCCGACACGGAGCTTCCGCGCTTCGAGCAGAGCCACAGAGTCCTCTCCATTCGGCAGGAACACAATTGGGTCCATCTTCGATTTACAGATGGAGATATCCCTGCGGAAGCGGTCCCGGCAGAGCCGACGCTGGAGGACGCATTCCTGGTCTTCTTCCGGTGATCGCCATGCGGAACTGCCTGCTGGAGCTGCGGCTCCTGCTGCGGGAAAAGCTGCTCTGGGGCTTCCTCGCGGCTTTTCTGGTGCTGAATCTGCTGCTGGTCCATCTGAACCTTCCCGGCGCGAACGCGGGCTGGGAGCTGGACGAGCTGCTGCCGGAGCTGCTGGCGTTGTCGCTGCGTCTGCTGTATCACAAGCTGCTGCCCGCAGTCCTGGCGGAGTCCCTGTTCCTCTGCTTTTGGACGGTGCTCGCGGGCCTGGAGCGGGAACGGGTCGCAAGAACCGTACCGATCAGCTACAGCACCCGCGTCGGCCGCGGTATGGCGAAAAACCGGATCGCGGCGGGGCTGATCTGCGCGAGCCTTGCCTGGATCGTCCTTTTTGGTGCTGCGCTCGCCTGCTTTCTGGCCCTCTGCCCGGCGCGGGAATCCCTGAATCTGTCCTTTTCGGTGGTGGAATGGCCGGACGGCCGCCCCTGGTACGGCTCCTTACCGGGGCACGTGGCTGCCTGCGGTATGCTGCTCTGGGGAATCCTGCTGGCCTTTGGCCTGTTGGCCGGAGCTGCCGGACTGCTGTTTCGAAACGCCTTTTCCGCTTTTTTGAGCCTGGCGGCGCTGGCCGCCCTCTGGCTCCTGTCCGTCCGCTTCTGTCCGGGGGAGCCCGCGGCCTGGCAGTGGCCCCTGGTCTGGAACCCGGCGAATATTCTGTTCCGATTCGAGGACGGACAGCTGATCCTGCGGCTGGACGCCTGGTTTCTCAGAAACGACGGCGCCTGTCTGTCCGGCCTGGAGCCGGAGACTGTCGGCACCTGGGCGCTGATCGGCGCGGGGCTGTTCTGTGCCGCCTGGCGCGGCTTTTGCAAAAAGGAGATGTAACGATATGACGATCCTGTTGCTGGAGCTGAAAAAGATTTTCCGGCCCGTTCCGCTGCTGCTGGCGTTGGGGCTGCTCTGCTGCTTCCTGCCCAGTGCGGTCAAATCCCAGCGGAAGGCCCTGTCGCAGATGGATACGTCGGCCTATCCGATGCAGATCACCGTCTACGACGTGACGGAGGGCCGCTGCAGCATCGACCTGTTGTTCCACGATCATCTTCTGGGGCGCTATGGAAAAACGATCTCAGAGGAGGATCTTCCCGAGCTCGCGGCGGAGCGGGAACAGCTCCTGGATCAGATCACCGCTGCCGCGGCGCAGGACCCAATCCTGCTGCGAAACAGAATGTCCTTCGACCCGGACAGCGAGCAGTTTTCGGTCCCCTATCTCGAAGGGGAAAACGAGGACGATATCAGTGAAGCGGATCAGATCTACCTCTGGTCCGTTACCAACGGTCAGGCACGGCTGCCTGGAACGGACCATCCCATCGGATTTCTCTCGAAATACCGAACCGTTCTGGACCGGGTCCGTGAGAACGGCGCTTATCAGGTGATGAGCTATGACCTGTTCGCGCTTCTGAACGGCAATTTCCTGATCGTGATCGCCTGCTCCTGCGCGGCGCTGCTGTTGGCAGTCCCCTACGGGGTCGGAGAAGCCAAGAGCTGCACGGAGGGTCTTTCCGCCGCCTCGAAGGCGGGCAGGGCCCACGGCCGCAAAAAGCTGGCCGCCGCTGTGCTGGCGGCCGGGCTCGTGATCGGCCTGGGGGCGCTTCTGGCGGCGTTGGCTATCTCCCAATGGGGCGTATCGCGCTATTCCGGCTGCGAAGTCGGGGACGCCATGGACGTCTGCTGGGGCTTGGCGGAATACCAGGGCCTGTCCTTCGGCGCCTTCTATCTGCTTCGCTTGCTGGAGCTCGTTCTGCTGGGACTGGCTGTGAATACCCTGGCCGCTTTGCTCTCCCTGCGGATCGCCAACAGCGTGACCGCCATTGCCTGCGCCCTGCCTCTGCCCTTGGCGCTGTTGGCCTTCCACGTCGGCTACGATATGGCCTATCTGGAAAAGCCCGTCCATTTCGGCCTGCGCTGGGAGCCCTGCGGGATCGTCGTCTGCCTTTGTCTGACCTCGTTGCTCCTGACAGGCGTAAGGATTTGGCGAAGCCGCAGAAGGGATGTCGTTCCCGGATAGAGAAGGAGAAGAATGTATGACAATTTTGCTTTTGGAATTGAAAAAGCTGTTCCACCCCGTGCGGCTGTTGCTGGTGCTTGCGCTGCTCTGCTGTTTCTGCTTTGCCGTCTCCGAAAGCCAGCGGAAGGCGCTTTCCCTGACCGATACAGCCTCCTATCCAGATCTGATCACGAGCGGTGATTGGTTGTCCAAACGGCGCAGCCCCGATCTGCTGTTTCACGATCATCTGCTGGAGCGCTATGGGGAAACCGTCACAGCAGCAGATCTTCCTGGACTTGCTTCTGAGCGGGAGCAATTGCTGAGCCAGATCACCGCCGCGGCCGCCCAGGACCCCATTGTTCTGCGATATGGAATGGAGTTCCATCCGGAGACAGGAACATTCACAAGCTCGATTGACAAGGCTTTCATCGGACAGCTGTCGCAGGAGGATTGGGACTATATCGGTTCCTACGAAGGAGGGACAATGCGGCTGAAGGGAACGGATCATCCCATTGTCTTTCTCTCCCAATACCAAACTGTGATCGACTGGATCGAAGCGAAGGGCGTCTACCATGTCATGAGTTACGATCTCATCGCGATGCTGGAGGACAATTTCCTGATCGTGATCGTCTTCTCCTGCGGCGCCCTGCTGCTGACGGTGCCCTACGGCGTCCTGGAGGCCAAGAGCCGCACCGAGAGCCTGTCCGCCTCCACAAAAACCGGCAGAGCCCACTACAGCAGGAAGCTCGCCGGCGCGGCCCTTGCGTCCGGGCTTGTGATCGGTCTCGGGGTCCTGCTGGCGATCCTGGCCTTTTCCCAATGGAAGGTCTCCCGGTACTACGGCTGCGACATCGGCGACGCAATGAATATTTGCTGGGATGAGACCTCCTATCTTCACTTTTCCTCCTATCATCGTTTTTATCAGACCGCCGCCTGGAATGGTATGAGCTTCGGCGCGTTTTACGGGCTCAGACTGCTGCTCCTCTTCCTGCTGGGCCTCTCGGTGAACCTGCTGGCGGCGATCCTGTCTCTTCGGATCAAGAACGCCGTCACGGCCATCGCCTGCACCCTGCCCCTAGCCCTGCTCTTACTGGTCTATCATCTGGCCTATAGCGCGCTTTCTACCGGATTTCTTCACACATCCGGGCATCCGTGCGAGCTTGTTGCCGGGATCGTCCTGCTTACGCTCCTCATTACAGCAGCAAGGATTTTCAAAAATCGCAGAGCAGAGGTCTGCACATAACACAAAAACCACTGGAAACCCATCGGAGGCAAATCGTCAGTTTGCCTCCGGTGGGTTTTTTGCCGTTTGGAAAATTTTTTGGTATGATACCTGTAATCAAAACACTTTTTTCTTGGGTATTCTCGTAATTCTGGTGTCTGGTTTGATTGCCTTTTGCTGATGCTGTTTGCCCGAAGAAACGGTGTTCAGACAGAGACGGTATAACACGCAGCAATGGCAGAGCGCATTGCGAATGGGATATCGCAATGCGCTCTGCCGTTTGCTTGAGAATGCTCATGTGCGTTTATTCTGCCGGGTCGAGCATTGTGCCGATGAAGAACGGGATTCCGGTCTGGCAGTCGATCAGCATATAGACGAAGGGGCGGTCCAGATAGACCTGCTTCGGGTTCTCGACGGCGGCCTCGTCGCTCGCCTCTACCAACGTAGCCGCGCCGGCGCGGGTACCGTCCTCGGCGACGGAGATGAAGGTCTTGTGGATCACGCGGCTGATGTAAATATTTCCCGCAGTTGAGATGCCGAGGCCGGAGAAATCTGCCTGGAAGCCGTCGAAGGCGGCGGTCATGCCCATGGACTCCAGCAGCTCGTTCAGCTCGGCAGACCACTCCGCCTCAAACTTAGGAAGGGAGGTATAGACCGTTTCATACCGAGGCGCAGCCAGCATCGCCTGCAGCGCTTCGCCGCTCAGCGAGGCCAGATAGTCCTCCACGCTGACGCCTTCGTTTGGCAGCAGAGCCGCAAATGCATAGCGTCCGCCCTGATAATACTTGACAAAGCCTGTGGCCTTGCTGTCCTCCAGATAAGCGTGTTCCTCCGAATACATGAAGTCCACAGTCCGGGCAGCGCCGTTTGCCGCGGTGAACTTTCCGGACTGCACGGAGTACTCGTTATAGGGATGCTCCCACTTGGCGTCAAAGGCCAGCGCGTTGACCAGATACATCAGCGCTTCCGGCGGGATCTCGTCCAGGATCTCAGGAATCATTCCGTCGGTCTCATTGTTGACCCAATCGTTGATGTCCTTCAAGGTCGTGTCATCAAAAGGCGCGCGGAAAGCGTCTGCGCCATAATAGTCGGCATTGGTCTGCAGAAAGTCCCGGTTCACCGTAAAGCGCGAGTCGCTGGTGAACCAGATCGCGTTTGCCAGATGCAATGGGCTCTTGCCATCCTCTGCCAGCGCAGCCAGATAACTGCGGAAAAACTCGTTCCAGAGGTCCCGGCGCAGACCGAGCGTGCTTTCCATCTGCGTCAGCGTGATCCCGTCCGCGCCGTTGGCTGTCATCGCCAGCGCGCTGAGCACAGACAGGGGCGAAATCAGGGTGTTCTTCTCAGAATCATATCCTGCCCGGAACAGGCGGAGCGCGAAATCCGCCGCAGCGGCAGATGACTCCGCAGGAATGGCACCCGAGGCTTTGTCGGTCTGGGAGGGCTTGACATCTGCCATCAGATTGACAGACGCCATCTTCACCACCGGTGCGTTCAGCGTGTTTGACGTACCGGGCTCGGTTTGCGCGTTCGTTCCGTTGGACGCTGCGGGCGGGGTTGTCGCTGCGCAGCCTGCGAAGTTCAGCAGCATCGCGGCACTCAGCAGCAGGCTAAGCGCACACCACAGTTTTTTCTGTTTCATACATTCAATCTCCTTTCGTCAGTCGCCGTCGAACAGCAATGCATTCAGCTCCGCGATCTGTTCGTCGGTCAGTGGGATCCGTTGGTTTTCTGAAAGCTTGATCAGCTCCGTGCCATTATAGAGATAATCCGCCTTTGCGCCGGAATCGTCTGTGAGCACGATCCGGACCGGCTCCCGCTCGGAGGCCGTCTCTGTCAAGTCATCCGTCCCGAAGCCTTCTATACTTTCAAAGGCAAAAGGATCCACAGTGAGGAACCATGCGGTCACGCCGTCGGGATCTTTGGGCTGTTCACCCGATTTTATCCACTGCCCATCCTGCGCCAGACGCCATAGCTCTGCGCTGCAAAGACTGAGCGGCAGCGTCTCCTGGTCCTGTGGGGCGGCCTCTGTTCGCTGGTCACTCTCCAGACACTCATTTCCCGTCCATGCGTCCTCTGTTCGCTGGTCGCCCTCCAGACCCTCGGTTCCCATCCATGCATCCGGCGTCTGTTCTGCGGCCCTCTGAAGAATTCCGGGGAGAAACGCTGCGGTTCCGATCACCAGAATCAGTGCCAGCGAGGTGACGCCGGTCAGGATCCGTCTGCGGTTTTGCCGCTGCGCTTCCTTTTTTCGCGCGATGATCTGACGCACCTCAGCGGTGTATTCGTATATCTCTCTCATAACAGCTGCCTGCCCTCCTCTCCGAGAATTCTGCGAAGCTCTTTCTTCGCCAGATAGAGAAGGTTGTCAATCTGCTTGCGGCTCTTCTTCATCACCCGAGCGGCTTCCTCGTAGGATAAATCCTCAAAAAAGACCAGGTGGACCGCTGTACGCATATCCGCCGGAAGCTGCGCCAGGGCTGCATTGACCTTGCGCTTTCGCTCATCCCGCAAAACCTTCTGCTCCAGATCTTCCTGTTCCGCAGGGATCGCCTCTGACAGCGCTTCCATGGGTATGATTCGGCGGTGTTTGCAATAGTTCAGCGCCCGGCTCTTCCCCAGCATGAACAGATAAGTTTTCAGAGAGGTTTTGAAGTTGTAGCGGTGCGGATGCACGAACAATTCCGACACTGCATCCATCGCGAGATCCTCTGAAGCGGGAACGTCCTGCACATAGCGGTTGATGAAAAAGACCAGCGGGAAGAACAACTCCTCCATAATCTCGTCGATGGCGTGTTCATCGCCATCCAGGAAACGGCGGTAGCTACTTGCACCGTTGTCCATAGGATTCCTCCTGTAAGTCGCGGTCACGTCTGACCGTTCATCCATTATACAATCAGACGGCGAAAAATCCTAATGGTTCTGAAAAAAATAATTTGCCCTGTGAATCCGAGCTTGTATGGATTCACAGGGCAATTGTGTCAGAGCGGCTTTGTGCGTATGTCTTCGCATAACCAAAAACACAATGCCGCCAACGGAAAGAACATTGGCGGCATTGCTCTGGTTATTCTGATTGTGCTACAGGTTCGTATTTTGCAATATAGTATTTCCCATCAGGCAGATTTCTTCGCACAGTAATCGTATGGCCATGGATATCGACGTCACAGCCTCGGGCTTCAGCCTGATCGAGTTGCGCCAGCAGGTCCTTCTTTTCCAGCCAGAAATGGTCTATCGAGCGTATGAGCCCATTCGGCGTATAGCCGTAAACCGTCAGAAGGATCGGACGAACGCGAATCCCTTCGTAGTCCGCCATCTGAGCAACGACATGAGGAATTATTTCAATCGCCTGTAAAAACCTCTCCCGCTGGGTCTTGTTCAGCAAAAAGCTTGGTATCTCCATGCGGTTCTCCCTCTATAAAACAGCGATAATGTCAGTGCCGGGAACAAATGGATTTTCCCAGTATCTTGCGTCATTGGAATCCGCGGCGTTGTCGCCTAAGAGAAGATAGCAGCCGGAGGGAACAGTGATGGGACTGCCGTTGAGGATGCAGGTTTCTCCCGGGCCGGCGGCGATGCGCTTGACCAGGGTGCGGCCTTCGTGGCGGAAGATCACGATATCTCCGGTGCGGAGTTCGCCGAAGATCCGGACGCCCAGGATCAGACTGCCTTGATGGATGGTCGGTTCCATGGATGCCGACGGCACGAAACCGAGATAGAAAAAGTAACGGAACAGGAGCAGGACCAGCATTGCGCAGAGGAGTGGGATCAGTATGGGGAGAAAGCGCTTGACAGGACGCCTTTTCATGCATTCACCAGCTGGATCGCGCGCTGCAGCTCCGGCTGGCGGCGCAGGTACTGTTTCGCTTTCGCCATCCAGGCGGTTACCAGGTTCGGAGCGGCGTGCATCTCCGCGCCGATCTCGCTGCAGCTGTAGCCCCTGGCGTGAAGCACCAGGGCGTCGATTCCTTTCTTTGTGGATGGGTTTGCCGCTTTCCTCGCTCTTGCGATCCCGTTTTGGACTTCCGCCTGCAAAATGATCTGCTCCAGCGGATCGGACACCGCGCCAAAGCCCGGCATGTCCAGGATCTTCAGCTCCGTTTCCTGACGCTTGGTCGCGTAGATCAGGGCGTCGCAGATTTCATTCCAGATCAGTCTGTAGGCGTAGGTTGAAAAGTTGCCGCCTCGGTCAGTCATGACCGCTTTGCATAGGCCGAGACAGCCGATCTGAAACAGGTCGTGAAAATCAAAGATCCCCATCTGATTGATCCCGCGGACCTTGTCCCGGATCACCTTCCCCACCAGACCCAGATTCTCCTCCACCCTCTGCCGCTGGACGGATGTCAGCTTCATGATGCTGCCGCACCTCCTTCCATGCGTGCGGGAAACCGACGCTGCTGGCCGGCCTTTCGCTGCTCCAGCAGCTTTTTGCTTTCCCGGATGACCTCCCTGCAGTAATACTCGCCGAGATGCCCGATGTGCGCCTCGGACGGCGGCGTGCAGAGCAGGTTGGAAAGCCACTGATATGCGGCGTCCTTGGTCATATAGCCGCTCAAATAGAGCTGGTTGAAATACTGATGCGCGGTCCGGCGCAGATCCCGCAGCTCCTTGTTGGCCAGGCTGCCCACAGGGATCTTCGTTCCGGCATGGACCCGCACATAGGCGTCGCACTTGGGATACTTGGAGCAGACATAGAGCATGGTGTCCAGATGGCTGGTCTTGTAGATGCCCTCCGCACTGCGGAAGATAACTGGCGCGCCGCAGTAGGGGCAGCGCATCCGGCTGGGCTGAAATCCTTTCTTTTTGTTTTGTTTATGATTCATGGTGGATACCTCCGATCGTGATGAAATAGCAAACCGGCCGGAAGGCATACAAAGCACAACCTCGCATACGGCAGCGTCCTGCCGCACGGTGTCATGTTTTGTTGTCTTCCGGCCGGGAAGGAAAGGGCCGCACCATTGTGGTCCCGCTCAATGCGCGTTTCCGTAACGATTCCACAGCCCACTTGGCTGCGTCTGCCTCCGGGAGCTCTTCCGAAGAATCGAGAGCCTGGGTGCGTTCCCTTATCTGGCTATAATATAGCACGGGTTTCTTGATTTGTCAATACTATTAGCTATATAAATTTGCTAAAATTATTATTTTATTGCAATATGCTATATTTTGATGAAACAAACTCAGTCTGACAGAACTGAACTGTTAAAAATGCTCAATACTCTT
>JAFPWF010000082.1 GCA_017395085.1 Oscillospiraceae bacterium | reverse complement strand
GTTCGTGGTACCTGAAGTCCGTGACCGCGAGGAGCGGCCGAGGGTAACACGAGTAATTGGGGCTAAGTCGTACCACGGTAGCCGTACCGGAAGGTGTGGCTGGAATACCTCCTTTCTAGAGGGATGTCCCTGAGAGCAATCTCAAGGGAGTCCGAACAAAAAAGTGGCCTGACTCGTCAGCGCTATCTCCAAGGTTCTGAAATATAGAGCGGCAAGCAAGAGATTGCCAGCCGCCCGCGATCGGCCGAAATGGCCGAAGAGACCTTTGACATATTGGTAAAGAGAGACATATAAGAGAAAACGAGAGTCATAGAAATATGACACTAGAATCAAACGTATTTGAAGACACTAGAAATAGTGGAAATCTTTTACAATTTTTACTCGAGACGAGAAAGTTAAGAAAGAGCGTACGGGGGATGCCTAGGCTCTCAGAGGCGAAGAAGGACGTGACAAGCTGCGAAAAGCTCGGGGTAGGTGCAAATAACCCGTGATCCCGAGATGTCCGAATGGGGGAACCCGGCGGGTAGGAGACCCGTCACCTGGAATCAGGGGCGAACGCAGGGAACTGAAACATCTAAGTACCTGCAGGAAAAGAGAACAACAGTTATTCCGCGAGTAGTGGTGAGCGAAAGCGGAGGAGCCCAAACCGGAGGCGTTACGGCGCCTGCGGGGTTGAAGGACAGCGACGTTGACTGGGACTTGATAGAAGAACCATCTGGAAAGATGGGCCGAAGAGCGTGAAAGCCGTGTATTTGAAATTGAGTTGCAGCATAGCTGAATCCTGAGTAGGGCGGGACCGGTGAAATCCTGTCTGAATCCGGCAGCACCATCTGCCAAGGCTAAATACTACTGAGAGACCGATAGTGGACCAGTACCGTGAGGGAAAGGTGAAAAGAACCTCGAACAGAGGAGTGCAATAGAACCTGAAACCGTGCGCTTACAAGCGGTCGGAGCAGCATTAGGCTGTGACGGCGTGCCTTTTGCATAATGAGCCTACGAGTTGCTTCTCGCTGGCGAGGCTAAGTGGCTTGAGCCACGTAACCGAAGCGAAAGCGAGTCTGAACAGGGCGTTCAGTCAGCGGGAGCAGACGCGAAACTTTGTGATCTACCCTTGAGCAGGTTGAAGGTGCCGTAACAGGTGCTGGAGGACCGAACCAATAGTCGTTGAAAAGACTCTGGATGACTTGAGGGTAGGGGTGAAAGGCTAATCAAACTGAGAGATAGCTCGTACTCCCCGAAATGCCTTTAGGGGCAGCCTGCGGAGAGAATCGAAGAGGTAAAGCTACTGATAGGATGCGGGGGCTTCGCCGCCTACCAATTCCTGACAAACTCAGAATGCTTCGATTTGGTTCCGTGGAGAGAGGCGACGGGTGCTAATATCCGTTGCCGAGAGGGCAATAACCCAGACCTGCAGCTAAGGTCCCGGAATTTGCGCTAAGTTAGTAAAACGTGGTTACACTGCATTGACAGCTAGGATGTTGGCTTGGAAGCAGCCATACATTTAAAGAGTGCGTAACAGCTCACTAGTCGAGCGGTGTTGCATGGATGATGAACGGGTATAAGCGCAGTACCGAAGCTCAGGAATACGTAGTATTGGTAGGGGAGCATTCCATAAGCGTCGAAGATGTACCGTGAGGTATGTTGGAGTTTATGGAAAAGCAAATGTAGGCATAAGTAACGATAATGCGGGTGAGAAACCCGCACACCGGAAGACCAAGGTTTCCTGAACAACGATAATCGGTTCAGGGTTAGTCGGGGCCTAAGGATAAGCCGAAAGGCGAAGCCGATGGACAGCTGGTTAATATTCCAGCACCCGCATGGGATTCGAAGGAGGGACGGAGGAGTGAAAGACCCGCGCACTGACGGACATGTGCGTTAAAGCTTGTAGGGCAGCATGGGAGGCAAATCCCCCATGTGATCCTGAAGGTGAAAGTACCGCGGAGCCTCGGCCGAGCGGATAGCGGTCCTAAGCATACTTCCAAGAAAAACTTCTAAGGTTCGTTCCATGCGGCCCGTACCGGAAACCGACACAGGTGGTCGAGGAGAGAATCCAAAGGTGCTCGAGTGATCCGTGGCTAAGGAACTAGGCAAAATAGCCCAGTAACTTCGGGAGAAAGGGCCCCGCGCGAGCGGGCGCAGAGAAATGGCCCAGGCGACTGTTTAACAAAAACACATGGCTTTGCGAAATTGAAAGATGAAGTATAAGGCCTGACACCTGCCCGGTGCTGGAAGGTTAAGAGGAGATGTCATCGCAAGAGAAGCATTGAATTGAAGCCCCAGTAAACGGCGGCCGTAACTAT
>JAFPWF010000027.1 GCA_017395085.1 Oscillospiraceae bacterium | reverse complement strand
TATGATTTTCTTGCAGTATTCCAGTAGGTAAATGTAGAGCTGCTTTTTACTGCCGAAATACTGAAACACAGACGCTTTGGAAATGTGTGCGGCTACCGCAATATCATTGATTGAGGCTTTTTCATAACCAAACTTGCCGAAACACTGGAGCGCCGCATTGAGAATAGCCGTTCTCTTTTCTTCGGTCAGGGCCAAAAATTTGTCCAATTCATTTTCTCCTTTTTACATAATAACCGATTCGGTTATTTAGAGTATAGCACCAATAACCGAATCGGTCAAGCAATAAAAATTATCATTTGAAAACAGATACTCACCTAAAAAGCCGTCTGTACGAGCATTTCTCATGCCCGCACAGACGGCTTGCTTTATCTCTGGTAATCAGTCCAAAGGGTTGTATTCCGTAACGGTTTTCAAGTATGTTTCCGGGTCACCATTGAGAATTAAATTCGCATAGGCTACCGGGTCATTGTATATCAGATAGTCAAGCTCTGACCTCTGGTACATATTGTCTGCGACCTCGTTCTCAACGGCGGTGCAGTCTATAGAAATCATGCTGCCATCAGCGAAGCAAAGCTCCACACAGGCAGTATCGATATTAAATTCACAAGTTAATAAATCGCTCATTTTGATTTTCTCCTCATTCTGGTTCCATATTTTCGCAAGTCTGACTCTCCAGAAATATTGGTAAATCTTTGGTAAAATTGAGAGCGAAACACAAAAAACGCTTATTTTCGGGACTTATAAGACGATTTGAGACTTTTCATCATGCCCGGTAAATCCTGCCGTGGCACACAAAAAGTATCTTAGTCAAGTGCGATCAGCCTCCTGAAAAGCCGTATTCTGCCACGATTTTCCGGTGAGAAACAGCGGTGAAATATCTGTGACACTGTCACGGAGACGGCATAATACGGCAAGTCAATGCAGTCTATGGTAGTCAAATGGTAGTAATGCTGAAAGACTCTTACTACCGTTAAAAGCAGGAACAAAAGGTGACGAGTCAATAAAAAAGTAATTTATTATACACCATCATAACGGATTTTTCCACTATAAAAAGGTATTCCTCTGTATCAGAGTACCTGAGGTTTTTGGGATTAAACAGCTTTGAACAGTCTCTGTGAAAGGTTCGTCTTACCTGCGGGCTGCCTCGGCTTCCTCCATCCGGCAAAGCTCCTCGGCGGTGTTTCCCTCCAAAAGGTGTGTTTTGGTGATACTCCCTAACAGTTCTTTTCCGATAAGGTAAAACTGGGAAAAGTCTATTGGGAAAGCACAGGTAACGACGGGCACCGAGATGCTCCGAGATGCAGCATCACTGTAATTTTCACCATAAAAGAAGCGCCTTACCATAGTAAAGCGCTTCTTTGCTTAAATTATTAATTGATTCAGCCAACCAGGTTCAAAACCAGTGTGAGTACGACAAAGGCAAGTGCAAACCACTTGGTCGCCTTGGCAAGTTTCGCATCAAGGGTCTTTGCTTTTCCCTTGGAAAGAAAAGTTTCGGCACCGCCGGAAATGGCTCCGGAAAGGCCGGCACTTTTACCGCTCTGCATCAGAACAATGATGGTCAGCGCAAGGCCGGAAAGCAGCTGAAGAACAGCAAATACAACTGTGACAGTGGACATTTAGGAGACATCCTTTCAATCTAAAACAAAAATATACAAATAAAGCTCAGTTAATATATCATATCGGATTCTGAAATTCAAGAGGAATTTCTCGGATTCAGGATGAAAATAGGCCGATTTTTTAAAACAGAACTTGATTTTTGCCTGTTATTCTTTTATTATGAAACGGAATCGAAGAGATTCTTTTTATTGTGTATTACTGTTTGAAAGGGGAATCGGCTATGGGTCTCGTTCATGCTGCGCTTGGCACCGGGAGCGGAATTCTTGCGGATCAGTGGAAAGAGTATTTTTATTGTGAGGCGCTTCCCAACAACATCCTTGCTGCGAAAGGAAAGAAACGGTCTTCTGCTCGCAGCGGAAACTTTGGGAGTGACAACATCATTACCAGCGGTTCAGTCATAGCAGTCGCTGACGGTCAATGCATGCTGATTGTGGAACAGGGGAAAATTGTTGACGTATGTGCCGAACCGGGTGAATACCAGTATGACGCTTCGACGGAACCTTCCGTTTTTTTCGGGAACCTCAGCGACAGTGTTTTTGAAGTGTTCAAGGTGCTGTGCAAGAGATTCACATTTGGAGGCGAACCTCCGAAAGACCAGAGAATCTATTACTTCAACACCAAAGAGATTACCGGGAACAAGTACGGAACTCCTTCGCCGGTGCCTTTCCGCGTCGTTGACAGAAACATCGGGCTGGACCTGGATATTTCTGTGCGCTGCTTCGGGGAATACAGCTTTCGTATGACGAATCCGCTCCTCTTTTACACCAATGTTTGCGGAAATGTTGCCACCGTCTATACGGTTGATCAGTTGATCGGGCAGATGCGCACCGAACTGCTGACCGCTCTGCAGCCCGCTTTCGCCAGGATTTCAGATCTCGGAATTCGCTATTCCGCACTTCCAGGGCATACACGTGAACTGGCAGAAGCGCTGAATACCGAACTTTCCGCAAAGTGGAGCGAGGTGCGCGGCCTTGAAATCGTCTCGGTAGGCGTATCGAGCGTCAAGGCCAGCGAAGAAGATGAAAAGCTCATCAAAGAGCTGCAGCGCAATGCCGCCTTCAAAAATCCGAATATGGCAGCAGCGCACCTGGTCGGCGCGCAGGCTGCCGCCATGCAGGCCGCTGCCTCCAATGAGTCTGCCGGTGCTGCTATGGGTTTTGTCGGTATGAATTTGGCACAGGGAACCGGCGGAGTCAACGCCCAGGAACTCTTTCAGATGGCAGATAACCAGAAGAATCCGGCTGATGTCTGGATTTGCCCCGTGTGCGGGAAACAGGCTGCCGGAAAATTCTGCGCTGAATGCGGAGCCAAAAAGCCCGAGACGGTTGTTTCGTCCGGCTGGACCTGTCAGAAATGCGGTACCGTAAACAAAGGGAAGTTCTGCGTGGAGTGCGGAACCAAAAAGCCCGCCGGAGCCCCTTTATACCGCTGCGACAAGTGCGGCTGGGAGCCGGAAGATCCGGCCAATCCGCCGAAGTTCTGCCCGGAATGCGGGGATCCGTTCAACGAGGAAGATATTGTTGATTAACCGGAGCAGTTCAATTCCAGTGCGCTCCTCGATCTTTCGGAATTCATTCTTTATTCTGGCACTTCTATTCTTCTCTTTTCTGCTTAACGCTTGCGGAGAGGCTGCGGATACCAGCGGCCTCTCCGGCAGTTATGTATTAAAGAATATTGAAGAAGACGGAGTGACACTCTCAGAGGGACTTGTCGCGGAAGTCGGATTGACACTGCGCTTGGACCCGGGCGGAACCGGCGCGGTACTGAACAGTGATTCCGAAGGCGCTCTGCGCTGGAGATACGAACAGGACCGGCTTTCTGTCAACATCGGAAGCGTCCGATTGACAGGTTACCTAGACGGTAGCGATCTGTTCCTTCAGCCGGAAGACGAATCCGTTCATCTTCGTTTTGTTCCGGAAGCACAGGCACTGCCTAATGAAACCGGAGCCGGAACGACAGAGAAGGCAGACATTGTTCCCAAAACATGGTCAGGGAACTGGTACGGCTGGTGGAAGATTGAACAGTCTGAGGGAACACTTCCGGTAACCTGGTATGACTGCTGCGGAAGCTTTGCCCTGCAGCAGGACGGAAGCCTGAGATTTACCGTGTGGGATGAAGACGGAAGCAGGTCTGAACCGCTGGGTGAGATCCTTTTTCAGGAAACCGATGATCATCAGTTTTCTTCCCTGAGCGGTTACTTTTTATATGAAAAGATCACTTCCGGAGAATGGATCCTCCCACAGGCAGGGAAAGAACTCATGCTGGAGAACTTCAGGCACGACGCCAAGGGGGAACGCTTTACCTTTACGATTTACCTGAGGCCATGGGGGGCAAAATGGGAAGACCTTGCCGAAGAGCAGCGGCCCTTTTATTATGAGGACTGGTATCTGATTCAGGTAAGGGAGAATCAACCGATGCCGGATTACATTCCATGGCAGGACCTGGAAAGAATAAGGGAAACGATGACTGACTGATCTTTTGATGGGAGAATACTATGCCGTCACAGGTTACAAATTATCAGTGCCCTGATTGCATGGCTCCGCTGCGCTACGACGGCGCCAGCGGAATGCTGAAGTGCGATTACTGCGGCAAGGAGCATACGCCTGAGAGCATTGAACAGTATTATCATCACCAGCTGCAGGAGGCCGAACAGGCCGCCGTTGACGCGGTTGCTGCAGAAGCTGCAGCCGCAGCTGCCGGCCATCACGATGCTGATTACAGTTCTGATGAAGTTTGGGATGCCGAACAGGAAGGGATGAAGATCTACCAATGCCCGTCCTGCGGGGCTCAATTGATCTGTGATACGACCACTGCGGCTACCAGCTGCCCGTATTGCGGCAATCCTTCTGTCATTCCCGGACAGTTCCACGGGATTCTCAGACCGGATTATATCCTGCCGTTCCGGCTTTCAAAGGATGATGCGGTATCGGCTCTGAAGCAGTATTATAAAGGAAAACTGCTGCTTTCCAGGAAGTTTTCAGATGAAAATCATCTGCAGGAGATCAAGGGGATTTATGTGCCCTTCTGGCTGTTTGACGGACGGGCCGTCGCCGATATTCATTACCGGGCAACCCGTGTCATGTCGGCACGGCATGGCGACGAGATGGTTACGACCACAGATTATTTTGATGTTCGAAGGGCGGGTTCTGTCAGCTTTACGCGAATCCCCGCAGACGGGTCCCAAAAGATGCCGGACGACCTGATGGACTCCATCGAGCCATTTGATTTTACTGAACTCAAACCGTTCTCTTCTGCATATATGCCCGGCTTTTTCGCCGACATCTACGATGTGGGCGATCGCGAAAGTTTTGAACGGGCAAGAAAACGCGGGACCCATTCTGCTGAACAGATTATCGATTCCACGGTGACCGGTTATTCATCTGTATCGCCGACACGCAAACAAGTTCAGATGTACCGGGAAAAAACATCCTACGCGCTGCTGCCGGTATGGATGCTGAGTACCCGGTGGAATGGGAATAATTATATTTTTGCGATGAATGGACAGACCGGGAAATTCATCGGAGACCTCCCGGTTTCCAAAGGACGTTATTTTGCCTGGATGGGCGCAATTGCAGCTCCGCTTGCCGCGCTGCTTGCAATCCTTCTCCGCTGAGGGGGTGCAGGATGAGAAACAAACTCGTCACGGCCATCCTGACCGTTCTGATGCTTCTGTTGCTTGTTCCGTCAAAGGTGCTGGCCGACACGGGAGATTCGGGCCTTCCATTTTATGTTTCAGACGTTGCGGAAATTCTTTCCGACGGACAGCGGCAGGATCTCGAAAGCACGGCCGAAAAGATTTCATCCCAATATGGATGCGGTGTTTATATCGTCACTCTGGACGATTACAGAGAATATGATTCAAAATCAGACATGTTTTCTTTTGCACAGGATTTTTACCGGAGTTATCAACTTGGAATCGGAGATTCAAAATCCGGTATTCTGCTCCTGCTGAGCATGGCGGATCGGGATTACAGTCTGGTTACCTACGGAAGCAAAGCCCATTATGCTTTCACGGACTACGGACAGCGGGTAATCGCATCCGAGTTTCTGGATGATTTCCGTGAAAATGAATGGTATGAAGGATTCTCGGATTATCTTTCCTGCTGTGGTGATCTGCTGGACCGGGCTGACAGAGGGGAACCTCTCGACGTTGTCTACAATGAGCCCAGCCGCATGAATTCCGGCTTAAGCCTTGCCGTGATCATCGGGGTTCCGCTCCTCATTTCATTTTTTGCATGTGAAATGATGAAGCGGCAGATGAAGCCTGTCAGCAGACAGACCGGAGCGGATGAATACATCGTTCCGGGAGGAATCAATCTGAGTCTGAAGCGGGATGTATTTTTGAACCGCTCGGTTACCCGTACGTTGATTCGGCATGAAGACCGAGGATCGTCCGGTGGGAGTATGGGCGGTACAACGGTGAATTCTGCCGGTTTCTCCGGACACAGCGGGAAATTTTAATTCAGCTTGGGGGAGAGGACAATCGGCACACTTCGCACAATTTGGGATGGATTTGATTTCACTTATTTGGTGAGCATACTTCTCGGCGTCATTCCATCGCTCCTTTGCATCACCCTGCATGAGCTGTCTCACGGTTATGTGGCTTATCTTCTCGGCGATGATACTGCAAAGCGCGCAGGACGCCTGACGCTGAATCCTCTCAAACATCTGGATCCGATCGGGCTGCTTATGATGCTGGTCTTCCGTTTCGGCTGGGCAAAACCGGTCCCGGTCAATATGATGAGATTTAAGCATCCGAAGCGCGGCATGGCCGTCACCGCTTTGGCCGGCCCGGCCTGCAACCTTTTGATTACGGTAGTTTTCCTGTTCCTTTATGGATTCCTGCTGGTTCCGCTGTCCGGTACTCAGACTGGTAAAATCCTCCTGCAGGGCATCGAACTGACCGCTTATATCAGTCTCGGTTTCTGCATTTTCAATCTGATTATTGTTCCCCCTCTAGACGGCTCCAAAGTCCTGTTCAGCCTGCTGCCCGATCGCCTGTATCTGAAGCTCATGCGTTATGAACGATACGGTTCGCTGCTCTTGCTGGTCCTGGTATGGTCCGGCTTGCTTGGTAAGCCTCTCGGGAAGCTGATCAGTCTTGCTTTTTCCGGGCTGTGGCCGGTTGCACAGGCGGCATTTCACTTGATTAACGGATGATTAAAACATGGTGGAGAATCTGAGCTTTCATTTGGAAAGCATTGTAAAAGAGAAAGACAGCATGCAGGATTTTGAAGGCCCTCTGAGCCTGATTCTGATGCTGCTGCAAAAAAACAAAATTGAAATCAAAGACCTGCGAGTCTCTGATATCCTGGACCAGTACCTTGCCTACCTGGAAGAGATGCAGAGTCTGGACCTGGAGATATCCAGCGAATTCGTGCAGATGGCATCCCATCTGCTGTACCTGAAAACAAGAGAACTCCTGACAGTGGAGGAAGAAGTCAGCGAGCTGGACCTTTTAAGGCAGTCGCTTGAGCAACTGCAGGCTAAAGACCGCTTTGCCGCTCTGAGAACGGTTATTCCCTGGATGAAAGTGGCGTCAGAGAAAGGGTTTCAGTACCTGACGAAAGCTCAGGAACCGGTACATCCCGAAAATCTCCAATATGATTACAGGCACCAGCCCGTTGAACTGCTTCGGGCCATGCTGGCCGTCTGGACGCGTGACAGCGGTTCGGGCCCGGTGCTGGAAGAGCGTTTCTTTGCAGCGGTCCCGCGCCGAGTCGTGTTCAGCCTTCGGGAAAAAAGCCTTGAACTTATTTCGGTTTTACGGGAAGGATCGAAACCGCTGTCATGGTTTTACCGAATTTGCCGATCCGATTCCGAATTGGTTGCGACCTTTGTTGCAATCCTGGAACTGTGCGGATCCGGGAGTCTGAAACTGGAGAAGAATGACGAAGAATATGTCCTTTCCCTGTCCGGTGATGAAGAAATGATTGAATCCGCCCTGAATACCATTGAGGATGAAGAATGACTGAAAACGAACTGAAACATACCATAGAGGCAATTCTGTTTGCGGCAGGGGAACCGGTGCCGATTGGGCGGCTCTCTTTGGTGCTTTCTGTCGAAGAAGGCGAGATTCAGAGAATTGCGGAAGACCTGGCGGCGGAACTGGAGCATACAGAACGCGGAATCCGTCTGCTTCGTATGGAGGATCACATTCAATTATGTTCTGCGCCGGAATATGCCTCCGTGATCGTCAAGGCGCTGGAACAGCGCAGGACACCGACGCTTTCGTCCGCCGCGCTGGAAACACTGGCCATTGTGGCGTATTACCAGCCTGCAACCCGTGCTCTGATTGAAAAGATGCGCGGCGTTGAAAGCAGTTATACGGTATCGCACCTTCAGGAGCGCGGTCTGATTGCTCCCTGCGGACGACTGGACGCACCCGGAAGACCGACGCTTTTCGCAACGACAGATGTCTTTCTGCGTGTGATGGGTATTCAGAATCTGCAGGAACTGCCTCCGCTTCCGGAAGAGAAGGGAAGCGAAGGAGCAGAAAAACTGCGTCAGTCCATTGCCAGACTGACTGCACAGGATTCAGAACAGACAGATCTGTTTGCGGACTCCGCAGGAGAGGAGGGATAAGCCTTCATGGTAGGGTGGATTATACTTGCCGTGATCGTCGTGATCGTGACGCTGATTATGCTGATCCCCGTCGGAGCTGATATCCGTTATGAAGACGGCGTGGTCCGGCTGTCGGCAAAAGCGGCTTGGATCAGGCTTCAGCTGATCCCGAAACCGAAAAAAAGCCAGAAAGAAGAAAAACCCTCTAAAGCGAGAAAAAAGAAGGAAAAACCGCCGCAGGATAAAAAAGAAGAATCAGCCCCCCGGAAAAAACGGGAATTACCGTTCAATGCGGAGGAGATTCTTGAACTGCTGAGAACAGTCCTGAAGCGTTTCGGGCGTTTTGGGAAGAAGTTCAAGGTCGAGCGATTTGTGCTGCACTGGATTGCGGCAGGCTGGGAGCCTTATACCATTGCTCGGGTTTTTTCCATCGTCAATGCAGGGCTTTCACAGCTTTCGCCGATCTGCACGGAACGATTCCATTGTAAGGACAGCAGTGTATGGACTGACATTGATTTTGTCCGGGATGATATGTTTTTAGAATTCGGACTGACGATGACAATTCGGATCGGCCAGATCATAGGAACGGGACTCGGGATTGCATTTGCCGCTCTGAGGATTTACCTGCGCAGCAAACGCCGGACCAGGGCGGAAGCAAAAGAAGAACAGAAAGCGCTGGAAGCCTGGCTGAAGCAGCATCCGGAGGATCGTGAAAAAATGGAAGCCGAACAGGATGTGGCCTGAGATGCATCCTGATTCCTCAGATAATACCGGCACTGTACCTTGTAATATCATTGTATGAAGAAAGGAAATATGAACATGGAGAACATCAATCCGATCGGCAATCTGATGCAGGCTACGATGGACAACGTAAAGAATATGCTGAAAGTTGACACCGTTGTCGGAGATCCCATTTATACACCGGACGGCATCACCCTTGTTCCGATTTCAAAAGTCAGCGTTGGCTTTGGCGGCGGCGGAGTTGAGTTTACCGGGAAAAAAATCGGCGGAGACCGCCCTTACGGCGGCGGCAACGCGACCGGTGTAAAAATTGAACCAATCGGCTTCCTGGTGATTAAAGAGGGCGTCATTCGCATGATCAACGTTACTCCTCCTGCAAACAACACCATTGACCGCCTGATTGACCTGGTGCCGCAGGTCATGGATAAGGTTGACAACTTTATCGAGAGGCAGAAGAACGCAACCTGATGGCAGAGCGCCTGCAAAAAATCATTGCTGAATCCGGACTCATGTCGCGGCGTGCCGCAGAAGAGGCAATCACAGCCGGACGGGTGACTTTGAACGGCAGGACTGCCGGGTTGGGGGACAAGGCTGAGGAAGGCGATTCTGTTCTGGTAGATGATAAACCGATTCCCGCAACAGAGAAGAAGCGTTACTTTATCCTCAACAAACCGCGCGGTTATGTATGCTCGCTGCACGATGAGAAGGGAAGACTTTCCGTGCGTGAACTGCTGCCTTCCGATGCCGGAAGAATTTATCCGGTCGGAAGACTGGATATCATGTCGGAAGGCCTGCTTCTGATGACCAATGACGGTGATTTTGCAATGAACTGTATGCATCCGTCCCGGGGAGTTCTGAAAACATACCGGACGAGTGTTTCCGGATCGCAGATCAATTCCGGGATTCACAGGCTTCGGGAACCATTTCTGTTGGACGGCGCTGAAGTACAGGCGGTAAAGCTTCGTGTTCTGAAACAGAATGCTGAACAGGCCGTCCTGGATATTACAGTGCGTGAAGGGAAAAACCGGGAAATACGCAGAATGTGTGAGATGGCAGGACTGCATGTGGATCGGTTGATTCGTGTTTCCGTCGGCGGACTTGCTCTGGGAAACCTGCCGACCGGAAAGACCCGAGAACTTTCAGCGGAAGAAATCGCTTCCGTCTTTGGAGATCAGCGGAAATGAAAACGGACGTCGTTGTGATCGGCGGAGGCGCATCAGGCCTGATTGCTGCATTAAACGCGGCTGAACAGGGTGCGTCCGTTCTGCTGCTGGATAAAAATGCAAAACTTGGCAGAAAACTTCGAATTACCGGAAAAGGCCGCTGCAATCTGACCAATGAATGTGAGGTCAACGAGATGCTCCGGCATATTCCCGGGGACGGCAGATTCCTTTACAGCGCACTGACGGCGTTCCCACCGCAGGATACCATTGCTTTTTTTGAGCAGAACGGACTCCCGTTGAAGACCGAACGGGGAAAACGGGTGTTCCCACAGTCGGATCGTGCGGATGATGTTGCTGACCTCTTGATCAGACTGTGTAAAAATGCAGGGGTATCCATCCGGCAGGGATGTGTATCGGAACTCTCCTTTCAGGATGGGGCAATGATCGGTGTACTCGTTGGCGACCAGCTGATTAAATGCACCTGCTGTGTTGTCTGCACCGGCGGAATGTCTTACCCTTTGACCGGCTCAACAGGTGATGGATATCGCTTTGCCGAGTCGGCAGGACATCAAATTGCCGCACTGCGCCCGTCGCTTGTCCCGCTTGAAAGCCCGGACCCCTGCTGTCAGAGACTGCAGGGACTGAGCCTGAAGAACGTGACAGTTCGCATCTATGAGGATGAACGGCTGCTGTGCTCCGATCAGGGAGAAATGCTTTTTACCCATTTCGGTGTTTCCGGCCCGCTTGTTTTGTCCGCATCGGCAAGAATGCTGCATTGGGACCGGTGTAACTACCGGATGGAAATAGACCTGAAGCCCGCACTGGATGAAAAAAAACTGGACGATCGTCTGCTGCGTGATTTAGCAAAGTACAGAAACCGGGATTTCCGGCATGCACTCGGGGAACTTGCACCGCAGTCCCTGATTCCGGAACTGATCAGGATTTCAGGGATTCCGGCAGATTTGAAAGCAAACTCCGTTACAAAGGAAATGCGCAGAAAGCTTCTTTGCGCCTTTAAGGCTTTCCCGGTTCCGCTTTCCGGAACAAGGCCATGGGCAGAAGCGATTATCACGGCCGGCGGCGTATGCACAAAAGAGCTGAATCCGCGAAGTATGGAGTCAAAACTTGTTTCCGGTCTTTTTTTTGCGGGGGAAGTTCTTGATCTGGATGCCTATACGGGAGGCTTTAATCTTCAAATCGCCTGGTCGACAGGCCGGCTTGCAGGCATTTCAGCCGGGAAAAAATCAAAGAAAGCTGAGCAGGAATGATGAAAAAGTATTACTCAATTGCAATTGACGGACCATCCGGCGCAGGAAAGAGTACAATAGCCCGCAGATGTGCATCGGCGTTTGATTTTCTCTATGTGGACACGGGCGCAATCTATCGTGCAGTCGGCCTGGCGTCACTTCGCGCAGGTGTTGACAGAAAATCAGCTTCTGAAGTTTCTGGTATTTTACCCGGCCTGGCCATTGACCTGCGTTACAACGACAGCGGAGAACAGAGAATGTTTTTAAACGGAGAGGACATCTCGGACGCGATTCGGCTGCCGGAAGTATCCATCTGCGCTTCTGATGTTTCGGCACTCCCGGTTGTGCGCAGTTATCTGCTGGAGATGCAGAGGCAAATTGCCAGGACCCATCATGTGATTATGGACGGCAGGGATATCGGCACAGTCGTTCTTCCCAACGCTGACCTGAAGATCTTCCTGACCGCAAGTGCGGAAGCACGGGCGCAGCGCAGGCTGAAAGAACTCCGGGAAAAGGGAATCGATACGGATTTTCAATCGGTTTTACAGGATATCCTGTATCGCGATGAACAGGACAGCACGCGGGAAACCGCTCCTTTGCGCCGCGCGGAGGATGCAGTTCTGGTCGATACGACCGAACTGAATTTTGAAGAGAGTTTTTCAGCTGTAAGCCAGTTGATACTGGAACGCTTTTTTACCGTTGACACCGTGGAGAAGGAAACAATTTGAAAGAACTAAGGATCGCTGAAAGCGCGGGTTTCTGCTTCGGAGTCAGCCGTTCGGTTAAAATGGCCGAAACCATGCTCCTGGACGGTCCGTGCGCCAGTTTCGGGATGCTGATTCATAACGAAGATGAAGTACGCAGACTGACGGATCTTGGGCTGCGGATTGTCCATTCCGTCGATGAAGTTCATCCGGGAGAGCATGTGCTGATTCGTGCCCACGGAGTTCCGCCGGATACGATCACGGCGTTGGAGGGGAAAAATGCCGTGATATCCGATGCCACCTGCCCGAAAGTGCAGTTCATACACAGGATTGTTGAAAAAGCCGGCAGCGAAGGCCGTTTTGTCATCATCATTGGGATGAAACACCATCCGGAAGTTGAGGCGATCCGCGCCCGATGCGGCGAATATGTGGTGGTGGAGGATTCTTCGGAAACCGAGAGCTGGCTGACGGATCATCCGGAAAAATGGAATGATCCGATCACGGTTGTTGTGCAGACGACGCAGACAAAAAACAATTTTGATGAATGCGTAAATGCCATAAAAAAAAGATGTACAAATGCGGATATTTCTGATACAATATGCTTTGCAACATCAAAAAGACAGGAGGAAGCGGCTGCGCTTTCCGCTGCCTGTGATGCGATGGTTGTGATCGGTGGGCGGCACAGTGCGAACAGTCAGCACCTTGCAGAGATATGCCGACAAAGCTGTGAAAATGTTCAGTTCATTGAAAGGCCGGAAGAACTGGATTTTTCCATATTAAAAAAATTCCCGGTTGTCGGGCTCACTGCGGGAGCATCAACGCCTGCGTGGATCATTAAGGAGGTAAGTAGTAAAATGAGTGATGAGATCAGAGTGGATGAGGTTCTGGAAGAAGTTCCGGGTACTCTGGTTACCGAAGAGGCAGTAGAGGAAGCGGCTGCAGAAGCCGATCAGGCTGTTGCCGAAGAAGTAGCGGAAAAGGTTTCTGTTCCAGTGGAAAAGGAACTCAGCTTTGACGAGATGCTGGAAGAAACCATGAAGAATATATATAACGGGGAGAAGGTCAGCGGTACTGTCGTTTCCATCACCGGCACGGAAGTCAGTGTCGACCTTGGCGCTAAGTATTCCGGTTTCATTCCCACTTCTGAATTTACCGATGCCGGTATTAAAGTTGAGGACGTTGTTAAAGTCGGTGATACCATCGATGCGATTGTCGTCCGGGTGAATGACATTGAAGGCACTGCCATGCTTTCAAAACGCCGTCTCGATGCTGCAAAGGCATGGATCGATGTGGAAGAAGCAGTTGACAGCAATGCGATCCTGGAAGGGACCGTTGTGGAAGAGAATAAGGGCGGCGTCGTCGTCAATGTAAACGGTGTCCGCGTATTTGTTCCCGCAAGCCAGACTGATCTGCCGCGTGAAGCAGAACTTTCCCAGCTGCTGCACAAGCCGGTCCGTCTTCGCATTACCGAAGTAAACCGTGCGAGAAAACGTGTTGTAGGCTCTATCCGCCGCGTTGCCCAGGCTGAGCGCCGCGAGCGTGTTGAAAAACTCTGGAACGAAATGGAAGTCGGCAAGAAGTACCACGGTGTTGTAAAGTCACTGACCAGCTACGGTGCCTTTGTTGATATCGGCGGCGTTGACGGTATGGTGCATGTGAGCGAACTCAGCTGGGGCAGAATTCACCAGCCGTCGGAAGTTGTTTCTGTCGGTGATGAACTGGATGTTTATGTCATCAACTTTGACCGTGAGAAGAGAAAGATCTCTCTCGGCTACAAGGATCCCGAAGCCAATCCCTGGACGATGTTCACCAACCGTTATTCTGTCGGAGACACTGCCGAGGTGCGTATTGTCAAGCTGATGACCTTTGGGGCCTTTGCTGAAGTGCTTCCCGGTGTCGACGGGCTGATTCACATCAGCCAGATTGCCGATCACCGCATTGAAAAGCCCGAGGATGTTCTTCGTGTCGGTGATGTCGTGGAAGCAAAGATCACAGCCATTGACGAAGAAAAGCATAAGATCTCCCTTTCCATCCGTGCGCTTCTGAATGAAGCGAAGGCAGCTGCGAGAGCGGCGGTTGCCGAAGAAGCAGAAGATGCCGAAGCAGGCGATGAGCTTGTATATGAAGTGAATGCCGACGGCGAAGCGAGCGGAAACGCGGAAGAGTTTACGGAAGCCGCGGAGGAGTAATCCTTTCGTTTCCTGAAATCAATCAGACAGTAAAAAGATCTGCACAGGGTGTTCCTGTGCAGATCTTTTGTAACATTGAGAAAAACGTTTCAGCTTTCCGCATCAATCGCCGTTAACGGCTGGGGCGGCTGATTCCTGCATGTCTTCATTCGGAGATTCTGGAACTTTATCAGCGGCCAGATCATCTGCCGCAGGGATTGCAGAGTCAGGAGAAACGGATTCTGACGGAGCTGCTTCCGTACTCTCTTCCGATGCCTGTCCGGCATCGGAAGATTCTGCCGAAGGACTTGAAGATGATTTTTGATTCGGGTCTTCTGTGGTGAGATACTGCGAGAAAATGTATCCTTTCTGATCCCGAATCTGTACATGAGTCCATTCTCCGCTGATGGCAAGAACCTGAACCTGCTGGCCGTTATTCAGAGTATCGATGATTTGCCCTTCCAAAGACGGAGCCCTGCGGAAACGAACTTCAGTTCCTTTCACATAGGCATAAATGACGGATTGACCAGCGTGGACCTGACCGGTCGTGTCAGATTCAGGCTCTTCCGGAACAGGAGACTGATAAAAGAAAATCAGGTCTTTGGCATCTTCGGAGAGGGTTAAATATTGATCTGTGTCAATTGTGATCTGTCTGGTGCTGTTTGGGCGGAGGATCACCCTGCTGTTTGACGGTTGGTCTTCTTCCTCGGCAGAATCTGAGATGTTCAGTTCAGCCGCAACGGCATCATCTTCAGCCTGATAATCCGGTTCTTCGTTTTCGCTGTTCTCATTGATAATATGCAGTTCCACCGGGATGGAGTTGTTGTTCAGAACACTGTATACACCGTAAGGAATCCGGAATTGAATGGGTTTTTCCTCTCCGGCACGCGCCTTCTGCTCCGAACCGTACTTGCCGGTTTCATCCCAGGAGAGGACAAGATAACTGACAGGCGGCACATTGCGGTCCACTTTTTTCTCAGACGACTGTGGAAGCAAAACAGCTGCAAGAATCAGCACAAGAATGGCAATGACACCAAAGACCCAAGGGCTCGCTGTCCAGGCCGATTTTGCCCAGTGGGACAAAGTTTCGTCGCTGACGGGGATTTTTTT
Organism: Oscillospiraceae bacterium; assembly: GCA_017395085.1. Classification (GTDB taxonomy): domain Bacteria; phylum Bacillota; class Clostridia; order Oscillospirales; family Oscillospiraceae; genus Limivicinus. The sequence continues at coordinate 123,174 of JAFPWF010000027.1, read as the reverse complement.
GCTGGCTGAAGGGCGGGCACCACGAGCCTTTGCAGGTTTTTTCGGAGGCTGAAGAAGCAGTGAATCTGTCCCTGGTTCATCCGGTTCTCCTGAAAGCGCGGCTCGACAGCGTTCGAAAATGTCGGCCTCCAGATAGACTTCGCAAAGTTCCTCCGAATAGTCGGAATCTGGAATGGACAGTTCTGCAGCCGTGCTTTCAACGTGCTCCCCGGAAACAGAGGAAAACACTGCGGAAGCCAGTCGGCATGCCGGCAAAAACAGAATGTCTCCCTCGTATCCGAAGGCATCCAGCATTGATCGAAGCAGGACAACCGTCTCCGGTTCCGCTACGACTACTTCGCCGAGAACAAGCTTCGACACTCCGGCCGCCACGTTTTCAATTGAAAACCCGGCATTATCCGGGGCGTCGGCGTCCTCAACAGAAACGATTGGGAGAAACGCCTCATTCACGACTTCACGATCTGAGATCTTCAGTACGGAAACCGATGTGATACGGCTGACATCCGGATCGCCGGCATTCGCACGGATATTCATCGCATAATACGCTGAAAGTGCCTTGATCCGGTCTGCCTCTTTGATTTGTGTGAGCGTGATCATTTTTTAGCCTCCTGCGTAGAAAGCTGAGAGTCAGAATGCGGCATTGAGAAAATAAAGCAGCAGTCCGAACAAAACGGAGAGCAGATACAACAAACCTGTGATGAGAAGGTTTTGTCTGTGTTCGGGATTTACCCGGAAAAGAATCAAGAGTCCCACACCGGCTCCGTCCAGAAGCCCGGCGATCAGATGACTCGCCGGAAGAATCCCGTGAAGATACATCTGAGTAAGGAGAACGGAAGCACCGCAGTTCGGAATCAGCCCGATGAGAGCCGAGATCAGAATACCGGGCAGAGGTTTTGACTTGACGAGAGAATTCAATGTGTCTTCCCCCAAAAACAGGAAAGACAGATTCAAAAGAAACGTGACGGCGAGAACAAAGACAAGGATATTTCCGGTATGCTTCAGCGCGGAAAGGGCAATGCTTCCGTTTTCACAATGGCAGTGTTCCTTCTCGCAGAGCCGCTCGATCAGAAAAGCCTCGCCGTCATCCGGTTGCCCGGTTTTTCTGCTGTTCCTGAGATGACAGAATCCGTCGATCAAAAAACCGCAGATGATGCCGATTACGACTTTTACGAGCAGAATTCTCAGAATTCTTGTCACGGGAACAGATTCTGAGAGCATGATGGGAAGCATCTCGTCGGAGGTGGAAAGGAAAATCGCGATAAGCGTTCCGAGTGTAATCGTTCTGCCGGCGTAAAGGTTCGAGGCTGCCGCAGAAAAACCGCATTGCGGTACCGCGCCCAGAAGACTGCCCCAAAACGGTCCCATCCATCCGGCACGTTTGACCAGGTTTTGAATTCTGTCCTCGGTATGGGCTTCCAGGTACTCCATGCACAGGTAGGTAAGATAGAGGAACGGAGTAATTTTTAACGTATCGATCAGAGCATCTTTTAATGCATCCAGCATGCAAAAACACCTTTGTTACAATATATAATAAATTTATTATACGTCCAGAGAAGACTCTTTGCAAGCTGCAGATTCCGAATGCAGCAAATTCGCTATTGAAAATCATTCCTGATTATGATATGATACGCACATACTTTCAGAATAGTGCGGATGTAGTTTATCGGTAGAACTCCGGCTTCCCAAGCCGATAAGGTGGGTTCGACTCCCATCATCCGCTCCAGACTGAAATCCCCGACCTTCTTAGGATTCGGGGATTTTCGTGTATTTATCAGGACAGGATGATTTCGCCGGATGATAAGAATCTGCGACAAGGAAGTGCTGGGATGAAAAGCGAACGGCCGTATCCAAAACTGTTCATTTCAAAAAAAGGGGTCAGAAGCATTCAAAACGGGCATCCGTGGATCTATTCCGATGAAATCCTGACGGACGACTCAAACCTGGATAACGGATGCCTCGTCGATGCGGCTTCCGAAAACGGGAAATACATGGGAACAGGCTTTCTCAGTAAAAACAGCAGAATACGCGTTCGGATCCTCTCCCGAAATGCAAACGACCGTTTTGATGAGGCGTTTTGGCGGAGAAGGGTCGAATATGCATGGAGTTACCGCAAGACCGTGATGGGAAACGACATCAGCTGCTGCCGGATTGTTTTCGGGGAAGCTGACGGATTCCCCGGGCTCACGGTTGACCGGTTTTCCGATCTGCTTGTAGCACAATGCCTGTCTTTCGGAATGGAGCAGATAAAACCGATGCTGTATCCGATGATCCTGCAGTGCCTGGAATCGGACGGCGTTTTGATCCGGGGAATCTATGAACGCAACGACAATCTTCTGCGGGAGAAAGAAGGCCTGCTTCCCGGAAAAGGATGGTTTTCGATCGCAGGGACGCGGGATTATGGAGAAACTGCCGCGGAGATTACCGAGAACGGGATTCGTTATCTTGTGGACGTTGAAAATGGGCAGAAGACTGGTTTTTTCCTGGATCAGAAGTATAATCGCCGTGCTGTTGCACAGCTTGCAAAGGACCGAACCGTTCTGGACTGCTTTACTCATACCGGTTCGTTTGCCCTAAATGCTGCCATGGGCGGAGCGAAGATGGTGACTGCGGTTGATATTTCGGATACCGCAATCAAAACCGCGAAGGCAAACGCACTAAGAAACGGTTTGGATTCAAAAATTGATTTTATTACGGAAGATGTTTTTGAGCTGCTGCCGAGACTTGCCGAATCCGGCGAAACGCATTATGATCTGATTGTTCTGGATCCGCCGGCGTTTACAAAATCCAGAAAAACGGTCACAAATGCCGAAAGAGGATACAAGGAGATCAACTACCGCGCTATGAAGCTCCTTCCGCGCGGCGGATATCTCGCCACTGCCAGCTGCAGCCACTTTATGGCAATCAGAGACTTTGAAGAGATGCTTCGTTCTGCTGCAAGAGATGCCGGGGTCAGTCTTCGCCAGATTGAAGTGCGTCAGCAGGCTCCGGATCATCCGGTCTTATGGAATGTACCGGAAACAGAGTATCTGAAGTTTTATCTTTTCCAGGTGGTATAAAAGGAGATGCTTCATGAGAAGATGTAAGGCGCTCGCTTTTCTGCTCATCTGTTTTTTCCTGATCGGCTGCGGTTTGCCTCAGGCAGCCAATTCGGAGGCCGATCTGGAAGAATATCGGCTTCCCGGTACCAAGACGACGGATGACACGACAGCAGTTCCGGCACGGAAAGAACCCAGGCAGGAAACTGTGGCAAGCTACTCCGAGTATCTCAGTTCCGCCGGAGATCAGCCGATAACGATTGAGAGTTATCTTCAGGAAAAGGAAGCCTGGAATGAAGGGAAAACGAGCCTCTGGCTGCAGGATGAAGAAGGCGCATATTATATCTATCATCTGCCGTGTTCCCCTGAAGAATATGATGCGCTGTATGTGGGGCGAAAGCTTCGGGTCAGCGGATATAAAACTGAATTCTCCGGGAATCTGCAGCTGACGGATGCCGGCTTTCTCCTGCTGGACGGCACATATATTGCAAGCCCGTTCGATGCCTCGGATTTTCTGGATTCCGATGAACTTTACTACCATCAGAATCAGCGTGTCCGGTTCCGGAATATGAAGATTGAGCCGATGTTTGACGGGGTCTCGGCGTTTTATTACGGATGGGATAATTCAGGGAGTTCGGAAAAACAATCTGACCTTTATTTTACAGCATCCAATTCCGGAGTAACGTGCACGTTTCTCGTGAAATCCAGTCTATGCGGAGCAGAATCTGAAGTTTACAGGACGGTACAGGAGTTCCGGATCGGGGATACGGTGAGCCTGGAAGGAATCCTGAGCTGGTATAACGGACCTCAGCCTCTGGTTACATCTGTTACGGCAGTCAACGGAGCGTGAACTCGACCGGACAAGATTTAATCTTTATTCACTTGATTTCAACTGCGGTTTCCTGTATGATACGCAAACAGGTGATGCGGCGATGCACATGTTCATGGAAAAACCAATCAGGCGGCAAATCCTTGCGCTGCTGTTCATACTGACTGCGATGCTCCGTGCAATACCGTACGCTAACGCGGATCATGACCCGGATGAGATGAATCGGGGTGTCATTCATGTCGATGAGATCCAAACCATGTTTGACCGTTATCTGGAAGAGAACGGATTGAGCCCTGATCTGATCTCTGTCGGTTATGTGTATACTGAAACTGGGGAATCCTGGTATCATAACGAAGACCGCTGGTATTATTCCGCAAGTCTGTACAAAGTCCCGCTGATGATGCTTTATGCCGAAAAAGAAGCGGCAGGGGAACTGACACAGGATTCCGAAATCCTCGGAATGCCGTTATCCTATATTGAAGAGGAAGTTCTGACTTATTCCAATAATGATATTGCATATTCCATGATGCTGAATCTTGCAGAGCCTGCAAACTGCAGAGATCTGTTCTGCGCGTATACCGACTTGCCGGATGATTACTTTTCCTGGGAGTATCGTGCTTACAGCTGTTTTTCCGCCCGTTTTATGACTGAGGTCATGAACACTCTCTACTCCGAACCGGAGCGCTTCCCTGAAATTGCAGAACGACTGAAAGAAGCTCAGCCCGGCCATTACTTCCGGCTCAAGCTGGAAGACTGCGGTTATGAAATTGCCCAGAAGTACGGCAATTATCACGATGAAGACGGAAACGACTGGAACCACACCGCCGGCATCCTGTACACGCCCAATCCGGTTGTTCTTACCGTGCTGACACAGTACGGGGGGATTTCCGAGATCATTATTTCAGACTTGGCAGAACTGTTTTTTGACTATACCCTGAAAGCAGATGCAGAGCTCTCTGTTCTCCGGCAGGAATTTGCGAAGACGGAAGAGCCTGTGCCGGAAGAGGACGAAATCCCCGCTGCAATGCAGGTTTCGTCTGAGCATGAAAATGAGCTTCCTCTCGAAGATGTGGATCCGGATCCTGAGCAGGATGCCGGGATTTCTGAGCAGGTTTCAGATCAGCTCGGCTCCGAACATCACCGCGGGATCCTTTTATGGGGGCTTTCCGCTGCGGTTTTTGCTATGATCCTGTGGGGTGTGATCCGGTATACTGCGCGTCGCACAAAAAGACACACCAAATAAGCTGAAGGTAAAACTGTCATGAAATATATCACTCGATCATCAGTCTGCATTCTTATGCTCTGTACGCTGCTCTTCTTCTTATCAGGCTGCGGAAGGGGCGGTACAGGATACGGCGTGAAAGCTGTTGAAACACTGGTGGAACAGGAATACTCCGTTGCATTCCGCAATGATGACCCTACAGCCTATTACGTCATCGGAGCGATCCAGGCCTTGGATGCGGAGGGAAAACTGGGAGAACTTTCAAATAAGTGGTTCGGGCAGAGAATCATTTCATTTCCGAATTCCAACATCCGCCTGGAAGATCTGCCGCCGACAGAGTATCGTGACTTTATTATCGGTCTTGATATCAATTCTTTTCCGCTTGCCTATCAGGCTAACGGGGAATACTGGGGCTTTGATATTGAGTTTGCCATAGCGGTCTGTGAAAAACTCGGATGGCATATTAAGATGCAGCCGATTGAAAAGGAAAACGTATACATTGAATTGTCTTCCGGAAACATAGACTGTGCCTGGGGAGGGCTGGCCCTTGACCCTGAGGAAGTGGAAAGCAGGATTTATTCCAGATACGGCCCTTATGTAAAGAATGACATTGTCGTTGCAGTGCGTGCGAGCAGTTATACGATGAACAAGATGATGCTGAACGGCAAGAAGATGGTGATGCCATCCACTCCGGAAGCGATGGATGCTCTCAACACAGATCAAAAACTGGTGAAACGGCTTGGGCAGATCACCCGGCTTGCCGGAGGGACAACAGAGTGCTTTTCTCAGCTTTATGCCGGGAAATGCGACGCTGTTCTGACCGACAGTACTGCCCTGTACTATTTCAACAGCCATTAAGAATTGATAATCCCTGCTGTCCTCCTGCAAACGGACAGCAGGGATTTCATGTTATAAGTTCGAACAATCAGGGTTGATTTTCTGCTCAGAAAACTGCTCTCACAGAACATTCTGCTGAATTATTACTGTTATTCGAAATTCCGTATAAGCCGAAATCCCGGAGGAAAGCTGCGCATAATTTTACGAATTATGGGCAAAAAAGCTTTTTGTTTACAAAAAATTTTATATTTGTACAAAAAAACTCTTTTCAAATCTGATGATTTCATTTATATTATAGGCAATTTTCCGATATTGTTTCAACGAAAGCACACAGATTGAAACGTTAAAGAAAGCAGTATAAAAGCACCCTCTGAGACGGAGCTGATCCTTTGTGGCAGTAGAAATTGGCAGCATTCAGGAAGGCAAAGTAACCGGAATTATGAATTTCGGTGCATTTGTTTCTCTTCCCGGCGGGAAAAGCGGCCTGGTCCATATATCTGAAATCGCAAATACCTTTGTGAAAGACGTCCATGAACACCTTCAGGTCGGGCAGACGGTTAAGGTGAAAGTCCTTGATATCAACGAACAGGGAAAAATCAACCTTTCCATCAAGCGTGTTCTGGAAGAGCAGAAAGAACCGGAGAAAAAACCCGCACCGCCTCCTGTCGTACCTGCGAAACCGCATATGGCAGACTTCGGAGAAGTTGCGCCGCCCACTGCGGATCTCAGTTTTGAGGAAAAGCTGAAAAAGTTTATGCAGGCTTCGGACAGCAAGAATGCCGATAAACGCAGAAACACCGAGAGAAAGCAGCATGCCAGAAGAAAATAATAATAAATCTCAGGGATACCGTGCCTGATCTGCACGGTATCCCTTTTTTATGCCGCATTGACATCATCCGGTGAAATCGCTATAATGATTTAGCATTCTTCTTTATCTTTTTAAATTGTTGTGGAGGGCATCATGATTGCAGTTGGCAGTGATCACGGCGGATTTGCTCTGAAACAGGCAGTCCTGAAGCATCTGGAAAAGCGCGGGGAAACCTATCATGATTTCGGTACCTATACGGAAGACAGCTGCGACTATCCTGATTTCGGGAAAGCGGTAGCTCATGCGGTCGCAGGCGGAGAATACGAATACGGGATTATTATCTGCGGAACCGGCATCGGGATTTCGATTTCCGCTAATAAGGTTCCGGGGATTCGGGCCGCACTTTGCGGGGATTGTTTTTCTGCGGAAGCAACCCGTCTGCATAATGACGCCAATATCCTTGCTTTGGGGGCGCGTGTCGTTGGAGAAGGACTGGCCATGAAAATTATCGATACGTTTCTTGATACTCCGTTTTCAAATGACGAGCGTCATATTCGCCGGATTTCAAAAATTGAATGAGCTTTCCTTCATAAGCAGGTGAATGACTTTTGGCTAAAAACACTGATTTTTATCGCGGCAGAAGGCAGCGAAGGAACTACTGGCTGATTCCTTTCGTTCTGCTTCTCGGCATTATCACTTTGCTCGTTGTGCTGTTTTACGGAGTTCAGAAATATGCAACCATTACGGATGATGGAGTTAAAGTCGTATTTTCAGACAGCGAAAGGGAAGCGGAGCCTTTGGTTTCAAACTCAGAATCTGACGAGATGGTTTTTGAGACTGTTGTTCCGGAAATTGTTTTCGAGGCGCCTGACTATTCTCGAATTGAGGCGACAGCCGGGCGAAACGTGAAACCGCTTCGTGCCATCTACCTGAATGCCGGGCAAATCAGCCTGGAAAGTCTGCAGGATGCTGCCGGCAAACTGGTTGACGGAAATGCTCTGATGCTTGAAATGAAGCCGCGCAGCGGGCAGCTCGTCTGGAACTCCAAATCACCGCTTGCCGTCAGTTACGGTTTGTCAACCGACACTGATTTTTCCAATTCTCTTCCCGCACTGATCCCTACTCTGAAAGAGCGTGAGGATGGGAAAAAAGTATATATGGTAGCTCAGATCAGCTGCTTCATAGACGATTTGCTTGCGACACGGAGTTCTCAGTATGCTCTCCGTACGGAAGCCGGATTTAATTATGCGGATGATTACGGAACCTGGCTGGATCCATACAACTCGGAATTGAGGAACTATATTGTCGACCTCGTGAAGGAACTCTATGAGATCGGGTTTGACGAAGTTGTTCTTGCTGATGTGATGCATCCGGTTGTGGAAACGGTTCAGAATGCGGAAGGAGAATCCGTGAAAGCCAAGTTTTTATATTCCCGTGAGATGTCCACCGAGCCTGACCCGGTTACGGCAATCTGCGGATTTGCCGTATATGTGGCCAATGAATTGAAAGAGCGTAACGGGCTCCTCTCCATTTATACGGACAGTCCGAGATCTCTTGTGCGCAACAATGAGGACAGCGGGCAGAATGCGGTTCTGTTTATGAAAATATATGACCGGGTTTTCTATCGTACCGATCGATATACCTATACGTTTAACCTTCAGGATATGGAGGGCAGTGTTCCGTATGGGAATGTTCACGATCGTTTTGTTCCGGTTGTCATCAATCTGATTCCGCATGATAACAGTTCCTGGGTTTATATTGAGCAGTTGGAGGAGCAGTAGTCTTGTATGAAAAAGTAGTTCGGGTTCCGCATTCAGGCTGGGATCTGACATTCCTGTTCCACGAACTTCAGGATGCTGCCGGTGAAGCGTCGGCGCTGTATCATGCCTCCAGTGATGATCTTGCAAAATTCGGCCTGATGTGGGTCGTCGTGCGCTATGAAGTGCTCTTTGAACGGCCGGTCCTGACCGGGGAAGATCTTTTCATTCAGACATGGGCCATGCCGTTTCGGCACAAGATGAGTCAGCGTAATTACCGGATCACGGATCAGGAGGGAGCCCTTGTTCTGACCGCCGCCGGAATCTGGACCATTGTGGACCGGGAATCCCGAAAAATGGTCGATCCGGCAGATTATCCGCTGCAGATTCCGGGAGAAGTCACCGATTATGCCATCGGAAGGCCGGCAAATCCGGAAAAGGTAAACACAGTGCATCAGATGGAGTATCCTGTCCAGCCGTCGGATCTGGACACCAATGTGCACATGAACAATGCGCGTTATTTTAAGCTGGCAGAAAGCTGCATTGAAAAACCCATTCCCGGGGAGCGTTACAGACTCGTACGCGCGGCTTATCTGAATGAGGCCAAACTCGGCGACAGAATTGAACTGAGTTGGGGAACGGAGGGAAATGTCAGTTATTTCTCCGGTCGGGTCAACAGACTGGCCTGTTTTGAGATCAGCATCCGGTACGAATCAGACTCAAAAGGCAACAGAGTTGATTTTTAATAATAAAAAAGTAGTTAGACATATAACATACGGAACACTGTTCCGAAATATGAGAGGAGTGTAGCAATGTACAAGGTTGTTACCAAGCGATTCCTGAATGACGCAAAGTCCATCTGTCTGTTTGAAATCGAAGCACCCCTGGTGGCCCGTCATGCGCAGGCCGGGCAGTTTGTCATTTTCCGCCTGGATGAACAGGGGGAACGTGTCCCGGTATCCGTTGCCGGATATGACAGGGAAAAGGGGACTGTAACCGTCATGGTTCAGGCTGCGGGCAAAACCACCAGGATGCTTCACACGGTTGAAGAAGGAGATTACATCAGTGATTTTGTAGGACCTCTTGGGAAAGCCACCGAAATGGAAGGTCTGAAAAAGGTCTGCGTCGTCGGCGGCGGCGTCGGGTGCGCTATTGCTTATCCGATTGCCAAGGAGATGCATGCCAGAGGCATTGATGTAACCTTTATTGCCGGTTTTCGCAGCGCCGACATCGTAATCCTGAAAGAGGAACTGAAGGAAGCTTCCAATAAGCTGATTATGTGCACGGATGACGGCACTTACGGAGAAAAGGGATTCACGACGGTGTTCCTGAAACAGGAAATCGAAGCGAATATTGCGGAAGGGAAACCTCAGTTTGACCGGGTCATTGCGATCGGTCCGGACATCATGATGAAATTCCTTGCGGATGTTACCCGGCCTTACGGAATCAAAACGATCATATCATTGGATCCCATCATGGTTGACGGGACGGGTATGTGCGGCGGCTGCCGTGTGATCGTCGGCGGAGAAACCAAGTTCGCCTGTGTCGACGGCCCGGATTTTGATGCGCATGAAGTTGATTTTGACAGCCTGCTAAAACGCGCAGCCTTCTATAAAGACGAACAGGATGAAGCGGCAAAACACATCTGCAACATCACGGGAGGAAAACGCAATGGCTAATCTGAAAGTCAATATGAGCATGACCAAGAACGAGATGCCCGAACAGGATCCCGTCGTACGCTCCGGGAATTTTGATGAAGTCGCGCTGGGTTATGATGCGGAAACCGCCATGAAGGAGGCGGCCCGCTGCCTCGACTGTAAAAACGCTCCTTGCAGAAGCGGATGTCCGGTATCGGTTAAAATTCCGCGTTTTCTTGAAAAAGTTCGCGAAGGAGATTTTGATGCTGCATATGAAATTATTACCAGCACCAATTCACTGCCGGCGGTTTGCGGCCGTGTCTGTCCCCAGGAAAAGCAGTGTGAATCAAAGTGCGTTCGCAGTCTGAAAGGGGAGAGCGTCGGCATCGGCCGACTGGAGCGCTTTGTTGCGGACTATCATATGGCGAAGACGGATCTGCCGGAAGTAACGGTTCCTCCTTCCAACGGACACCGGGTGGCGGTAATCGGGTCCGGTCCTGCCGGCCTGACCTGCGCCGGAGATCTTCGCAAAATGGGTTATGACGTCACGATATTTGAAGCGTTTCATAAATCGGGCGGTGTTCTGGTATACGGTATTCCGCAGTTTCGGCTTCCGAAGGAGATTGTCGCCGCTGAAATTGAAAACCTGACTAAAATGGGCGTGAAGATTGTTAACAACGCCATTATCGGGAAATCCATTACGGTGGATGAACTGTTTGAAGACGGATTTGAAGCAATCTTCATCGGGTCCGGCGCCGGATTGCCGCAGTTCCTGCATATTCCGGGTGAAAACCTCCTGGGCGTTTACAGCGCCAATGAGCTTCTGACCAGAACAAACCTGATGAAAGCGTACCGGGACGACTATGATACACCCATCAAACGGTTCCATCGGGTAGCTGTCGTCGGGGCGGGTAACGTTGCCATGGATGCTGCGCGCGTGGCAAAGCGTCTCGGTGCCGAGCATGTATACATCACCTACCGCCGGGGAAAAGACGAGCTCCCTGCCCGAAAAGAGGAAGTGGAACACGCCGAGGCGGAAGGAATTGAATTTAATCTGCTGAATAATCCCTGCGCGATTCACGGTGATGAAAGCGGTCACGTTACCGGGATTGAACTGATCCGTCAGGAACTCGGAGAACCGGATGAAAAAGGCCGCCGGAAACCGCTTGCCGTCCCGGACTCCAACTGGATTCTTGACGTGGATACGGTGATCATCGCGATAGGTACCAGCCCGAATCCGCTGATCCGCAACACCACCCAGGGGCTCGAGTTTACACGCAAAGGTGGAATTCAGGCGGATGAAAACGGCGTGACCAGCCGTCCCGGCGTTTTTGCAGGCGGCGATGCCGTTACGGGATCTGCTACGGTTATTCTGGCGATGGGCGCCGGAAAAGCCGGCGCAAAAAGCATCGATGAATACATCAGGAGCAAGAACGGCTGAACCGGACTCTTTTCTTTGAAGCGGCTCCCATGCTTGACAGAAACCCGTTCCTGTGCTATCTTTCATAAAGGATATTTGAGCAGAACGCCTGTGGAGTCCCACAGGCGTCTGCTGTTTAAGAAGGTGTTTTCGTGAATTACGATGTGATTATTGTCGGAGCAGGTCCCGGCGGCATTTTTACGGCCTATGAATTGGCAAAAAGCAATCTGAAGATTGCCGTCTTTGAACTCGGCCGTCCACTGGAACAGAGAAAATGCCCGATTGACGGTGATAAAATCAAAACATGTGTCCGCTGCCCGGTTTGCAGCATCATGAGCGGGTTTGGAGGAGCCGGTGCTTTTTCTGACGGGAAATATAACATCACCAATCAGTTCGGCGGAACGCTGTATGAGCATATCGGAAAACAGAAAGCCCTTGACCTGATGAAGTATGTTGACCAGATCAATCTGAGTCATGGCGGGGAAGGGACAAAGCTGTATTCCACTGCAAATACAAAAATCAAGCGGATGTGCCTGGAAAACGGGCTTCATCTTCTCGATGCCCAGGTCCGCCATCTCGGAACGGATATCAATTATATCGTCCTCGAAAATCTGTACCGTGAACTGAAGGACCGCGTCGATTTCTATTTCAATTCGTCCATTACCGAAGTGACCCAGTGCACCGACGGATATGAGATCCATGTAGGGGAACAGGTTTATAGCTGCAGGTACTGTGTTCTTTCTGTCGGCAGAAGCGGCAGCAAATGGCTGGAAGGCGTATGCAAAAACCTGGGGATCAAAACAAGTTCGAACCGTGTCGATATCGGCGTGCGTGTTGAGCTCCCTGCAGAGATTTTTGAGCCTTTGACTGACGAATTGTATGAAAGCAAGATTGTTTACCGCACGCAGAAGTTTGAGGATATGGTGCGTACTTTCTGTATGAATCCGCATGGTGTTGTTGTGAATGAAAACACCAATGGGATCGTCACGGTGAACGGGCACAGTTACGAGGATCCTTCGAAACATACGGAGAACACAAATTTCGCCCTGCTGGTATCCAAGCATTTTTCGCTGCCGTTTAAGGATTCAAACGGATATGGCGAAAGTATCGCCAGACTGTCGAACATGCTCGGAGGCGGAGTCATGGTACAGCGTTTCGGTGATCTGGTCCGCGGCAGACGTTCGACGGAAGCGCGCATTCGCGAGTGCTTTGTTACTCCGACGCTTACGGCAACTCCGGGAGATCTGAGCCTGGTCATCCCCAAACGCATTCTTGACGGCATCATCGAGATGATTTATGCACTTGACAAGATTGCACCCGGCACCGCAAACGATGACACGCTGCTGTATGGGGTCGAAGTAAAGTTTTATAATATGGAAGTGGAAATTGACGAGAACCTGGAAACCGAACGCAGGGGACTTTACGTCATCGGCGACGGTTCAGGCGTTACGCATTCCCTTTCACATGCATCCGCAAGCGGTGTATTTGTTGCACGCCGCATCATGGCAGTATGAAACAGGCGGAAACAAGACGGCAGAATTTCATTCACGGCGCCGCCATTCTGACCGTCGGCGTTGTCATCATGAAGATTCTAGGCGCGCTGTACAAAGTTCCTCTCGGCAACATCCTCGGCGATTACGGCTACGGGATTTTCCTGTCGACCTATAACGTATACAATATCTTTTTCACCCTTTCCACTGCGGGGCTTCCGGTTGCGCTTTCCCGGATGATTGCGGAAGCGGACGCGCATGGGAAGACGGCGCTTAAGGAGAAAACATTCCGGACAGCGGTCGGAACTTTTGCGGTGATCGGTATCCTTTTTTCCCTCATCATGTTTTTCGGAAACCACTGGCTGGCAGAATTCTACCTGAAAAAGCCGGATGCTGCCCTGAGTGTGCGGGCTATGGCTCCGGCAATCCTGCTTGTGTGCCTGGTGTCGGCATATCGCGGCTATTGCCAGGGAAACGGAAACATGATTCCGACCACGGTCGATGAAGTCCTGGAGGTTCTGTTTAAAGTGATCTCCGGACTTGCCATTGCAGGCCTGCTCGTCAGAATGGGGCGCGGTCTTTCGGAGGCGTCAGCCGGCGCGATTCTTGGGGTTTCCATCGGTTCGGTTATTTCTCTGGCCTACATGATCTATTATAAAACCAGGTATTACAGACCGACGGATTACGAACCCCATGAAGTAACGGAAAGTACTGCAGCCATAGCGGCTAATATTCTGCGGATCGGAGTACCGATCTCACTCGGAGCAAGCATTATGGCGATTCTGAGTTCGCTGGATCCCGGAATCTGCCACAGCAGGCTCGCCGTGGCGGGGTTCTCCGAACACATGGCGGGCGTATTGTTCGGTGTATACGGGAAGGTACAGACGCTGTTTAATCTTCCGGCAGCATTTATGACCCCGCTTACCATTGCCATTGTCCCGGCGGTTGCGGGAGCTATTGCAAAAGGGAACCGGCATGAGGCGGAAAAGACTTCGGAAGATGCCATGCGGATCGCTTCGGTCATTTCGATGCCCATGGGCGTTGGACTCGCTGTTCTATCTTTCCCGATTGTTAATGTACTGTATCCGAACAGTCATAAAGCCGGCCCCGGTTTGCTGAGCATCATGGGGATCGCGTCGTTCTTTGTCTGCATTGTTTTAATGGAAAACGCTATTCTGCAGGCGTCCGGGAAAGAAAAGCTGCCGATGATTGCGCTGATCAGCGGATCCCTTTTAAAAATTGCGGTCAACTGGATCATTATTGCAATTCCTTCTATCAACATCTACGGCGCACCGATTGGAACACTCTTCGGATACCTTTGCATGGCTGTTCTGGACTATATTTTTATTCGATCTGCCCTGAAGCAGCGGCCGAATCTCAGAAAGGCGTTTTTGAAGCCGATGCTTTGCAGCCTGACCATGGGAATTGTCGCAAGCCTGATTTACTCGTTCAGTTTCAGAATCCCGTTCCTGCAGGGGAAGGCGGGGATGTTTGCAGCGATGCTTTTCGCAATCCTTGCAGCGGTCGTTATCTATGCCTTTTCTGTGATTAAAACCGGGTGTATCACCAACGACGACATGAAACTGATTCCCGGCGGGGAAAAAATCGGGAAACTGCTCCATATGAAATAAAAACAAAGCACCCTTCAAGGGTGCTTTGTTTTTATTTTACAGATCCGGAGTTTATGATTTGTATGCTTCCAGAAGCCAATTTGCAATCACTGACTTTTCCACGTTGATGCCCTGTTGTTTCAGGCCTTTCGAAAGGAATGCGGCAGTATCATCCAGGGTCAGCTTTTTCAGATGGACATAATTGTTGAGCACGCTCGGCTCATCTTCCAAAGTCCTGCCTTCAATGTACCCGCATTCATAGCACATATTCAGCGGAATCTTGCGATGGGAATCCAAGGTCATTTCACTTCCGCAGCGCGGACACTTCATAGCTTATTCCTCCCGTATCAGAAAGTCGGTAATCGGATGAAACAATAGGTCTTGTCTTGAAAAGCGGTTAATCCGCATCCAGCCCGTCGTCACAGATTAAGCCGTAACCACCCTGACGCCGTTTATAGACGACTGCAATTGCATCGTCAGCATCCATGTTGCGGAACACAAAAAACTCGTGATCCAAGAGATTCATCTGCAGAATAGCTTCCTCGGCAGACATGGGTTTGATGGAAAAACGCTTATTGCGAACGATCTGAAACTCATCCACCGGTTCGTCCTCTGAAGGAGAACCGTAGGAAACTGCAGCAATGGAATCCTTTTCCAGAGCACCTTCACGAAGGCGTTTTTCGAGCCTTGTCTTGTTGCGGCGAATCTGACGCTCTATGGCAGCGACACCGGAATCAATCGATGCATACATATCGCTGGTGAGCTCGCTGGCACGATAATAAGTGCCGTTGTTGTGAATCGTGATCTCGGCACGGAACCGGCCGCGTTCCAGGCTGAATGTGACAAAAGCCTCTGCTTCCGTTTTAAAAAACCGGTCAAGTTTTGAGATCTTCCTGGTTGCATAGGCGCGAAGATCTTCTGAGGAATCCATTCTTTTTTCAGCAAACGTGAACTTCATGTCTCTGCACTCCTTTCCAACAGATTAATATCTGCTGGTTCTATGTTATCATATTCTTGAGGAAAAGAGAAGACGAAAAAAAGAATTTTCCAAAAAAACTTGTGATCTCATAGAAAAGCGGATATAATAAATTCCGATTTATGTTCTGGACTGAAAGCTCTCACTGACTCGATTTTCATCTTTTACGGACGGTTTTCCTCATGGATGATGCAGTTCAAAAACAGAATGATCTTCCCGGATGCCTGTATGTAGTGGCGACTCCGATCGGGAATTCGGCTGATCTTTCCCCCCGCGGCAGGAAGGTGCTGGAAGAAGCAGACCTGATCGCTGCGGAAGACACCAGGCGTTCCATGGTCCTGCTGAACAAATTGGGGATTCGAAACAGGCTCGTTTCCAATCACAAATACAATGAACACGGCAAGGCAAAATGGTTTCTCCAGGAAATGATGGCCGGGAAAAGCGTTGCCATCATCACGGACGCCGGCACACCCTGCATTTCGGATCCCGGAAACGAACTGATTCGTGCGGCGATCGACGCGGAGATCAAAGTGGTCGGGATACCGGGCTGCTGCGCGGCGGTGAATGCGCTTTCGGTATCAGGCTTTGACCTGAGGAGCTTTTGCTTTCTCGGATTTTTCCCCCGTGAGAACGCCGAGAGGATGCGCCTGCTTGACACCATGCGCAGAGATCAGATGACCTCGGTTTTTGCTTTCTATGAATCCCCGCTAAGAATTATGGAAATGATTGATTTTCTGATCCGTGAGAACGCGCAATGCAGTCTGTGTGTGATGAACGACATGACAAAACTGCACGAGATGAGTTTTCGCGGCACACCGGGTCAGATCCGGGATCAGCTTCTTCAGAAAGGGAATTATGACAAGGGGGAATACTCCGTCGTCCTTGCCTTGGAGGATGAGTACCGCTATCTCCGGGAAGAAAAGCTTGTTTCTGCGGAAGCGCTGCTGGTTGACGCCATGGTACGCGGGGCGGACTCCAAACATGCTGTACAGGAGGTACTGGCCGACCGGAACAATACATACAGCAAAAACGAACTGAAAGCTGCAGCGATTCGTTTGAAAACCATGTTTGAGGCGTAACGATATGACTGATCTTGAGAAGAGGGAACGGATACGAGAGCTGACAGAATCGCTGAACGCTGCTTCGGAAGCCTATTACGGCGGCCGGGAAGAGATCATGTCAAATTTCGAGTGGGACAGCAAATTTGACGAACTGCGCCAGCTCGAACTGGAAACGGGTTTTGCCCTGCCGGACAGTCCCGTACAGTCGGTCAGCTTCTCTTCGGAGGAGAGCGGGCAGAAAGAAGCACACGAGTATCCCGCATTGTCACTTGCGAAAACGAAACTGATTCCCGACCTGCAGCAGTGGGCCGGTACAAAGGAAGTCTGGGTCAGCTGGAAACTGGATGGCCTGACCCTTGTTGTGACGTATGATCAGGGAGAACTGACGCGAATCCTGACCCGGGGAAACGGCAATGTCGGAACAAATATCACGTATATGAAAGGCGCAATCCGCGGTATTCCGTTAAAAGTGGATTTTCCGGGCCATCTGGTGGTTCGCGGCGAAGCGCTGATTTCCTATCCGGACTTTTCGGCAGTCAATGCCGAGCTGGAGGAAGGGGAGGAGAAGTTTGCAAATCCCCGAAATCTAGCTTCGGGTACCCTGGCACTTGATGCAAAAAACATTGAAACGGTACGCCGGAGAAGATTAGGGTTTCAGGCATTCACGCTGGTTTTCTGTGACAGTGCACCCGAATCCTGGGGCCGGCGCATGAACCTGCTGGAAGAACTTGGGTTTTCCGTTGTCGAACGGGAGAAAACGGATGCAAACGGCCTGCCGGAGACGGTTGCACGCTGGACGGAGCGGGTCTCAGAGTATCCGTACCCAGTTGACGGCCTTGTTATCACATATGAAGATACCGTTTATGCGTCTACCGGGAGTGTTACCGGGCACCATGCGACAAGAGCCGGGCTTGCGTTTAAATGGCAGGACCGCTCTGCACTCACAACTCTGGATCATGTGGAATGGTCATGTGCCGCCTCCACCATCACGCCGGTTGCCGTTTTCAGCCCGGTTCAGCTGGAAGGCACCACGGTCAGCAGGGCTTCGCTGGTTAATATCAGTGAAATGGAACGTCTCGGAATCGGGGAAGACGGGAAGACGATTCTTGAAATCATTAAATCAAACAAGATTATCCCGAAATGTGTTTCAGTGAAGGAGAAAACAGGTGTTTTTACCGTGCCCCAAACGTGTCCTGTCTGCAATGCCGCCACAGAAGTTTCCATCAGCAGCAGCGGGACCAAGACACTCCGCTGTACCAATGCCGAATGCCCTGCTAAGCATTTGAAGCGTTTTGCCCGCTTTGTCAGTAAAGACGGCCTTGATATTGACGGGCTGAGCATCGAAACACTGCGTGATCTGGTCGCTGCAGGATTTGTCCATGAGTATGCTGATCTTTGGCATCTGCGGAAACACCGGGAAGCCATACAAAGCATGGAAGGCTTTGGGGAGCGCAGCAGCAGAAAATTGTTTGATGCGATTGATCAAAGCCGGGAAGTCAAGGCGGAACAGCTGATCAATGCGCTGTCCATCCCGCAGATCGGGTTGGATGCTTCCAGAAGAATTGTACGTGCTGTCGGGTGGGATGCTTTTCTGGAGCGGTCCCGGGGAAGCGGTTTTTCCGATATTGACGGGATCGGACCGGAACGTTCTGCAGCTATTCTTGCCTGGATGGAGCAGAATATGGAGATGCTCAACCGGCTTCTGCCGGAGCTGCACCTGACAGATACGGATCCCGTCTCAAAATTGCAGGGAAGCTGTGCGGGATTGACCTTTGTTGTGACCGGAGAGCTCTATCGTTTCCGGAACCGGGACGCCATGAAGGCATATGTGGATTCTCAGGGCGGAACAATCGCCGGAAGCGTTTCCGGGAAGACGGATTATCTGATCAATAACGATGCCCAGTCTTCCAGTAGCAAGAATCGAAAGGCAAAGGAACTGGGAGTTCCGATTCTGACAGAAGATGAGTTTATCGAGCAGTTCGGTATTGATTCATAATTGAGGAGGACAAACGATGGAAAACAAGCGACCGACGGGCCGAAAGAGAAATGTAACCGGGAAAGCCGATTCCATTCATCGCCGCGGAGAGAATCTGGGTACCGGGCCTGTAGGCAACAGCCACCCGAATAATTTCGGCGGTAAAACAGAAAACATCCATGTAACCGGCAAAACCGGTTCCGGCAGGAATCTGAAGCGCGGGGGAAGCGCCCTCTCTCTTGTTGCGATTGCTGCGCTGCTCCTGTTCGGCGGCAACAACCTGCTTGGAGGCGGTTCAGGCAGCGGAGCTCCTGTATCAGCCCCTGCACCGACCGCATATGTCGCACCGGCAACTCCGACGCCCAAACCGACGGCAACACCCAAACCGCAATCCACTCCGTCAGCCGGGGTCAACTACGGAATATCGCCAAGCAGCTACAGCAGCCTCAATTCCGGATCCACCACACAGGTGATAACCCATACGGATACCGCCTCCGTGGACACCAGCGTCAGCTCCGGGGCAAGAGAGAAGCGTACCGTAATCCGCGGTGACGGAAAAGACCAGGTCACTATCATGATTTACATGTGCGGAACCGACCTTGAGTCGCGAAGCAGCATGGCAACAAAAGACCTGGTTGAAATGGCAAATTCGAATTTCAACGACAATGTCCGGATCATCGTCTATACCGGCGGATGCAGCCGATGGAACAATTCAGTCGTCGCTTCCGACCGGAACCAGATCTATGAAGTGAAAAAGGGCGGTCTGGAAAGGCTTGAAGCAAACGCGGGCAATGCTGCCATGACAGATCCGAATACGCTTGCAACCTTCATCAAGTATTGCAAAAAGAACTTTCCCGCAAACAGAAATGAACTGATTCTCTGGGATCACGGCGGCGGTTCCGTAACCGGTTACGGATACGATGAAAAGTATTCCAGATCGAAGGGCAGCATGACGCTGGCCGGAATCAACGAAGCGCTGAAGGCCGGGGGAGTGACGTTCGATTTTGTCGGTTTTGACGCCTGTCTGATGGCTACGCTGGAGACCGGCCTGATGCTGGACAAATATGCGGATTATATGATCGCATCGGAAGAAACCGAGCCCGGCATCGGCTGGTATTATACCAACTGGCTGAGCAGATTTGCCGCCAATCCCGCGATGCCGACGGTCGAAGTCGGAAAGAACATCGTGGATGACTTTGTAAACACCTGTGCGACCCAAACCCGCGGCCAGAGCGCAACACTCTCAGTCGTGGATCTGGCGGAGCTTGCGGCTTCTGTACCGGCACCGCTGAAAGACTTCTCACTATCTTTGACGGAGCTGATCAAGGGCAACCACTATCAGCAGGTGTCCTCGGCGAGAAACGGAACCCGCGAATTTGCACGCAGTACCGCGATCGACCAGATCGACCTGGTTCATTTTGCCAAAAACCTCGGGACCGGAGAGGGGAAACAGCTGATTTCCGCTCTGCAGAAGGCAATCAAGTATAACAGAACTTCTGCCAACATGTCCGACGCATACGGGCTATCTATTTATTTCCCGTATCGAAAGGCCAACAAGGTGGACGCAGCCTGCTCCACCTATGATGCCATCGGTATGGACGAGAGCTATTCCGACTGCATCCGTGCATTTGCCAGTTTGGAAGTCAGCGGGCAGGCGGCTTCCGGCGTCGGCGGATACCAGATCCCATCGATTCTGAGCGGCGGATATTCGAGTTCGCCTTCCGGAGATGTGGACCTGATTTCGGAACTGCTCGGAGCATTTCTAAGCGGCGGATACCAGACTGTTCCCGGATATTCCAGCGGCAACACTGGCTTTTTCGTCGGGCGCGCGCTCAGCGAGGAGGATACCGCACGGTATATTGCCGACAACAGTTTCGATCCCACATACCTGTCCTGGAGCCTCAATGAGGAAGGAAACAGCGTCATTGCGCTTCCGGAAGAGCAGTGGGAACTGGTGACCGGCCTGGAGTATAATCTCTTTTATGATGATGGAGACGGATACATCGATCTCGGCCTTGACGTGGTTTTCGATTTTGATGATGCCGGAAACCTTCTGGCTCCGGACGGAGCCTACTGGCTTGCCGTAAACAATAAGCCGGTTGCCTTCTATCATGAACAGACTCTCGGCGAGGGGGCGGAGCAGATTATCTCCGGTTATATCCCGGCCATGCTCAACGGCGAGTATGTCAACATTCTTCTGAGCTGGTACGGCAGCACGGAGTCCTGGGAGGTCACCGGTCTTCGCACAGTTTACAAGGAGAATGAAACCGAAACGATTGCAAAGAGTATGCCCGCACTGACAGATCCGGTTCCGGCGGACAAAGCAGATTGGTCCGATGCCGATGCTCATGATTTCTGGAAGCCCGGAGACACTCTGGAATTCATCGCGGATTACTATACCTATGCAGGAGTTTATAACGGCTCCTATGTGATCGGAGAGGCCACCGTGTCTGAGAACATGCAGATTTCTGATCTCGAACTCGCAGAAGGAAACTACCGCCACAGCTATCGGTTTACAGACCTGTACCAGCAGCATTACTGGACTCCCGCTTTTGAGCAGCAGGTCGGATAAGATTCTTTTTCATCTGTAGAAAGATCCGGATTCCAAACGGAATCCGGATCTTTCATTGCTTAAAGAACGGTATCAAAATACTCGGTACAGAAATCTATTTTTTGCGGATCAATGCGAAACTCTTTCCCGCGAAGATACTCCAGGTGTTCGGCGGGAGTCTGAAACTCAAAAACAAGGCGCCAGGAATAAAGAGCCTGGCCATGCTCATGATATCTGCGGTTGATATCTTCACGGCCGTATTTTCCATCTCCCAGCAAAGGCCAGCCGGCATATGCCATCTGAACGCGAATCTGATGAGTCCTGCCTGTCAGCAGACGGCACTCCACCAGGGAAAGATTGTTCCTGCTCTGCAAAACCCGGTATTCTGTTTTCGCGGACCGGGAACCGGGCTCCGGCCTGTTCTTGACATAGACCGTATTCTTTACCGCATCCTTGAATAACTCGTTCTCCAGCATCCCGGATTCAGGTCGCGGTTTTCCTATGACAGCACAGAGATAAAACTTTTCGATTTCGCGATCTTTGATTTTTTGATTGATCACTCGCAGGGTTTCCGCATTTTTGGCTGCAATCACGATTCCGCCGGTATTCCGGTCAATTCTGTTGCAGAGAGCAGGAGTAAAAGAATTCTCTTCCTTCGGACGCCATTCACCTTTTATGGCGAGATAGGCCTGGATGTTCGCAATCAGAGTGTGATAGTCCCAGGTTCCGTCACTGTGACAAAGAATACCCGGTTTTTTATCGACAAGAAGCAGGTTGGTATCCTCATAAACAATATTCAGTTTCGGACTTCCGACCTTCAGCCAGGCGTTATTCTCGCGCGGTTTTTCAAAAAACTCGTCATTTACATACAGGGTGAGCAAATCACCCGCACACAATCTGTAATCGCGCTTAACCGCTTTCCCGTTGCATTTGATCCGCTTTAAGCGGATATACTTCTGAAGAAGGCTTTCCGGGAGAAGGGGAACGGCTTTTGAAAGGAAACGGTCCAGGCGTTGTCCGGCGTCGTTGCTTCCGACAGTGAGTTCTTTCATAGTTCACCTTTTCATAGAATACTCCCTCCCGATTCGGGAGGGAGAACGAGTTAAGAGGAATGGTCAGTCGTTCGTCTCTGACTGCTCTTCCCGGATTTCTTCCACGTCGGCGTCTGCGATCTCATCACCGTCGCGTTTGGCATCGACATTGATGGTAACCGGGATGCTCTCTTTTACCTTTTCGACCGTATCGGCAGCAAGATCGCGCACTTTCTGACTTTTTTCTTCATCTAGAACATTCACGACACTGCCGTCTTCCTTCACTACTTCGACCGTGCAGCCGAAACCGAGTGTTGCAAGAACTGCAGCAAGCAGCGCCCATTTTGCGGAGGTCAGCCCGACAGCAACCCCTAAAACACCGGCATTCACAGGAAAGTTCAGGATCGGATTGCCGTTGCGTTTAATCAGCACACGGGAAACACTCCCTTTGCGGATCAGTTCTTTGATTCTTTCCATGACGCTCTGCTTATCCATCTGATGTCATCCTTTCTTTTACCTTAGAATCTGGTCCGAATTATATCATCCGGTTCCGTTCCATACATGAACAGTTTATAAAACAATATTACCCTGATATCAGAGTGATAAATTTGGAAGCAGCCTTCAGCATCAGCTTCTTGCTCCCGACTTTTTCATCTTCAAACCGTATTTCAAGCAGATGATCGCCGCCCATCGGCTTCATCGTGGTCACCGTGCCGTCACCGAAAGCCTGGTGATGAATGCGGGAACCGACTTCAAGCTCAAGCTGGGGATAAGGATCTTTCTTGCTCTGCGCAACCGGCATGGACCTCGATTTCTGCCTGCCGGGCAAAACGGTCCCGGAAGAAGGCGCAAAATCGCCGCGTCGATGATAAACAGGTTCAGACCGTCCGGGGCGATAGACGGAAGCAGACGCTGCGTTTTGCCCGGGGGAATCATCCAGAACCCCGCTTTCCAGAATAAAGCGGCTGATCGGGTTGCTTGAAGTGCGGCCAAAGAGCAGGCGCTGCCTTGCGTGTGTCAGGATCAGTCTTTTCTTGGCCCTGGTAATGGCAACATAGCATAGCCTGCGCTCTTCTTCCATTTCAGTCTGATCTCCGATGCTGCGGGTCCCGGGGAAGATCCCTTCTTCCATGCCGACCACATAGACGACGGGAAACTCCAGACCCTTTGCGCTGTGAACCGTCATCATCACGACACTGTCTTCTTCCCGGTCCATACTGTCCAGATCAGAATAGAGTGCAATACTGGTCAGATACCCGGCAAGAGACAGGTCTCCGGATTCCGCCTGGTAGCTTAAAATGCTGCTCTTGAGTTCCCGTACATTTTCAGCCCGGGCCAGGTCTTTTTCATCCTTGGACTGCTCAAGCATCTGCAGATATCCTGTTTTTTCCAGAATCTGGTCAAAGCAGAGCGCGCTGTCGTGCGCCGTATCCTGCAGGGACCGAATCATGGAAGCAAACTGGCGCATCTTTATGGCAGGCCGGGTCAGCTCCGTATAGGAATCCGCATGTTCCAGTATTTCAAAGAGGGGAACCCTGTTTTGAAGTGCAAGGGAGCGCGCAGCTTCTATGCTTCGGTCGCCGATTCCCCGGGATGGAACGTTCAGGATGCGGAGAAGGCGGAGTTCATCATTTGGATCGGAAACCACACAGAGGTATGAAAGAATATCTTTGATCTCCGTGCGGTCGAAAAAACGTGCTCCGCCGATAACACGGTAGGGGATCCCGGAGCGTTTAAACGCAAATTCAAACTGGCTTGACTGCGCATTCATCCGGTACAGGACTGCGTGATCTTTCCACTGCATTCCTTTTCCGTAATCCGAAAGAATCGAGGCAACAATCTGAGAGGCTTCCTCATATTCATTTGACGCTGTAATGACCTGTACCGTTTCGCCATCTTCCGAACCCGTCCAGAGTTCTTTTCCTTTACGTTCCTGATTGTTCTGGATCACCTGATTCGCCGCTTTCAGGATATGTCCGGTGCTCCGGTAATTTTGTTCCAGCTTGATCGTTCGGCATCCGGGAAACTGCTGTTCAAAGGATAAAATGTTTTCGATCGTGGCACCGCGGAAACGGTAGATGCTCTGATCATCGTCTCCGACGACACAAAGATTCCGATGCTTCTCTGATAAAAGACGAACCAGTTCAAACTGCAGCTTGTTTGTATCCTGATATTCATCCACCATGATGTGGGAAAAACGCTGTTGCCAGTATTGCCTGCAGTCCTCAAAGCCCTCCAAAAGCTGTACTGTGTTCAGAATCAGGTCGTCAAAATCCATCGCGTTCGCGGAGAACAGGCGCCTCGAATATTCCCGGTAAAGTTCTGCGACACGCTTTTTTCTGAAATCACCGGAGTTGGATGCAGCGGAAGCGTAACGCTCCGGCAGATACTTGTAATCTTTTGCACGACTGATCTCAGCAAGAATCGACCGCGGATCGTAAACTTTTTCATCGAGATTCCAGTCTCTCAGAATCTGCTTCATGAGACTCAGGCTGTCAGACGTATCATAGATGCTGAAACCGCTCCCGTAACCGAGCAGTTCGGCATCTCTGCGAAGAATCCGCACACAGGCGGAATGGAAGGTGCATGCCCAGATATCTTCCGCCTTTTCTCCCAGGCTGGCTTCAAGGCGTGTCTTCAGTTCTTCCGCTGCTTTATTGGTAAATGTGATTGCCAGAATCTTCCAGGCAGGTACGGGATCCAGAACTGCATATGCGGAAGCTGCAGTGTCCCCGGAGCGCAGGGTCTCAAGAGCGGCTTCGTCAGCATTTTCCGGAATCCGATCCGAGTCGGATGCGGAACCGAAGAGCATCAGGTTCAGAATGCGCTGAATCAGAACGGTTGTTTTACCGCTCCCGGCACCGGCCAGGATCAATACCGGGCCGTTAGTTGCCATCACAGCCTTTCGCTGCATGGGATTCAGATTCGAAAAAAAGCGGTCGATCCACTGATTGCGCGCCTTTACATATTCAGTTTTAAAAGCTTGATTATTCATTTGTGTGATTCTAGCACAGTTTTCTTTACTCTTCAAGAACTGAATCACGCGGCAGGAAACGGCTTCACCTGCATACCCGGAAACTGTATTTGCAATTCCACTGCGCTTATGCTAAGATAACCAAAAACTTTGAATACCGGAGTTATCAGAATATGTCAAAATATGTTGAGGAAATCAACAGGCGCAGAACGTTTGCCATTATTTCACATCCGGATGCAGGCAAAACCACCCTGACGGAAAAACTGCTTCTGTACGGCGGAGCGATTCAGCTTGCAGGTGCTGTAAAAGGAAAAGCGGCCGCCCGGCATGCGGTTTCCGACTGGATGGAGTTGGAAAAGCAGCGCGGGATCTCCGTTACTTCTTCCGTGATGCAGTTTGAGTACGAAGGATACTGCATCAATATCCTGGACACGCCTGGGCATCAGGATTTTTCGGAGGATACCTATCGTACCCTCATGGCGGCAGATTCGGCTGTGATGGTCATAGATGCCGCAAAAGGAATTGAACCGCAAACGAGGAAACTCTTTCGGATCTGTGCAATGCGGCATATTCCGATCTTCACTTTCATCAATAAACTGGACCGCGAAGCGCGAAGTCCGTTTGATCTGATCGAAGAACTGGAGAAGGAATTCGGAATCGGCACCTATCCCATGAACTGGCCGATCGGATGCGGACGGGATTTCCAGGGAGTTTACGATCGCCAGAAGCATGCGATCCTTGCTTTCCGTGAATTTCACAGCGGGCAGAAACGAATTCAGGCGGAAGCGTGTGATCTTTCCGACACGGAGCATCTGGACGAGCTGATCGGAGAACGGCTTCGCAGCGTTCTTGAAGAGGAAATCGAGCTGGTCGACGGCGCAGGATACGATTTTGATCTGGACGACATACACGCCGGGAAGCTCAGCCCCGTTTTCTTCGGATCCGCGCTGAACAATTTCGGGGTGGAACCGTTTCTGCAATCATTTCTGGAACTGACCGTGCCGCCGCTTCCGCGTGTATCGGAGGGGCAGACTGTCGATCCCTGTTCGGAGGCTTTTTCAGCATTTGTCTTCAAAATTCAGGCAAACATGAACAAGGCGCACCGTGACCGTATCGCATTCTTTCGGATCTGTTCCGGACGGTTCGAGCGAGACCGGGAATACTATCATGTCCAGGGAGAAAAAAACCTGCGTCTGGCACAGCCCCAGCAGCTGATGGCTGCCGACCGTTCCATCATCGATGAAGCGTATGCCGGAGATATTATCGGCGTATTTGATCCCGGTATTTTCAGCATCGGTGACACAGTTTGCGAGAAAACCGTTCGTCTTCGCTTCCAGGGCATCCCGAGTTTTGCGCCTGAGCACTTTGCGGCTGTTGAGCGCATTGATACGATGAAGCGAAAACAGTTTGAAAAAGGCGTTTTTCAGATTGCCCAGGAAGGAGCAATCCAGATATTCCACGATCCTCACACGGGAGTTGAGGAAATCCTGGTCGGCGTTGTAGGGGTTCTTCAGTTTGAAGTTTTGGAGTACCGTCTGCGAACAGAATACGGCGTTGAAGTACGAAGACGGGCCCTGCCGTATGAACTGATTCGCTGGGTTTCCGGGCAGCATGCTCCGATTTCCGAGTTGAATCTGACCAGCGATACAAGATGGGTACAGGATTTCAAAGGGAACGACCTTTTGCTCTTCACTTCCGAATGGTGTGTCGACTGGGCGCTTCAAAAAAATCCGGGCCTTGAATTGCGTATGTTTAATCAAAACGACTGAATACCGGGAGGTTGACTGGAATGGCTGAAACCGGAATCAAAATTGATATTTTTCGGAAGAAGACGTTGGAGGATTTTACTGCAATCCTTTCCGACCCGGAAAGCCGACTGGAATGCGGGTCTGCTGCTGCCTCTGTTGCCGCGGTTGCCGCCGCCTTGCTTGCAAGGGCGGCCAGACTCCTGCATGCAGAACATGAGAATGACGGGAATACGGAGCAGCTGGCCTGGTATGTGAAAAATACTGAAATACTGCGCGGGTATATGGTGAACCTGATCGATGAAGACGTGAAATGCCGCGGACCGCTGCGCAGGGCGCTGAAAGAAGGATCCGAGGATAGAATTGAAGCGTCCCGACAGGCATCCGTCAGCATCTGCCTTGAAATCATAAACATGATGGGCAAATGCCTTGAACTGTCTGCCGGACTGCTGCCGTTTTCAGGGTCGGATGCGTTTCCCTACGTGACGGAATGTGCCGAACTTGCCTACAGCGCATCCCTCGCAGCCGGAAATTACGTTCTGAGCATGAGCAGGCTCAGCACTGACGACACTTACCGGTATGTGATGAAACGCGAGAATGAACTGACTATGCAGCAGCAGAAAGATTATCTGGATCGGCTCCGTTCCGCGGTTATTAAATAATTCAGGATTATTTAACCGGCACATCCGGTTATTCCGCTGAAAACACTTGATTATCACCAGTTTATGCAATATAATATTTTAGTTGCATGTATGATAATTGCCCTGATTTGAGGACTATTCATGGAATCAATTCTCAACCTTCTCAGCACCGGATTCAGCTATATTCGGACCATCGGACTTGCAGATGCGGTAGATATCCTCATTGTCGCATATCTGATCTATAAAGTCATAAACATTGTCCGAAAAACAAATTCCAGGAATGTTGCACGCGGTATCTTTCTGCTTGCGGTATTGCTGGTGCTGTCGTATTTGTTCGGGTTGACGATGATCAACTTCCTGCTGCGAAGAGCGATGGAACTTGGGCTCATTGCCCTTGTCATTCTTTTCCAGCCGGAGCTACGGAGAATGCTGGAGCGTTTTGGCAGCAGCTTTGTATCAAACCGAAGTTTATCCACTCCGGAGATGGAAACGGCAATCGCACAGTGCGTTCTGGCCTGTGAGGAGATGTCCGCGTCCCGGACCGGTGCTCTGATCATCTTTGAGCGTTCGATTGACCTGGGCTCAATCATGAACACCGGCACGATGATTCATGCAGATATCACGGCCGAGCTGATTAAAAACCTGTTCTATAACAAGGCCCCGCTGCATGACGGAGCCGTCATCATTCAAAATGCTAAAATTGCCGCTGCGGGATGTGTTTTGCCGCTGACGCAGAGCAGAAACCTGAGCAAGGATCTCGGAATGCGACACCGTGCCGGAATCGGTTTAAGCGAACAGTCTGATGCCGTTGTCGTGATCGTTTCGGAAGAGACCGGGGCGATATCCCTGGCAATCGATGGGATGTTAAAACGGCATCTGAATGCCGCAGCCCTGACGGAACTTCTGCACAAAGAACTCGTTGTCGATGAGGAGAAGATGACCTGGAAGGATCAGCTGAAGAGTATTTATCAGCGCATCATGAAGAGGGTTTAATATGGACAGAAAGCAAAGAAAATCCCTGTTTGACAGCAAGGTCTTCTGGATGATTATTTCTCTCCTCACCTCACTGGCAATCTGGTCATATGTGGTCAGTACAGAGAATTCCGTTGTTACTCAGGTTTTCCGCGGAGTTAAGGTCG
Organism: Oscillospiraceae bacterium; assembly: GCA_017395085.1. GTDB lineage: Bacteria > Bacillota > Clostridia > Oscillospirales > Oscillospiraceae > Limivicinus. The sequence continues at coordinate 94,436 of JAFPWF010000027.1, read as the reverse complement.
AGATTACTGGGGAGGAAACACTCCGCAATTCCAGAAATCTTCTTGTTACGGATATCGATACCAATACCGTTCGCGTTGAGATCCGGGGTCCGCGGCGGATAGTGGATGCTTTGAATTCGGAGGATCTGGTTGCTCAGATCGATGTCAGCAAATTAAGCCGAGCGGCCTATGCATCCATGAAGTACAAGATCGTTTATCCGAACGGTACGGAAACCAGAAACCTATCCGAGGTATCGTACAGCCCTGAAACGGTAAACTTCATGGTTTCAGCGCTGAATTCCGTTTCAATCCCTGTACGCGGCGGTTATGACGGGAAGCTTGCGCCCGGCTTTACGGCTGAGCCTCCGGTTTTTGAACCGTCCTCGATTACGGTCACCGGCCCGGAAGCGTATCTGAAGGACGTATCCTACGCCTGGGTGAGTTTCGGGATTGATCAGGTTGCAGAAACCACTTATACCGAAAATGCTTCCTATACGCTGATGCGCAGCGATGGGACTCCGGTTTCACCGGATTATCTGACCTCTTCCGACGATACCGTCACGGCAGTCCTTCCGATTCTGGAAGTTAAGGAAGTCCCGCTGTCTGTGGAGCTGATTGAAGGAGCCGGTGCAACAACAGCAAATACCAAAGTTACCGTTACGCCCGACCGCATTACGCTGGCAGGGGATTCCGCCATTCTCTCCGGTATGAACCGGATTATCCTGAGCACCATAGACCTCACAGATTTTAAGAGCGGTTTCTCGGAATCCTATTCCATTCCTTTTGATAATTCCCTGAAGAATGTCAGCGGTATTACGGAAGCGAAAGTGGATATTGATATCACCGGGCTGACAACGCGCACCTACACAGTGAAGAACATCTCCTACATCAACGCTCCGGAAAATATGGAAGTTGAAGTGCTGACAAACAGTCTGGAAGTTGTCATCCGCGGCACGGAGGAACAGCTGGATCAGCTGTCCTCGGACAGCATCCGTGCGGTTGCCGATCTCGCAGATTATAAAGAGTCCTCCGGGGCTTATATGCCGTTAACCAAAATCTACATAGACGGGTCCTCGGAGCTCGGTGCAATTGGGGATTATCCGATCAGTGTCAATCTGGAATTAAACTGATTCCTTCATCATCGGAGCATATTATGACTCAGGATGCAATTGTAGTGAAAGTTCTCCCGAATTCGATGGCTGAGGTTGTTGTTACCCGATCCACAGCCTGCGGAAGCAACTGCGGCAGCTGCGAAAGCTGTATATTCCAGTCGGAATTGAAAACGCTGGCCAAAAACCGCATCGGCGCAAAACCCGGTCAGAAGGTTGTGATCTCAAGCAGCAGCAGGAAAATCTATTCTGCAGCGATCCTGGTCTATATCATGCCGCTTCTGTTTTTCCTGGCTGGATTTGCGGTTTCCAGTATACTGGGAGCTTCAGAGGGCGTAAGTGTTCTGGTCAGTTTCCTTTCCCTGGCCGTGTCGGCAGCTGTTCTGGTCGTGACACAGAGAAGGAAGCCGCATTCACAACAGATTACATTTGATATCATTTCCTGACGGAGGGATAACATGATCAGAAGTATGACCGGATTCGGAAGCGCAAAGGGAAAAATAGCAGGGCTCGCTTTCGTTCTGGAAATCCGCAGCGTCAACAATCGGTATTTTGACCTCAATATCAAGTGCCCCAGAGCATATTTGTTTGTGGAGCCGCTCATAAAATCATACCTCCAGAAAAACATTTCCCGCGGAAAGGTGGATGTCTATCTGGGTCTTGATCCGGTTCAGAACAACCAGCCTGATCTTCATTTGAATGAACAGCTGGCGGAATCGTACCGGGAGATGATCCTCTCCATTGCAAAACTCCTTGATCTGCCTTCTGAAATCAGCGCCCTGGATATTGCACGTTTTCCGGATGTTATGTCAGTCAATAAGGATGAACCGGACCAGGAAGTATTTGAAAAGGAAATGCTCTCCCTTTTGGAGCTTGCAGTATCGGATTACAATGCCATGCGCTGCCGGGAAGGAGAGGCCCTTTACAACGACTTGCTGGAGAAGACCGAGCGGATTGAAGCCATGGTCGACGAGATTGATCAGAGGGCGGCACAGACCTTGTCCGCCTATCGTGATCGCCTGAACAGAAAGCTGCAGGAGGTTCTCTCCGATACTTCTATTGCCGCGGAACTGGTTTTATCGGAAGCGGCGATTTATGCCGACCGCATTGCAACCGACGAAGAAACGGTTAGGCTCCGCAGCCACTGCAGCCAATTCCGAAAACTGCTGAAGGAAGGGTCTCCGATCGGGAGAAAGCTGGACTTCCTGATCCAGGAGTTCAACCGTGAGGCAAACACCATCGGATCCAAATGTCAGAATTCCGAGATTTCATACCTGGTGGTGGATCTGAAATCCGAGATCGAGAAAATCCGGGAACAGATTCAGAACATTGAATAAAATGATGCTGATTGGAATCGGTTTCGGCAGTTATATTGCCGCAGAAAAAATCGTCACAGTGTTAAGCCCTGATTCCGCGCCGATTAAACGAATGATTTCCGACTGCCGTGAACGAGGTCTATTAATTGACGCATCCTTCGGAAGAAGCACCCGATCCGTGCTGCTGATGAACAGCAACCATATTATTTTATCGTCTCTCAGCCCAGATGAGATTTCCAGGGAAATTCTGGAAAATGAACAGGGCGGCGCCAAAGGAGGTATTACAACTTGGCAGATCGAGGAAAGCTGATTATCCTTTCCGGACCTTCAGGAGTCGGAAAAAGCACAGTTGTTGCAAAAACAATGGAACTGCGCGACGATCTTTGCTTCTCTGTCTCAGTGACAACAAGACCTCCGCGTCCCGGTGAAGTTGACGGAAAAGACTACTTTTTTATCAGTTCTGAACAGTTTGACCGAATGGTTGAAAATAACGAACTACTGGAACATGCCAGCTATGTTCAGAACAGTTACGGGACCCCCCGTTCCTTCGTGGAAGATCGCCTTGAGAAAGGCTTCAATGTCATCCTGGATATTGAGGTTCAGGGAGCCCGGCAGGTTTTTGAGAAGGTTCCTGACGCCGTTTCGGTTTTTGTATTGCCGCCTTCGATGCAGGTCCTGGAACAGAGGCTTTCTGCTCGCGGGACAGAGACCGAGCAAACGATTGCGGCCCGCCTGACACGGGCAAGGCAGGAAATTCAGGAAGCTGATTTTTATCAGTATATGATCGTGAATGATATAATCGATAACGCTGCAGCGGAACTGAATGCCGTTATTACGGCGGCTCACTGCAGATTTAATAAATCCCGCGTATTGGAACTGACCAAATAGTTTGAAAGGAACTGATTGTTATGATGCTTTATCCTCCGGTAGCGGAGCTGGTCGACAAGGTAGGAAGCCGCTATCAACTGGTAAATCTCGTTGCACGCCGTGCACGCACTCTTTCCACAGAAGCGGAGGAGCACGAGATTGTCCTTGAGAAAAAACCTGTTTCGACAGCAATTGACGAAGTATATTCCGGGAAACTGACCATTCGCTGAGACGATCCATGTTTGCCAGGCTCGCACTTTCCGCTGCAACATATCCGATTGACAAACCGTATGATTACTCAGTTCCGGCAAATCTTGAATCTGCGATCAGGGAAGGAATGCGGGTCATTGTCCCATTTGGGAACGGGAATCGGATTTCTGAAGGAGTTGTGCTGTCTCTGACGGGAGAGAGCGGCTATCCAAACTGCAAGGAAATACTGCGGATTGTGGATTCCGTTCCTCTTCTCAGTGCAGATCAACTGCAGTTGGCTTATTTTATGCGGGACCGGTATTTCTGTACCGTATATCAGGCGATTCGAACCATGCTCCCGGCGGGGCTTTGGCTGAACAAGTCCGGCCTTCCACGCGGAAGAGACCAATTCCGTGAAATGGTCCGTCTTTCTGTTTCTGCGGACGAGACGAATCAGATCATTGAATCCCGAAAAAAGAGTGCTCCGAAACAGGCGGAACTGCTTGAACTGCTGAGTACCTTTGAAGCTCTGCCGGTACAGGACCTGCTGCATTTTACTGCTGCATCCAGAGCCTCTTTGCTGCGTCTGGAACAGCAGGAACTGATAGAACGTTATTCTCTTGAAGTGTATCGCAGGCCGGAAAGTGCATCGGTCCCGCGCACAGTGCTGCCGGTTCTGAACAATGAACAGAGAGAAGTGCTGGAAAGCATTCTTGAACAGAATGCTGCGCATTCCGGCCCTGCTGTTCATCTGATTTCAGGGGTTACCGGAAGCGGAAAAACCTGTATCTACGGTCATCTGATTGAGAATTGTCTGAGCGATGGGAAATCCGCAATTCTTCTTGTTCCGGAGATTGCACTGACACCGCAGATCCTGGCACAGTTCAATTCCTGGTTCGGCGAGGTTGTGGCGCTGCTTCACAGCAGCCTTACCGTCGGCGAACGTTACGATGAGTGGAAGAGAATTAAAAGGGGAGAAGCACGGCTTGTCATCGGCACCAGGAGCGCTGTTTTTGCACCGGTTGCCAATCTTGGTCTTGTCATCATGGATGAAGAGCAGGAAGACAGCTATCGGTCGGAGTCCTCCCCGCGATACAACACAAAGGAAGTTGCCAGATTCCGGTGTCATCAATCTCATTCTTCTCTGATTCTTGGATCTGCCACACCCGATATCCGCAGCCGTTTTTTTGCGGAGCAGGGTGACTATTTCTATCACTCGCTTCCGCACCGGTTTAATACAAAACCTCTTCCGAGAGTCCAAATTGTGGACATGAAGGAAGAACTGCGAGCCGGGAACCGGTCTCTTTTCAGCAGAAGTCTGAAAGATGCTCTGATGGACCGAATCAATCGTCAGGAACAGAGCATTCTTTTCCTCAACCGGCGCGGAACCAACAAACTGGTATGTTGTTCCGAATGCGGATATACTTATCGCTGTCCGCACTGTTCGGTTTCCATGACATGGCATGCCGGACAGAAGAGACTGATCTGCCATTATTGCGGGTCATGGACCACACTCGGTTCCGGATGTCCGAACTGCGGAGGAACGCTGAATTTTATCGGCGCCGGTACACAGTTGGCAGAGACGGAGCTTTCTTCCTGTTTTCCGGGACTTCCGATCCTTCGGATAGATTCTGACACCGTAAGCCCGGCAGGATCCCATCGGATCCTGTTCCAGCGGTTTGAAGAGGAAAGAATTCCGGTGATGATCGGAACCCAGATGATCACCAAAGGACTGAACTTTGACCGTGTAACCCTGGTCGGCGTCCTTTCAGCCGATCAAAGCCTTTACAGCAGTGATTTCCGCGCTGGGGAACGCACGTTTTCCCTGATTACGCAGGTGGTTGGGCGCAGCGGCAGAGGGGAGAAGCAGGGCGAGGCTTTCATCCAGACGTTTACACCGGATCACGAAATCATCCAACTTGCCGCACAGCAGGATTATGAGTCGTTTTATCAGCGTGAACTGGAAATGCGGCGTCTGCAGAACGCCCCGCCATTCTTCGACTGGATTGCTTTCTCAGCATCCGGGACAGATGAAGCGCTGGTGCTAAACGTGCTTCAGCGGTGTAAATGGATGCTGCAGAACATTTTTTCTGATTCAGAATCCGTACAGGTACTTGGACCTGTACCGATGAGTATTGTAAAAATGAACGATCATTTTCGGTACCGTCTGCAAATCTGCTGTCACAACAGCCCGAGAGTTCGTCAAATTTTGTCTTCTGTTCTGACCGCGTGCGGTAAAATGAAGGAATCGAAACAGGTTTCCGTCTATATCGAGAACGATCCAAACCCATAAATTCGTTTCATAACGATTTCACTTTTAAAGGAGCTATCATCACATATGGCTTTGCGGAATATTCTGACACAGGAAGATCCTTCGCTAGGGAAAAAATGCCGTGAGGTTACTGCGTTTAATCAACGTCTCCATCAGCTTCTGGATGACATGGCAGAGACTCTGATGCATGCCGACGGTGTCGGGCTGGCAGCGCCGCAGGTCGGGGTTCTGCGCCGTGCCGCCCTGGTGCTGGAGACGAACGTTCCGGAAAATGAAAATCCGATCCTGATTGAACTGATCAATCCGGTTGTCATAGAGGCATCCGGCGAGCAGCACGAAGCCGAAGGATGCCTTAGCGTTCCCGGCGAGTACGGAATCGTTTCACGCCCGGAAACAGTAAAAGTGCGGGCTCAGGACCGCTTTGGTAATTTTTTTGAAGTATCCGGGGAAGGCCTGACCGCACGGTGCTTTTGCCACGAAATAGATCATCTGGATGGAATTGTTTTTACATCCAAATGTGAACGCATGCTGACGGATGAGGAACTGCAGGCAATCCAGCATCGTTCGGAGGAAACGGAAGACTGATATGCGGATACTCTTTATGGGAACACCGGATTTCGCTGCCGCGTCCCTGGAGAAGCTGTGCGATGACGGTTTTGAAATCTGTGCTGTTTTCACTCAGCCCGATAAGCAGCGCGGCCGCGGTATGCAGCTTTCCTATTCGCCTGTGAAAGAGCTGGCTCTTTCACGAAACATCCCGGTCTTTCAGCCGGAATCCCTTCGGGGTGAAAGCGTATTGGAGCTGGTCCGGAATTTGAATCCTGATGTAATAGCTGTTGTTGCATACGGGAAACTGATTCCGGATGAACTGATAGGAATGCCAAAATATAGGGCAGTCAATCTGCACGGTTCACTTCTTCCCAAATATCGCGGTGCTGCTCCGATTCAGTGGGCAGTTTTAAACGGTGACCAGAAAACCGGTGTCTGCACAATCTACATGAATTCCAGGATGGATGCAGGCGATATCATCTACTCTGCAGAAACGGAAATCGGTGAGACCGAAACAGCCGGAGAACTGTTTGATCGATTGAAGACGATGGGAGCGGAACTTTTATCCCATACCCTGACCGATATCGAAAACGGAGATGCTCCGCGGACTCCTCAGGATGAAACGGAAGCAACTTATGTCAGGCGGCTTGATAAAACGCTGTCTCCGATCAACTGGGACCGAACTCCGCGCGAGGTGCTGAAGTGGATTTACGGTCTGCAGCCCTGGCCTGTCGCGACGGCAATGCTGCAGGATCAGGAAGTCAGAATATTCGGTGCATCCTACACCAGTCAAATTACGGATCTGCCGCCGGGAAGCGTAGTTTCAGCTGATGAACAGGGGATCGTGTTTGCCTGTAAAGAAGGAAGCTGCATCTGTGTCACGGAACTCCAGCTTCCCGGAAAAAGGCGTATGTCCGCCGCTGAGTTTCTGCGCGGGCATCCGGTGCTGAAATGACTTCACCTGCCAGAACATCCGCTTTTCGAGCGCTCCTCACATACAGAAAAACCGGGCAGGTCAGCGGGCTTCAGTGCAGGCAGAGTGTCGACCGGCATCTGGCAGAGCGCATTGTTTACGGCGTCCTTCAGAACGAACGGTATCTGGACTTCTGCCTTGCTCAGTTCATTACCAGAGGGTTCCGGCGTCTCCATCCTGCGGCTTTGGACTTGCTTCGCCTGTCAGCCTATCAGATTCTGTTTCTTGACAGAATTCCGGAATCCGCAATCGTAAACGATGCGGTTTCCATCTGCCGCGACGGCAGCTATTCTCACCTTGCCGGTTTTGTGAATGCTGTTCTGAGACGGCTCTCAGAAAACAAAGAGCATGTACTGTCCCTGAGCGCTCCGCTTTCCGTACGATACAGCCATCCCGACTGGATGGTTTCCAGGTTGATTGATCGATTTGGCCGGGAGTTTACAGAAGCAATCCTGAACGCTGACCAGTCGATTCCTCTGCTTTGTATCCAGGTAAACACAGATCGCTGTACGCTGGAAGACTTTACCGCTCTGCTTCGGCAGAACGATATCGAAGTTCTTTCTGTCAACCGGGAACTTTCGTCTGTTCAGGTCAACAGTTCCGAGGTGGAAAAGCTGCCCGGATACCGGGATGGCTTGTTCTATATTCAGGATGATGCGGCTAAATATTCCGTACATCTGGCGGATATGATTCCGGGAACAAGTGTTCTGGATGTTTGCGCCGCACCGGGCGGAAAAAGCATTGCCGCCAAACTGGAGGGCGGGAATCCGATTTCCTGTGATATCAGTTCCGAACGGATTCGGCGTTGTGTTGAGAATTATTCCAGGCTTGGTATGGATATCCCGGTCAGAATACAGGATGCCGGAGAGTTTCAGCCGGAGTTTGAGGCTCATTTTTCCCTTGTCATTGCCGATGTGCCCTGTTCGGGAACCGGGGTCATTCGAAAGCACCCTGAAATCCGCTATAAAACGGAGTCGGAATTTCAAAATCTGCTGGAAATCCAGCGTTCCATTCTGGATAACGTTTCACGTTATGTTGCTCCGGGCGGTCTTCTGCTGTATTCCACCTGCTCTGTGATGCAGGAAGAGAATGAAGACCAGGTTGAAGGATTCCTGTGCCTCCATCCAGAATACCGGCTTGTTGCCGTGAATCAGGAAAATGATCCCTGTCAGAACGGAATGTACCACTCCTGGCCGCATCTGACAGGAAATGACGGTTTTTTTGCTGCAAAGTTGAGACGCTGCGATGATTGATATTCTTTCTATCCCCTTTGAAACGGTGGAAAAACAGATTGCTGATTTAGGGTATCCGAGGTATCGGGCAAAGCAGCTGTTTCAATGGCTGGCCGAAGGATGCCGGAACTTTGAGGAGATGACAAATCTTCCGAAAGCGCTGCGGCAACTGCTCGGTGAACGGTATCTGCTTCATAATCCGAGGCTGCTGCGAAAACAGACATCCGCGGAGGACGGTACAATAAAGTGCCTTTGGGAACTCCAGGACGGTCATTCGGTGGAAACGGTATTCATGCGTTATCACTACGGGAATTCCGTCTGTATCTCCAGCCAGGTCGGATGCCGTCAGGGCTGTGCTTTCTGTGCCTCTACGATCGGTGGCCTGGTTCGTTCGCTTAGTCCCGGTGAAATGTACGACGAAGTCATTTTTACGGAAAAAGCCGCTTCCGACCGCGTGTCAAATATCGTGCTGATGGGAATCGGAGAACCGCTGGATAATCTGGAAAATGTGCTTGCCTTTCTGCATCTGATCAGCCGTGAGGATGCTAGAAACATCGGATTAAGACATATTACGGTTTCAACCTGCGGACTCCCGGAACAAATGCTTCTTCTTGCTGCTGAAAAACTTCCTATTACCCTGTCCGTTTCTCTTCATGCCCCGGATGATGCCACCCGTTCAAAGATTATGCCTTCCAATCGCGGCGTTGAAACGGTGATGCAGGCGTGTGAACAGTATGTCCGGATCACAGGAAGAAGGATTTCTTTTGAATATGCCATGATTGAAGGCGTGAATGACAGCATCGTTCAGGCCAATCTTCTGGCAGCGCATGCAAAACGGATCGGTGCACATGTGAATCTGATCCCGTTGAATTATGTCGAAGAACGCGGGCTGAAGCCATCATCTTCAGCTGTAATCGCTTTGTTTCAGGATATGCTTTTGAATCTTGGCGTTAATGTAACCGTCCGCAGAAGGCTTGGTGCAGATATTGACGCATCCTGCGGGCAACTGCGCAGAAAATATACAGCGAACCATTAAGAGGATTGTTCATGAACTGCTTTGGTTTGACGGATCGCGGAAAAACAAGAACAGAAAACCAGGACAGCTTTCTGATTGAAAATTGCGAGAAAGCGTCCTGCTCTATTCTTGCGCTCTGTGACGGAATGGGCGGAGCTAATGCCGGTGGTCTGGCAAGTCAGCTTACAGCCAAGGCTTTCGTGAATTATGTGTTCCAGCATTTGACGAATTACACCCAGCGCATGTCTGATTATCCCAGGATCCTCCGTGAAGCGTGCGAGGAGGCAAACGGAGTAGCTTATGCATATTCGCAGTTTGGAGAAAACCTGACCGGAATGGGTACGACACTCGTAGCTGCCGTTTTAAAACGGAACGGAAGCGGCTATGTTCTGAACGTTGGTGACAGCCGCGCTTATCAGCTTCACCGCAGAAGTCTGAAACAAATATCAAAAGATCATTCGCTTGTCGCGGAACTGCTGGATGCCGGCATCATTTCGGAAGAACAGGCTGTTCATCACCCGCAGAAAAATGTCATAACCAGAGCGCTCGGGTCTGATCAGCACGTGGATGCCGATGTGTTTCCGGTCAGCCTGATCCCGGGAGACTATCTGCTCCTTTGCTCTGACGGGCTTTCCAATATTGTACCGGAACAGGAAATTGAAGCTGTTCTGCTGGACTCCGACGACTCCGAATCTGCGTGCCGCGATCTGATGGAACTTGCGCTTTCCCGCGGTGCACCGGACAATGTTACGATTATCGTATGGAAACGTTAGATCTTGAAATGAAAAGCTGGATCGGCAAAACGCTCGACGACCGATATGAGATCCTGTCTCTGGCCGGCTACGGCGGGATGGCCTGGGTGTACCGTGCTACGGACCGCCGCCTGAACCGGGATGTTGCCGTAAAGATTATGCGGGAAGACGCCGCTGCAGATGAATCGGTCAGAAGCAGATTTTGCGCGGAGTCTCATGCCGTTGCCATGCTTTCGCATCCGAATATTGTTGCTGTCTATGATGTCAGCCATAACGATGCACTGGAATACATTGTCATGGAACTTGTGGATGGCGTCACGCTTCTGCAGTATATGGAGAAGAAAGGTGCTCTTCCATGGAACGAGGCGCTGCATTTTTCACGCCAGATCGCGCGTGCGCTTGCTCATGCACACAGCCGTGGAATCATCCATCGCGATATTAAACCGCATAACATCATGCTTCTGCGTGACGGAACGATCAAAGTTGCAGACTTTGGTATTGCAGCGCTGGAGAACGAGCTTCATGAAGCTGACGGAGAAGCAATTGGATCGATCCATTATATTGCACCGGAACAGGCAAGGGGAGAACTTCCGGATCCCCGGAGTGATATCTATTCTCTCGGCGTAGTCATGTTTGAAATGCTGACCGGCCGCAAACCGTATCTGGGTGATACGATTCAGGAGATTGCGGTAAAGCACATGAATGCCGATCCGCCTTCCATTCTGGCAATCAATCCTTCCGTTCCGCCCGAGCTTGAACAGATCACGTTCCGTGCAATGTGTGCGGACAGAGCGAAACGATATCAGTCGGCAAACGAACTGGTTGCAGATATTGACCGTTTTCTGAACGACAGAGAAAGCGTCTTCCCGGAAAACGATGATTCCGTTCAGAACGAGGAAGATCCGGAAGAGCTTTCCCGGCGCAGAAAATATCGGCGTTTCCTCAGAAAAAATGCCGGGCGGATCGGGTGGCTGATCGGATGTTTTGCGCTGCTGCTTACGGTTCTCGGCCTGCTCGTATTCCTCTGGAACTTCTGGCTTCACGATCTCTTTTCTCCAGCTGTTCGAGTTACTTTGCCTGATTTTATCGGGCAGAATTATGATCTTGTTGCTGCCAATGAAGAATACCAGTCCACGTATACGTTTCATGTCCTGTACATGGTGGACACGTCTCACGAACCGGGAACGATCCTCTCACAGTCGCCAAATCCTGGCAGAAGCATCATGGTTACTCCCGGAGGGGTTGAGGTGAGCCTTTCTGTCAGCACAGGGGATACCGTTGCGACCATACCGGATGTCAGCAACCTAGATTACCGCGCAGCTACCGCGGTGCTTCGTCAGTACGGGCTATACATTGAAGTTTTGAATTCCTACTCGGAAAGCATTGAACACGACCGAGTTGTTCGGACAGAACCGTCGGCAGGAGTTGAAGTAAACACTGCGTCCCTGATTTATGTCTATGTCAGCTGCGGGACAGAAATCCGATCTCTGACGGTACCCAATCTTGTAGGACTCTCCGAAGAGGCTGCGATTTCCCAGATTGAAAACAGCGGTTTCAGCTACGGATGGAGCCAGCATGAATCTTCCGATCTTACTCCCGGCACCGTGGTGGGACAAAGCCTTGATGCCTTTTCTTCCGCCGAAGAGCACAGTATGATTTATCTGACTGTATCGGATGGACCGGAGGTTCAGTCGTGAGCGGGGAAGGCGTTTTGATTCGGGCTGTCAGCTCTTTCTATGATCTTGAAACGGAGAACCGAAGGATTCTTCGCTGTCGCGCAAGAGGACATCTTCGTCTTGGGGAAGTGGAGCCTCTGCCCGGTGACAGAGTACACTATGAGCTGGATCCTTTTCACCCGGATTCCGGAATTCTGACCGATGTGCTGCCTCGCAAGAATGCCATGATTCGGCCAAGCATAGCAAATGTCGATCAGATCCTGTTTATAGCGACCGGCGCAAAACCCAGAACTCTGCCGTATCTCATCGACCGGATCTCCGTTTCTGCGGAAGAGATTGGCACAAAATTTGTGCTATGCCTGAATAAGTGCGATCTTGATCTCGCTGATCAGCTTTACCAGATTTATTCCGGCTGCGGATATACCGTTTTGCGGACAAGCGCCGTGTCAGGAGAAGGCATAGAAGAGCTCCGCAGTATTCTTTCCGGGAAACTGTCGGTTCTCACCGGTAATTCAGGCGTCGGGAAAACCAGCCTGCTGAACAGACTGCTGCCGGATGTGATGGAAAAGACCGGTGAAATCAATCAAAAACACGGCCGGGGCCGCCATACGACGCGCAGAACAGAACTGTTCCCGCTTCCTGATGGCGGGTGGCTTGCGGACACTCCCGGCTTTTCGGCTCTGGAACTGAGGATGATCTCCACTCTGGAGCCGCAGATGCTGGGTTCCTGTTTCCCGGAGTTTCCTTTGGGAAAATGCAGGTTCCAGGATTGCCTGCATTCCAGGGAACCGGACTGTGCCGTGCGCAGCGCGGTTTCTGCCCATAAGATATCCATGAGCCGATATCAATCCTATCTACGTATGTTGGAAGAATTAAACAATTCCGAAAGGAGCAGTTAAGATGTCAGGACATTCAAAATGGCATAACATTCAGAAAACCAAAGGGGCTGCAGATGCCAAACGTGCTCAGGCTTTCACCAAGATTGCACGCGAAATGATCGTAGCGGTCAAAGAAGGAGGAAGCGGAGATCCCCGCAGCAATTCCCGCCTTGCAGCGGTTATAGCCAAGGCCAAGGCTGCCAATATGCCAAATGACAACATCAAACGAACGATCGACAAGGCGCTTGGGTCCGGAAATACCGAAAACTATGAAAAAATTGTATATGAAGGTTACGGACCGTCCGGCGTTGCTGTCATCGTTGAAACGATGACGGATAACCGGAATCGGACTGCGGGTGAAATGCGCCATTATTTTGATAAATACGGCGGGAATATGGGGCCTGCAAACTGCGTTTCCTGGTCTTTTGATAAAAAAGGCGTCATTGTCATTGACAATGAGGACGAGGAACTGGATGAAGACACCGTTATGATGGACGCACTGGATGCCGGGGCCGATGATTTTGAGTCAGATGGAGATGTCATGACCGTGTATACCGGCGTTGACGACGTCGCTTCAGTCGCGGATGCCCTGACGTCAAAGGGATATCAGCTTCTCTCCGCTCAGGTGGAAATGCTTCCGCAGAACGGAACGGTTACCCTGACAAATGAAGAGGATATCAAAAATATGCAGAAGATGCTGGATATGTTCGAAGAAAACGACGATGTTCAGAACGTCTGGCATAACTGGGAAGACGCAGAATAATTGAACAGGGAGTAAATGAGCTGACCGAACGACCGCGGGTATAAGGCGAAAGCCTGTACATGAGGAAAGTCCGGGCTCCACAGGGCAAGGATAACGGGTAACACCCGCCAGGGGCAACCCTCGGACAAGTGCAACAGAAATAGACTTCCTGCTCAGCATGCAGCAGGGGATGGTGGAAAGGTGAGGTAAGAGCTCACCCATCGCATGGAGACATGTGGATGCTGTAAACTCTATCCGGAGCAACACCGTGGGAGAACAAAAGGCCTGCCCGGCCGTTCTCAGGAGGTGGCTTGAGCCTGTCGGCAACGGCAGGCCTAGATAGATGGTCGTTCTCGACAGAACCCGGCTTACAGGTCAGCTCATCTATTTGAATTACTGAATATGACACTTAACCAGTACATTGATTCCATCAGGAATAAAACCATTGCCGTGATCGGGATCGGAATCTCCAATCTGCCGCTGATTGAACTGCTCTGCTTGCATCACTGCAGCGTGACAGCCCGTGATCGCCGTACAGCTGAGCAGCTCGGCGATGTTGCGGAACATCTTGTGTCCATCGGGGCAAAACTGAAGCTCGGGGAGGCATACCTGGATTCGCTTACGGAAGAACTGATCTTTCGCACACCGGGACTTTTGCCGTTTGATCCGAACCTGGAGGCGGCGAAAGGGCGGGGAAGCATTGTAACCTCTGAGATGGAGGTCTTTTTTTCGCTTTGTCCATGCAGAATCTTTGCTGTGACCGGCAGTGACGGGAAGACCACGACCACGACCCTGATTTCCGAACTCCTGAAAGCGGCCGGATACCGGGTACATCTCGGGGGAAATATCGGAAAGCCTCTTTTATGCGAACTCCCATCGATTTCTTCAGATGACATAGCGGTTCTTGAACTGTCTTCTTTTCAGCTTCATTCCATGAACTGCCGCCCTCATGTTTCGGTGATCACAAATATCTCTCCAAACCACCTGGATAAACACAGGGATTATCAGGATTACATTGACGCGAAACGCTCGATTTTCCTCAATCAGAGACCGGGAGACAGGCTGATCCTGTTTGCAGATGATCCGTTGACGCCTTACTATCTCTCTCAGGCGCCCGGAACCATATCCATGTTTTCGGATACCGTTGAGGTTGTTCAGGGCTGTGTCTGCAGAGAGGGCATCATATCTTTCGTATCCTCTGACGGATCCTGTGAACCTGTTATGCCTGCCGATGAAATCAGGATCCCTGGACAGCATAATATACGGAACATGCTGGCCGCTTTTGAAGCAGTCCGCTATGATGTTGCTCCGGAAATCTGCCGTAAAGTGGCACGAACGTTCCCGGGCGTTCCGCACAGGCTTGAAGAAATCAGAATTCTCAACGGCGTTCGATATATCAATGATTCCATTGCCTCCAGCCCAACCCGCACCATTGCAGGTTTACGTGCCATGAAACAGAAGCCTATTGTGCTTCTGGGCGGATATGACAAGCACCTTCCGTTTGAAAGCCTCGGGGATGAACTCTGCAAGCGCTCCAAGGCAGCAATTCTTTGCGGCGCTACTGCTCAGAAAATAGAGGATTCGATTCTGAATTCCTCCTATTATCAAGGGTTACCTGTCTATCGTACCGAGAGCCTGGAGTCTTCTGTACGGCTTGCATCCGCGATCGCGGAGTCCGGGGATACCGTGCTTCTGTCCCCAGCCTGCGCCTCTTTTGATGCTTTTAAAAACTTTGAGGAGCGCGGAAATGTATTTCGGGAACTGGTGATGTCATTATGAGGGACGAAATCCTCCGGATCGCAGAAAAAGCGGAAGAACGCTGCCGCGGACGGTTCCAGGAGATCGACCATGTCGCTTTTTTGAATACGGAAAGGGTATTGTCAGCCTTTCGAAAACATCGCGTATCGGAAGCCTGCCTGGGCGGAACAACCGGGTACGGATATGATGATCTTGGGCGGGAAACATTGGACAGAATTTACGCAGACCTGATCGGGACGGAATCCGCTCTGGTTCGGATCGGTTTTGTCAACGGTACGCATGCACTGACTGCAGCTCTTTTTGCGCTGGCAAAACCGGGTGAACATCTTCTGTCAGTGACGGGCCTGCCTTATGATACCCTTCAGGAAGTGCTCGGATTCCGCAACCCGGGTTTCGGATCGTTGCAGTTTTACGGGATCGGTTATCAGCAGGTTGATTTGGATTGCGACGGATCGCCGGATCTGCAGGCCATTTCAGAATCTGTTTCTCTGCCCGGTACGGCCGCAGTACTGATTCAAAGATCCCGGGGGTATGCCGATCGCCGTGCCCTCTCCGTGAAGGATATTGAAGAAATCGTACAGGTTGTACGCAGGGTAAATCCTCAAGTCAAAATCATGGTTGACAACTGTTACGGCGAGTTTACGGAGCCGCTTGAGCCGGGGCATGTCGGCGTGGATCTTCTTGCCGGCTCTCTGATTAAAAATCCGGGGGGAGGTCTTGCCCCGTCAGGCGGTTATGTCGCCGGCAGGGAAGAACTGGTCACACGTGCAGCCGCGCGGCTGACTACCCCAGGAATCGGCGGAGAGTGCGGAGCCACGCTCGGAAACAACCGAGCGCTGTTTCAGGGTCTTTTTCTTGCACCGCATACCGTTGCACAGGCTCTTAAAACAGCGGTATTCTGTGCGGCTGTTATGGAGAGCCTTGGAATACCGACTTTTCCCGGAGTGGATGACCCGCGTTCAGACATCATTCAGACAGTCAGACTTGGAAATGCAGAACGGATGAAGCGTTTTTGCAGGGGAATTCAGATGGGAGCACCGGTCGATTCCTATGTTACTCCCGAGCCGTGGGCGATGCCGGGGTATCATGACCCGGTCATTATGGCCGCCGGGGCGTTTGTACAGGGTAGTTCCATAGAACTCTCAGCAGACGGGCCGATTCGTGAGCCATACAATGTTTACCTGCAGGGCGGACTCACATACGAGTCCGGAAAGTTGGGAATCATGATGGCAGTCGATGAACTGATGAAGAGTGAAAACTGATGCATAAACGGAAACGGGATCTGACAGTTTGTCAGATCCCGTTTCCGTTTTATCTTATTGATTATTGTTGATTATTGAAAACTTTATCGCTCGCTGATCGCAGCGCAGATGCGGTTATATTCCTCTTCGTCCAGTTTATATTTTATCTGATAGAGACGATAAGACAGATACATCAGGAGGAGGGGAAGCACCGTCATCACCAGCAGCAGCCCGGCACTCTGGCCGTGCTTGACTCCCTGAAGGAGATTTGTGATCTGGACTGCTTTCTCCTCGGAGCTGATGTCTCCGGCATTGGCAGCCTGTTCCAGGCCGGCAATGCCGTTGGTATAAGTAATAATGTGAAAGATAATGTATGTGAAATTCGCAATGGCAACCGTAAGGGCAGAAGCAAGCTTAGTGAGGAACGGGCGAAGAGAGGAAACAATTCCCTCGTCACGAACACCGTGCAGATACTCATTGTATTCTACGGTATTCATGATGGAAATCATCATGATCAGATAAAAACCATATTGTCCGAAATTCGCAGCCATATATCCGAGTGTGATCAGGATAAACTTGATGTTTCCGGTTTTGAACAAAAGCCCGGCTAACAGCATGACAATATAGCCTGCCGCGGAGATAACCATAAGGATACTCATCAGTCTTTTTCTGCTCAAGTGGCGGGAAATCATCGGATAAAAGATCATAAGAAACGCGGTCACAAACATTCCGAGCATCTGAAACAGGGTGAAGAAAACACCCTCATACCCGAACTCCACATAGATATAGGTTTGGCCGATGCCCGAAAGAACAATTCCGTTTCCGATCTGCTGGAGCAGGAAGATCAGCGAAATCCAAAGCAGCTGATCATTGCCCGAGATCGTTCCGAAGATCTTCTTAAAGCTGATAGGAGGAGCGGGTTCGTTATTGTAATTTCGCTGTTCCTTGACGCCAAAAATGGTAAATGCAAGAAACGCCGGCCCGAGAATGGCGAACAAAAGCGCAATTCGACCGTAAGCGGTGACCGCATTCCCGCCGATTGCATTGTCGCCGGCTGTAAACATCGGGATGAAAGATGCCGCAAGCATTCCGCCGATTCCGGCAAACAGGGTAGCTCTGGAGGTGTACTGATTTCGGGTGTTGGCGTCTGAACTGAGGGCAGGGACCATGCCCCAATAGGAGATGTCATGCATCGTATATGTGATGCTGTACAGAAAATAGATTACGCCGAAGAAGTATACAAAACTCCAGCCCTGCAGCCGAACATTGAAGGCAAGATAGATTACAATGGAAGTTGTAACGATTCCGATCACCAGCCAGGGTTTGAATTTACCCCAGCGAGTTCTGGTGCGTTCAATAATGTTGCCCATAATCGGGTCATTCAGGGCATCAAAGATTCTAGCAGCGACCATAATTGCCGTTATTGCCGAGAGCTGCGCGGCTGATAGATTGTGCGTAAACAGTACGAAGGTCAGGAGATAACTTGTTACAAGGTTATAGATCATGTCTCTCCCGACGGTACCGAGAGGAAACATGATCAGATTTTTCTTTCTGACTTTCGGATCATCCATATCATTCCAACACTCCTTTCTGCGGTTTATTCTACCATTGATGGTGAATATTTGCAATCCATTTCACCTTGCTTTTTGCCGGTATCCATGCTAAGATAAATTATAAATCTCAAGAGGGAGGTATTGACACGATGAGTGAAGTTGTTCTTTCTGCTGATAATTTTGAAGCCGAGGTTTTGCAGTCCAAACTGCCGGTTCTTGTTGATTTTTGGGCGACATGGTGCGGCCCCTGCAGGATGCTTGCTCCTACGATAGCCAAAATTGCGGAGGAAAAAGCGGGGCAGATCAAAGTATGCAAACTGGATGTTGATGAAGCACCCGAAATTGCTGCAAAATACGGGATTGCAAGCATCCCGACTCTGATGGTCTTTCTAAACGGGGAAGCCGTCAGAACATCAGTCGGTGTGCAGCCGAAAGCGGCGATCGAGGCAATGCTTCCGTAAAAAAAGAGGGGCTGATTCAATCAGTCCCTCTTTTTTCTATCAGAACGATATTGCTGAAAAGATGGTTGCTGTACTTTTTTACGTAATCCATATATTCCCTTAGATTGATTTCAAAGATCTGACCCCAGGAGGAAATTATCAGCCATTCCTCATTGACTGCAAGGACTGTCACGTAATGCCCGCATATCCTCACTGCCGAACGAAACAATCCATTTTTCTCTCTGCGGTACAGGTTTACCCCGTGCTTCTGCCAGAAGAAGGGGAAATTGGGACCAACCGCCAGAATAACCGGATAATCTTCGCTGAGCATACGCGCAATTCGCTCAAACAGTTTATTTCTGGAAGCCGCCCACCTGGCGTGAAAAGGAAGATCATAGTCCCGAAACAGACGATTCAGCCCTGCGACAAGCAGAAAGCCGTTGATACCGGATGGATAGAAAAGAGGGAAGTAGCGGTGCTGAATTCGTGCGAGTTCCCTGCAATAATCCTCTTTCGTCTGTTCCGCCCTGGAAAAACGGGTATCATCCGCTTCGGCCAGATAACGGAAAAGATCATACGCCGCAACAGCACCGCAGCCGCATTTCCGAATCACTTTGTTATCCAGCCACATCTGGCTTCCGCCGACAGAGTAGCCGCCCGGAATTCTGACAGCTGCATATGGCCTTTTCAGTTCTGCTCTCATGGCTTTTTACCTGAATGAAAAGATGGCGACTGATTGAGAAATCAGCCGCCGATGATTTCTGTTATCTTTGATTCGCCAGGACTTTTTTCAGTCTGGCATAGCGGGGAAGTGAATCCTCCTTGGGAACATTTGCTTCGCCCTGAATCAGAGGTAAAACATAGGATATAAATTCATCCTTCACTCCGTTTTTCTGATCATTGATCCAGGAAAGCGGAACTTTCTTTTCAAAGTTGGCTACTGCATCAAGCGGAAGAAGACGATAGGCGCAATGGTACTGACCGTCAACCGTTTCCCGTTCAAAAGCAACCATGTAACCGGAATTGCCTTCGATTGCCTTTTCTACGGCAACTTTTCCGGCTGTAAACGCTTCATCAATATCAGTTGCGGAAGCGAGATGCGCACCGCAGCGCTGAAGAAGGCTCAGTTCAATCCCGCGGACTTTCGCGCCGGTACGATTCTTTACGATCTCTGCCAGCATCGCTGCCAGACCGCCGAGCTGTGCATGGCCAAACCCATCGGTTGCAGAAGTTTTCGCCTCAGATACAAAGCTGCCGTCTGCATAATGAATTCCTTCGGAGACAGCAACAAAAACCTTGCCGTTTTTCTGATACAGGGCATCGACATCCGAAAGAAACTGATCCATATCAAAATCACATTCCGGAAGATAGACCAGATCCGGTCCGGAGCCGTATGCAGTCGCCAAAGCAGCACTGGCAGCAAGCCAGCCGGCATGCCTGCCCATAATCTCAACAATGACGACCATTTTGTTGTCATAGACCCGGGCATCCTTGCCGATTTCCATGCAGGAAGTGGCAATGTATTTTGCAGCGCTCCCAAATCCGGGGCAGTGGTCGGTCCCGTACAGATCGTTGTCAATGGTCTTGGGAACACCCATGACCCGGCAATCGTACCCGACGGACTTCATATAACGGCTGACCTTGTTGCAGGTGTCCATGGAATCATTTCCGCCGTTATAGAAGAAATAGCGGACATTGTATTTCTTGAAGATTTCCAGGATTTTTTTATAATCGGTATCGTCAACTTCGGGATCGGCAATCTTGTAGCGGCAGGAACCAAGTTCCGAAGAGGGAGTATGAAGCAGGTAACTGAGTTCAACCGGATCTTCCTCTTCCATGACAAAAAGTTCATCATTTAAAACGCCGACAATACCGTGGGATGCACCGTAAACCGCAGTGATTTCCTCCGCTTCCAGAGCGGTCTTGATGACACCGTAAGCGCTTGCGTTGATGACAGATGTAGGGCCGCCCGACTGGCCGAAAATACAGGAACCGATCAGTTTTTCTGACATAGTTTTCTCCTTACAATTTTTTTCTAAATTTTTCTTGCATCTTATTGATTATGGCTGGAAATGAGGATATAATAGATACACAAATTTGTAAATATACTTTTTGTACAAATTTTATTTTTTTTAAGGGAGAGTTTGAAATATGCCACTGGTAACGACAACTGAGATGTTTAAAAAAGCGTATGACGGCGGTTATGCAATCGGTGCATTCAACGTCAACAACATGGAAATCGTGCAGGGGATTACCGAAGCCGCTGCCGAGCTTCGCGCACCTCTGATTCTGCAGGTTTCCAAAGGTGCCCGCAAGTATGCAAACCACACTTATCTGATGAAGCTTGTTGAGGCCGCAGTTATTGAAACCGGTCTTCCGATTGCTCTCCATCTTGACCATGGTGATTCATTTGAACTCTGCAAGTCCTGCATTGACGGCGGATTTACGTCAGTTATGATTGATGCTTCCTCCAAGCCTTTTGAGGAAAACATTGCACTTACCAGACAGGTAGTTGACTATGCACACGATCACGGCGTGGTTGTGGAAGCCGAGCTCGGCACTCTTGCCGGGATTGAAGATGAAGTCAATGTTTCCGCTGAAGACAGTTCCTATACCAGACCGGAAGACGTACAGGAATTTGTGGAACGCACCGGCTGTGATTCCCTTGCAATTGCAATCGGCACCTCTCACGGAGCCTATAAATTCAAGCCCGGTACCGATCCGAAACTCCGGCTGGATATTCTGGAAGATGTTGAGAAGCGGCTTCCCGGATTCCCGATCGTTCTGCACGGATCATCATCCGTCCCTCAGGAGTTTGTCAAGCTGATCAATGAAAACGGCGGCAATATGCCCGGAGCCATCGGCATTCCGGAAGAGCAGCTTCGTCTTGCCGCAAAAAAAGCAGTCTGCAAAATCAATATTGACTCGGATCTCCGCCTTGCCATGACAGCCTGCATCCGCCAGTACTTCAATGCTCATCCGGAACACTTCGATCCCAGGCAGTATCTGGGGCCGGCGAGAGATGCCATCCGCGAAATGGTCAAGCATAAGATCGTTGATGTTCTTGGATGTGACGGGAAAGCTTAACCGTTAAGGCAGGCCGAAAGGAGGAGACATAAGTGGGCCCTGAAAAAACGCGTGCGAAGCACAGCGCTGAAAAAACCAACGGCAAACAGGGCAGCTTTGAGATCGCATTACCGATCCGTCTCGGAATATCTCTGGTTCTGGTAATCATTTCTGCGCTGTTAAAAATGCCAGTTCTGGTTCGTACAATTCTCCTGATTCTATCTGCATTGATCGCCGGTTACGACGTATTTCTTGCTGCAGTGGATTCGATTGCGGAAAAACAATATCTCTCCACTGCCGTTGTCGTTCTTTTTGCTGCAGTTCTGGCTTTCGTCATCGGTTTTTCCCTGGAAGCTGCACTGATGGTTCTGATTCACCAGTGTTCCAAACTCCTTCTTGAGTACGCGCGGAAAAGAGCTTTGAGCTCTGCAAAGAGCCTTGCGGATTACCAGAATGAGGATGTTCGCGGTCGTCTGGAAGAAATTCTTGCCAACGATCATGCCGGCGATATGAAAATCCAGCATACTCTGCAGAGCAGCGCTGAATTTGTTCTGCGCCTTGTGATCATATTTGCCCTGATTTATGCTTTGGCATTCCCGTTTTTAACCGGGATCAGTTTCCGAGTGTCCATTCACCGCGCCCTGATGATTCTGCTGATTTCAAGCCCGCTGTCTGTTGCAGCATCTTTCCCGGTCGTCGGTGTCACAGGCCTGTGTTACGGCGCCAGAAACGGTCTCCTGTTTAACGATGCTTCCACGATGGAGCAGCTCACCGATGTAAACGTTGCACTGTTTGATAAACCGGGTGTGTTTTCAGAAGAAGCGCCGCATGTCATCGGGCTTCAGTCGGATCTGCTTGATAAAAAGACTTTCCTGAATTTCCTGGCCCATTCGGTGTATTATTCCGATCAGCCTTTTGCAAAGGCAATTTCCGATTATTACAATCAGGAATACCGTCTGGAACTGATCAATAATTTTGTTGATATTCCCGGAAGCGGTGTTTCTCTTGAAATCGGCCATGCGCCGGTCGTGCTTGCCACAAAGAGCTACTACGATGAGCAGGGGATTGATGTTCCGGAAAGGGGCATGTCTGAGGGGATTCCGTACTATATGACCGTTGCCGGAAGATATGTCGGGCGTGTGGTGATTTCCTCTGAAATCAATCAGGAAGCTGAAACCCTTGTACGTGAAATGAATCAGGTCGGCGTTTCCCGCTGCATTCTGCTTACCGAGGACGGGAACGAGCAGAGCCAGGCTGCTGCGGAAGCTCTTCATTTTACTGAAGTGGTCGGCGAATGCGATATGGACAAAAAGCTGCGCCTGATCAGTGATATCAGCCAGGCCGGTCAAAACAACACTGCATTCATTTATGCAAATGGGATCGAGGGCCACAGCGCAGCGAATCTTGATATTCGGGTCAGCAGAAAAGGGAAGTATGCCGACGTTCTCGTTTTGCCGGAGAATTATTTGAATATTCCAAAGGGAATCCAAATCTGCAAACGGACCAAAGAACTGATCTGCGAAAATGCGATCTTTGTATTTGCATTGAAAGCGATTCTGATCTTCCTGAGCATTATCGGTTACAGCAATCTGTGGTTTGTAGTCTTTATGGATACGGTTGCAGCCGCGGCAACAATTCTGAATGCGATTCGTGTCACGACTCCGTCGCTGCTTCAAAAGAGCGATTCTGAGGAATAGAATCCCGTAAATATAAAAGAACCCGTATCATCGGGTTCTTTTTTATTGTTTGAATTCCGCTTGACAGAAACGGGGAATTGCAGTATAATTTCTGCTGAATTTCGCATAATATAAATTAAACGAAACTGGAAGTGCCTTTTTATGAATCTCGATCAAATAACGGACGCCCCTGATATTTTAATGGAATTTCTGGAATATCATTCCACCGTACGCGGTCATTCCGATCAGACCGTTGCAGCGTACTATCTGGATTTAAAAATATTGTTTCGCTATTTAAAAAGGCGTCGTAAACTGGTTGATCCAAAAACTCCGTTTTCAGAAATTGATATTTCGGATATTGATCTGGATTTTATTAAATCCATTAAAATAGAAGAACTGTATCGGTATCAGTCCTTTTCACCGGAGATGATCCAGTCTTCCAGTTCACTTTCTGCTGCAAGCCGCTGCAGACGGACCTCTTCTGTGAAATCCTTTTTTAAATATCTTACCGTGAAGCGGCATCTGCTGGATTATGATGTTTGTCAAGAACTTGACATGCCGAAACGCCAGGCTTCTTTGCCGCGATATCTTGAAGAATCGGAATGCGAAGCTTTGCTGAAGGCATGTGACGGACCGTTCGCAATTCGAGATTACTGCATCCTGATGATTCTCCTCAGCTGCGGACTTCGCGTCTCGGAGCTGGTTTCTCTGAATACCACCGATATCTATGAGGATCATCTTCGGGTGATCGGAAAAGGCAATAAGGAACGTGTCGTATTTTTTGCAGACGGCTGCAGAGAGGCAATTGATGATTATTTGATGGTGAGGAACCCGGAAAAACTGCCCCCTGATGATCAGAAGGCCCTGTTTATCAGCCGTGAGAACCGCAGAATTAACGTGAGAAGCGTACAAATGATGCTGGATAAGAAGTTAAAACTCGCAGGGCTGGATGCGTCCAGGTATTCTCCGCACAAACTGAGACACACGGCAGCAACGCTGATGCTGAAGAACGGCGTCGACACCCGGGCTCTTCAGGAAGTGCTCGGACACAGCAATCTGAATACCACACAGATTTATACACATTTGGATAACGCGGCGCTACGGGAAGCTGCAAAAGCGAATCCGATCGGACGCGGATCTCATAAACAATCCACCGATTAATCGGTGGATTGTTTGCTGAGTGTCATTTGAATGGCCTGTCGGATATTCTTGACTGGTATCAGTTCCAGGCCCGGCAAATCTGCGGGGATTTCCTTCATATTGGCCGGAACGACACACTGCCGAAAACCGAGCCTGTGAATTTCAGAAAGCCGTTGGTTCAGATAACTGACCTGACGCAGTTCACCGGATAAGCCGACTTCCCCGATTGCACCCAATTCCGAGCCTAAGGGCCTGTCGAGATAACTGGAAGCAAGTGCCAGAACCGTTGCCAGATCTGCCGCCGGTTCATCTACTGTGAGCCCTCCGACAACATTTACATAGGTATCGCAAGCAGTGACCGGGATTCCGCCACGCTTTTCCAGAACGGCAATCAGCATTGACGCGCGGTTAAAATCAATCCCGTTGCTTCTTCTGGAAGCATTATGTCCGCCCGGGCTGACCAGTGCCTGTATTTCGGCCAGAATCGGCCTGCTCCCTTCCATGACACAGGTCACACAGGTACCGGAACTGTGTTCCGGCCTGCCTGACAGCAACAGCGCAGACGGATTCTCCACACAGATCAGGCCGTCAGCATGCATTTCAAATACGCCGATTTCGTTGGTGGAACCAAATCGATTTTTTACTGCACGAAGGATTCGGAAACTTGTTTCACGCTCTCCTTCAAAATACAACACGCAGTCGACCATGTGCTCGAGTATTTTCGGCCCGGCCAGACTCCCCTCTTTGGTGATATGGCCGATCAGGAAAACCGTCATGCCGCGATCCTTTGTCAGCCTGAGAATCTGCATGGTGCATTCTCTCACCTGATTCGGGCTGCCGGGCATGCTGCCGACACCGGAATCGGAGATCGTCTGGATGGAATCCACGATCATGATTTCCGGCTGTACCAGATCCAGAGTTTTACGAATTCCGTCCATATCCGTTCCAGTGTAAACGTACAGCAAATCATGTTCGATCCCGAGCCTTTCCGCGCGCAGTTTAATCTGCCGCTCGCTTTCCTCCCCGGTGATATAGAGAATGACGCGGTCTTCAGAGATTTTACCGCATAACTGCAGCAGAAGCGTTGACTTGCCGATGCCCGGTGCGCCGCCCACAAGAATCAGCGATCCGCAGACCGCACCTCCTCCAAGGACACGGTCCAGCTCGGAGATTCCCGTTGAAAAACGGATCTCCTTTGAAGTGTCCAGTTCGGACAATCTTTTCGGTTTGCCGATGGATTCCGTGGCTGAACCGCCCTTGTGCATCCCTGCGCCGCTTTGCATCCGAAACTCTTTCATACTGTTCCAGGCGCCGCAGCTTGGGCATTTTCCGGCCCAGTTTGCCGACTCATACCCGCACTCCGCGCAGCAGTATACTGTTTTTGTTTTCTGATTTGCCATTCGGTTCTTCTTTCTCAATCCTGTTCCGCTGCAGTCGTGAACGGACCCGCACTCAGCTTTTCCAACTCCTGCTTGATCCCGGCATAAAAGCGAAATGTGCTGCTGTCCACCTGATCTGCCCGTCGCATTCCGACAAGCTTCTGTTCGATTCTGTGCATCAGGTCAGAATATAAAATACTGATGTCCTCACCAATATGGTCGGCATGGATGATTCCGGTACAGTATTCTGCATCGCTTACCGCACCGCAGTTCCCTGCCCTGGCGGTGAAAAACTGATAGATATGGCGATCCTCCGACACCAGTGCTTCCGTTGTGATCCGGAAACCGTTATGAATCAGCCAGTATCTAACGACTTCGGCATGAGTCATCGGCTGGAGAATCAGTGTGTATCCCCTGTCCAAAATCCACTCAGCCCTGTCCAGAATACGGCAGATGGCATCCCCGCCCAGGCCTGCGATCATAATACAGTCAACGAGCCCGGGCGGACATGCGTCCAGGCCATCGCTTACGGAAAAGCAGATCCGATCATCCACCATGTGTTCTCTTGCCAGGGATATCGCTTTATTTAGCGGAGCTTCCGCGATGTCAAAAGCGTAGATTCTTCCGGAATAGCCATGGTTTGCAAGCCAAACAGGAACAAAACCGTGATCGGTTCCGACATCGGCAAAACCATTTCCATTCGGCGGAATCAAACGGCAGAGCTGTAACAAGCGTTTTGTCATGTTATCTCCAAAAAAGGCCGGAAAACTTCCGGCCTTTCAGCTCATAATACAGTTTCCAGATACTGCTTCAGGTAGACCAGAAATTCATCCGGATCCACCCCGTGTGCGGCACATGCCTGCTCCACCGTTTCACCGCTTGCCATCGCACAGCCAAGACAGTGCATGCCGATTTCCTGAAAAACGGGCATTGCTTCCGGGCAGTTGTCAACAATCTCACCGATCACGGTATCTCGGGTAATCTCCATATCGATTTCCTTTCAAATAGTCAAAAACAGGGCGCTTCTCAGCGCCCTGTTTCCTCTTTTTCTGTTCAGGCCTGCTCTCTCATTCTTGCAAAGCATTCACTGCAGTAAACAGGGCGATCAGACTTCGGTTCAAACGGAACTCTGGCCTCGCCGCCGCATGCTGCGCAAACGGCTGTAAAGAACTCCCGCGGTCCGCGAGCTGCATTTTTCCGTGCATCACGGCATGCTTTGCAGCGCTGGGGCTCATTCTGGAAGCCGCGCTCGGCATAGAATTCCTGCTCACCGGCAGTGAATACGAATTCTTTTCCACACTCTTTGCAAACTAAGGTTTTGTCTTCGTACATTTTGAATCCTCTCTTTTGTTTGTCCCCTCCGGGAACATATTTGCAAACCATATTATACAACACATTGATGCAAAGTCAATATGCTATTTTCTGATATCCTTCACATTTTTTACATAAATGTTCAAAATTCCAACTGTTCTGATTTTTGAAATGAAAGCCCGAGATGCTCGTAAGCCTTTCGGGTCACGCATCTTCCGCGTGGTGTTCTGGTCAGAAATCCGCTTTGCAGAAGATAGGGTTCATAGACGTCTTCCAGCGTAACCGCATCTTCATTTATTGTTGCCGCAAGGGTATCGAGGCCGACCGGTCCTCCGCCATAGAATTCGATAATACTCCGCAGCATTCTTCTGTCAATGGCATCAAGACCGCAGCGGTCAACATCCAGGCTTAATAAGGCGGCATCGGCAACTTCGCGCGTGATCATTCCGTCCGCACGGACCTGAGCAAAATCGCGAACCCGTCTCAGGTATCTGTTTGCAATGCGCGGTGTCCCTCTTGAACGGGAAGCTATTTCATAAGAACCGTACGAGTCGATTTTCACATTCAGTAAATCGGCGGAACGCTCTACAATCTGCTTCAGTTCATCCGGTGTATAAAGTTCGAGCCTGATGGTGACGCCGAAGCGGTCACGAAGCGGCGCAGTCAGCTGACCGGAGCGTGTGGTAGCCCCGATCAGAGTAAAGTGCGGCAGATCAAGATGAATGGAGCTGGCTGACGGGCCTTTGCCCAAAATGATATCGATTGCAAAGTCTTCCATCGCCGGATACAGGATTTCTTCATAAGCTCGGTTCAGGCGGTGGATCTCATCTACAAACAGAATATCCCCTTCGGAAAGATTTGTCAGCAGGGCAACCAGATCGCCGGGCTTTTCAATGGCGGGTCCGGATGTAATACGCATGTTGACATGCATTTCATTGGCAATGATCCCTGCCAGTGTCGTTTTTCCGAGTCCCGGAGGGCCATGCAGCAGAACATGATCTAGTGGTTCATTTCTAAGCTTTGCTGCATCAATAAAGACCTGCAGATTTTCCTTCGCTTTTTCCTGACCAATATATTCCAGAATCGTTTTAGGCCTGAGTGAGGGTTCCGCCCGATCTTCCTGAAGCCTGGCCGAACTGGTGATCGGAGTACTGTTGTCTTCTGAAAACTGTATGCTCATGATGTTCCTCGCAGAGATTAAACCATATTTTTCAAGACTTCGCGAATAATCTGTTCGGCCGTCATACCTGTCCAGTCAGAACGACGGATAATCGCGCTTACTTCAGCGGAACTGTAGCCCAGAACGCTTAGGCCGGCCATTGCGTCAAATATGGCCTGATTCTCGGAAGGAAGCTTCCCAGGCTGTTTGACACTGTCTGATATGGAAGAAGCCAGATTCGGGAGTTCAGCACCCAGTTTATCTCTCAGCTCCAGGAGAATCCGCTGGGCAATCTTTTTCCCGATTCCGGGAGCTGCTGTCAGAGCTTTGATGTCATCGGTCATGACGGCATGGACCAGCTCGTCTGTATTCATAACCGACAAAACTGAAATTGCTGCCTTTGGACCAACCCCGGAAATGGAAACCAGGAGTTCAAAAAAGCGTTTTTCCCGCTGTTCTGAAAAACCGTAAAGGTCATAATTGTTTTCGCCGATCGATTCAGATATATAGAGCTTTACCTGACTGCCGGTTTTTACATCGGAAATTGTCTGCAGTGACGTGTTGACCTGAAAGCCGATCCCGCCAACCTCGAGAATAATACTGTTCTGGCCGATTTCAGATACGGTTCCGATTAAATAGTAGAGCATGAATCCTGAACTCCTTTTTGGCTCAATAAGGAAGCAGAGCTTCGCGCATGGCAAATCGCAATTGCAACGGCATCCGCGGCATCATCCGGTCTGGGAACCGCACTCAGAGAACAAAGTCTTCGAACCATTTCCATAACCTGTTTCTTTTCGGCATATCCATAGCCCGCTACAGCCTGCTTTACCTGCAGAGGCGTATATTCGGCAACCGGGATACCGGCACGTTCACATGCGAGCAATATCACGCCGCGGCCATGTGCAACGGCAATCCCGGTTGTAATATTGGTATTAAAAAAAAGTTCCTCAATGGCTATTGAATCCGGCTGAAACTTCCGTATCAACTCTTCGAGATCCGTATAAATCCTGTTCAGCCTGGAAGACAGCGAAGAATGAGCCGGTGTTTTGATCACGCCGCAGGTCCGGAGCTGAAACTGATTTCCGTCAGAATCCAGCGCTGCAAAACCAATTGTTGCTATTCCCGGATCTATTCCAAATATTCGCATATTCATCACACCTTTTGCTGAATCTTAACATATTTGCCGAATTCTTGCAATATTGTCTTCATAAAAGAACTACCGGCTGTTTCGCCGGTAGTTCATGCTCTCGGGTGAGCCTGCCGATATACATCCCGAATCGAATTCGGGACCAGTTTTGTATACATCATCGTAGTTGAAATATCGGAATGCCCCAGCATCTTTTGTACGGAATGCAGATCGGCACCGTTTTCCAAAAGATGTGCAGCGAAAGAATGCCGGAGTGTATGCGGGGTAATCTCTTTTTTGATATTTGCTTTCTGCTGATATGATTTTACGATCTTCCAGAAGCCCTGACGCGACATCCTTTCTCCGTTCATATTGACAAACAGAGCATCCCGCTCTGCTGAAATCATCATAAGCGGACGTGTTTTTTCCACATAGTCAGAAAGGATTGACATCGCGTAGGGATACATCGGAATAAAACGTTCGTGGTTTTTACTGCTGCAGCGAATGCTTCCGGAAGCAAAATTGACATCCGTGAGATTCAGGCCGATCAGTTCGCTGACTCGTATACCTGTCGCATACATCAATTCAAGCATAGCCTTATCGCGAATCCCTTTTGCTTCTGTAGTCTGAGGCTGCTGAAGAAGAAGTTCCACTTCCCTGCTGGTAAGAATACTGGGCAGTTTCTGCTCGCTCTTTTCGGAATTCATATGCGCTGCGGGGTTTTCCTCAATGAAACTCCTTTGAAGCAGAAACTGATAAAAATTCTTCCAGGATGCGATATTCCTTGACAGGGTTGACGCAGATTTTCCGGAATCGCGAAGGTAATCAAGATAATTGCGCAAAGATGGTTCGTCTGCATCGGTCAGACTGATCTTCAGTTCTCCGAACAGATACGACTGAAGCTGCCGAAGGTCCCGCATGTAGGAATTCTCGGTGTTGCTCGAGGCATTTTTTACCGTAATCAGGTACTGTCTGTATTGTTCGAGCAATTCATGATCCGACACGCAGGTTCACCTTCCTTCAAAAAAGACATATTATGTTAATTACGGATACAATATATTACATTTCTGGGTTTAAATCAAGAGCCGTTCTCAACATTTATGTAATATTATGTAAATTGACGAAACTATTTTGAAATTTTTACTTCCTTTTTTTCGATATTTGGAGATGGTCTATATCTTGTGATGCAAACTCTGCAGCTGTGACAATATGAGGGACAAATACTTACAATAATGATGTTATGTAAACTACTAAAATGCATAAAACAGCGCCTTTCGGGCGCTGTTTTATCGGAAATTATCAGCGTTTTCTGCCTTTGGACGCTTCTGCAGCTTCCGCTGCTTCCATCTTGTCCGTGGTTGAAATCGCCCATTTTTTAACCTGCAGACGGACACGGTCTTCCCCGGTCTCAAAGGTGATGGTGTCTTCCGTAATCTGAACGATTTTTCCTGTAATTCCGCCGATCGTTGTAATCCCATCTCCCAGAGAAAGAGAACTGCGCATCTCTTCCGTCTTTTTCTTTTTCTTGTTCTCCGGGCGAATAATCAGAAAATAAAAGATGGCAAACATGGCAACGAGCATGATAATCATGCTTCCGCCGCCGGCTCCTGCCGCTGCTGTAAGAATAAGATTCATACTAAACCTCCCAATGTAACGGTGTTTGTATTATACTCTGCCGTGCTTTACTTTTCAAGATTAAATTCTGTTGTCGAGGATATTTGAATATGTTCTTCGATATTGCTCGAACGTGCCCGTATCCAGTGCAGTCCGGATTTCTTCCATCAGCTGATTATAAAAGTGAAGATTGTGCATGACCGCCAGGCGCATCGAAAGCATTTCTTTCGCCTGAAACAGATGACGGAGATAAGCTCTGGAATAGTTTCTGCATACCGGGCAGCTGCATCCTGAATCGATCGGCTGCTGGTCTTTGGCGTATTTTTCGTTTCGGATGTTAAGAACTCCGTCTTTCGTAAACAGATGACCGTGACGTCCATTACGCGCGGGCATCACACAGTCAAAGAAATCCACTCCCCTTGCGACCGATTCAATGATATTGACAGGCGTACCGACTCCCATCAGATAACGAGGCCGATCCTTCGGCATCCATTCTTCCACAACTTCAATGGTGTCATACATCTCGGAATGGGTTTCTCCGACAGCAAGTCCGCCGATTGCATATCCGGGAAGATCAAGCTCCGCAATTCGCTTCATGTGTTCGAGCCGGATGTCGTGATACACGGCACCCTGATTGATCCCGAACAGCATCTGACCGGGATTCACAGCGTGTTCTTCAAAACGCAGCTGAAGCCAGGAAGCCTTGCATCGCTGAAGCCATCGAAAAGTACGATCCGCAGATTCTTCGACATATTTCCTCGGAGAAGGGATCTTCACACATTCATCAAATGCCATCGCGATATCGGAACCGAGATTCGCCTGAATCCGCATGCTTTCCTCCGGCCCCATAAAGAGCTTTTTTCCATCGACATGCGAATGAAAAGAAACTCCCTCTTCGCGAATCTTTCTGAGCCCTGCCAGGGAGAAGATCTGAAATCCCCCGCTGTCAGTCAGAATCGGGCCGTTCCAGTTCATAAACCGATGCAGTCCTCCCAGTTCGCGAATCAGCTCATCCCCCGGCCTGACATGTAAATGATAGGTATTGGCAAGCGCAACCTGACAGTTCAGCGTGGGAAGATCCGAGGCTGCAACTGCACCTTTGATGGCGGCCTGAGTCGCAACATTCATGAAAACCGGTGTCTGGATGGAACCATGGGCCGTATGAAGAATTCCGCGCCTGGCGTGCCCCTCTGTTTTCAGCAGCTGATATTCAGGCATCCCCATCCTGCTCCAGGGCCATGGCGATCTTAACAATTCTGCTGGTTCCGAGCCTGTCAGCGCCTTCAGAGAGGAATTCTTCGGCATCCTCCAAGGTTGAGATTCCGCCGGCAGCCTTTACTTTTACGGATGACGGGCAGCGTGCGCGCATCAGCCTGACATCATCATGAGTTGCTCCGCCTTTTGAGAAACCGGTGGAAGTTTTAATATACTCTGCCCCGCATTCCGAAACAATGTCACAGAGCATTAATTTTTCTTCTTCCGTCAACAGGCAGCATTCAATGATCACTTTCAGTACCTTGCCCCTGCATGCATTCCGTACGGCCATAATATCATTTTTTACATCTTCCCAGCAACCGTCTTTCACCATGGAAAGATTCACTACCATGTCAATCTCATCCGCACCGTTACGTACCGCATCAGCCGCTTCATATGCCTTGACTGCAGTCGTGCAGTATCCGTTCGGAAAGCCGATGACCGTGCAGACTTTCATCCTTCCGGAAAGATATCTCTTGGCCCCCGCCACATGGCAAGGCGGAATACAGACACTCGCACAGCCGTACCGAACCGCCTGATCACAAAGTTCCATGATTTCTCCAGAACTTGCATCCACACGAAGCAGGGTATGGTCACAGGTTTTCAGAACATCTTTTAATTCCATGAAAATAACCTCCGTTCAAAATAATTCTGATATCATGATGCGATCATGATATGGCAGATTTTTACTATTGACAAAAAAAGGATTTGTGATAAAATACCGTCTGTTGATGCGGGCATAGCTCATCCGGTAGAGCGCCACCTTGCCAAGGTGGAGGTAGCGAGTTCGAGCCTCGTTGCCCGCTCCATGACCCTATTGCATCCGCAATAGGGTCAGTTGTTATTCCATGTGCGGGCATGATGAAATTGGCAGACATGTAAGATTTAGGTTCTTATGCCGAAAGGCGTCGGGGTTCAAGTCCCCGTGCCCGCACCATTTTCTCCGTCAGTAATATTCCGGAAAATACAGATGCATCTGTTCATCCGATGCTTTGGTCAGCTCTTTCAGGCCTGCCAACCAGTTCACCATGCGGGAATCACTCAGGTGGTTCCGCATGGCTTTTGTATTTTTCAGCCATTTCAGATAGTCATCATTCCATCTCAGACAGTCTTTCCGTACACTGGCTTCGTCGAGCGGCGCCAGCAGTTCGTCATAACTCTCCAGAATGCGTTCAGTCCGGAATCCGCTTTGATATAATTCCGCGCAGTTAACAAGCAGCAGCTGCCGGAATTCTTCATTTCCGAGGAGCGACCGGCATACGTTCCCCAACTGATAGGAGGATAATACCGTACCCCAACCAGTCGTCGATGTCAGGCAGGAATAGTCCAGATCATAAGCGATCAGCTGCCATTTCGCAGAATCAGACAGACGAACATATCGGATATTCCCGTTGATATCCTGATTGTCAAAATAGGACTGAATTGCCATCCAGCCGGCCAGAGAGTCCATGTCAAACTGTTTGGCAGCTTCCTCATACTGCGAAGAAGAACTCATGCTGTGCGTTCCGATATCATTCAGCAGATGAAACAGTTCTCCGCCGCTGACCGGACCTCTTACCATCTGAATCCCGTCTTCCGTCATTCCAGTATGATCGGCAAAATACTGTTCCGAGTAGGCTTCACGCCACGCATAAATCCCGTAATATTCTCCATTCAGATACACTGCCGTATAGCGGGTATTCTGCGGATACAGCCATGGCATGAACTCTACCATCAGCTTTGAAGCAAAACAGTCGCGTACCGTATCCAGGTTTACTGAGCTGCCGCCTCGAAGAAGCAGGGTGGAAAACCTGGTCCTGATTCCGTCTCCGAAAAGATCGTAATCCACATCCCCGCCGTATCGGGAGGCAAACTTCAGTTCAAAGCTTTTTTTCTTGAATACGGTTCTGGAATGCGCGCCGTGCAGTTCCACGGAGCATTCAGCAGAAAAACCTTCTCCGGCGAAATCAAAGAATGAAACCGATGCATCGCATTTGGCATCCAGCAGCCTTGCAGCACTGTATACCCCGCCGTATCCGAACATGTCTTTCGGCTCGCACACCAGACTTGTAACGGGAAGCGTATCATTTTCATTTAAAATATAGCTGAACGAGGCTGGATACCCGGTCAATTTATCGTCCTCCACACAGACCGCGCGGAGAACCGTAGTTTTGCAGATGGGAATCGGGCCTTCGTATTTCGTGTCAGACTGGTCCGGAATACTTCCATCCAGGGTATAGTATATGGTCCCGGCGCCGGTCAGCTCGATTTCCAAAGTGTCCAGATCATTGTAAACTCCCTGCTCAACTGAAGCCTTCGGTGATCTGGTGATGCTTCGAAAACCGCCCAGATTGTCTTTTCCCGGGCTGGGGCTGGCAAAATACCAGAACCCGCTTTGATGATCCATTCTTCCGATACTGCCGTGCAGCGGGATATCGTGCAGATACAGCTGATCTGAAAGAAGACCGCCGGAATCCGTAACATAAAGCCGGTCTTCCGCACCTACCGCAAACCCGGCGTGAAAGAACTGGCCGGAACTGAGCTGTTCATCTCCTGAACAGAAAACGAGAAAGGTTTCCCCCGGTCCTAGTTGTCTATCCGGAAGCTGTGTTTTATAGAGATCGCTGTCCTGATCGGAAAGATAATAGTCGTTCAGGGAAACCGGCTTATCGGATGTGTTCTTTAATTCTATCCAGTCATAATACTTGCCCGGTTTCTCCGGAAATGTCCGGTTATAGGAAACTGCTTCATTGATCACCAGCGCTCCATGCTGATCATACTGCGACAGATAAGCCTCGTAACCTTCCCCGTTGTTAGGGAAACCCGGAGTAACCTGCCAGGTCATGATTGCCTTCTCCAGTGTTTGATCCTTTTCAGAGAGGAAAACAAACGAAGCATCTTTTTCCGCAACAGGATAGTATGCGTTATCCAGCACAGATGAGGTTGAAGACAAACAAATGCAGCCGCCGCTTTTCGACAGGGTAAAGTTGGTGTGATACTCCCCTTCCGTTCTGTTTTTCCCGGAACAGAAAATCAGGATTCTCTCATCGCTTCCGAGTAAAAGATCGGGAAGTTGCCACATTTCGGGCTCACCGGCATCATTAGACAGCCAGCAGTTTTTCAGAGAAGCGGGCTCTTCCCCAAGATTGACCAATTCAAGCCAATCGGAACTGTCCCCGTCCTCATCCAAAAGACAATCCTTGTTCGAAGGCATTGCTTCAGAAATCTTCAGCATGTTCAGGGCTGATTGCCCTTCTTTAAAAGATTCCGAGTACGGAACCGTATCTCCGGACAGATCGGCCGGAAGCTCTGCTGTTTTCTCAGCATAACCATTTCCGCACGCTGTCAGAGCAGCCGCTACAACGAGAAAAAGCAAAAGGATGATTCTGTTATCAGATAAGATCCTCTTCATCGATCGTCATGGCGGTCCATCCATACCAGAACGACCGCAGTGGCAAATGCAACAATACAGAACAGGGCAAGACAGCACAGCGAAACCGTGCCAGAAATAAAACCGATATAAGGATTGAACGCATGCAGAATCAGGAGAACGAGGAACATCAGGGAGAATACAATACAGACATGTGGAAGAATGCGCCTGAACATATTGATTATCCCTCCGATCCCAATTTCAGATCCTGCTCAGCAGGCGAGCCTTCGAATTCCGCAACCAGAATAATATCCGGAAGTTTTCTGTCCGCACTCTGGTTGGTGATAATATCCCCGTTGAATGCCATGACGCTCGAGCCGCCGCCGTCCAGGTTGTAGGCCTGTACACAGCCCAGATCTTCAAAAACAGCAGCCAATTCCTCGATGGTTGCTCCCGGAGCTTCATCGGAACGCCCGTCAATCACAACCAGGCAGTAATGGCCCGGCTCAAAATATCCGATCCCGGTACGCGGATTTCTGTTCACCACAAAGCCAAACAGATTATCACGCAGATTTTGATACGGTACTCCATTCTCATCAAGCAGGGACGGACCGAATGACCAGGCTTGCCAGGCGTGGTCGAAAGCTTCTTCCCACCCGGCCTGCGTCCTTATGGTTTTTCTGCGGATGGTTTTCACAGATCCGTCATCATAGAGAACAAATACATCGAAATCCGCAACCGGGTACCGGTAAAGAACACCATTTCTGAGAACTCCGGATCCGAGCTGCATGCTGTAATAATCCCCGTTGGAGGCAACAATAGCACCTGATTTTTCCATCAGGCTGAGCATCGGTTCCCCATGGCCTGTCGGGATGTATTTCCCTCCCGCGAAGTATGACTGCAGGCACCGCACGTCCCGAACATAGATATCGGCAACGGTATAAGGGCTTGTGATAATCCCTTCCCCTTCGTCATAGGAAAGAATGTCTATATGAATATCATGGCTGGAATAACCTGTATCCGATATTACAACATCGTCAGTTGTCAGGTTTGCAAATTTCCAGTCGTCTTCCGGAGTTTGCGGCTGTTCTGACAGCTCCGACGTTTCAGCAGCAGGCTCCGGGGAAGGAGCGGTGGAAATGGACGTGGTATAAAATGCTTCTGCTTCGGCAGTTTTCTGATCCTGAATTCTCGGCAGGACCAGATGGAACAGCATAAAAAGCCCGAGCGCAAAACAGGTTGCGAGGACATCAATCACGACAAGGGCCCACACGGGAAGCCTTTCTTTTTCCCTTTCCCTATGGGTTACTGAAGTTTTCATATTTCATAACTCCCATTACATTTGGGATACTCGTTTACCGCCCAGCGGTAACTGCCCCAGAAGGCGGAATCATTTTTCAGGAAACCATTATCCATCCCCGCAAACAGATCGACATGGTAATACTCCCCATCAATCCGAACGATATTCCAGCAGTGATCCTGCCAGTCTTTCTGACCGTAAACGATTCTGCAGTCCAGCCCGCTTCTCCGGCAAAGTTCCACATAAGCCAGAGCAATTCCTTCGGGTGAGGCATTCTTCTCAATCAATGCGGAATAAACCGAGCCGGGGGCATCGGTATGGCAGGCATCTAAAAGGAACTTCGCAGCATTCTCCGCAAGGGTTAATTCATTGGCGCCTTCTTCCGGTTCAAATGCGAGGGAATCCATGGCTTCCTTTTGAGCCTGAAATGTTTCCGCTGTCAGTCCGGTGTCAGCTTCAACCTCATAAAGGCCCTGCGTTCCGTTGCCGGAAAACATCACAACGGAAACAGAGGGTTCCACCGGAGAAAGGCCGGGATTCTTTCGGTATACTTCCGAAAACTTTGCGGCCATATCCTCAGCGGTTAAAGTCGACCTGGAGATCAGAATCGCCATTTTTGACCGTCCGGAACTGATGGCATCCGCAATGCATTCATTCAGTTCCGTCGCATAAGGCATGCTGACGATATCCGCTACCGGGATCGCCTTGGGGCTGTAGGTGATGCTGATTTTTGCCTCCGTAACCGATACGATCTGGGTGAGTTCATAGGCAATGTTTTCAACGCAGTAAATGCAGAGAGCATCTTCCGTACGAACCTGCCAGCATGCAGCCGCCAGATCCTCTGCCGGGTTCCCGGCATAGGAAGCGTCAAAAAGGATCGTGCGGCTTTCAAGCCCGTCGGCAACCACACTGCGGATCCCGTCACGGAGATCGGAAAGGCCGGAAACCGTCAGAGTATCATCCGGCGATACTTCCTTTCTGGCAGCCAGCGGATAATCTGCTTCCACCACATAAGTTTTATCAAAAGCGGAACAGCCGGAAAGCAGAACAAGCACCAGGATCAGAAGAGCCAGCTTAACAGTTACCCTATTCATAAAATACTCAACTGTTCCTCACCGGTATCTTCCGGCCTCAGGATGACCGGCGACTTCGGAATGCTGCGCGCACGATAACGGGAAGGATCTTTTATCACGGTATCAGAAAGAAGATTAAGCTCTTTCAATTGCTTTTTCCCGCGGAGAACAACGGCAGTGTTCCCCTGATTGCTGCGCGTGGGCTTTAAGGGAATCAGGGAAGAATGAAAAACAAGCGCACGCATATCATCCGTATAAACAGCAATATCGGCTGCCTCCGAAAGACAGAGCACACCGATCAGGGGGCTCTTTGAGGAAAATGCATTCACAAGTTTTTTCCGATTGGTTTTTGTCTGCCAGACTGAAACCGGCACATGGGCAATTTTCCCGTTTGCGAAGGCGAGAAGCACCGTTCCGCTGTAGTCTGCGGGATCGATCATATCCAGGATGCTTTCGCCCTCGTCCATTTTAAGGAGCGTGGGCAGATAGCTGCCAAGCGACGATGCTTTGCTCAGTTCTGTTTCCGACAATCGAAGCTTATAGATTTGCGCCAGATCTGTCAAGAACAGAATCTCCCGCGCATTGTTGGTCGCCAGGCTTCGCCGAAGAGTATCGCCCTCCTTGAACTTCTGCTCACTGCTCATCCGAAGAGACTGCGGCGAAATTTTTTTGAAATACCCCTCTTTTGAAAGGAAGACCGTTACCGGATCCTCCGGCACAGGTTCCGTATCAGGAATGTCCGGCAGCTGATCCGCATATACGATGGTACTCCGCCGCGGAGTCGGAAACTGCTGATTGATCTTGGTCAGTTCATCAATCAGAACCTTCTTCAGTTTTCGCCGGCTGTTCAGGATGCTCTCAAGTTCGGCGATGTTTTTTTCCAGCGCTTCGGTTTCCGACGTACGTTTTAAAATATATTCTCTGTTGATATTGCGGAGCCGGATTTCCGCCACAAATTCAGCCTGTTCTTCGTCAATTCCGAATCCCATCATCAGGTTCGGTATCACATCGGCTTCCATTTCGGTATTGCGAATGATCTCGATGGCACGGTCTATATCCAGCAGGATCTGTTCCAGACCGCGGAGCAGATGCAGCTTCTGCTTTTTCCCGGATAATTCGTGATAAATCCTGCGGCGAACACATTCTGTCCGCCAGGCGATCCACTCCTCCAGAATTTCCTGAACACCCATGACACGGGGGTTTCCCTCGATCAGAATATTAAAATTACAGGGAAACGAATCCTGAAGTGTTGTGGACTTAAAGAGCTTCTGCATCAGCTTTTCAGGATCTGTCCCGCGCTTCAGATCAATGGCAAGCCTAAGACCGGAAAGGTCTGTTTCATCCCGCATATCGTTGATTTCACGGATTTTCCCGCTTTTAATTAAATCTGCGACTTTGTCGAGGATGGCTTCGCAGGTCGTCGTATACGGTATTTCCGTGATCTCGATCAGATTGTCTTTTGGGTGGTACCGCCACTTTGCCCGCAGTGCCACACTCCCGCGGCCGGTCCGGTAGATGCTTTCCATGGCTGAGCGATCATAAAGAATTTCAGCACCCGTGGGAAAGTCCGGTGCAGGAATGATACTCAGGAGATCCGCTTCTCCTTCCTGAAGCAGCGCAATCGCGGCATTGCATACCTCATTCAGATTAAACCCGCAGATCTGGCTGGCCATGCCGACTGCAATGCCGCTGTTTGCGGAAACCAGAACATTCGGAAAAGCCGTCGGAAGGAGTAGAGGTTCCTTCATCGTGCCGTCATAATTGTCGGCAAAATCGACGCTGTCCTTATCGATGTCGTCAAATACGGCAGTACATATTTTGGAGAGCTTCGCTTCGGTATAGCGGGACGCCGCATATGACATGTCACGGGAATAAACCTTGCCGAAGTTCCCTTTCGAATCTACAAAAGGCATCAGCAGGGACTGATTTCCTGCCGACAGGCGAACCATTGTCTCATAGATTGCAGCGTCACCATGCGGATTCAAACGCATCGTCTGACCGACGATGTTGGCGCTTTTGGTACGCGATCCGCTCAGCAACCCCATTTTATACATGGTATACAGAAGTTTACGATGCGATGGTTTGAAGCCGTCAATTTCAGGGATGGCACGCGACACAATCACACTCATCGCGTATGGCATATAGTTCTGTTCCAGCGTGTCCGTAATCATCTGTTCGGTCGTTTCACCGTGCAGGCCGAGTACGTTTGGGTTATCGGATATTCTTTTCGGTTCTTCTGCCTTCTTCTTTCTCATAAAGCATTCTTCCCGTCTTTCAGCTCAGGTCTGCCTGATCCAGAAAATTCGAGCCGAACTGTGCAATATAGTTTTTGCGACCTTCCAGATTATCGCCGAGGAGCAGGTCGAACATTTCCGCCATACGCTGTGCATCCTCCGGCATGACTTTGATCAGCCGTCTCGTCTGCGGATTCATGGTTGTCATCCACATCATATCGGGATCGTTTTCACCAAGGCCTTTGGAGCGATTGATGCTGACTTTGGTGTTTTTCAGTCCGGACAGGATCTCAGCTTTTTCTCTTTCTGTATAGGCAAACCAGGTCTTCCCCTTCGCATTGATTTCATACAGGGGGGATTCCGCAATATACACGAATCCCTCGTCAATCAGAGTGGGAACCAGGCGATAGAGCATGGTAAGTATCAGAGTGCGAATCTGATAACCGTCCACATCGGCATCGGTACAGATGATGATCTTGTTCCAGCGGAGATTCCGCAGGTCAAAAGCGGAAAGATCCTTTACATGCTTGTCCTTGACTTCAACACCGCAGCCCAGCACCTTGATGAGGTCCGTAATGACGTCGCTTTTAAAAATGCGGACATAATCCGCCTTCAGACAGTTCAGAATCTTGCCGCGCACCGGCATGATGCCCTGAAATTCTGCATCCCGTGATAGTTTACAGGCACCCAGTGCGGAATCACCCTCAACAATGTAGAGTTCACGCTGCTGCGCATCACGGCTGCGGCAGTCCACAAACTTCTGAATTCGGTTGGCAATGTCAACTTTGCCGGAAAGTTTCCCTTTTGTGACGGTTCTGGCTCGTTCTGCAGCTTCGCGGCTTCGCTTGTTAATCAGAACCTGATCAGCTATGCGGTTGGCTTCGGCCTGATTTTCCAGAAAATATACTTCCAGCTGCTCCTTGAAAAACTCCGTCATCGCCGTCTGAATAAAACGGTTGTTGATCGCTTTTTTCGTCTGGTTTTCATAAGATGTCTGGGTGGAAAAGCAGTTTGTAACCAGAACCAGGCAGTCCTGAATATCCTGAAAACGGATGGCGGTTTCATTTTTCTGATATTTTCCGGAATTGCGGATATAAGCGTCAATGGCGGATAGAAAAGAGGAACGTACCGCTTTATCGGGAGCGCCTCCGTTTTCCAGCCATGAGGAGTTATGGTAGTATTCCAACCGGTTTACACGGTTCGAAAAACAGAACGCACAGGAAATTTTCACCCTGTAGTCGTCCTTGTCCTCACGGTCTCTTCCCTGCCGCTCAGTCTGAATAAAATGAGTTGATGTCAGCGGGTTTTCTCCGGCGATTTCTGAAACATAGTCCTGTATTCCGTTTTCATACAGATAATCTCGGATATCAAAACTGCCGTTTTCCTGCTGAAGCCTGAGGCGGAAAGTGATTCCGGCGTTGGCGACAGCCTGCCTGCGCAGGATATCATCAAAGTACTCCTCAGGGATCCGGATATCGGTGAATACGTCCAGATCGGGCAGCCAATGGATCTGGGTACCTGTTTTCCGGCGGTCAGCGGGAGATTTTTGCAGTTCCTTCCCTTTTTCTCCGACCGGATAACCCTTTTCAAACCGCATGTCATAGCGAAAACCGTCCCGGCGAACTGTTACATCCATGTATTTTGATGCATACTGCGTCGCACAGGAGCCGAGGCCGTTCAGACCGAGCGCAAAACCGTAGTCTCCTCCGACTGCATTATTGTTATATTTTCCGCCTGCATACAGTTCGCAGAACACCAGTTCCCAGTTCCATCGATCTTCTCTGGGATTCCAGTCCAGAGGACATCCGCGGCCAAAATCTTCCACCTCAATGGAACAGTCAGAGTAGTAGGTAACCGTGATCAGGTTTCCATATCCTTCCCGCGCTTCATCAATGGAATTGGAAAGAATTTCAAAAACGGCGTGCTCGCAGCCGTCCAAACCGTCTGAGCCGAAAATGACCCCCGGACGCAATCTGACACGGTCAGGACCCTGTAACTGCGAGATGCTTTCATTACCGTACTCCGATGAGGAAGAACCGGATAACGCACGAAGTTTTTCTTCGGATTGCTGTTTTTTTGCCGGAGTTTTCGCCATGGTCTCCTCCATTAAAACAAAAGATGGATCAGGATCAGCAAAATCACCCCTGGAATTCCACCAACTCCCGCAAGTATGACGGAAATCCAGGTGAGCGGGATATAAAAATCGAAAAAGCCGCCGATGACATTCACGGCAATCAGAATCAGAAGTCCGACTGCCGCATGCAGAATGAATTTAAGTATTCCTTTGATCGGAGCCGCAAATATTTTGATGAGCAACCAGATGCCGAGTACGATACAGCAGAGTACTCCGGCGTAAAATAGATATTCTTTCATCATTTCTCAGATCGGCCAGCTCGGAAGCCAGCCGAGAAGTTTCGAGCCGAGGACATCGTCAATCGGGAGCCCGCTCAGAACGGGGAAAAACAAAACAAAAAGGATCAGAGCTGCTACTGTAAAGCTGAGGGAAAATATCTTTCCCTGCCGCATATTGTTTTCCATAATCCAGAATATATAGGAGATCATCGGAATCAGAAATACAGCGGATGCAAAATAATGGTATTCAAACGTCAAGCGCGAAATAAACATCCAGGGAAGCAGCCCGGACAGATAGGCAACAATTAAAAAAAATGCCAGCCGGTTTCTGCGCCAA
Organism: Oscillospiraceae bacterium; assembly: GCA_017395085.1. Taxonomy (GTDB): domain Bacteria; phylum Bacillota; class Clostridia; order Oscillospirales; family Oscillospiraceae; genus Limivicinus. The sequence continues at coordinate 51,525 of JAFPWF010000027.1, read as the reverse complement.
ATACCCAGATACAGTAGAATCATCAAAGAAAAGAGCCCGCCCCAGCAGATCACGGGATTCACAAATGCGGCAATGCTGATTCGTTTTCCGGCGGGAAGGTATTCCAGATAATAAAGAATCGGCCGAATATCCAGTATCCATTGATACCAGCGGGAAGAATACGGATGCTCCGCTACGATCGAAGCATGATACTGAAACATAAAACGCTGATTCTCGAGAACAGTTTTCGTGAAACTTCCGGTAAAAAGTGCCGCGCCTTCCGATCTGCCGTACGGAGCATAGGAAAGATAATAAATCAGAGCAGGAACAGCAAGAAAGAAAAGCATACAGAAAGCGGCGTTTTTCAGAAAAGCGGGGAGAACCCGTTTCCCTTCCCTGCTCAGGTTCCGGAGCCAATCAGAAAGCCAGAGAACTGCAAGCCCTGCGCCGGCGTATAAACAGGTCCATTTGCAGGCGGCACCGAGCCCGAAAAAGAAACCGCATAATGCCAGATCCAGGCGTTTGCCCGTTGAAAGCCATCCATACATAAAATAGTACATCAGGAGAATGAAGAACACGGCAAAGCTGTCTATCGTCGCAATTCTTGTCTGTACATAATGCATGAATCCGGAGGCCAAAAGAACAGAACTGAGGACAGCAATTCTGCCGCTGGAAAACAGCCGCTTCACAAAGAGATACATGACGGGGATCATCAGCACCCCAATCAGGGTCCCGCTGAAACGCCAGCCGAACGGCGTCATTCCAAAAATCAGAATACCCAGGGAAATGAGTTCTTTACCGAGCGGAGGGTGAGAGATTTCATACGGCCATATGCCGTTCAGGTGTTCCCATGCCGTCCTGACATGGTAGATCTCATCAAAATAACTGGAATTCAAAAAATCAGAAGCAGTCGGAACGGTATCCGGTTCATCACAGAGAAGTATGACATCTGTATGAAATGGCAGCCTTGTTCCGTCCGGTGCAAACAGTGCGACTTCCCCAAGCCACGGGCTTCCGGAATCACAGATGATTCTGAGATAACGAACAGAATCGTCCAGATTTAACGGAATAAAAGCCCACTTTAAAACTGCAACGTGATCCTGAAGGAAAGATTCCAACGGGAACCAGCCTTCGGCATCTACCGAATACTCAATCCGGTATGATCCGCTGCCGATCCCTGGGAAAAGGGCGAGACGGCCCGCGTCTTCGGGAGTGTCCATTTCCAGAACAGCCGCCTTTTCAGCCATCGAGATAAAACTTTGCGGAGACTGTCTGTTTCCGAGATTCCAGAATGCGGCGAAAGCATAGATTGCGGTGACCAGGATCACGAGGACACTCTCAAGCGGACGTTTGAATGACTGCCCGCTGTGATCAGATACTATGGACGGAAGCGCGCACGTTGACAGCGTGGGCAATCCGGAGAAAAAGAGCAGAAGACCGAGAACACAAAGAAGCGCAAAGAGAATCGATGCGTTCAGCATAAAATGTCCAAAAGTTCCTTGACCGACGGAAGCGTATAATCCGGCTGGCGTTCCGCTTTGGAAGCCATTTCCGCAGATGTTTCGCCGGAAAGGACAAGAACCGAAACCGCATCCGCATTCTGTGCTACGGCAATATCCGTATACAATCTGTCGCCGACCGCACAGATTCGATGATTATCAATGCCGGTTTGCTCTGAAATCACATCGATCATATTTCGGTTTGGTTTCCCGATGAATGTGGGTTTGACCCCGGTGGAAGCAGTCAGAAGCGCACAGATGCTCCCGCAGTCCGGGAGAACCTCGTCATTCGGCATCGGACAAACCCAGTCCGGATTGGCAGCAATGAAGGATGCGCCTCGTCTGAGAAAATGACATGCCAGATTCAGCTTCTCATAAACAAGCTCCGTATCAAATCCCTGTACCACCACATCGACAGAATCCGAAGCTGTATGCCCAAACTCATCGTTTACCAGCTGAATGCCGTATGCTTTCAGTTCGCGGTAGAAAGCCTTCGTTCCGGCAAGATATACGCTGGCTCCCGGATAATGACTGTTCAGATAAAGAGCCGTAGCCATCCCAGAAGTGAATACATTTTCAGCTTCACAGGGAAATCCGAGTTTCTGCAAACGCGTAATATAATCTGTTCCGGCCCGGGAGGAATTGTTTGTCAGATAAATATAACGTTTCCCGAGATCGGGCAGCCTGCGGATCAGTTCTATTGCACCGGGATATACGATGTCACCCAGGTACAGAGTGCCGTCCATATCAAACAGGAACAGTTCGCAGTTTCTCAGTTTCGTCCAATCCATCTCATCCGTCCTCCGCTGTCATGTTTTGCCATATGTATGATATTGTATTCGCAATTCAAAAAATGTCAAGATCTGGTGTTTTTGCTTAACGTTTTACCCTTTTTCCCGTTGTCAGACTTCTTCTGCAATTCGGACAGATTTTTTTCACAAGAACTCCGTTCAGGATCCTTTTCCCGCAGTGCGGGCATCGGCATAGTTTCAGAGATGCCACGATGAGGCCTGCCATGCAGGTAAACGCAGCAAAAATAAAGATCACCTGCTGGCTGGAATTCTCTGCAGAACACAATGCAACGACACCGAAAGCGATTGCCAGAACGAGAAGCACCAGCACGATTTTTCTTCCTCTTTCAAATTCTGAAACATATGGTTTCATACAGGGTATCCCCCTCTCTCCCGCATGATGTCAATTACAGGAACTATATCATCCGGCAGGGACATTTTCAACAAAATTTCGGTATCATTTTTCAAGATTTTCATTTTACAATTATGAAACATTTTCTGGACTATTTTTGAAACATGTTTCTATTATATTATGCTTGCAAGTAACAGTTTTTCATCTTTTTCATTTTGTCCTCATTCATAAAGGAAGCGAAGCGGGTTCCCGCTTCGTTTTCTTTTTGCCAGTCTGCAGCAGCCGTTTTCGCTTGTCAAGCATCAGCCGGCATGATATAATCGACCAAAACTATTCAGAAAAACCGGAGAACCGTATGATGTCCTTTTTGACGAAACTGCGCGTGGTCCTTGCCATATTGCTTTGTAAACTGCTGCGTTTTGCTTCACGCCTTCTGCATCGCGGCGGTACCGCAATGCCCGGCAGAATCGCATTGAAACTATGTCCGGATCTGCTCTCCCGTCTGTCAAAGGGGGTCCGGATTGTGACGGTCACCGGTACGAACGGCAAAACGACCTGCTCCAGAATGATTGAAGAGGCCTGCCTCGAAGCCGGGCTGGACTATTTTTCAAATCGATCGGGTGCGAATCTGCTCAGCGGAATCACAACGGAGTTTGTCATGAACGCCCGGTGTTCCGGTAAAATGAAAAAACATACGGCGGTCATCGAATGCGATGAAGCAGCTGCGAGACTGGTGTTCGGCCAGTTGATGCCGTCCGTGATTGTTGTTACAAATCTTTTCCGTGATCAGCTGGACCGCTATGGGGAAATCACCCATACGCTGTCCAACATCCGGGAAGGCATCCGGTCGGTTCCGGAAGCGTTGCTCTGTTTAAATGCCGACTGCTCCTTAACGGCTTCCCTTTCGTTAGACGGTTTACCGAACAGAATCTGCTGGTACGGAGTCAACGAATTAACAGGATTCAGGTCTGCCGGCTCCGCACTCTCTGATGCCAGCCATTGTATTCGCTGCAAAACCGAATATGACTATGACTATCACACCTATGCCCATCTCGGAGGATTTCGGTGTCCGCAATGCGGTTACCGGCGGCCGATTCCCGACTACGCCATCTCCAAGGTCTTTCAAATGGATGAACGCCACAGTGACGTTCTCATGCAGACCCCTCAGGGCGTGATAGACCTTAGCGTGAATCTCCCCGCTGTATATAACCTGTACAACGCCGCTGCGGCATTTACGGCATCCGTATCGTTTGGGATTTCGCAGGAAATCTGCTGCTCAGCGCTTGGCAGCTTTTCGTGCGGTTTCGGAAGGATGGAGTCTTTCCCTCTGGCAGGCGGAACCAGAATGATCCTTGTAAAAAACCCTGCCGGCTGCACGCAGGCACTCGAATATCTTTCTCAGGTTCAAAACCCGTTTGTTTTCGTGTTCTGTCTGAATGACCGGAGTGCGGACGGCACCGATGTCTCGTGGATCTGGGACGCCGGCTTTGAATCGCTGATCTCCATGTCCGATCGGATCGGAAGCCTGATTGTTTCCGGTGAAAGGGCGGAAGATATGCGTGTCCGCCTGAAATACGCCGGCTTCTCCGATCAGCGCATTCTTGTGATTCAAAACCCTGCATCACTTGTTGATCATCTCGAAACTCTGGATCTTCCGGTTTTTATTCTTCCGACCTATACTGCCATGCTGGACCTGCGCAAAGTGATCGTTCACCGATGCGGCGGGGCTGAATTCTGGGAATAATTCTCCTGTTCTGGAAGAAGGATCTTATTATGAAGCTGAAAATATGCCATCTCTATCCGGATGTTTTGAATCTTTACGGAGATGGGGGAAATATTATCTGCATCCAGCAAAGGCTTCTCTGGCGGGGAATCGAGTCGGAAGTACAGCGCTGTCAGATCGGCGATCGTCTGGATCTCTCCGATTGTGATCTCGTATTTATCGGCGGCGGGCAGGATTTTGAACAGGAAGTTCTCCTTCCCGACCTCCAAAGCGGAAAAGACAGGGAAATCCTTGCTGCCATACAGGACGGCGTCACCGTACTCGCCATCTGCGGCGGTTATCAGATGCTCGGCCAGTACTATGAAACCTATGACGGGATCCGCTGTGATTTTATCGGAGCGCTTGACCTCTATACAATCGGCTCGCACCAGCGGATGATCGGAAATACGGTTTACCGCTGCTCTGACGCCTGCGGCGGAAGCATACTGGTTGGTTTTGAGAATCACAGCGGGAAAACATGGCTTGGCCCATCTGTTCAGCCGCTTGCCGATGTCATGGTAGGCTATGGAAACAACGGAGAGGACAAAACGGAAGGAGCAAGGTTTCTGAACGTATTCGGGAGTTACAGCCACGGGCCTCTGCTGCCCAAAAACCCGGTGTTCTGTGACCATATTCTTTCTGTTGCGCTGGAACATCGCTTTGGCGCATGCAACCTGGAGCCGCTGCAGGATGATGCTGAAACCGATGCACATCGTGCCATGCTTGAGCGCCTTGGCTGCAAGCCGTAACAAAACGGTTCACGCGTCGTTTACGCTTATCCAGAAAACATCCCGGAAAAGGATTACTTTCCTTTTCCGGGATGTTTTTAATCTAGAAAATCAAATATTTTATTCCAATACGGAATCAGCACTTCTGAATCCGCCATATAGATTTCATGCTTGATTCCGGGAACCTTTTGAAGCTCACAGCTTTTCACTCGGGAACAGAAAAGATTCTGCGCAGCATTGTCGACAACCGTATCATTTCCAGCCTGAAACAGAAGTACCGGAATTTGAATTCTGCCGGTTTGAGCTCGGGACGTAACTCTTCTGCATGCCTTTACGGCTTCCATTCCCCAACCCATGGAGGCTGAGGTAACCTGCAGTTCCCGGTTTCGGGCGCGCATTCTGTTATAAAAATAATAACGGCATTCGGAACTGTCACAGCTGTTTTCAAAATCAGGATCCGGAAATGCGTTGATCGGCTGCAGCGGTTCCTTTATTCTCCCGTTCATGCTCTTAATCATTGCACCGACATAAACAATCGGGGTAGGAATTTTCCCGAAAGTGAGTCCAAGCATGGGGGAAGACAAAACAGCTTTCCGGAAGAGCGTCGGTTCGGCTTCAATCAGCCAGGCGCCTATACATCCACCCATGGAGTGGCAGTACAAGTAAAGCGGAAGCTCCCCTGACGCCGGTTTTACACGGGTTTCCGTCAGACATTTCAGATCCAGGACATAGTCTTCAAATCGCAGGATATGAACAACATACGGGTTTTCATTATGACGAAACGAATTTCCGTGTCCTCTGTGGTCCACGCCCCATACGGAATACCCGGCCTGCAGCATATAATAAATGGATTCATAATACTTCCGGATGGATTCTGTAAACCCGTGGCTGATTACTATCACGCCCTTCGGATGATCCGCATGATAGTGTTCATAGTAGATCTTTGCCCCTTTGACGCGCTCAAAATATCCAGTCTGCCTGCGCGGGTCCAGATAGGGCAAAACGACTTCATTCATCACGGAGTCATAATGCTCTTCTCTAATCCATTGAACTGTTCTCAAATCACTTTCCTCCCGGTATGAGATAAGATGTCAAACACGGTGTTAGACCTGCGATAAAAAGCACGGCAATTCCCGTGGAATTACCGTGCACATTGGCGGAGGGTAAGGGATTCGAACCCCTGTGAGCTTTCGCTCTAACGGTTTTCAAGACCGCCCCGTTATGACCGCTTCGGTAACCCTCCAAAGGATATATGGATTATAGCAGATTTCCATATACCACGCAAGGGGCAAGCACAAAAAACCCGGTCGCCAAGCGCTGAAAGAGAAAGGTTATTTCATCAGGATTTTCTTGGCAGTGTTATAGATCTGCGTCCCGGATTTCTGCCCGTATTTTTTTACAACCGCGCGGTAAACAAGCTGTTTCAGGTTTTTGTCCTGGCGGTATTTCTCTGTCTGTGTCAGCAAAAACTCAGCAGTCGAAGCATTGATCCCCGCCGCGGAAAGCGCGCTGAGAATTGCGGGGTCATAAGGCTTTTCCTCCTCGGCAGATCCGGAAGTGTTCCCGCTGCCTGTGATTTCAGGCTCCTGAGGGATTACGGCCTGCTGCGGGGATGCCGGATTCCTTCCGGTTTCTGCTTTTTGCTTCTGTTCCGCGATCTTCCGAACTCTGACCTTTGTCCCATTCCCGCGCTTATTCCAGAAATCAGCAACCTTACTGAAACCGTTGTCGTTGCTGATTATTTCAAAGCACTGCTCCTGCGGTCTTGTGCCGATCAGATAACCCAGATAACTGACCAAAGCCAGATCCAGGCTCTGTTTTCCGCTCTCCGCTTCCACAAAATGGAGCTGTCCGCTGCGCATTCCGGCTAGAGCCGACATGCTGATTTTCGCAACGTTTTTGGTAAAAAAACAGTAAACTGCGTCCTTTTCCCCCAGACGGCCCAGAGAAGCAAAACCGTCCTCGTGTACATTTTCAAAATCAATCAGGTATATCATGAAGTTCCTTTCTTTCATAATCTCAACGCTTTCAGAATCCTACCGCTGCCATGTTCTTGGCAGGAAGAGCAGCAAAATCGGATAGATTTCCAGTCTTCCGAGAAGCATGGCAAGAGTCAGGATGACTTTGCTGCGCGCACTGAAAAATGCAAAACTTCCTGCCGGACCGATGGCAGCCGACATCCCGGGACCGACGTTCGACAGACAGGAAAGCGAAGCTGTAAACGAAGTAATGATATCTGTTCCATCCAATGACAGTAAGATGGAAAACAAGAGCAGCAGAATCATATAGACTACCGCAAACTGGCTGCTTGCCCGTACCGTTTCATCTGCAACCCGTTCGCCGTCCATCTGAACCCTGACAATGTTTCTTGGCCTGCTGATTCGTTTCAGTTCAGCCAAAGCGGATTTAAACAGAATCATAATGCGCGACAGTTTCATCCCGCCGCCTGTACTGCCCGCACAGCCTCCGCAAAACATCAGCAGGATCAGGACCCATTTGCAGAACTCCGGCCATTCGGTAAAATCAGCTGTTCCGAATCCGGTTGTACTGATGATGGAAGCCACATTGAAAAATGCAGCATGCGCGGCAGCAGCCGTCTGCATCTGCTGGACCCTGTGGAGCCCGAGCGTAATCAGCGCAGTCGAAACGGCAATCAGAATCAGATAGGTCCGAAGTTCTTCGTTAAAAAATGCTTTCCGGAACGAGCCGATCAAAATCAGGTAATACAGATTGAAGTTAATGCCGAACAGAATCATAAATACAGAAAGAATCGTTTCAATCTCTTTACTCTGAAAGCCGGTGATGCTGTTCGACATGGTAGAAAATCCGCCGGTACCAGCCGTAGAAAAAGCATGCAGAACTGCATCATACGCCGACATACCGAAGATTCGCAGAACGACTGCTTCAATCACCGTAAGCGCAATATAGATCATGTACAGGATTCTTGCGCTTCGCTTCAGGCGCGGTACGAGTTTCCCGACGGTCGGGCCGGGAACCTCCGCCCGCATGATGTGCATGGAATGTTCTCCGCTCATTGGAAGAACAGCCATCAGAAAAACCAGAACGCCCATACCGCCGATCCAGTGATTGAAGATCCTCCAGAACATGACCCCTCTCGGCATACCGTCAAAATCTGCCAGGACCGATGCGCCGGTTGTCGACAAACCGGACGCGGTTTCAAACAAAGCGTCTATGTAGTGCGGTATGCTCCCGGAAGAAACAAACGGAACTGCGCCGACAAGAGAAATAAGAATCCAACCGAGTCCTACAATCACAAACCCGTCGCGCGTAACCATGATTTTTGACTTTGGACGAACGGCAGCCAGTATTCCGCCCGGAAGAGCAGTAATCAGAAAAGCTTTCAGAAACGGAACGGCTGTTTCGCCGTACAACAGCCCGACTATGGCCGGCAGCACCATCAATCCGGCATAGATCAGCAGAATCAATCCCAGAACCCTGGAAATCATACGGTAATTCATTGATGCTTATCAAGAATATCATCCAGACGCCGCAAGTGACCGCTTGTTGTAACAACGATCGCATGGTCGCCGGGCAAAATCACCGTTCCGCCGCTCGGAATAATACTCTTTCTCCCTCGTATAATTGCACTGATCAGCACATTGGGGCGAAGTTTCAGTTCACTCAATGGAACGCCGACACAGACGGAATCTTCTTCTACGCGAAACTCCAGAACTTCTACCTTCCCGTCGACCAGCCGATACAGGGTCTCCATACTGCTTCCGGCTGAATCGCTGATCGCACGGACGTAACGTGCAAGCTGCTCTGCTACGATCTTTTTTGGGGAAACAATGCTGTCCAACCCGGAATTGAAAAGAATCTCGGCAAAATGCTCGGAATTCAGTTTTGTAACGACTTTGCCGACCTGACAGCTGCGCGCATACAGAGATGTGATAATATTGTCTCCGTCGTCACCGGTCAGCGATACAAAACCGTCCGCGGATGAAATTCCATCTTCCTGCACGACCTCGCTGTGGGTTGCATCCCCGCACACGATATGCGCTTCGGGAATCAAATCACACAGCTCTTCGCATTTTTTGCGATCGCGCTCAATGACGGTAACGTCAATTCCGTTTTCACGCAGAAGCTGTGTCAGATAGACCGTAATTCTGCCGCCGCCGATGACCATTACCTGCTTCACCGGTTTTTTATACTGGCCTATCTTGATAAAGAAACGTCGCAGTTCTTTGGATGCGCCCGTAATGCTGAGACGGTCCCCCGCCTTCAGCATGGTATCTCCGTTCGGAATCAATGCATTGCCGTTTCGCTCGATCAGGGCGACCAGCACCTTAGGCCCGATCGTTTTCTGCAGTTCCCTGATGACAACACCGTCCAGAACGCCGTTAACAGGAATCTTATGCTCGACAATTTCGACGCTGCCCTTGGAGAATGAATCCACACGCGCAGCTCCGGGGAATCGCAAAATCCTGGAGATTTCCTTTGCACATTCATATTCAGGGTTAACGATCTGCGACAGGCCGAGCACATCCCTGAGAAAATCCATCTGATGCAGGTATCGCGGATCACGAATCCGGGCAATGACATGCTTTGCCCCGAGCCTGCGGGCTGCAATGCCGCACACCATATTGACTTCGTCTTTTTCTGTTGCCGCGAGAAGCAAGTCAGCGCTGCTGACGCCAGCCTCTTTCAGCGCTTCCGGGTCTGCTGCGTCTCCTTCCACACAGATGATGTCCATAGCGTTGGAAGCAGTGCGGATTGTTTCCGAATCGTGATCAATCAGTGTAATGTCATGCCCCTCTTCGGACAGAACGGCAGCAACCGTTCCGCCGATTCTTCCACCCCCGGCGATCACTATCTTCATGCCAGATACCTCCTGATATCAAATTCATGAAACGGTTCATCCTTTTTCAGGTACAGCGGGTGGTGCGGATGTCCCTTGACGGAGCAGTTTCCGGCGCAGACCCAGTCTGCTTGAACCTGCTCGGCCAGATCATTCAGGTCTCGAACGCATTTCATGAGCCAGGATCTTTTTTCAATTATCGCTCCCCAGGCAGCCCAGACGACAGGTTTGCAGCCGCAGGCCGAGGCAATCGCCAAAAGCTCCCGGAAGGCCAGCAGGTTTTCATGATGAAGCCTTTCATTGCAAAAAAGATCCATGTCGTCAGGTCTTGTTGCACGCTGTGCATATACATTAAACATCAGCCAGCTGTCAAATCCGTTCGCGGCAGAAATTCTTGCAACGGACTTCAGAGTTGGATCCAGATTGTCAGGTTCAGCTGTAGAAGGATTGATTCCGATGCAGATCACCGGCTGCTGTCCGCGCGTACCAAGAACATAACGGTATTCCGTGTAGAAATCCGGAATATACAGCCAAGCATTTCTGTCATACACATTCGAGGTGCTTTTTTCTTTTGCTTCAGAAAAGCTCAGGATATTCACCTGATTTGTCTCTGATTTCGGTATATGCAAGCTGCACCCCTCCAATCAGCAAAAATGGGAGAGGACCGCAATCAAAACCGGAATTGTCACCATGGAACAGACCGTAGTATGAAGCACGCCTTCCGAACAGAACGTGCCATCCTTCCCGTACTGTATGGACAGAATGGTAACCATCACCGCACTCGGTGCTGCCGATATGATCATGCATGTCATCAAAAGGACGGTATCGTCGGTTAAGAATCGGCAGATCGCCCAAACCAGAACCGGAATCACGATCAGCCGAATCAGGCTCACAAACGCCAGTTTTCCGTTGCGAAAAGCTTCCAGCAGGCTGACACTTCCGAGAGATGCGCCGATGACCATCATGGACATCGGCATGGTGGCACCGTTCAAAGATGAAAACAGACTCACCAGTACGCCCGGAATCGGTATCTTCAGGACAAGAATCAGAATGCCGGCCAATGTGGCAATCAGCGGTACACTGAAGAGTTCCCGCATACGAAGCTTGCCTCCCAGTTTTCCGTTCAGTTTCCACACGCCGTAGCTGTACAGCAAAAAATTGAAGGCAATGCAGGACACAGACAGAATCAGCACGGCATACGACCCGTATATCGACTGGGCAATCGGGAGCGCTATAAACATGGTATTGGGTACGGCCATCAGGAGTTCCAGCGGAGCTGCACGATTTTCTTCCGCCTGAACAAAACGCATTGCAAAAGCTGCAACGGCATATCCGATCAACTGGATCACAAAGGTCATGATGACAATTTTGCCGATACTTGCGAGACTCTGCTCGCTGCCAGTTGTAATCATGGAACTCAGGATTGTGCCGGTCAGAAAAACATCCACCACAAGTTTGCTGGCTGTCCGAGTGAAGTCAGACCCGAGGATGCCGCGCCTCGCCATTATATACGCGATCAGCATCAGTGCAATAAAGATCAGCATTTTTTCCAGGAGGACCGAAAACTCCATGGTCTGTCACCTCAGATGCGTAAAATCAGTTTTGCGATATAGATATAAATCAGCAGCGAGACGGTGTCCGTTACCGTTGAAATTAAAGGATTTGCCATTACAGCCGGATCCACACCGATCTTTTCTGCCGCGATCGGAAGCATACTTCCGACAACCTTGGCGAAGATCACAATAAACAGAATTGCCAGGCTGACTGTTAACGCGACCGGAATGGTGATTCCTTCATTCTTCATGATCATGCCGTCCAGAATCAGCATCTTGACAAAGTTCACACAGGCAAGCGAAAGGCCGCAGAGAAGGGCGATCCGCAATTCTTTCCATGCGACACGAAGAGCATCCCTTGGCTCGGTATCTCCCAGCGACAGGGATCGAATCACCGCCGTACTTGCCTGAGCCCCACTGTTGCCGCCCGTCCCCATCAGAGTCGGTATAAAGGCAATCAGCGCCGCCTGAACGGCCAGCATGGATTCAAAGTGGGTCAGAATCATGCTGGTAAATGTGGCGGACAGCATCAAAAACATCAGCCAGGGAATCCGGTTTTTCCAGATTTCCAGGATTCCTGACCGGGCGTAAGGCTTATCCGACGGAGTCATGGCAGCCATGAGTTCGAAGTCTTCCGTAGTCTCCTGCTCCATGACGTCGATAATATCGTCAACGGTGACAATGCCGACCAGTCTGCCTTCCGTATCCACGACTGGCAAAGCCATCAGGTCGTAATCGGAAAACTTTTCCGAAACGCTCTCCTGATCTTCCGTCGTTGTGGCAAAGATCACGTTCCGGTCCATCAGGTCTTCGATAATCGTGTCGTCATCCGCAAGCAGAAGATCTTTCACCGTGACAATTCCTTCCAGCTTGCGGTGGGATGAAATGACAAAACAGATGTAGATGGTTTCCTTGTCTTCCCCGATCCGTCTGATTCTGGCGAATGATTCCTTCACGCTCATATATTTTTTCAGATCTACAAATTCTGCCGTCATAATACTGCCGGCAGAATCTTCCGGATAGTTCAGATACTGATTGATCAGCGCACGCGTCTGCGGAGTTGCGGCCCTCATCACACGTTTTACCACATTGGCCGGCAGTTCCTCCATCATATCCACAGCATCGTCCAAATATAACTCTTCAATAATCCCGGCAAGTTCCGAATCCGTCATGGAGTTGATGATTCTTTCCTGATCCGGTACATCAAAATTGGCAAATACATCAGATGCTGTTTCCTTGGAAAGCAGACGAAAAACCATCGGCATACGGTTGTCAGGGATTTCTGACAAAAACTCGGCCACGTCAAATTCATTCATTTCTTCCATACGCTGTTTCAGGGCGCGCATATTCCGGCTGTCAAGCAAAGCCGAAAGTTCGTCATTCCGCTGTTCCTGTATGGTTTCATAATCCAGAGCATCCGCGTTTTCGAGTTCGTCCATGATTCCACCCCCTCATAAAAAAGCCATAAACAATTTTTTATATCACATTTTATCCGGAAAGACAAGGCATGAAATAATACTTGCCCACAATTACCATATATGGTAAAATACTAAAGTTACATATTGTTTAAGCCTCTGGAGAATACTTATGAATGATATCAACTCGATCGGAAATGCGCGGCTGATTATTCGCGAAGTCAGCAAGGTGATTGTCGGGAAAGATGAGACTTTGATCAAAGTGCTTCTTGCCATTATTGCAGGCGGTCATATTTTAATGGAGGATATTCCGGGTGTGGGGAAAACCACCATGGCGATTTCCATTTCCAAAGCGCTCGGGCTTGAGTATGGCCGCGTACAGTTCACGCCGGATGTTCTTCCTTCGGATATCACCGGTTATTCGATTTTTGATAAGGAATCAGGTAAAATGACTTACCAGAAAGGGGCCGTACTGTGCAACCTTTTTCTGGCTGATGAGTTGAACCGTGCCACCAGCAGAACGCAGTCTGCTCTGCTCCAGGCCATGGAGGAAGGCATGGTAACGGTCGATAACAACACATACCCCGTTCCACAGCCGTTTATTGTCATCGCAACGCAGAATCCTACCGGAGCAAAGGGAACCCAAATGCTCCCCGACTCCCAAATGGACCGCTTTATGCTTCGCCTGTCCATGGGCTATCCTGCTCACAATGACGAGATTGAGATGATCCGCAGGAAACAAAAAGGGATCTCGACCGATACCGTGCAGCAGGTTGTGAACCGGGAAGAACTGATGCGGATCCGCCGGGAAGCGGAACAGGTCTATATTAAAGATGACATCATAGACTACATCGTTCGTTTGTGTGAAGCGACCAGAAACGACGGGCGAATTGTTCAGGGAGCCAGCCCAAGAGCATCTCTTGCACTGACTGCGCTTGGCAAGGCCACGGCATGGATTCAGGGTCGGGACTATGTTCTCCCCAAGGATATCCGATTTGTTTTCTTTGAATGTATCGAGCACCGGCTGATCTGGTCTCAGGAAATGCCGGATGCCGAGTCGAAGAAAAACACGCTGGTTGAGCTGTTCGCATCGGTAGATGCACCAAGTATTAAATAATGCCGATTCTTCATGTTCTTCTTTATCTGCTGCTGATTGCTCTTGCCTGGCTCTTTCGTGCCAGTTACATCGGATGGCTTGGCCCGTACATCTTTGCGGCTGCCGTTCTTCTGCCGCTGGTCATTCTGCTGGCTTCCCTTCCATCCATGACAGGCTTAAGAATTCACCTGATTGCGTCGCCGCGTGTGATGCGGGACAGTGAAGCCCATCTGGTACTGGATTTCAGCAATCCGCACATTCTGCCCGTTCATTCTGTCACCGTTCACCTGACGATTCACAACTGCTATACGGGTGAAATCTCACATCTTAACTTTATTTTTCGCAACATTGAAAGCAGCCAGAGCAAAATCCCCCTTCCCACGCATGAATGCGGCCAGCTTCGCTGTTCCCTGAGCCGCTTTGAATGCCGTGACCTGTTTGGCCTTTTCTCCATCAATCGCAAAGGCGGAACGGAAGCATCCTGTACGGTGATGCCGTCTGCTGATGAACCAGATCATCCGATCCAGTTTGAAACATCATTGAATACAGCCTCGATTCTGAAGCCAAAATACGGAGGCGGTTTTGCAGAGGATCATGATCTGCGGGGCTATCGACCGGGCGACGCTTCCAACAGCATACACTGGAAATTATCTTCCAAAACAGATTCCCTCATTGTCCGCGAGGCGCTGATTCCCGAAAACAGCACCATTTTTGTTGTACTCTCCCGTGTAGGCGAGCATGATCGCGGTCTCGAAGTTCTAAGATGGCTCTCGAGAAAACTGGATGAACTGGAAGAGCCCCACGTGATTGTCTCTGACAGTTTGTATCCTGTCGGAAATGAAGATGAAACCGATGACGCCGTAGCATCTCTTCTCAGCTGGCCGATGCGGGAACCCTGCGGTTTTGATGCAACGGATGCCCGGTGTGTTTTTATGATCTTTGCCGGCGAGGTGCGTATCCAATGAATACGTACTTCAATTCATTTTTGAACCGGACCGGAAATCTCCTTCTGCTTCTGATCGGAATGGAGAGCATCTGCCTTCTGTTCTGCGACAGTTTCGGTCTTATTGTTTCACTGCACGCCGGCATATTGCTGGCGCTCCTTTGCGTGCTGCTGTGGATTGCTTCCAGTTTCCGGTTCGGCCCGCTCATCGGAATCCCGTTCTGTGCGCTCATTCTGATTCTGCTTTTCCGGCAAAGCGGCCACACGATATCGGAATCCTTTGAGGCTCTGGCTGATCAGGTCGTTGGGACCTATTATCATCATTTCAGCAGCAGTTCCGAGGCATTCCGGGATAGCGAGTCCGGGCTTGCAGCGCCGGCCTTGCTGTCCATGCTGTTTCTCCTCGCAGCATTTATTTCGTTTTCTCTCACTTCCGCAAGTTTTCGCATTTCACTTGCCCGTCTGGCAACATTCCCGGTTTTCCTCGCCTGTATCCTGGTAAACGGAACACCTCCTGTGATTCCAACCCTCGGAGTTCTTGTATTCTGGCTCGGTCTCCAGCTAAGCGGTGACTCATACCGGGTTACGGACGGTGCCGGGAAAGCCTTTTTACTGGGGATTGTTCCGTGTATTCTTGTCCTTGCCGGTCTCCTGCTGCTCTATCGCCCCTCCACATATCATTATGATGAGCGCGATGTCACGATGTCTCAGCAGTTTGACCGGGTCGGAAATCTGCTTTCAAACTGGTTTGGCGGCACCGGGGCTTCGTCGGAAGGATCTCCTGCTTCCGGGAACTCTGCCAATGGCGAAATGACACACGCTCCCTCCGGATGGGGGCATGATCAGGATAATCTTGATCTGACAAGTCCCTTTGATTATTCTTCTCTCCCTCAAACAGCCATGACTCTGCGGACCGACGTATCCGGTACCGTCTATCTGCGCGGAAAGTCCTACGGGGATTATCTGGGAACTGCCTGGTCTTCAGCCGTGGAAAACAGCCACGGGAACGCCTTAAACTACGCCGGTCATTCGATCCTGAACCGCCAGGAGACCGAAAAACATCCGTTTCAACTGTTTACCCCTGTAGCCTACGATATTCTGTATTTGCCCTATTTCACCATGACAGGCTCCCTGGGGGATATTTCAGTTCCATCAGACGAACTGACAAGCTACGGCGGGGATTTTTATCGTCTGTCTTCTGACCCCTACCATCCGAACAATGATTTTGCTCTTCCTTCTTCTCTGGTTCAGGAGGAACAGCAGTATCGTGAATTTGTTCACTCCTACTATACCAGACTTCCAGAATCCACCCGCAGCGCAATGAATCAGGTCTGCATCAGCAACGGATTAAATGCAGAACAGGATAACATCCTGAACGCTGTTTCTACTTTTGTCCGCAGTCAGGGGATTTATGATCTTTCCGTCGAAGCTTATCCGGATTCGGATTATGCAGTCTATTTTCTGACCGTTTCTCCGCGCGGATACTGCATTCACTATGCTACGGCTGCTGTGGCCCTGTTTCGGACCCTTAACATCCCTGCCAGAATCTGTGAAGGCTACATGGTGAACAGTGTGCCGAATGCGAACGTCAGAATCACGGGAGAAAACGCGCATGCCTGGGCTGAAGTATATCTGGATGGTTTCGGTTGGATTCCTGTGGAAGTAACGGCATCGGAAGGCGAAAGCCTGGCAGCTTCTCAATCCGAACCGGGTGAAGTTCCCGAAACCGGATCGGAAAACGCATTGGACTCCGGCAATTCCGAAGTGCCTGATTTTGAAAGCGATCCCTCGGATGTTCCGTCTGATGAATCCGAAGCGGAGCAGCCCGAGACGGCTTCCGATGATTCTTCATCGGAAGAGTCAGTTTCCGAAACCTCGGCGTCGAAACGTGTCTTTCTTCGTATCCTGTTGTGGCTGTTGGGAATCCCCGCATTGCTTGCCGCCCTGCTGTTTGGCCGCTATTATCTGCTCCGCGTCCGGTACGAATCTCGTTTTAATTCTGCGGGAGTCAATCAAAAGGCTATTCTGCTTTATCGATATGCGCTGCAGGTTTCCTCTTATGGAGCTGAATTACCGGATTCTATTCGGATACCTGCTGAAAAAGCCGCTTTCAGCCAGCATGAACTTACCCAGGAAGAGTTTCATTCCTCTTATCAGGCATTTGAGAATATGCTCCAGGAAACTTATGCAACCCTCAACCGTTGGGAACGATTCCGGTTTCGTTTTCTTTCCGGATTACTGTAACAGGAAGGAGTATCACTTATGACTATGACTGCCGCTGCCGCCTGGCTGAATACCGTTTTTTCTGTTTTCGATCAGTCTGTTACCGCTGCTGTGCACGGCATTTATGATTTGTGCGGAGCCTGGATGACGCCTTTTATGGAATTCATTTCCATTCTCGGCAAGGGCGGAATCTTTTTAATTTTTCTGTCTCTTGTGCTTCTCTTTATCCGTCCTACAAGACGATTCGGCACGGCTATGGCAATCGGCCTTGCAATCGGCGCAATCGCCGTGAACGTGTGGCTGAAGGTTGTCATCGCAAGACCGCGTCCTTATGCAGATGTCAACGGGTTTTACTATCCGCTTTGGGTGCTTCTCGGCAGCCATGTTGAGAGTGATTTCAGTTTTCCCAGCGGTCATACCAATGCCGCGTTCGCAACCATGATTCCGGTTTTTGTTCTCGGGCGGAAAAACTGGTCCTGGCTGGCGCTGTGTTTCGGTATTTTAATGGGTATTTCAAGAATCTATCTTGTCGTACATTATCCTTCCGATGTGCTGGGTGGAATGATTACCGGTACCATAGCAGGGTTAATCGGTGTGTTGATTGCCTGCGGTATTCCAAGCAATTCCAGATGGTATTCCTGGAGCCTTTCCCGTTCCCGTGTGAAAGGAGCGCACCTCTGATGTTTGGTTATGGAAAGCTGAAGCTCCGCGGTACGGATAAACGTATCGTTACCGACGGACCTATGCTTCAGGATCACGAATCGGCAGATCCGTACGGCCATCAGGGACTCCGAAAGCAGCCACGCGCAAAGGTAGGCAAACTTGCTTTCTACTATCGCGACCTCGGCAAAGACTATTATGTCCCCTATGACTATATTGACCGTAGTTTTATCCGGATCAGTGAGTGCCAGCCGGATGACAGCCCGGCTTATTATTACTACAGGCTGATTCTGGTTCATGAGGATCGTGAATTTGCCAATCTGATTTTTAACGATGAATCAGATGCCGAACAGGTACTGGATCGTTTAAAGGAAATTCGTCCGGAGATTCAAGTCGGTTTTGTTCCGAATCAAAACAATCAAAAACCTAAATTTATGTAAATCCTTTATCATCAGAAAAACGGACGGTTAATTCCGTCCGTTTTTCATGTTCAGAATGAATTCCGCCAGCCCGGAAAGCCCGGCATAATGCATCATCATGATGATTCTTCTGTTGCGGCTCTCCTTCCGGTAACTTTCCGATAGCTTCAGATGCGGAATTCTTTCATGAACATAAGCCCGCATCAGCCACAAAACGTCTTTTTTTTCCGGCACGTCCATAGACTGTACTCTGTTCATGGCGTCCAGGAGAACATGATTGATCACCAGAAATTCAAAATCATCCCTGTCGTCCGGGAGGAATTCATCCTCCAGATGCTCCATTACGGTCAGAATGTCGAGATTCTTCATGGCATTCTGGTTGTTCATAGTTGAAGGAAGGCCTCGCCTGTAATGATAAAGAGACTCATTCAGATGCGCTTCTTTTTTGGCCCGGTGAATACAGCGTGCTGTAAATTCCGTATCTTCATACCAGAGTTTATCTTCCGGAAAGCGAATTGATTCCAGCAATCTGCGACGGAAAACCATATTATTTGCAAATCCGGCCGATGCAATCGGACAGTTAGGCCGATAAACCTTCTCAGCCGCCGTGCTGCCATCCGGAAAATGGGAAGTCACATCACAGTGAACGATGTCACAGTCCTCTGATTCTGCAAGCAGCAGCAACTTCGGGAACATATCCCGTTCCACCCAGTCATCGCTGTCAACAAAACCGATATAGTCTCCTTTTGCCATGTCAAGGGCTATATTCCGTGCTCTCCCCTGTCCCCCGTTTTCAACGGTCTGAAACCGAAGGAGACCCGGGTATCTGCTGAGGTAGTCTTTTAAAATTTCTTCCGTAGAATCTGCAGAACCGTCGTTAATGACAATCAGTTCAAATTCCGGGACGGTCTGAGCCAGAATAGAATCAAGACACTGATGAATCGTTTTTTCAGCATTGAAGGCCGGTACGATGATACTGAGCTTCATACTCTTTTGCCTCCGTACATAATGTCATGAGAGCGAGAATCAGCGAAAGCCAGATGGATACATTCGGTCTTCTCAAGGTTGCACCGGAAAAGTGTGCAAGCCCTATAACCAGAATAAATACCAGAAAACAACAGAACTGTTCCAAAGTGATTGTTTTGAAAGAATCCCTCCATAAAACCAGAAGGCAGCGATACAGAATCGTTAACACAAAACCGACATACAGGAAAAAGCCTAGATATCCATAATAGTAAAAGACCGCATGCCAATCGTTTTCGAGGTCGTAAACCCCGTCGAAGCCCATTTCAGACGCTTCAAAACCGACAATCTTTGTCGGCAGATCGCTGTCCTGAAACACCATGTCCGCATAGTTCCGTTCCATAACGCGCGCATCGATCAGCTTCGCTACATTGGTCGACATCTTGTACTGCATCAAAACTCGATCCATTGTAAACCGATCAATCAGGTCAGGCTTAACACCAAGATATTTCCAATAGTAGAACTCAAAAACTTCTTTTACAACAGGATTGTCAAACCGTTCCTGCGGACTCATATCGGTAATATCAATACCCTTTTCAAGCAGGGTTGCCTCAATTTCACCCTGAGTTCCTCTTGCTGTTTTTCTCTGAGCTTCGGTAACTTTATAGCGCGGAGTCCACGGATATATGACAGCGGAAAAGACTGCCAGAACAGTCAGAATGATGAGCGCCGTCCGTTTCAATTCTTTTCTCAGAACATATTTCTGATACAGAAGATAGACACCGTAGGAGAGAAAAACGGCAAAAATCGAAAAATAACAGCCTTTTGTTCCGGTAACCAGATAGACGATATCGACTGTCAGAGGGATCAGAAAGAGATAAGTGTTTTTCGAACTGTTCAGAGCGAAATAGATACTGAAACAGCCTAGAATCACAAAAATCGTACTGTTGGCGTTACGGTTTTCATCAATTACCCAGCCGCTGTACCCCAAGCCTTCTCCGTAGGTTACATTCCCTGTGCTGGTTATCCTGGCCAGGATAAAAAACAGAAGCGTCAAAAGAGCGGCGGCCTTAACCCCGCGCAAAGCTGCCTCCTTGGTATCATTATCATGAATGAGAGTGAAAAAACAGACGGTAAAAACCGGCATCTGGATCACACTGGCCAGGTATCGGATATCATATGCGGGGCTGATATATCCGTTGCGGAAACAGTTCAGGCAATGAAGCAGACAAAAGCCGCCGGCAATCGAATAGAAAGCCAGCTGCCTCTTTTTCTCCCCGGAAACGACAAACGAAATCAGGGGCAGGAGAACCAGAATGACCAGCCGAATGTAACCGGCAGGAGTTGCAGTATCATTTTTTGTCCAGAATGCCAGCACGTCCAGACACGGCTGTACCGCAAAGAGGATTGTGATCAGGAGCAGCGGCATTCCGGACCGTTTTCTTGATAGTGGCACAGTTCTCACCTACACAAAAAAGGATAATGGCGTCTTCTGTGTGAAGACGCCATTCATCATGCGCCGATTACAGGCGCTCCTTAACCTTAGCCTTCTTGCCGACACGGTCGCGCAGGTAGTAAAGCTTCGCCCGGCGAACCTTACCTTTGCGGACAGTCGTGACAGACACGATGGAGGGTGAGTGAACCGGAAAAACCTTTTCACAGCCGACACCGTAGGAAATACGGCGCACTGTAATGGTTTCATTGATACCGCCATGCTTTTTGGCAATAATCGTGCCTTCAAAAGCCTGGGTACGCTCACGGTTCCCTTCCTTTACACGGACAAGGACGCGAACAGTGTCACCGACATTCATCTCCGGAAGTTCCGGCTTCATATACTGTTCGCTCAGAATTTTGACCAGATCCATAATCCAATCCTTTCACGATATAGACGTTCATACCGGAGCAAATACACAGCAGCGGACCGCCTTAATACACCTGCCGAATCGCAAGCTTAAATAATTTATCACAGTTTATCAAAGAATGCAAGACTTATTTTGCGCTTTTGGACAGAATCTTTGTATCCCAACCATAAGCAGATAATTCCCCACTCGCCGATACTCCGTTCACCTGCAGATCATATGGTCTGCTCTCGGGTGACCGGTTCACCGCTGTCAGAACTGCTTCCGATGCATCCTGGCTCAGGATCAGAAGAACATCCTGATTTGCCGCCAGGAAAAACACGTTTTCGGAACACAGCGCCGGATGCTGCTTTCTGCGGAGAATAAGCTTTGAGAGATAATCCCGAAGATCAGATTCCGCATGGATTCCGTAGGGCCTGCGGTTAAAAGGATCATTTGTACCCGTCATACCCAGCTCATCGCCGTAATAAATACTGGGTACTCCGGGAATACTGAAGATAATCGAGTATGCAAGCCGCGCTAGATCGCCGGCTTTGCTCAGATCTTCGTCTGACAGGGATTCTTCCAGGGCCAGCTGTTCGTCTCGATTCAGTTCTTTCAGGCTTTCTTTTACTGCAAGAGCTGTAAGAAGGCGTTCCACATCATGGGATCCAAGCAAATTCATCAGGGACAGATACAACGGTTCCGGATAATTGATCCGCTGTGAAGTAAGAAAAGCTGAAAGATCGTATGCCGAGGTCTTGCTTCTCAGGAAATCGAGTACTGCAGTCCGCAGCGGGTAGTTCATAACGGAATCCAAAGAACAGCCCAGAGCATAATTTCTCCTTTTTCCGTAACTTTCCTTGATCACTGCGTCTTCCCAGACTTCACCAAGCAGAACATACTCTCTGCTTTCTGATTTTACAGCCTGACGCATCTTATTCAGCACATCATCCGGGAGTTCGTCCGCCACATCCAGACGCCATCCGGCAGCACCCCGCCGCAGCCATTGACGCAGGACAGAGTTCTCTCCGCTGATGATGAAGTCCTGCCAGCCCGGATCGGTTTCTTCCACTTCAGGCAATTCCAGAAATCCCCACCAGCAACGATAATCATCCGGAAAGCTTTTGAAATCATACCAGCTGTCATACGGGGAATGCTCCTTCTGACACGCTCCGGGATTCGGATAATGTCCGTCACGGTTGAAATAAATGCTGTCTGCGCCGGTATGAGAAAACACACCATCGCACAGGATCCGGATTCCCATGGAACGCGCATCTTTGCAGAGCAATTCAAAATCACGATTGCTGCCCAGAATCGGATCGATCCTCAAATAATCCGAAGTGTCATATCGATGATTGGAACGAGCTTCAAAAATCGGGTTTAAATACAGGCACGTGATCCCCAGCTGTTTCAGGTACGGAAGCCGATATCGAATCCCGTTCAGTGTGCCGCCGTAAAAATCATCCGGAAGATAACTGGGTTCTTTTCCGCGGGGTTTCCATCGAACTTCTTCCTCTAAAGAAGAATGCAGTTCCGGGTTCTGTCCGATCTTTCTGTGATAGGCGATTCCTCGCTCGGCCGTATCGTCCTCAGAAAAGCCAAACCGGTCAGGAAACACCTGATACAGCACAGCATGCTGAAACCACTTCGGAGTATCGAATTCAGGCTTATATACCGTAAGCCGAAAGCCATCCCCGGGTTCCTCGGTAAGCTTTGCATGAAACCCATCCTCGGCTGCAACAACCCAGTATTCGCTGCTCTCCAGTTTTACGCGGAAACGGTACCATAAAGCCGCGGGTTGATCGGAAGCTGAAAAATCGGTTTCCCAACCGGTTTCCGTTTGAAGCATCGGGTAGATGTCCTTCTGCTGATCAACGTATACTTCAAGCTCTGCGGCTCTTATGCAACAGCTTTTTGATTCAATTGCAAGATGAACCCGTGAACCGGCGGGAACCGCACCGTATGGTTTCCTGAACTTTGCGGACCGGGTATCATGCAGCACAGGAGGGATTACCTGCATACTTTTCTGCAGCAGCTTCAGTAAACGGCAAGTCCGCGGCTGAAGTCCGGAGAGCTGATCACATTCCCAATCAGAAAGATCCCGCCCCCAGGCAGAAACCACATACGGGTATATCGTTTCCAGCTGCAGCCCATAATCATCCATCAGAATTCTCATACATTCGGCAGCAAAAACCGGTCCCTGGCATGGAACCGGGCATAGCTGTGTCAAATCAGACGGCATCAATCCGGATGCAAGAAATTTTCGTACGGCAACTGCCGCATTGGCAGCCTGTTGAAAATAATAATCGGCCATCGGCAAATCAGGAAGGCAGTCATCCAAAGGCTTCCATAATCCGGAGCTGTACTGCAGCAGGACGCTTTTCTGTCCGGTATACTGTATGGAAAGCTTGTAGTCTGAACTCCAATGCTCCTGATAGCTTCCGCCGTATTTGATAACCTGTGTCAGGTTCAAAACCTCACGCTCCAATAACTTGATCTGCCGGAACCCTGCTGTATTTCTCTTCCGCAGAGCGATATTCAAAAAACACAGCAGAGAGAGCGGGCAGTCTGATTTCTGCGGAATATGGATACTGCTGAAAAGCCTGTTTTTTCGCGCAGATTCTGCGGGGATTTCCGCTGCCGCCGCCGCCGAATCTGAGATTATCGCTGTTCAGGATTTCTTTCAGGTACCCCATTCCGGGAAGCCCGAACACGAAACCCTCATATTCTACCGGCGTAAAGTTCATCACACAAACCAGGCTGACGGCATCCTTTTCCCCCGTTCTCAGGTATGCAACAGAACTGCGCTGAGCATCATCCACATTCAGCCACTGAAAGCCTTCCCATGTGTTGTCACGCTGATACATGGCAGGATTTCGGCGGTACAACAAATTCAATTCTCGCAGATAATCCTGCAGCTGCCGATGCCGCGGGTATTCCAGAAGAAACCAGTCCAGCGGCTGATTCGGGTTCCATTCAATAAACTGACCGAATTCGTTCCCCATAAAGGTCAGCTTTTTCCCGGGATGGGAAAACTGATAACCATACAGAACACGGAGTGAAGCAAACCGGTTATCGTAGTCTCCGTACATTTTGCTGATCATGGAGCGTTTTCCGTGAACGACCTCATCATGGGAATATGCCAGAACAAAGTTCTCAGAAAACGCGTAGATCATGGAAAATGTCAGCTTGTCATGATTCCATTGTCTGAAATACGGATCCAGCATCATATATTCCAGGGTATCGTGCATAAAACCCATATCCCATTTCAGACAAAAACCGAGGCCGCCGCAATCCGGAGGAGCAGTGATCAACGGGAATGCCGTTGATTCCTCCGCAATGGTTATCGCTCCCGGGAAACGTGTCAATACTGCAGTATTGAGCTTGCGCAGGAAGTCTACAGCCTCCAGATTTGTCGTACCGCCTTCCCTGTTCGGAGTATATTCACCGTCTTTCCTGCCATAATTCAGGTACAGCATCGAGGAAACCGCATCAACCCGTATTCCGTCAATATGATATACGTCAAAAAAACTGCAGGCAGAAGAGATAAGAAAGCTTTGAATCTCAGGAGAGCCATAATCAAAAATCAGGGTACCCCATTCAGGATGCTGCGACATTCTTTCCTCTTTGCATTCAAACAGCGGAGTACCGTCAAAGCGGGAAAGGCCGTGTTCATCCCGCGGAAAATGAGCCGGGACCCAGTCCATGATAACGCCGATTCCTGCACCATGCAGCCTGTCAACGAAGTATTTAAAATCATCCGGATCACCGTAACGTGAAGTAGGCGCATAATAGCCGGTAACCTGGTATCCCCATGATTCGTCATAGGGATACTCCGTAAGCGGAAGCAATTCCACATGGGTGTATCCCATATCAATGCAATATAAGGCGAGTTCATCCGCAGTGCTCCGATATTCCGAAGTGCACTCACCATGAAGCCAGGAACCGGGATGAACCTCATACATACTCATCGGTTCCACGAGAAAGTTTTTCTCTGCTCTGGTCTGAAGATACAGCTGATCATGCCAGCAATAGTGGCCTCCGTTCCAGACGATGGAAGCAGTTTCCGATCCACACTGCGAAAAAGCGGCAAACGGATCTGCTTTGTAAACAGCAGATCCATCTGCTGACTGGACCAGATACTTATAATATTGGCCGACGACGGCATTTGCCGTGAAGAGGCACCACTCACCGCCGCTCAAGCGCTCCATTGGTTCGGGATTCCATCCGCTGAAATCACCGACAAGGTTTACCTGTTTCGCATGCGGAGCCCAAACCAGAAATCTGTACTCTTGCAAATCCGGTACCCAGTGGCAGCCGAATATCCTTCCGGCATCACAGGAAGATCCATTGTGAAACAGTTCCATTTCAGCCCATGGAATATAAGAATCATATTTCCTGTTCAATCTGAACTCCCCCCGGGAACCGGAATACATCAACGCAAAAGCAAATCGAGATCAAACGGTCCGTCGATTCCGCCGGCATATGCCGAGTCAGTCTGCTGCCACATGGCATATCCGTCAATATACTGCGGAAGACGGTTGTCCACCGTATAACTTGCCAGCCACAGCGGAAACTGAGCAACTGCCTCATAGTTCAGGTTAAAGCGGCAATATCCCTCACTCGCATAGAGTCCTGTCTGATAACCGGCAGATGAAACGGTTCTGCAAAACGTTTCAATTACCGAGGCACGTTCAGAAGGACTCAGCGTATCCGATCGGCCGTTCGGATCATCACCGGAAATCTCCATATCAATGAACAGAGGATAATCCAGGGGGATCCCGTTCAGTTCATACAGTGCGGCCTGCGCTTCTTCTTTCGCTTCGGCAGGGTTTCTGGCAGTTGAATAAAAATACGCTCCGATCTGAATGCCGGCATTTTGAGCGCCTCGCAGATAGCTCTGCGTCAGCCTGTCACCGTACATTCTGCCGGTTCCCCAGCCCCGTCCGCCCAGGCGGATGATTGCAAAATCAAACCCCTGATCTTTTAACGCCTGCCAGTCGATTTGATTGTTATAATAGGAAACATCAATACCAATCTCTGATGCAGGCCTGCCATTTTCATCGAAGTACTGTAAGACACCACCGGTATTCTGCAGATCCGCAAATGCGCAGAAATTCGGCATCAGAAGCACTGAGAAAAGGATGAAAGATAAAACGAGACGTTTCACTTCAGAACTATTTTCTTATAATTCTTCTTTCCTCTGCGCAAAAGAATCCCCTTCCGCAGTTCTTCTCCCGTAAGAATTCGGTTAAAATCCTTTTCGGCAACACCGTCAATGCTGACACCGCCCTGGATGATATTGGTGCGTGCCTCACTCCTGCTCTTGCATAATTCGGCGCGTACCAAAAGGGCGGGAAGCGTCATGCCGTCATGCTCCAGTTCTGAAGCTTCCAAAACCACTTCCGGAGCATCGTCCTGAGCACCGGCACCGGCAAACAGGGCTCTGGATGTATTCCGGGCTTTATCGGCCTCTTCCGCGCCATGGACAAGCGCTGTCAGCTCCCAGGCCAGGATATCCTTTGCCTGATTCAATTCGCTGCCTTCCCATTTTGCCATCTCGTCTATCTGTTCCAGAGGAAGGAACGTAAGCATGCGAAGACACTTGACTACATCCGCGTCGCCTACGTTACGCCAGTACTGGTAGAAATCATACGGGCTGGTTTTATTCGGATCCAGCCATACCGCATTGCCGGCAGTTTTACCCATCTTATTCCCCTGAGAATCGGTCAGGAGGGTAATAGTCATGGCGTGTGCATCTTTTCCGAGTTTCCGGCGAATCAGTTCGGTTCCGCCGAGCATATTGCTCCACTGATCATCTCCGCCAAACTGCATGTTGCAGTCATAATGCTGAAACAGATAATAAAAATCATATGACTGCATAATCATATAGTTGAATTCAAAAAAGCTTAGTCCGCGTTCCATCCTGTTTTTATAGCATTCGGCACGGAGCATATTATTGACCGAGAAATGCGTTCCAACTTCGCGAAGGAGTTCCACATAATTGAGGTCAAGAAGCCAGTCCGCATTGTTAACCATGATCGCTTTGCCATTGCTGAAATCTATAAAGCGTTCCATCTGCTTCCGGAAGCATTCGGCGTTGTGATCAATATCCTCACGGGTCAGCATCTTCCGCATATCCGTTCTTCCGGAAGGATCGCCGACCATCGTGGTACCTCCGCCGATCAGCGCTATCGGAGTGTTTCCAGCCATCTGCAGCCGTTTCATCAGGCAGAGTGCCATAAAGTGACCGGCTGTCAAACTGTCAGCGGTACAGTCAAAACCGATATAAAACCGGGCTTTCCCGGCATTGACCAGTTTCCGTACCTCTTCTTCGCTGGTTACCTGTGCAATCAGGCCGCGGGCAATTAATTCTTCATATACTCCCATTCTTCAAAGCTCCTTTCAAACGGGCCTTATAGTTTTCCGCATACTGCAGTTGTTCTTCTGCAGAAAGCAGTGTGGTTTCCGTAATGTTTTCGCCGCCGTTCAGGCGCGCTAGTTCCCCGATCCTTCCGGTGTGTGACAGAAGATGCACGTTGGTTTCCGTGCGATCCGCAATATCAGCCTTTTCAATCAGACAGTGCCGATCGGCCATCACAGCAATCTGAGGCAGGTGCGTGACGCAGAGCACCTGCTTTTCTGCGGAAAGCAAAGCTAGCTTTTCTCCGACCCGCTGTGCCGCTACACCGGAGACACCCGTGTCGATTTCGTCAAATATCATGGTAGGAACAGGATCTTTCCGTGAAAAAGCATTTTTCAGTGCCAACATAATTCGGCTCAATTCACCGCCGGAAGCAATCCTGCTGATCCGACCGGGTTCTTCTCCCTTATTGGCTGACAGCAGGAATTTTGCAGTATCTTTTCCGTCCGCTTTTAATTCGGGCAGCGAGTCCAGTTCCACCTGAAAGCGCGCAAACGGCATAGCCAGATCTTTCAGTTCCCGTTCGACTTGATTTCCAAGAGACTTTGCTGCTTCCGCTCTCTGCGCATGCAGACGATCGGCAAGTTCATGACAGAATGATTCCTGCTTTTGGATCATACTGTTCAGCTGATCCAGGCGCTCCTCGGAAATGTTCAGTTCTCTCAATCGAAGTCTGCTGGTATCCAGATACGCAGGAAGATCATCGGCAGCACAGCGATACTTTCGTTCCCACCTGGCAAGATCACGCAGCCTCTGTTCCAGTTTGTCGTAATCGTCCGCGGAATCATTCAGCTTTTCTTCAAACTCACGAAGAGACTCGTCTGCGTCCCCTAACAGTGCTGCTGCCTGTTCCAGTTCCTCCGAAACAGTACTCAGTTCGTCCGCTAAAGAAGCTGCACGTCTGCATTGCCTTGCAGCAAGCTGAGCATGGGAAAGCGCGCCCTCATCGGATGTCAGCGCCTCCCTCGTAATCTGCAGCGCTTCTTTCAATTTCTCTGCATTTCGCAGAATATCCCTGCGCGTTCTCAGCTCTTCCTGTTCGCCCTGTCGAACCGCAGCTTTCTCCAGTTCCTCTACCGTTTCCGTCAGGACAATCTGCAAATGTTCCTTTTCCGCTTCCGCAGCGAGCAGATTCTCCATTTCTTTATGAAGATCCAGGAGCTTGCGGTATGCATCGCGGTATTTGCTGAGATCCAGATCCGCATATCGGTCGAGAGATGCAAGATGGGTCCGTTCATCCAGCAGCTGCGCTCCGTCATTCTGGCCGTGAATCTCCAACAGCAAGGAACCCAGTTCACGCATCTGTGAAGCAGTAACCGGATAGCCGTTTACTCTGCAGCTGCTTTTCCCATCGGCGGTTATTCTCCGCTGCAGAATCAGCTGACGATCTTCCGCGTCTATCTCATTGTCAGCAAGCCAGCCCTCTGCATGATCCGAATCAAATACTGCCGTCACAACAGCTTTTTCCGAGCCGCTTCGCACAAGATCCCGACTGACGCGCATACCGGTTACTGCAGCAATAGAATCGATAATAATGCTTTTCCCTGCACCGGTTTCACCGGTCAAAACGTTGAAGCCCGGTTCAAAGCCAATATCCGCATGTGCGATGACCGCTACGTTTTCAATTTTCAGTTCGCGTAACATCCGTGTTCCCGTACCGTATCTTTCAAAACAGGTTCCTGATTTCCGAATACAATGCCTGCGCCGAAGCATTGTCCTTCATCGCGAGAAAGGCAGTATCATCTCCGGCTATCGTTCCAACCAACCCGTCCACTTCAATGGCATCCATGGCGCTGCATGCTGCCGATGCAAGGCCGGGCAGTGTCCGGATCACGAAAAGATTCTGTGCGATATCAAAGGAAATAACGCTTTCTTTGAATATTTTCTGGAGACGAAGAAAATGATCGTTATCCGGTTTGCGTACCGCAGCATACCGATATCCCCCATCCGGCCCCGCTTCCTTCGTCAGGTGCATATCGTGAATATCCCGGGAAAGGGTTGCCTGCGTAGTTATGATCCCTCTCTTCTCAAGGGCGTGCATCAACTGGTTTTGGGTCTGAATATCCTGGGTTTCAATAATCTCGAGGATGACCTTATGGCGGTTCTTTTTCATGGCCTGTGTTTTTCCCTTCATGCAAGTTTCTCAAGCTGGTCAAAAAAACTCTTGTGCCCGATGTCAATCATGTCCACGCACTCCTCAGCGCGTTGAACCTCAAGTAAATCTCCGCTTTCAAGATCTGCAACCATATATCCGTCAACTGCAAGATAAGCTCTGCGTCCGGTCAGTTTTTCTGTCAGAACAGTTACTGTCTTATCCGGGGAAACGACAAACGGTTTTGCGGAAAGCGTATGTGCACAGATCGGGGTCAGCAAAATGGACCGTGCTTCCGGTTCCACGATCGGGCCTCCGGCAGACATGGAATAACCTGTTGAGCCGGTAGGCGTAGCAAGAATCAGCCCGTCGCCGGAAAAAGAGAACATTTTTTTCCCATCCGCCCAGGCAGTGGGCTGAATGCATTCGCCGTATCCGTGAATCACGATATCATTCAGCGCCCGGTCAAACAGGATCTCTTCTCCGCCGCGTTTTAATGACAATTTCAGCATCATTCTTTTGCTGATCTTCTGATCGGGCGAAAGAGCAGCCGGAATAGCATGTATTTCGTCCGGCTCCAGTGCGGTCATAAAACCTTTCGTTCCGAGATTGACGCCCAAAATCGGTATCTCTGAGCCCTTCAGTTGCCTGACGACAGCAAGAATTGTCCCATCTCCGCCCAGTACAAGAATTTGAGAGACATCAGGAAGAATGTTTGTGAGATCTTGAAGAAGAGTGGTGTCAAAGCCTTCCGGCACTGCCCAGTCCTCCGAAGTGAATACCGGGCATACGGCGCATTCAAAGCCTTCTGAATGCAGCATCCGGACACACTGTACAGTAAGCTTCAGATCAGTGTCTCTGTATGGATTCGGGCAAACAGCAACCATCAAATCCCCCCATGCGCTGCCTTCACGACGGCGCCGATATCCGGAGCGATTCCGGATCCATGATTTTTTTTCAAGTAACAAAGAAACTCAATGTTGCCTTCCGGTCCGCGTATGGGTGAATAATCCAGACCTGCAACAGCAAATCCGCAGTCTCCTGCCGCTTTCAGGCAATCTGTTATCACCTGTTCATGGACTTCTGCATTCCTGACGACGCCTTTCTTTCCAACCTGCTCTCTGCCTGCCTCAAACTGCGGTTTGATCAGGCAGATATAATCCCCATTCTCTTTTAAAAACTGCCAGACAACCGGAAACAGCAGGCGAACTGAAATAAAGGAAACGTCCATGACTGCAAGATCAATCGATTCCGGAATCTGCTCATTCGTCAGATAACGCACGTTACAACGTTCGAGATTTACCACACGGATGTCCTGTCTCAGCTTCCAGGCAAGCTGACCGTATCCGACATCAATCGAATACACTCTCCGCGCGCCGTTTTGCAGCAGGACATCGGTAAAACCGCCGGTGGAGGCTCCGCAATCCATGCAGGTTTTTCCACTTGCAGAAACCGGGAATACCTGAAGTGCTTTTTCAAGTTTTAAACCGCCCCTTGACACGTAGCGAAGCGGGGCACCGTGCATCTCAATGCTGCAATCCGCGGGAACCATCATTCCGGGCTTATCCGCGCGATTACCGTTGATATAGATTGCCCCGCTCATGATGACTGCCTTCGCACGTTCCCTGCTCTCAGCAAATCCCTGAAGTTCAACCAGGCGATCCAGACGAATCTTATCCGCCATTGTTCCGATCTCCGCAAAGGCTGAATGCAGCAACAGCAATTGATGCGGCATCAATTCCGTGATCCTGCATCAGGCGTTCCCGTGTCCCGTGGCAGACAATGCCTTCTCCTAAATTCAAAAACGAGGACTTTAAAACGATTCCCATTCTGGTTGCCTCAGATGCAAGGACAGGGCCAATTGATCCAGCAGCACAAACTTCTTCCGAAGTCAGCAATCTGTGCGTTGAAGAAAGAGATTGCATCACGAGCGGGTATTCATTTCCTCCGATTTCACCCAGTTTAATCACTTCAGCAGAAATACCGTTCCTCTGCAGTTCATCTGCCGCATGCAGGGCTTCCGAAATCATCGTTCCGTAAGCTACGATCGTCAGATCGGTTCCTGTCCGCAGAACGGTTTCCCGTTCAGGATGAAACGCATGATAATCGCATTCGCCTCCGCGGGGATAGCGGACTGCCGCCGGACCGCTGCACTCGCTGACTGCGGTTTCCAGCATGGCCTCCAGTTCCGGAAAACTCGCGGGACAGAATATCTTCATACCTGGTACCGTTCTCAGATAAGATACGTCAAAGATCCCGTGATGCGTTTCTCCGTCGCTGCCGACCAGCCCCGCACGAT
Organism: Oscillospiraceae bacterium; assembly: GCA_017395085.1. GTDB lineage: Bacteria > Bacillota > Clostridia > Oscillospirales > Oscillospiraceae > Limivicinus. Next base: position 19,667 of record JAFPWF010000027.1, on the reverse strand, counting down.
CCACACAGAACACCACATGCATTCCGAGCAGGGATACATCGTGGATCATCATATCAAAGCCACGCTGCAGAAAACTGGAATACACGGCAAATACCGGGATCAGGCCCTGCTTTGCCATTCCGGCGGACATGGAGGTAGCATGTCCTTCCGCAATCCCGACATCTACAAAGCGCTTCGGGTATTTTTTTGCAAAACCGTCCAGTCCGGTACCGCCCGACATGGCGGCCGTAATGGCAACAAGTTCCGGATGCTGCTCTGCCAAGCGGCAGATTTCGATTCCGAACCGGTCGGAAAAAGATTCCCCGCAGGGTGACATTTCGCCCGTTGCTGCGTTAAACGGCCCAACGCCGTGGTAAATCTCTGGGTGTTTTTCCGCATACTCGCAGCCTTTTCCTTTTTTGGTCAGGACATGCACAAGAACCGGGTCCCTGATGTCACGTGCCAGGCTGAGCACCGATTCCAATTCCTTCAGATTATGCCCGTCTACAGGCCCGATATAATTCAGCCCCATTGCGCTGAACATATTGACAGGAAGCAGCCGGTCTTTCATCCATTCCTTCACGGAATGGTTAAACGCGTACAGTTTTGGGAAGCCGGATAATATATCGCGGTACCAGCGTTTGAACCGGATATATCCCGGTCGAATACGCATACTCTGCAAAAGACTCGCCGTGCCTCCGACGTTCGGGTCAATCGACATGGTATTGTCATTCAGGATAATTACCATGGGTTCCGCGCTTGCGGCTGCGGCAGAAAGCCCTTCGTAGGCCAGCCCGCCGGTCAAAGCGCCATCTCCCATAACAGCAACTACATTATAGTCTTTGCCGAGAAGGGTTCTCGCCTGTGCCATGCCGACAGCAACGGAAACCGCATTGGATGCATGACCTGCAATAAATGCATCGTCGTTGCTTTCATACGGCTTTGGAAAACCGGATATGCCGCCGTATTGCCGGAGCGTACCAAACTGATCACGCCGCCCGGTTATGATTTTATGCACATAACTCTGATGCCCGACATCAAAAACAATGCGATCCTTTGATGTGTCATACACTCTGTGCAGTGCAAGCGTAAGCTCCACATCCCCCAGATTGGAAGCCAGGTGTCCTCCGGTTTTGGAAACACTGTCCACCAGAAAGGATCTCAGTTCTGATGCAAGACAATTCAATTCCTCATCAGACAGCCTTTTAATGTCAGCCGAGGAATTGACTGTATTCATAATATTCATATTTTACTTCTTTCGCGCAGCAAGCTGCTTTGTAAGGTCCTCCAGAAACACGGTGTCTGAAAACTGAGTGTGCAGGATGCTCACGGCCTGTTTGCTGAGACGGGCGATCTCTGCTTCACATGCAGCCTGACCCAGCAGCGCCATATACGTATTCTTCTTTTCTGCTGCATCCGAACCGATCGGTTTCCCTAGCTCAGCTTCCGTACTCAGAACATCCAGCATATCATCACGAATCTGGAACGCAAGGCCAAGCAGTTCACCGTACTGTCTGGCTGCATCTTCCTGTTCTCTGGAACCGTCTGCCGAGGCGACACCCATAGCACAGCTTGCCGCTAGCAGAGCACCGGTCTTTTTCCTGTTGATCAAATCCAGCTGGTTTACGGAAAGCTGCTTCCCTTCTCCGATCATATCCAGATACTGCCCGCCGCACATCCCCTGCAGGCCAACCGCATCTGCAAGCAGGCCGGCGCAGCGAAGCCTTGCCGAGTCCGACACAGAAGAGGTCAGAATCGTGTGAAACGCTTCCGCCTGAAGCGCATCGCCCGCAAGTGTTGCCACGCACTCTCCGTATACGATGTGATTGGTCGGCTTTCCTCTTCGAAGGCTGTCGTTGTCCATACAGGGTAAGTCATCGTGAATGAGACTGTATGTATGGAGCATCTCCACCGCACATGCAATATCGAGTGCTGACGGTATATTTCCCCCGCAGATACGACAGAATTCAAGAACCAACGTGGCCCGGATTCGTTTTCCTCCGGAAAGCAGGCTGTAACGCATTGCATCGGAAAAGCCGAAAAGAGCATCCTCCTCCGACAGCAGAAATTCTTTCAGGAGTTTGTCGTCCACCGCTGCCCGGTAGGCTTCCAGATCAGGACAGCTTAGATTCTTCAAAAGGCACTTCCTCCGCTTCACCAGACTTTCCGGACCGAAGCATAATGACTTTCTGTTCTGCTTCGTCCAGCATGCGGCTGCATTCCTTTACCAGTATATTCCCTTCTTCAAAACACCGGATGGAATCCTGAAGAGGAAGGTCGCCCTTTTCCAGATGGCCGACGATCTCCTCCAGGCGCTTGATTGACTCCTCAAATGTCATTTTCTTATTTGCCAAATTCACGCACCTCCCGGTCTTCAACAACGCATCGTGCTCTCCCGTCGGCAAACTGCAGGTTAATATGCTCTTCATCCGTGACCTGTAAAACACTACGGAGCACGGTATGCTGATCATTCTCGGCAAATAAATAACCCCGTGACAGGACGTTCAAGGGATTCATGGCATTTAATGATGCCGAGACAGACGACAAAGCAGAATATCTTTCTGACAGGATTTTCTGAACGCTACCGTTCAGCAAATCACTCAACCGGTCAATTTCCATCCGCCGAAGATCCGTATAATATGAAATCTCATGAAGAACCGTGCTGGTTTGATAGTGTTCCAACTTCAGTTTCTTCTGCTGCAGCAGTCGGTTTTCCGCATGACAGAGCCGAGCCGTCAATGCATCGATCTGCTCCCGGATTTTTCTCTGATCTGGAACAGCAATTTCCGCCGCATTGGACGGTGTCGAGGCTCTTTGATCCGCAACAAAATCCGAAATGGTAACATCCGGTTCGTGACCTACCGCCGAGATGACCGGAATCTGCGAAGCGTAGATCGCTCTCGCTACGCATTCCTCATTGAAAGCCCACAGATCTTCCAGAGAACCGCCGCCACGGCCAGTGATAATGCAGTCGGCACAGCGCCATTCATTCACTTTCGAAATTGCTTCCGAAATCTCTGACGGTGCCTCCTTCCCCTGAACTTGAACCGGATACACCATAATATTTGCTAGAGGCCAGCGTGTCCGGAGTATCCTGATCATATCCTGAACAGCAGCACCAACCGGAGATGTAATCAAAACGATACGTTCCGGAAAGATCGGGAGAGATTTTTTTGCAGCAAGTTCAAACAGACCTTCCTGATACAGTCTATTTTTAAGTTGTTCAAATGCAAGCTGAAGATCACCGACCCCATCCGGGATCAAATCGGTGCAGTAAAGCTGGTAACAGCCGTCCCGAAGGAAGACCTGAACCCTGCCGACAGCAGAAACCTGCAAGCCGTTTTCCGGACGAAAATGAAGCCTGGATGCATGGCTTCGGAACATGACGCAACGAAGGCTGCTCTCCTGATCTTTCAAAGTGAAATAATGATGGCCGGAAGGATACACTTTGTAGTTGGAGAGTTCCCCTTTTACACAAACCGACAAAAACCGCTGATCTGAATCCAGCAGTGATTGAATTGCTTCATTCAGTTCGCTGACGGTGTACAGCTGCATGGAATCCCAGGTCATGGCTGATTTTGCCTCTCCCGGAGAAGGCTTCCCAGAATTCCGTTTATATAAGCTGCTGCTTTCGGAGAGTCAAATTTTTTCCCAAGTTCGACGGCTTCATTCACGGCAGCCGAGTTAGGAATGTCATCCATGTAGCTGATTTCGCAAACTGCACAGCGTAAAACGGCCAGTGTCGATTTCGTCATGCGTTCCAGCTTCCAGGAATCCGAATAATGAGATATCAGCTCGTCGATTTCGGTGCGATGTTCTTCCACCAGTCTCAGCAAGCTGCTGATGTACGCGAGCTGCGCGGAATCAGGCATTTCATCATAGACCGCATCCTCACTCTGCAGAGAAGCGTAATGATCCTCGTCAAAAAACATCTGTACAGCTTCTTCAGCGGAAATACGGTTTACCTCCATGGAGAATACCAGTTGAACCGCAATCTGTCGGGCAGTTGTTCTGTTCATTCCCCTTCTCCAGTCTTATCGTTCAAACGAAATCCCGGAAACATGTACGTTGACTTCCGCATCTTCAAATCCTGTCGTTGCCTGAATTACACTTCTCACGGAATCCTGTACAGCCTTTGCAACATTTACCACATTATTCCCATAGGAAACGTTAATAATTACATCCGTGATGATCTTGTTATTGTCAAAGCGAGTGGTAACGCCCTTCGGAATCGACTTTAGTCCAATCAACTCAGCAAGCTCGGTACCGGCTGTGGTGGAAAGAGAGGCAACCCCTTCCACTTCCGTAACAGCAGCGCGAACAATCGTCAGAATCACTTCTTCTGAAATGTTAATGCTGCCGTTCTCTTCCTGATAACTGATATAGTTGTTATCACCCATGATTATTTCCTCCAAAATAGTATCTTTTGTATTTTAACACGAAACATGGAAAAAAGAAAGCCTAAACACCGCGTTTTTCAAGTCCGGAACGGAATCATTTTCTATAAAAATACGGTTTGCAATTGAAAGAACCGATAAATTGTGATATATTGCATTAAAATGATCCGGAGGGAAAAGTATGGAAACAAAGATTATGCTCTGCGCGGGTGTTTTTTTCGGCGGATGGCTGTGGTTTTATCTTTTTATGCGGCAGTTTCTTTTCAATCTGATGACTGCTTACCCCATGATCCGTAAAATGCAGGAGATTGATCCGAATCTGATTGCTGTCGGTGCAAAGCGATATACCAACACTTCAATTATTGTGTGCACCGTGTTTTCTGCAATTGTTCTGTTCGTCATTTTTCGCTTCTGTCCGCATTATCTCATCATTTCCTTCTTTGTCGGAGCAGTTCTCTGTATGCTGATGCTCTGGGGAAAGCTTTCTCCGCAGAATAAAGCCATGTTTGAAAACTTCTGTGCAGGTTACTGTCGCTTTGTTGGAGACGACGAACTGCGAACTTTAATGTTTAACAAGGAAATCAAGAAGATTAACCGCCGCCTGCGTGAAATGGGTTATGACAGAAGCTTTGTCCCGGAATTCAAGCAGGATGCATGAGCAGAGCTGAATCATCCGGTTACGCATACCGCCACCGCACAATACTGAACTGATGAAAAAGACGGCTGACACAGCCGTCTTTTTTGTTCGGAGTCAATTATTAATCCCAGGAACAAGATGATCTTTGTTTCTGTCCGGCCAGGGAATCCGTTCATTTCCTCTGACCAGATAGGCCTTAGCGGCAAGCTCTGCCAGCGGATCATCACACCTGGAATCTGAATAAAATTCATCCACAATCGCATTGGGATAAAGCTCCAGCAATCGTCTGGCTTTCTCATGATCATGGCAGTTCTTTCCCGTAATCTTTCCGGTATACGGATTCATACGCGTAGCTATCAGATTCACTCCAAGCTCCTGAACGATCGGCCGAAGCAGGAAATCCGGAGATGCTGAAATGATTAAATCATCAGGCTTTTTTTGTGCAAGATACCATGGTGCGATTTGACCGGCGTGTACTTCCCAGAATCTTTGAACGTAATACTCCACATTGTCTATCCTGTTCAGAAAGGAAAACAGCGCTTCTTTCAACTGCCGGGCATCCGACTTTCCGTGAATCAGATATCGAAAAAACTGTACTACAGCCGAAGGAATACACTTTGACACAGCAAGCGTATTATGCCGTGCACAGAAGCAGAAGAAACTGAAAGAGCTGTCCGGGTGAAAAATTGTTTCATCAAAATCGTAAACATTCATCTCCGGTTTCCTCTGTGCTCCAGTGTCAGACATGTCAGTGAATAGATCACAGCAGCGGTTCCCACTGCGCAGTCAAAGACCGCAAGAAATGTAAGCGGAAGCACCTGAAACAAACCAAGAATACAGAGCAGCAGTTTCGCTCCGGCCACGCCGAACACGCTGATCCATAGAGTCCTTTCCGACTCTCTGCAAATCCTGTAAATCTGAGGAAGCGTAAGAATTTCGTCCGTGCAGATACTCAGATCAACATCTTTGTCCGGCTTCACATCCATACATACGGATACATTTGCAGCATCAAACATTACACTGTCGTGAACGCCGTCTCCGACTGCAGCAATTTTTCCGCTTTCTCCCTGCGTAGCCCGCAGGTAATGAATGGCTGATGCTTTGTCGTTTGCGGTCAGCTCCGATTTCACCATGTCAAAATTGAGAGCCGAAGCGACCACCCGTGAGACAGACTGCACATCGCCCGTCAGCATTGCAATCTGTTTTACTCCCTGGGCGCGCAATTCTTCCAATGCTTCAAAAGCATTATCTCTGATGGAATCTGAAATCAGAATATAACCACGATATGTGCTGTCAACCGCAACGTGAATCGCAGTTCCAGACTTAGACGGGACCTGATACCAGATGTTATGCTCATCCAGGAGCCTGGCATTTCCAACATAAATCTGTCTCCCGGAGAAGAATGTGCTCACTCCTTTTCCGGGCACCTCACGGACATCCAGAACACCGGAGGGAACCACACCTTCTTTCAGGCCTGCCGCAGCTTTCAGAGCAATCGCGATCGGATGATTCGATTTACACTCAGCCACCGCTGCAATTCTCAGCAGTTCTTCTTCCGAGACACCTACCGGCATGATTTCAGAAATCAGAAATCGACCATCCGTTACGGTTCCGGTTTTTCCGAATGCGAATAACCTGCAGCGTGAAAAGTCTTCCGGGACCTGATCATTCCGGAAAAATGAGCCTGCTTTCGCAGTACTGTATATTGCGCCAAAGTGTGTCAGCAGGGATGAGAATAAAACAGCGGATGTCCCAGCGAGCATCAGAGGAACAAGGCTGCGTGCAATCCATACAGAAGCATTCTGAAGATGGAACAAACAGACAATCGCCAGAATCAGAGCAAGAAGGAGAAACAGCGCAAAGAACAATACAGCTGAAAAAGCAATCACACTGCGTTCCCTGCTTTTTTCCGAATCGGCTGCGAGGACAAGGTTTCTGGCATCCTCATCAATGTCAGCCAACGCACTTGGCGCTGCATCCACATGCAGCAGGCAATACCCTTCCACCTGCCACAAAAAAACAGTACACAGCAGAAAAACTGCCGAGACCTCCGGTTTCTTCAGCAGTACAGCAATGAAAACCGCAAGCAAAACAGCGGCTTCTTCATACGGGACAGCCCGCCTGAGTCCCAATCGAATGCCCTGCAGCAGAACAGGGATGCCTGCCAGGAGAAGAATCAGAATCATGAATACTGTACGCAGTATGCCGGGCAACGGTATGACGCTCCGCAGAAGGAACAGAAGAAACGCGCCAAGCAAAAGCAGCAGATCCCGGACAGAAAATACTCGTTCCAACGTCAATCTCATTTTCAGGACGCGCAGAAGCAATCCGTTCAGTTTTTCCGGAATGGAAAGAACCGAAGGGATTATTCTGGATTCTTTACCCTTTTGACTCATGATCTGTCCTTTCTCAGGCTGACAAGCAGAAAAACAAACAGTATCCCTGCAAAAACGCCGACCATATCAATCAGCACATCCGAAAACTGCCCGATTCTGCCTTCCACAAAGGTCTGGTGATACTCATCGGAACATGCATACAGGAAAGAGTGAAGAGCTGAACAGCATAATGCCCATTTCGGAACAGACTCGCACGTCAACTCCCGGTAAAACATCGCTGAAGTCATGGCAAGCAGTGTATATTCCGCCATATGAGCATATTTTCGAATGTCCAGTGCCGCTCCGGAACCGGTCAGCGGCGGCAGGATACGCAAAAGAAATCTCCCGATTGCGGTTTCCATCAGCCAGCGGCTCAAATTTCCTGATTCGTCTCCGTTTTGGGCAGACAGGAAATAAATCAGGCACATTACCGCAGCTGTCAAAAGGCCGTAAACCGCCAAACGGATTCGGCTTCTTTTCATTTCAGTAACGGTAATCAAACATCAGGTCATAGATGCAGACTGTTTCTCCGTCCTGGATGCCCATGCTTTCCAGGCGGTCAAAAATACCGGCTTTCCGAAGGACACGGTCAAAGAAGAGCCGGCTTTCGTAGTCAGAAAAATTCACCGTAGCCGCAACACGCTTTAACCAGTCACCTTCCAGCTGCCAAATTCCTTCAGATTTTTTGATTACCACATCTTCGGCTCCATCCAATACCGGTTCCGGAGCAATATAATCAGCGGTAAACGGTTCCGGCGGCGGAAGTTCGGAAAGCTTCTGCATACAAAGGCGAACAAGTCTGTCAATTCCCTTGTGTGCGGCTGCGCTCAGCTCCAGGAAGGGATAACCGTGCTCTTCGGCACGTTCACGCAGTACATCGACTGCGCTCCTGTCTTCTCCCAGAATGTCACATTTGTTTGCCACAACAATCTGCGGCCTTTCAGCAAGCACGCCGCTATATTCCCGCAGCTCGGAATTGATGATATCAAAGTCCTCCGCTGGAGATCTGCCCTCTGAGCCTGACACGTCCACAACGTGCACCAGCAGACGGCAGCGTTCAATATGCCGTAAAAAATCGTGTCCGAGTCCGGCTCCGTCTGCCGCACCTTCAATGATGCCCGGGATATCCGCCATAACAAAACTGCTGCCTTCCTCCGCATAGACTACACCCAGATTCGGAAACAGCGTCGTAAAATGATAGTTCGCAATTTTCGGATGTGCATTGCTGACCACGGACAACAGGGTGGATTTCCCAACGTTCGGAAAACCGATCAACCCGACATCTGCCAACAGTTTCAGTTCCAGGGTAATATCTCTGCTCTCTCCCGGAAGACCCGGCTTTGCAAATCTTGGTACCTGTCTGGTCGGGGTTGCAAAGTGTATGTTGCCCCAACCGCCGCGCCCGCCTTTTGCCGCAAGATACGGCTTTCCGTCCGACATATCGTGCATCAGCGCACCGGATTCCGTATCCCGGATCAAAGTGCCTGCAGGAACACGCACCAAAAGGTCTTCCCCGTCTTTGCCGGCACACCGTTTTCCCTGCCCGTTTGCTCCGTCCTCGGCAACAAACTTCCGCTTATACCGAAAATCCATCAGGGTGGTCAGATTATCATCGGGAACAAATATGACACTGCCGCCGCGTCCGCCGTCTCCGCCGTCCGGCCCGCCTGCCGCAACATATTTCTCCCTGTGAAATGCGACTGCACCGTCTCCGCCTTTCCCAGCGCGGATATGAATCCTCGCATGATCAACAAAACTTGACATATGATCCTCCGAATCCGGCCGAACACGTCTGCGCTTCACAGGCCGGAATATGGAAAAGGCCGGACAGATGTCCGGCCTCAACCCGTCAATTTACTGGGCAATCTCTTCGTAAACAGAAACTTTTTTACGCTCTTTGCCCAGACGTTCAAACTTCACAGTACCGTCGACCAGAGCAAACAGGGTGTCGTCCTTCCCCTTGCCGACATTGGTGCCGGGGTGAATCTTTGTTCCGCGCTGACGAACCAGAATGTTGCCGGCCAGAACGAACTGACCGTCCGCACGCTTTGCACCGAGACGCTTGGATTCACTGTCACGACCGTTTTTGGTCGAACCCATTCCTTTTTTATGTGCCATCTGATTATCCCTCCATCGTTAAAGCTGTGTTGAATTACGCATGAATCGCTTCGACTGAAAGCTTGGTATAGGGCTGCCTGTGACCCTGCGTGCGACGATATCCTTTTTTCGGCTTCATCTTGTAGACACGGATCTTGGCACTCTTCCCATTCTTTACAACCTTCGCGGTTACGGTCGCGCCTTCAACAAAGGGTTTGCCGATGGTCGAGTTTTCCTCGTCCACAACACAAAGGACCTTGTCAAAAGTGACTTCCTCGCCGGCGTCCGCTTCGAGCTTTTCCACAAAGATCACATCGCCTTCCGCGACACGATACTGCTTTCCGCCGGTAAGAATTACGGCATGCTTCACAAATATTTCCTCCTAAATACAGGGCTCGCTCTGGGGGCGGAGACAACGCTCACTTTCTAACCCTTTCAAGGCGGCTATGGAATATTACCACTATTCCGTTTACTTGTCAATGAATAATTGTGTCTTTCGGGTACTTTTTTCAGTTTTATTTCCAGTTTTCCCACACTTCCGGACAGTACCCGACTGTCGCTGATTTCCCGTTGCGTACCACAGGAGTACGAAGCAGTTCCGGGATTTCGTAAAGTTTTTCCATCTTTGCCTCATCGGAAGCCAGATACTGAAAAAGCGGATAGTCCCGGTCTTCAGGATTTGCAAGGGCTTCCACCCCAAGCGCACCGCAGACACTTTTCAGTTCTCCACGACTCATACCGTATTTTATGATGTCGATAAACTGGTAGCGGATTCTTCGTTCCTTAAAAAATCGCTCCGCTTTTTTGGTATCAAAGCATTTGCTTTTACCGAAAATCTGAATATTCATCCGGTACGCCCCCTTTCTCCAGATCAGATCTACAAATCAGATTTCCGTGATAACCGGGAGTATCATCGGACTTCTGCGCGTTGTTTTATACAGGTATCCGGACAGATCTGATTTTACTTTTGTCTTGATGCTGTTCCAATCCGTTATATGCTGCGCATCACATTTTTCCACTGTCTCAAGAACGATGGAAACCAGCTCATCCATCAGGGATTCCGCTTCCTTCACATAAATAAACCCGCGCGTTAATATTTCCGGTTCCGCGAGAAGCTTATGGTCGTGTGATGAGTATGTCAGAACAACAACAATCATCCCGTCTTCGGCCAGCTTGTGGCGGTCGCGCATCACAACACTTCCGACTTCGCCGATTCCTCCGCTTCCGTCCACGAGGACCGCACCGGAAGGAACGGTATCGGAACAGAGCACGCCTTTTTTGGTGAACTCAATAACGGTTCCGTTCTCGGCGATCACAATATTTCTGGAACTTACACCCATCATTCTTCCGAGTTCCGCGTGCTTCACCAGCATGCGATGCTCGCCGTGCACGGGAATAAAATACTTTGGTCTTGTCAGAGCAAGGATCATTTTCTGCTCTTCCTGGCAGGCATGGCCGGACACATGAAGATCGGTATGGCGATCGTAGATCACCTCTGCGCCTTTATGGAAAAGCTCATCGATAACACGGCTGATTGTGTTTTCATTTCCCGGGATGGCAGACGCCGAAATAATCACACGGTCGTCGGAATCAATCTGGATCTGACGGTGCTCTGAGAAAGCCATCCTGTACAGCGCGGACATTGCCTCTCCCTGGCTTCCGGTAGATATGATTACAATCCGATTTTTCGGCAGACCGTTTATCTGATCCAAATCAACCAGGACGTCCTCAGGAACATCCATATATCCAAGAACCATTGCCGTCCGGAGAACATTTTCCATACTTCTGCCCGTCACGGCAACTTTACGCCCGTATTTTGCAGCTACATTAATGATCTGCTGCAGACGATGGACATTTGAAGCAAAAGTTGTAATAATGATCCGCTTGTCGCAGTTCACAAACAGTTTGTCAAAGCTTTCCCCGACTTTCCGTTCGGATGCGGAATGTCCCGGCGTTTCAACATTGGTCGAATCGCTGAGCAGGGCCAGAACGCCTTCATTTCCCAGTTCGCCAAACCGAACAAGATCCGTCATCCCGCCTGCTATTGGCGTTACATCAATTTTAAAGTCTCCCGTATGGATCACCGTACCGACAGGAGTGCGGATTGCAAGTGCAACTGCATCCGGAATACTGTGGTTAACGCGGATAAACTCAATGGAAAAACTGCCGATCCGGAATACGGAGCCCGCTTTTTTTGTAAAGATCTGAGTGTTGTAAAGCAAATCCTCCTCTTCCAGCTTCAGCTCAATCAGCGCTGCGGTCAACGGCGTGGTATAAATAGGAATATCCAGTTCCTTCAACACGAAAGGAACTGCCCCGATATGGTCTTCATGACCGTGTGTGATGATCATGCCCCGGATACGGCTGGCATTGTTGCGCAGGTAAGTGATATCCGGAAGCACCACATCAATGCCGTACATGTTCTCATCCGGGAATCCCATGCCGCAGTCGATAATAATCAGGTCGTTCCCGAATTCAATCACGGTCATGTTTTTCCCGATTTCTCCCAAACCGCCAAGCGGGATTATTTTCAGTTTAGGTGTCATTCTTTCTCCTTGATAATAATATATAACACAGCAAAATGCTGTTACAGTTCCGTGCGGCCCTCAAGCGCACGCATCAGAGTTGCATCATCTGCAAATTCCAGGTTTGAACCAACCGGAATGCCGTATGCCAGACGGGTAACTTTAATATTGAAAGGCTTCAGAAGTCTGGAAATATAAAGTGCCGTTGCTTCGCCCTCCGTATCGGGATTGGTAGCCATAATCACTTCCTGAACCTCGTCACCCGCCGCACGCACCAGCAGTTCTTTTACCCCAATATCGTCCGGCCCGATGTGGTTCATCGGCGAAATTACTCCATGCAGAACGTGATACAAACCGTTATACTCCCTGGCTCGTTCCAGGCTCAGGACATCTCTCGGATCTGAGACGACACAGATCACACTTCTGTCCCGCCTGTCGCTTGAACAAATGGAACAGATCTCGTGGTCCGTATAGTTGCGGCACACTTTGCAGCGCCGGACTTCTTTTTTTGCCGAAGCAATCGCATCAGAGAATGCGAGCGCTTCCTGATCGGGCAGGGACAACACATGGAAGGCAAGCCTCTGCGCACTTTTACGCCCGATACCGGGAAGTGAAGCAAAGCTGTCAATCAGCCGTTCTAACGATGCGGGAAAATATGTCATGAAGGAAACCTCATCTTCAAGAATTGATGCCGCGGATGCTGTGTACTGCAGCTTTACGATCGGCTGCCCTGAATACCGCACTACCGGCAACCAACGTGTCTGCACCGGCTTTCAGACAGAGCGGCGCGGTTTTTGCATCTATTCCGCCGTCCACCTCCAAACGGACTTGCCGTCCAGTCTGATCGATCATCTTCCTGATCTGTCTGACCTTTTCAAGCTGATCTTCCATAAAATGCTGCCCGCCAAAACCCGGTTCAACCGTCATCACAAGAATCAGATCCACCTCATCCAGAAACGGAGTAGCAGCTTCTGCAGGAGTTGCGGGCTTCAGGGTTACTCCGCAGAGTTTTCCGGCTTCTTTTACCTCAGCCAAGGTACGGTGTATTTCTGCTTCGCCGGCGGCTTCAACATGCACGTTTACCAAGTCCGCACCGGCGCTGCAGAACCGTTTGGCATACCGCAGCGGTTCAGTAATCATCAGGTGCACGTCCAGGAACATATCAGTTGCTTTCCGGACCGACTCCAAAACCGGAATTCCCATGGATATATTCGGCACAAAGTGGCCGTCCATCACATCATAGTGAAGCCAGTCAGCCCCGGCCGCTTTCACATCGTCAATTTCTTCTCTCAGATTTGCAAAATCAGCAGCCAGCAACGAAGGCGAAACATAGATCAAAACGATCCCTCCCCAAATATTGGCGAATTATTATACACCAACTGCACTTTGCTTTGCAACAGCAATTTAAACATCCTCAGTCACCAGAAAACCTCTGTTTAATTTGAGAAATCGTAATCAGAGGATGCATGTTCGATTTAAGAAAACGCCCTGCCGGTATACAGAATACGGCAGGACGTCAGGTACTCAAACGTCTTTCATTCTTTCGGATTATAAAATCTTGCCAGGATATTTTCAACGCTTTGGTCCATCACCTTCAAAATTCTTTCTCTGGTGATTTCTTTCGGGAATTTCATTCCGGCATCCATCCACTGTGCAATAAAGCCGATTGCACAGTTGGCATAAAACTCTACCACAAACTCAAAGTCCTGACGGTCAATGTTTTTTCCTTCCGAAGCGATTTCCGCAAAACTGCGAATGCAGTATGCCATGCGGTCCTTCAGATAGCGCAGCATGTAGAGCCTGCTGTTGGAATGATACACATTCAGGGTAAATGCGCTGTTGGACACGAGATAATCAAAATAGACCATCATATCTTCCAGCCAGTGATCATATACGACTACGCTCGGAAAAACACGGTCGGAATCCTGTTCAAATACCCATTCCAGCAGATCGTCCACATCATCAAAATGATAGTAGAAAGTCTGCCTGTTTACGCCGCAGATCTCAACGATATCCTTTACGGTTACTTTATCGATCGGTTTCACGGTCATCATCTGACGCAGAGCTGACGCTAAGGCTTCTTTGGTACCGCTGGCCAACAGATATCACTCCCTTACAACATGTTTATACACAATTGCGACTTTGTTAAAATTATACCACAAAAAGCAGACTTTGCAATGCTTTTTTTCTTGAAAGTGTTTCCCCAGATATGATAGGATAGCATTATCATCAGAGAACATTTTGGAGGGCAACTTGAAGACGGGCTTATTTACTCTTGTCAGTACCGAACACCTGACGCCAAAAGTCGCGCTGCTGCATTTTTCCGGCAATACCGACGCAATCAGCGTTCCCGGGCAGTTTGTTACGGTTTCACTGCCGGGGTTCTTTCTGCATCGTCCGTTTTCTGTTCTCGACTGGGGGCCGGGATGGCTTGAATTGATGGTGGAACAGGTTGGCCCCGGAACTGCTCAGCTGCAGCGCCTGGCTGAAGGCAGTACTCTTGAGATCACGACAGGTCTCGGAAACGGTTTTTCTCTCAAAGATTCGGGTAAAGCACCTCTGCTGATCGGAGGCGGGAGCGGTATTGCCCCTCTGCTTGGACTCGCAAAACGCCTGTTTGATTCCGGTGCTGCATTCAGCACAGTTCTCGGTTTTCGTTCTGCTGAAGATGTATGCTGTGTTGAACGTTTTGAATCCTGCTCAGGCAGTCTGAAAGTCTATACGGAAGACGGTACTGCCGGTCAGAAGGGCCGTGTCACAGATGCAAAGGTTCTGCAGCGCTGTTCCATGTTTTATGCCTGCGGGCCGAAGGCAATGCTGCAGGCTGTTTGTCAAATTACCGATGCACCGGGTGAACTATCGCTGGATGTGCGGATGGGCTGCGGTTTCGGCGCCTGTATGGGCTGCAGCATCAGAACAGTATCCGGAATGAGGCGTGTGTGCAAGGATGGCCCGGTTTTTCGGAAGGAGGACTTGCTTTGGGAAGTTTGAATACCGTTCTCTGCGGTATCCCGATTGACAATCCGATCATTCCTGCTTCCGGTACTTTCGGGTACGGCTATGAATTCGCCGAGCTTTACGACATCAACTGTCTCGGCAGCTTTTCCTTCAAGGGGACGACCGCTTCTCCGCGGGAAGGCAATCCCCTGCCCAGAATTGCCGAATCAGCATCCGGGATGCTGAATTCCGTCGGGCTGCAGAATCCCGGAGTGGAATCCGTCATTTGCGATGAGCTCCCGAAACTCAGGCGGGTTTTTCGCAAGCCGGTCATTGCAAATATCTGCGGGTTTTCAATCTCGGAATATGTTGAAGTTGCAGAAAAACTGGATCAACAGGATCAGGTCGGCTGGCTGGAGGTCAACATCAGCTGTCCCAATGTTCACGGCGGCGGAATGAGTTTCGGAACTGACCCAAAACTCGCAGCCGAAGTAACGAAAGCTGTTAAATCAGCAACAAGAAAACCGGTTATCATGAAGCTCTCCCCCAACGTGTCCGATATTTCCGCTGTTGCCACGGCATGTGAACAGGCTGGTGCAGACGGGATTTCACTGATTAACACCCTGATGGGTATGCGCATTGACCCGGGAATTCAGCGCCCGATCCTTGCAAATATAACCGGCGGTTTGTCCGGGCCGGCTGTATTTCCGATTGCCCTTCGCATGGTATGGCAGGTATATCAGGCGGTGTCCATTCCCGTTATCGGGCTCGGGGGCATTTCGACTCCGGAACAGGTTATTGAAATGATGCTTGCCGGAGCTGTAGCCGTTGAAATCGGTACGGCCAATCTGATTGATCCGTATGCCTGCCCTAAGATTCTGCGGGCTCTCCCTGCAGTTATGGACCGCTACGGAATCCGTTCTTTAAAAAACATTGTCGGAGGTGCCCATGGATAAAACACGGGATGTAATCGTCGCCTGCGATTTCCCATCGTATGATGAAACCACCGCTTTCCTGAGTCGTTTCGGAACAGAGAGACCATATCTGAAAATCGGAATGGAACTGTTTTATGCAGAAGGTCCGAAAATCGTCCAGGAATTAAAATCACGCGGGCATCGGCTGTTTCTGGATCTGAAGCTGCATGATATTCCAACCACCGTAAAAAGAGCCATGCATGTTCTGTCGTCTCTTGACGTTGACATGGTGAACCTGCACGCGGCTGGAACACGCGCCATGATGGAAGCTGCTCTGGAGGGGCTGACCCGTCCGGATGGCAGCCGCCCGTTGCTGATTGCAGTTACTCAGCTCACCAGTACCGACCCGACAAGCCTCCGTAAGGAACTCCTGATTGAACGCCCGATGGAAGATGTCGTTCTATCCTATGCGAGAAATGCTGCCAATGCGGGCCTTGACGGTGTGGTATGCTCCCCTCTCGAATCCGGAATAGTCCATGAATGCTGCGGACCGGATTTCCTGACGGTAACCCCGGGCGTTCGCTTTTCTGCCGGATCTGCCGGAGACCAGAAGCGCGTAACAACGCCTGCAGAAGCCAAAGCGCTTGGAAGCAATTATATCGTCGTAGGTCGCCCGATCACCCGCGCCGATGATCCTGTCGGTGCCTGGCTGCGCTGCCGCGCGGATTTTCTTTAAAGAAGACTGTTAAATCATTCTTTACGAAACAATTCCGCTGTGGTATTTTATAGACAGCAAATGCAGCTGAATTATGAAGGGAGTGACATTTCTTGACGGAACATGAGATGATTGAAGAATCAAAAAAACGCGGTCTATACAGAATTGGAACTCCTGTCCGGAGAACAGATCTGGAGCCGAATCATCTTTATCAGTGCTATATGGATGAGTTCGAAAATGAATATGTCGTCCGCCGCGGAATCCTTACCATTGTCACCGTGGATGGGCAAGTCTACTGAATTCGACTGAATTTGAAGCCTGCTGATGAGCAGATGGAGGTTATTTCCAATGAATATGATATGCTTTGACCTGGAAGGGGTTCTTGTACCTGAAATCTGGATTGCATTCTCTGAAGTAAGCGGCATTCCCGAGCTGCGGCGCACCACCCGTGATGAGCCGGATTATGACCTGCTGATGAACTGGCGCATCGGAATACTGCGTGAACACGGTCTCGGGCTGAAAGAGATCCAGAACACGATAGCTAAAATAGACCCTCTTCCCGGCGCAAAAGAATTTCTTGATGAACTGCGCAGTTTTACACAGGCTGTGATTATCAGCGACACTTTTTCGCAGTTTGCCGGGCCGCTTATGAAAAAGCTGAATTGGCCGACACTGTTCTGCAATGAGCTTTCCGTCGGAGACGACGGGATGATTTCCGGTTTTCATCTTCGCATCAAAAACACGAAGCTTTCCACGGTACGTGCATTCCAGTCCATCGGCTATGATACCATTGCCATAGGCGACAGTTTCAATGATCTTGATATGCTGAAAGCCAGTAAATGCGGAATCCTGTTCCGTTCCACGGACGAGATCATCCGTACAAATCCTGGTTTGCCTTCCTGTGACAGTTACGATGAGCTGATGAGCCTGATCAAGGAAGCACTCTGATGGCGCAGCCAGCCGGTCGTAAACAGGAACTGTCCCGTAACTTTTGACGTTACGGGACAGTTCCTGTTTATTTCATTTTTCTATGACGGATGCCTTTCAAATGTATGAGGATGATATCTGCTTGCCTTCGTTGACAGCATCCATCCGAATGCGTATAATACTGACATCTTCTTTTATGAGGGTCAGAATATGAATGATTTTACAAAACGCACCTGGGCAGAAATCGACCTGGGCGCAATCCGCAATAATTATTACCGAATTCGTGAGTCTATCCCGTACGGATGCCGCTTTCTGGGTGTTGTGAAAGCAGACGCCTACGGGCACGGCGCACTGCGCATTGCTCACCTTCTCCAGGAGGAAGGTGCCGACTATCTCGCAGTCAGCTGCCTTGATGAAGCGCTTGAACTTCGAGATGACGGCATCACCATGCCGATTCTGATCCTCGGACATACCCCTTCGGAATACACCGACGTCCTGATCCGGAAGAATCTGACACAGACCGCAACCTGCCTTGCCAAAGCGATGGAGTACTCCGAAGAAGCCAAAGCCCTCGGCGGCATTCTGAAACTGCATATCAAACTGGATACGGGAATGTCACGCCTGGGCTATCTCTGCGCGGGCAGCTATTTTAAAGACGGAGTACAGAACATCATCCGTTCGTGCCGTTTGCCGAACCTTACTTTTGAGGGAGTTTACACCCATTTCGCCGTTGCTGATGAGCCGGATCTTGAGAGCCGGGACTATACGCTGAAACAGTTCCGTCTGTTTCAGGACGTTCTTGCCGCAGTCGAAGAACAGGCCGGGATTCATTTTCCCATCCGCCATTGTGCAAACAGCGGTGCCGTTGTTTCTTTTCCTGAAACCGCACTGGATATGGTCCGCCCCGGGCTTCTGTTATACGGCTACGGCGATGACGGAAAGCTGGGTCTGAGACCGGCTATGAGGCTGGTGACCACCATCAGCACCATTAAATATCATCCAGCCGGTACTTTTGTCAGCTATGGGCGAAGGTATGAAACAAATCGCCGTACGCGTATGGGCGTTATCGCGGCTGGTTATGCCGATGGGCTTCCAAGACACAGCTCCAACAAATGCTGCTACATGGTCGCAGGAAAGCCCGCTGCTCAGCTTGGTTCCATCTGTATGGACATGTGCATGATTGACCTCACGGATATTCCGGAGGCAAAAGTCGGCAGTGAAGTGGAACTCTTCGGTCCTGCCGGCAGCATCCTGGCCATTTCTGAAGCAGCGGATACTATTCCGTACGAGCTGCTATGCTCCGTAACCAAGCGTGTTCCCCGGGTGTATCATGAGTAAGAGTTTTCCGGTATGCAAAAGGAGTTCATATGAAAGAACATTTCTTCGCCTATCTGTCACGTATGCGCTATATCGGCAGATGGAGCCTGATGCGCAATTCCCTTCCCGAAAACATTCAGGAGCACAGCCATATGGTTGCGGTTCTCGCTCATGCACTTGGTATCATCCGGCGGGATGTATTCGGTATTCCCTGCAACCCGGAAGAAGCTGCTGCCGTTGCGCTGTTTCATGACTGTTCCGAGATTCTGACCGGAGATCTGCCGACTCCGATCAAATATCACAGCAGCGAGATCCGGGATGCATATAAGCAGATCGAATTCCTTGCCTGCAACAGGCTTCTTGACACACTGCCCGATGAACTGAAGCCAGCCTATCGGCAGCTGATCACCGGGGAGAAACAAAAGCGCTCATTTGACCTGGTAAAAGCCGCCGATAAGCTTTCCGCCTATATCAAATGCATTGAAGAACGAAAAGCTGGAAACAACGAGTTTCTGTCTGCCGAAGTGCAGACTCTAGATACCTTGAAAAAAATGCATATGCCGGAAGTAGATTATTTCTTAGATCACTTTACCCCCGCCTTCGAGCTGAACCTTGATGAACTTGGCACTATAGACTGATCATTTTCTCTTACTTCCATGTGGTTTTCTCACGCTGACCTAAATATACAAAACACACCCCTGAGTGATGAACCGAACCAGTAAAAACGGACAATAGACAAAACGCCCCCTATGTAGGAGAATAATTACATAGGGGGCGAAGCTATGTCTAAACAGAAAATGAAGGACAACGAGCAGATCATTATACGACTGCGAGAAGAAGGGAGAAG
>JAFPWF010000002.1 GCA_017395085.1 Oscillospiraceae bacterium | reverse complement strand
CGTCCCGGGCCTGACAACAACCAGATTGTCGAGCGCCTGATCGCGATCACCGCGAAGGACGAGAACCACGCCAAGGTAAGGCGGAGGAAGGACGGCTGTCTGATCATCAGCGCCGTCAGTGAGAAACTGGTAAGTTAATGACTGTACCGCCGGCGAATTGGCGTCGGCGAAGGACCAAACGGGGTCAACAGCCAGCGTTCCTGCAGAGGGGAACGGGGCTGCTGGCCCCGTTTTTTGTTGACAGGCATCACCCGGCGATGACGGCCGGCTGATCATAATCTTCGGTTGCTGCGGCAGGCCGCTCCTGCCGACCCTACGGTTTCCGGAGACGACAATTTTATAGAACGGCAGCGCTTAGGGTGCGCTGACCAAAACCAAGACGGAGGTGTCTTGATGGTCAGCTGCGCCCTTTTCATCGGGGTACCTCCGGAAATTTTAAGGAGGTTACCCCAAATGAAAAAAGAAGAAATCTATGCAGCAATCGGCAAAACCCTGGCCCCGGTCGAGATTGAAAGTGAAGAAGCTATGGAAGATTTCGGAATCACGAAGAAGGATCTGGTTCCTCTCATGGTCGGCAACAAGTGCATCATGGTATATCCGTATCCGGCGCCCGAGGAGGTCTGCAGGGAGATGCTGCGGGATCTCCGGCAGCGGTATCTGCAGGAAAAGCGGAGTAACCGTTGCGTGATATCCGGTGCGCGCGGAACACTGCGTGCTTGCCCGGTGGGCAACTCCTGCGAGGAGTGCCCCTTTGGTAAGGATGAGAAGCTGCCGCGTCAGGTCAGTTTGGATTTTCTGCAGGAGGAGGGGATGGACTGGGTAGATCCGGACTCAGACTGCCTGCCGCGGCTGAATGCGGTTCAGTTCTTGGAGCACCTGAAACAGATTAATCCGAGGTATGCTGCAATCCTGAAATTGCGGGGAGAGGGGTACACGGAACCGGAGATCGGACAGATGCTGCGGGTTACGCGTGACACAGTGAAGTATGCCCGTGTTAGAATCCGCGAGATTGCCGTCGAATTTTTTGAAGGCGGCGCAGTTCTGTAAGGTTTAGGTTAATCAATGGAAAGGAGAAGCCGGCGCACAGGGCTTCTCCTTTTGCAGCTATGTGATTAATAAATAAAGTCCTTCAGCATTTCAGCGCATTCCGGGCGGCGCAGCTTCCGGATGGCATTCGCTTCAATCTGCCTGATCCGTTCCGGGCTGACCCCGTAGTCCTGTGCGATTTCCCTCAGTGAGAGCCGTTCCTCTCCGGTCAGACCGTAGTGAAGCTCCAGTATCCGCCTTTCACGCGGATGCAGCGTCGCGAGGGCCTTGCGGATCTGCTCTTTCAGCAGGGAGTCGGTGATCATTTCCTCGGGATCTGCAGCTTCACCCGCTTCAATCTGGTCGATCAGCAGTTCTTTTCCGTCCAATACAATTGGGGCGTCGATGCTGCAAGTGTATTGCGCATATACCTGGTATGTTTGCACCTCTTCCAGCGGCATGCCCAGTTCCTCGGCAATTTGTTCCGCGTCAGGCGTATAGCCCTGTTTCTGCTGCAGTCGCCGGCTTGCACGGTTAATCCTGTAAACGGCCCACATCTTTTTTTCAGGCAGGTGGATCAGCCGGTCCTGGTGGGCGAGTGCCAGCATGATGGATCGGCGGATCCACCAGCCCGCATAGGTGGAAAGCCTGTATCCCATGCTGTGATCGAATCGATCTATTGCTTTCATCAGGCCGATATTGCCTTCCTGGATCAGGTCTTCCAGAGGGAGACCGTTACCGGTATAGTACTTTGCTATGGAGACCACCAGGCGGAGGTTCGCTTCGATCAGCTTCTGTCTGGCAGTTTCATCGCCGGCGGCCGCGGCCGCAGCCAGTTTGACCTCTTCTTCCGGCGTAAGCCTCGCATATTTCCCGACATTATCGAGGTACAGCGTCAGAGAATCATCGGCTGGGCTGCTGTCATTCGATTCTTCATAGTCCTGCAAATCCTCTTCGGGATAAAACTCCTCGTCATATCGTGATAAGGGTTCGGTTTTCATGACAGTCTCCTCGCTTAATCCTTGCGGTATGTCCGGCAGGTGTATCCGTCCGCTTTCAGCTTTAACCCTGGCAGCCAGTCTGCCGGTTGGCTCATCAGCCGGCAAATCTCCTCAGGATCATCCTCTTCGATAATCACCTCGTCGTGCACATGACCGACGATGGGGTACTGCCACAGGCGCTTCATGGCATCGGCCAGCAGGTCGCGGCTTATAGCCTGCACAATATTTTCCACCAGTTTCGGGCCATAGGTTTCAATGCGGTCCCAGTGTTTGGTAACGTCCAGACCGTCGTAGGTGATGATGTCGTCGCCGTACCGCCCGGGTTCGATTTTGGGTCTTACATAGTTCAGCTCCCGTCCGGAAGGGAGTGTGATGCGCAGCAACCCGCATTTGTATTCGAAGCTGATCTTTCCGACAACGGCAGTAACCCGTTCCCGGATCGCCTGCTTTGCAGCCTTGTCAACGTCCCACCAGAATTTGACAATACGTTTGTTTGCCCATCTCCAGGCATGCACCAGTTCAGACAGCTCCTCCTCTTTCATGCCCAGTTCCAAAGCGCCCATGCTCCTGAGGGCACCCTCGCTGCCGCCGTAGCCAAGCGCAAGTTCGGCGATCTTGCCCTTTTGTCGCAGCTCCCCGTTGATGCCGTGCTTTTTGACAGGCACACCGAACATTTTGCTCGCGCTGGCAGAGTAGATATCTCCGCCTTCTGTAAAGACCTGTTCCCGCCAGCGTTCGCCGGCAAGGTGAGCCAGCACCCTGGCTTCAATGGCAGAGAAGTCTGCCACCGTAAACTTGCTCCCGTTTCCGGGGATGAATGCGGTTCTCACCAGTTCACTAAGGACGGCCGGTACTTCGCCGTAAAGCAATGTCACGGTTTCCTCGTCACCGGCTTTCACCAGCGCCCGGGCCACATCCAGGTCCGGGAGTTTGTTCTGTGGCAGGTTCTGCAGCTGGATCATCCGCCCGGCCCAGCGGCCGCTTCTGTTCGCACCGTAGAATTGGAACATGCCCCGGCATCTGCCGTCTTTACAGACAGAGTTCAGCATCGCCTCGTACTTCCGTACGCTGCTCTTGGCAACCTGCAGCCGCAGGCTGAGCACTTCCTGTACCAGCGGATCGTTTGTTTCCTTGATCAGGGCTTTTGCTTCTTTTTTGCCGAGGCTGTCTACCTTCAGTCCACGGCTTTCCAGCCAGCCTTTCAGCTGCGGGACCGAGTTCGGGTTTTCCAGCTCGGTCAGATCCTGCATGCACCTGGTGAGCTTCGCCCTGGCGCTGGCGTCCATTTTCATAGCCTGCTTTACGAACTCCGTATCAATCATGATGCCCCGGTCGTTGATTTCCTGGTCCAGAGCGTATTCCTCCCAGACACGGTCCGGGACCGGGAAGTTCTTCAGCTTCTGCTGGATCTGCATTTCCACTTCCACATCCCGTTTGTTGTATGCCTTGAAGCGCTCCCAGCCCGGAGGGTCATCAGAAGGCTGGGTAAATCTGCCGGTATGAAACAGGGTTTCCTGTTTTTGAGCCTCGCTATTGTCCTTTTCTGGGATGCAGAACTTGCGGATCAGTTCCTTGCCTTCCGCCATTTTCTGCTGTTCCAGCCCCAGTACGGCTCCGCACAGGCCGAGACCGAGCGGCAGGCCGTTATAGGCTCCCAGTACCATGCTGCACCGCCATCCGACGGGATCGAGGTAGGGGAGCCCGTGATAACCCGGTATGAGTTCCGGCCTGTGTTTCTTCAGCCAGCTGCTCAGACATACCCGTTCAAAACTGGCGTTGTAGGCCCACTTGGTGACGCTGCCGTCGGCAAGGGCCGCGAGGATCTCTTCAGGCGGCAGTTCGCCGTTGGCAATGTCGTAGACGGTGACAGGTTCGCCGTCCACGCTGACGCCAAAGAGTAGGATGTCGAAATCGTCATCTTCCGCGTAGCGGTATACCCCGCATTTGGAGATGTCTGCTCCGCTGCGGGTTTCCAGATCTATACTCAGTGATTTCATATTTCACACCATCCGTAACGTTTCCGGTTTCGGATCCGGTTGATCATGGTACGGTCCACGCCGAAGTTCCAGGCCAGCTCCTTGTCCGTGTGACCGCAGTACACGCCGAAACGGATGCCTTCCACGTCGTGCAGGTCGAGCTTGTGCCGTTTCCCTCCCTGACGGTAGATGTCATGGTCATTGTCGGCTGCGGTTCCGAAGCGCAGGTTTTCCGGGCGGTTGTCAGCGGGATCTCCGTTGTTGTGCAGCACCATCATGCCTTCCGGGCACGCACCGAGGAATGCCGAAGCAATCATTTGATGTGCGTACACTTTAGGGATGTGCCCGATATGGAATCCGAGGTGTCCTGTACGGTCTCTGGCCGGAAGCCGTATAATTCTGCCTTTGCGCAGCCTTCGGTAGCATCTGTCTCCGCAGTGGTAATCCACATAGCGGTCAAGACTGCGGATCCTGCCGTGATTACTGGCCTGATATTTGCCTTCAAGACCCGGGATGTCTTTCCATATTTCAGTTTCCATGGTTATCTCCTTAAAATGAGGGGCCGGGTGAAAGGGAGAAAGTCCCGGCCCCTCCCGGTCAGCTTGTTATGCGAGGAAATCTTCCTCGTCGTCCAGCCCGGCGAAGTCGTCCTCCGCACGGCTGAACCCGCCAAGCGGGGTTCCGTCCTTCAGCTTCTTCAGGTGGTTCAGGCCGCAGCCAATCCCGCGGTTCCCGTTCGAGTTGTATGCGAAGAACGAGATGCTCGCCCGGCCGATGATGCCGGAGTAGAGCTCGTGCGGGTCGATGATCTCCTGCAGGTCCGCGCCTACAATGCCCGGCTTGTTCGCGCTGCTCGCGTTCACAAAGTAAGCGTTTTTGTACGCGGGGTCGTCCGGCCGGTCCCTGTCGCCGTCGCGCAGGGGAGTGCGGATGTCCTCCAGCCTGGGCACGGTTTTGCCGTTGCCCTTCAGGCGGCTCTCGCCCTCTTCATAGGCTGCCTTGATCGCGTCCTTGATCTTCTGGATGGTCGCGGTATCCGTCTTCGGGATGATCAGGCTCACGCTGTATTTCGGCGTACCCCCGCCGATGGGTGTTTTCGGTTCCAGGACCGTCAGATAAGAGAAGATGGTGTTCGGTCCGGTAATTACTTTCGTGCTGTTGCTCATTTTCATTTATCCTCCATGTCATATTCTTTAAAATCCAGTTCGGCGGCGTTGAATGCCGGCCGTTTGTCGTTCTCCGGTACGAGTACCGGTTTCCCCTGCGGTTTGACCACATAGTCTTTCAGTAATTCATCAAATCGCTTTTTTCCGAGCTGCTTCGTCATCGCCGTGATGCCGAGCAGCTTTTTTTCATAGGGGTCGCAGCCGGCTGCCAGTACGATGGCAGCGACCTGCGGTTCGTTGCGGAACCGTCTGATGCTGCGGCCTTCTGCCAGTTTCCAACCGGGGAAAGTGGTTCCTTTCAGTGCGGATTTCAGTGCAAATGCCTTTAAATCTTCAGCCCAGCTGACCAGGGTTTCCACCTTGGGCAGCAGCTCGCTGATCTCCTCGGGGCTCAGCTTCGCCGGTTCCTTCAGTTCCTCTTTGGCCAGTTCCATGGCGTACTCCGCACGTTTGCGGCAGCTGGCCTTCACCTTGCAGAACACACAGTGCTCGCCGGCGTGGAATTCGCCGTCGCCTGCATATGCCAGCTTTGCGGCAGGCATCAATACGTTCTCTGCCCAGTTCAGCAGGTCTTCCGCGTCCAGCTCCCAGCTGTCGATGTTCTCCCTGCGGGGCTGGTAGATGCTCAGTTTGATTCTTTTGATTTCGTACAGATCCCCAAAGGTATCCAGAGCGCCCAGGGCGTAGCACATCAGCTGGCTGTTTTCCTTCGCGTGTACCAGCACCCCCACGCCGTACTTCAGGTCAATGATGTGCAGCGTGCCGTCAGCGACGATGACGCAATCCCCGGTGCCGAAGCCGTGCTCCACCCATTTCGAGAAGTCCAGAACCTGCTCCACGCAGATCAAGGGATCCCTGCAGCTCTTTTTCGCTTCCGCGATCTGTTCCAGTACAAAGTCCCGGTAGCCTTCGGCACATTCCTGCATCTCCGCGTCGTAGTAGGAGAGGTTCTCTGTGGGATCAACGCAGGGTCTGCCCAAAGCTTTTTCCAGCAGGTACTGGCTCAGTTCATGGGCGCATGTCCCCTGCATGGCATATTCGCTTCCGTAGTCCGGTTCCTCGGCGCAGAGCTTTGCCGACGGGGGGCAGGCGAGCCACCGGTGGCTGGCGGATGCACTCAGGTATGCATGCTTCACTCGAATCGCTCCGCTTCCTCCAGCAGCGCGCCGAAGATCTTCGGGTCGCTGATGTCCGTCAGCTTCTCATAGCCGTACTTCGTCAGCAGCGCTTTGACCTCCGCGCGGTATCCGTTCCTGGCCTTCCGGCTCAGGAGGATCCTCGCTTCCTCCAGCGTGGCGGTCCGTGCCGGCTTTTTCGGCGCCTCTTCTTTTAATAGTTCTTCGGGTGCAACGCTGTCGTCTTCGATCGGTTCCGGCTCGCCCTTCTGCCCGCTCGCGCGCTCGATCAAATAGAGCAGCGCTTCCAGATCGTTCAGGGCTTCCCGCCATGCTGCGATCATCTTATTTCCCTGTGTCAGCAGATCGCTCAGACCGATGGCGGTTTCGCTCATCATGCTCATTTGTATTCTCCTTCCTCGGGGCGTCTCCGCCGTCTGCAGCCGTCGGGTTTTGTCCCTTCACTTCCTATCGGTCACAAACAGGGCGAAAAGGGTGAAAAAGGCTCGAAATATTTTTTTTATTTTTTTCCCCCTTTTTGATGCCTTTGTGACCGATAGATAGTGGAAGGTGTTCTTCACGCGCGTTCCTTTTCACACATCAGGGCGCGCGATGGTGTAGCTCGGTGAAGGTCTATCCCGGGACTTCTCCTATGCACCTTTTTTCTTCCTAAGGAAAAGTGCAGGCATCGAGTTACATAGACTTACATTGGGAGGTTTCCTATGCATTTCACCCTTTACACAGCCGGCTGCACCGGCGACCGCAAAAACTGCCTGTATCCAAACCGTGCGGAGATCCGGTCTGCGGAGGAACTGGCGGCCGCCGCAGTCTTTGACCATGTCTGCGCTTCCTATGCCGGCAATTACCGTTCCATTCAGAACTATCTGTTGTCGGATGTGGTCGTTCTGGATGTGGACAATGAGCCGGACGATCCATCCGCCTGGTTCAGCCCGGAGGATCTGGAGCAGGAGTTTTCCGATATCTCCTACGCCATCGTGCCAAGCCGCCATCATTTAAAAGAAAAGGCGGACCTTTCGGCCCGCCCAAGGTTCCATGTGTACTTTCCGATTCAGCCCTGCAGCAACGCAGACGCTTATGCTGCCCTGAAGCGGGAGATCCGGCGCCAGTATCCTTTCTTTGATATCAACTGCCTGGACGCGGGGAGGTTCATCTACGGAAATGCGGATCTGCAACCGTCCTCAATCATATTCCACTCCGGCCCTGCAACCATTGATGCGGCGATCGCAGCCATGAGCGCTTCTTCAGCGGACTCCATTCAGGAAGGCCGCCGCAACGCCACCATGTCCCGCATCGCCGGGAGACTGGTAAAGCGGTATGGCGTGTCAGAAGAGAGCTATTCCCTGTTTCTGGAGCAGGCGGAGCGTTGCAGCCCGCCCCTCAGTGATGCGGAGCTTGCTACCATCTGGGGCAGCGCCCGGCGTTTTGCCGCAAAGGTGCAGGCGCAGCCGGGGTATATCCCGCCCGAGGATTATGCGCCTTTCGCACAGGCCGCCCTGCGCCCCTCGGTTTACACCGATATGGGGCAGGCGAAGGTCCTGTGTTTGGACGCGGCGGGGGAACTGGCCTATACCACCGGCACCGGCTACCTCTGCTACAACGGCAGGTACTGGGAGGAGTCCACCGTCAAGGCCGTCGGCCTCGCCATGCGATTTCTTGACCGTCAACTGGAGGACGCCCTTGCGAACCTCTCAGCCACCCGTGACGCGCTCATCGCTTCCGGCGTCAGCGAGCTTGCCGTCCGTGCTGGCGGCAAGACGCTGGAGAGGCAGATCGGTGTGTCCCAGGTCTCACTACACGCCGCCTATCTCTCCGCTTTGGAGTATTACCGTTTTGTGCTGCAGCGGCAGAACATGAAGTATATCGAGTCAGCGCTGAAAGCGGCGCAGTCCATGCTGGAGATGGCGCCGACGGACTTTGACGCGGAGGAGAACCTTCTCAACTGCCCGGATGGAACGTGGGATCTCCGGACAGGGGATCGTCATGACCATGATCCCTCCGACTATGTCACACGCATGACTGCCTTCAGTCCCGGCGATGAGGGGAAAGACCTGTGGGAATCCGCTCTGGATACCTTCTTCTGTTCCGATCCGGAACTCATCTCCTATGTGCAGCAGATCGTCGGCCTCGCCGCCATCGGCGCCGTGTACCAGGAGGCGATGATCATCGCCTACGGTGACGGTTCAAATGGTAAATCCACGTTTTGGAATACCGTCTCGGCAGCCCTGGGTACGTATTCCGGTTTGATCTCGGCTGACGCCCTCACGGTCGGCTGCCGCCGCAATGTGCGCCCGGAGCTGGCTGAGGTAATGGGAAAGAGGCTCCTTATCGCTTCCGAGCTGGAAGAGGGAACCCGTTTATCCACTTCCATCGTGAAGCAGCTTTGCTCTACAGATGAGATTGCCGCCGAGAAGAAGTATAAGGATCCGTTCAGGTTCCGTCCCACGCATACGCTGGTGCTTTACACGAACCATCTGCCCAAGGTCGGTGCGTCCGACCGGGGTATCTGGAGGAGGTTGATTGTCATTCCATTTGATGCTGTCATCACCGGCAGCGGGGATATTAAGAACTACTCCAAGTATCTGCTGGAGCATGCCGGTCCTGCCATCGTGCAGTGGATCATCGACGGGGCCAGGGCAGTGATTGCCGCGAACTATGTGCCTGTGGTACCGGCATGTGTCAAGGACGCCATTGACGATTACCGCGGGGAGAACGACTGGCTTTCGCACTTCCTGGATGATTGCTGCGAGATCTCCGAGCCTTACTTTGAGAAGTCCGGGGAACTGTATTCCTCCTATCGTGCTTTCTGTGCCAGGACAGGGGAGTACACCCGGTCTACGACTGACTTCTATAAGGCGCTGGAGCTTCGCGGCTTTGAACGCCGCCGGAATAAGAACGGTGTGTTCATCTATGGGATCCGTCTCTCTCGTGAGGAAGATCTGCCCCTGTAGCGTCCTCACAAGTTCCGCATCCATTCGCTTCGCTCGCAGGCTCACAAAGCTCAGTCGCTGCACTGCTCGTCCTTCTTCCCGTCAAACCCGCTTCGCTGGGCTTTGCCGGGAACCCTTATCACGCTTCGCGTGTTCCGGTTCAGCGCAAGTCGCTCCCTGCGGGCGCTCGAGTCGCTTCACCGGCAAAAAAATAATCAGGAGGTTTATCCTTATGCTGGAAAGATTTATCGAACAGAAACTTGTTGCCCGCGTCAAACGCGAAGGGGGCCTGTGCCCCAAGTTCGTCAGCCCCGGCTCAGACGGCTGGCCGGATCGTATTGTCCTGATGCCGGGCGGCAAAATTGCTTTTGTGGAGCTGAAAGCGCCGGGGCAGAAGCCCCGTCCGCTTCAGTTGCAGCGTCATGCGCAGCTGCGTGATCTGGGGTTTATCGTGTATGTCATTGACGATCCCGCTCAGATCCCTGAAATGCTGGAACTGCTCAGGGCGAAAACTCGCCGTAAGAAGAAAGTAGTTTCTGAACCATCAGACAATATTATGTAAACCAGAATGCTGTACAATCCTCATTCTTATCAGACATTCGCGACTGACTATATCCTGTCTCATCCAATTGCTGCCGTTCTTCTGGACATGGGCCTCGGCAAGACGATTATTACCCTTACCGCCATTGAGAAGTTGCTTCATGACCGGTTCGAGATCTCAAGGGTGCTGGTCATTGCGCCGCTGCGTGTGGCTGCCATGACCTGGCCAAACGAGATCCGGCAATGGGATCATCTTTCCTCTCTGACTTATGCTGTAGCCGTCGGTACGCCGCAGGAGCGCCGTGCAGCAGTGCTGCAGGATGCGGAAATCACCATCATCAACAGGGAGAACCTGGAGTGGCTGATGGAGTCAGGCCTCCAACTCCGGTATGACATGGTGGTTATCGACGAACTGTCCAGTTTTAAGAACCCAAAGTCCCAGCGCTTCAAGGCCTTTATGAAGCTTCGTCCGAAGCTGTCCCGTGTGGTGGGTCTCACCGGCACGCCGTCTTCCAACGGCCTTATGGATCTGTACGCTGAGTACAAGTGCCTGGATATGGGGAAGAGACTAGGTCGGTTCATCGGCAGGTACCGTGATGCGTACTTTGTGCCCGACCGGCGCAACGGCAGCATCGTATACTCGTATAAGCCCCGCCCGGGTGCAGAGCAGCAGATTTATGAAAAGATCCGGGATATTACCGTCAGTATGAAAGCGCTCGACCATTTGCCGATGCCCGAGCTGCTGTATAACCGTTATCCCGTAACACTGTCCGCACCGGAGTGCGGCAAGTACAGGTCCCTGTGCGATGATCTTGTGTTGAAGTTGAGCACCCTGCCTGCAAAGCAGGTGATCACCGCTGCAAATGCAGCCGCTCTTTCGAACAAGCTGTGCCAGCTTGCGAACGGCTGCGTCTACAGCGATGACGGTATTCCGGTTCCGTTCCATTCGCGGAAGCTGGACGCCCTGGAGGATCTGGTGGAGTCCGCCCAGTCTCCGGTGCTGGTGGTCTACTGGTACAAGCACGACCTGCTGCGGATCCGTCAGCGTCTGCTGGAGAAGGATATCGTGTTTCAGGAACTCACGACACCTGATTCCATTAAGTCCTGGAACGCAGGTCAGCTGCAGGTGGGCCTGGTTCATCCGGCGTCTGCCGGCCACGGCCTCAACCTGCAGCAGGGTGGTCACCATATCATCTGGTACGGCCTGACCTGGTCGCTGGAACTGTACGAGCAGGTGAATGCCCGGCTCTGGC
Source organism: Oscillospiraceae bacterium (assembly GCA_017395085.1). Taxonomy (GTDB): domain Bacteria; phylum Bacillota; class Clostridia; order Oscillospirales; family Oscillospiraceae; genus Limivicinus. The sequence continues at coordinate 107,368 of JAFPWF010000002.1, read as the reverse complement.
GTCAGGGGCAGCAGGCGAGGACGGTTGTAGTTACGCACATCGTCACGGAGCATACGATTGACGATCGCATCCTCGCCGCACTCAGCGACAAGTCCCGTACCCAGGATGATCTGATTGCAGCCGTCAAGGCGGAACTGCCGTTGAAGAAAGGAGTTTCTAATGTACTTACTTGATACCGATGTAAATCCTTCTGCACGTACCTACAGGTCCCGTCCGCAGAAGCCTCTGCTGATTCTGCAGGAGTTTCTGCGTCGGGATCGGAAGGTGATGGAAGTGGTGTTTACCCGCTTTGAATATAAAGATGCAATCAGTTGCCGTTCCACGTTTGCACACGCAATCAAGAAGTATGACCTGGGCAAGTATGTCTCTGTCCACGTCAAGGGCAGCAAGGTTTACCTGGAGAGGGAGGACCGGCCATGACCGGGAAAGACGAGATTCTCAGTATACTGCGCAACCTTGCGCTGGACCGTGCTGCGGTCCAGCTGATGCAGGAAGACATCGTCCGTATCGAGGAGGATGCAAAACAAAAAGAGCTCCCCGCCGGAAAGCGGAAAGCTCTGGAGAAGGAACGTGTGAGACTGGTGGCCTGTTTGTTAGCCACCGCCAGCCATATCAGCCGTGTTGAGCGGCTGCTTGGTTTGCTGACGGCGGAGGAGCAGAAGGTTCTGGACTGGACTCTGATCAACCCGCGCAAGGATGCCGTTTTTGATCTCGCGGCTGAGTACCGCTGCGATGCTTCCAGCATCTACCGCCTCCGTGCCCGTGCCATCAGCAAGCTGGTCCGTCTGCGCTACGGTGCAGGGGAATAAGAGGAGGCGCGTGGTTATGGCGTCAGTGAGAAAAAAGAACGGAGGTATTTATCGCAACGGAGATAATGAGCTGTTGACTTACAGCGATCTTCAGCGTATTCTGAATATTGGTCCGGAACGTGCGTACCAGCTTCTCCGGTCGCCATCGTTCCCGACAATCAGGATAAACAACCGTTACTATGTGCGTCGCGGCAGCCTTATGAAGTGGCTGGAGTTGTATGAGGGAAGAACGTTTTTAGTTTAAAAAATGACTATGTTAGTGTGTAAATAGTGTGAGTAAGACTATGCTAACCTTTAAAAACGCAGTAAAATAAGGGCTCATTTGAGTTCCGCGAACCTTCTCCTAAGCGGTAGGTCGGAGGTTCGAATCCCCTCGTGGGTGCCAAAACAGGGAAGCCAGAAGGCTTCCTTTTTTATGCTGTCCGTTGTAGAGTTCTTGCACTTTACCATACTTGATGATACAATATACATAAAGTGTAAATATACAGAGGTGCTTCATGTTAGAAAAAGCGTATTACAGAACATTTCAAGCCGTGTTCAATATCGGTTCGCGCTGTATGAATTGGCCAACCCCCGCCCTGTATACTGGCCCTGGCAGCATCGAAAAAATCCCAGAACTCCTGGACAAAGAAAAAGTAAGAAATGTTATGGTTGTAACAGGTCCTTCGGTGGGGAAAAAGCTTGCGCCGAGGATTCTCTCCCTGCTCGATCATGCCGGGATTCGCTATGTCCTGTTTGCGGAAGTGGAATCCAACCCTACGGTCATTATCGTTAACAAGATCCAAAAACTGTATTTGGAGAATGGCTGTGACGGATTTCTGGCCATTGGCGGAGGCTCTCCGATCGATGCGGCAAAAGGCGCCGCAGCGCGAGTCGTTCGCCCAAAAGCTGAAGTGGGTAAGATGGCCGGGCTTTTGAAGGTGATGAAGAAGATTCCTCCCTTCATTGCTGTCCCCACTACCGCAGGAACTGGTTCGGAGACGACCATAGCAGCCGTGATTACTGACAGCGAAACGCATCATAAGTATGCCATTATGGATCTTAAACTGGTGCCGAAATATGCGATTCTGGATCCGGAATTGACGAGGGAACTGCCCCCAAAGATTACCGCCACGACAGGAATGGATGCTTTGACTCATGCAGTTGAAGCATATACCAATTTGACATACAACACGGATGAAACCATCCGAATGTCCGAGGAAGCTGTGTGCGAGATTTTCCGTTATCTGGAGCGTGCGTATAGTGATGGGAATGATATGGAAGCCCGAACACAGATGCTGATTGCTTCCTACAAAGCGGGATTTGCATTTACCAGGGCATGTGTAGGAAATGTTCATGCGATTGCGCATACTCTCGGCGGACTTTACAACACCCCGCACGGACTGGCGAATGCGGTTATTCTTCCGATAGTGTTAGAGGATTACGGCGAAGCAGTCTATGTTAAACTGGCACATTTGGCTGAACTGACAGGATTAAAGGATGAAGGGAGTGTCGAAGAAAAGGCCAAAGCCTTTATTGCTGAGATCCGTAACATGAATCGGCGTATGGGAATTCCCACCGGCTTTGATTTCATCAAAGAGGAAGATATTCCGCAGATGATTTCATGGGCACTTGCCGAGACAAACCCGTTCTATCCTGTTCCTGTAATTTATGACCGGAGGCGTTGTGAAGCGGTCATTCGGCGGATCATCAGCGAGGCATGAACTGTTGTAAGACTGTAGCATGAATCAAAGTCCAACCTAATAGAAAAACAAAACCGGGAAAGACGAAACAGCTTCCCCGGTTTTGTTTTCTATTATTATCAGCAGTTTATGCCTTAGCCGCCCGGATCTGCTCAATCAGCTCATCGCAGACTTCGTCCATATCACCTACGATCCCGTAATCGCAGTAATTGAAAATCTGTGCTTCCGGGTTTTTATCGACTGCGATAAAGAGATCCGCATCGACGCCGGCCGTATGGTTCACCGCGCCGGAAACGCCGAAGCTGATATAGAGCTTCGTCTTGACCATGACGCCGGACTGCCCGATCTGCAGTTTGTAGGGCAGAATCCCGCGGTCATACAGGGGCCTGGTGCAGCCGATTTTGCCGCCCAGGAGTTTTGCCAGCACACGGTAGCGCTCCAGATGCTCGGAGTCCTTGAGACCGTTGCCCACACAGACGATGCAGTCGGCATTGGCAATGTCCATCTCCGGATCCATGTCGTCCGGGATGAAGTCCACATGTTTGCAGCGGATCGCGTCCGGATCAAAGCTGATTTCCTCTTCGATCAGCTCGATCGCCTCCTTTGCTCCGATCGGCGCATACTTGAATGTTCCCGGGCGGATGGTGCCAATCTGCGGGCGCAGGACGGGGACTGTGATGACCGCCATGATCTTCCCCCCAACGGCGGGTTCAATGAATTGAATATCGCCGGTTTCACGGTCGTATTCCAGCTGCATGGCGTCGGAGGTGCAGCCGGTCTCCAGCTGGACCGCAAAACGCGGGGCAAAGTCGCGGCCGTTAATGGTGCCGCCGACAAAGATCGCGGACGGATTATACTTTCTGGAGAGAACGGTGAAAGCGTTGGCATAGGCGTCGGTATTGAAGTACTCATATCCGGTGCCGCTTACCTGAATGATACCGTCGATTCCGCACTCTTTGACTTTGCTGACTTCCTCCGCGGGAAGATCACCGAGAATCACAGCATACAGTTTGTCACCGGTCTCATCACAGAGCCTGCGCAGTTCACAGCAGAGGTCCAAACCAACCGGAGCAGCGGTTTTGCCGTCGTGTTCGATGTAGACCCACATATTTTTGTAGTCAGATTTCTGCATCCCCGGGTCCTCCTTAAAGCGTTCCTTTTTCGGTCAGCACTTCGACCAGTTTGTAGACGTCGGTCTTCACACTGCCGGTGCTGATGATCTGGCCGGGTTCCGGCAGCTCCGGCGGATAGATCTTCGGGACGATGGTTCCGGAGCCCGGAACGCCGATCTTCTGCAGATCCAGTCCGTCAATATCGTTCTCGGAGTAGACCGTGATCCCGGCGGTCTTGGATGCAAGATAGGCTTCCAGATTGGGCAGACGACCGTAGAAGTTGTCTTTTTCCACAGTAATCAGGCACGGCAGCGTCGCTTCCACGATTTCCTTGCCGCTTTCCAGAGTGCGGGTAGCGCGGACTTTCCCGTCGGCGATCCCATCGATGCTGAAGCAGCACGAAATCTGCGAAGCGTCAAAGCGCTCTGCCAGCTGGGAGGCCATCTGGCCGGTAGCGCCGTCAAGAGATTCCTTTCCGCAGAAGATCAGGTCGAATTTGCCCTTCATGGCTGCGGCCATCACGATCGAATAGCTTGTGGAGAGGGTATCTGCACCGCCGAACGGCCTTCCGCTGATGAGAACTGCTTCGTCGCCGCCGACGGCCAGGCATTCGCGCAGGGTGCTTTCCGCCATGGGCGGACCCATGGTGATCAGGGTGATCTCTCCGCCGTATTTCTCCTTGACCTGTACGGCCGCTTCCAGTGCGTTCAGATCGAGCGGGTTGGTAAGAGTCGGAACGCCGGTACGGATCAGGTTGCCGGTTTCCGGGTCCATTTTAACCAGATCGACGTCCGGAATCTGTTTGACACAGACAAGTATTTTCAGCATATGCTTCTCCTTCCTGTTGTCCGGCTCCGGTCAGACCGAAAACGCGCTGTCGCAGACCTTGCCCGGGTTCAGAATGCAGTCCGGATCGAAGACGGCCTTGATTTCACCCATCAGCCGGAATACGTCTTCACCTACGGACTCCCTCAGATACACCATCTTCGCGTGCCCGATGGAATGCTCGCCGGATACCTGGCCCTGAAGCTCGGCGCATTTGGTGTAGGCCTTGTCCATAATGATCTTGACCCTGCGCTTGAATTCTTCCTCCTCCAGATCATTGGAGCAGCAGTAAATATGCAGGTTGCCGTCTCCGGCGTGACCGAAGTTCCGGATGCGGATGCCGTTTTCATCACCCAGAGCGCGGATGTAGATCAGGAAGGCCGGGATCTTGTCCACAGGCACCACCACGTCCATCTCGTCGATGAGTTTGGTGTCGGCTTCGATTGCCGTCAGGAAGCTGGAACGGGCGGCCCAGGCGGATTTTTTGTTTGAGGAAGTGGCGACAACCAGCACGTCAAGCGCATCCGCTTCTTTGGCGATCTGCCCGAGCCTGATCATCTTCTGGTCCAGTTCGTCATCGTCCGCGCCGACAAAGGTGACCAGCACGGATGCGCCGACGTCCTCATTTTTCACATGTTCGGGGAAGATGGGGTTTCCTGTAAAGGCGGCGGAAGAAGTCACAATATCCGCATCCATGAACTCGATGGACTGCGGATCCAGATTCGCCAGCTTGATCTTCGGCACAAAGTGGATGCAGGATTCCACATCCCGGAATGGAACCAGGCAGGAAACGTCACAGATAGGCTTGGGGATGAGCTTCATGGTCATCTCCGTAATAATGCCCAGCGTGCCTTCGGAGCCGATCATCAGGTGCAGCAGGCTGTAACCGGAACTGGTCTTGCAGACGGACTTGCCCAGTTCAATGATCCGCCCGTCTGCCAGCACCACGGTCAGCGCCAGTACATAGTCGCGCGTGACGCCGTATTTGACTGCGCGCATGCCGCCAGCATTGGTCGAGATGTTGCCGCCCACCGTGGCGGTTTTTTCACCGGGATCGGGCGGATACATCAGGCCGTGTGCCAGCGCGTCCGCGGCGAGGTCCTTCAGCAGGACGCCCGGCTGGATGCGAACAACCAGGTTATCCATGTCGTATCCCAGAATTTTGTTCATCCGCTTCGTGCAGAGCACCAGCCCGCCCGCAAGGGGAACGCATCCGCCGACCAGCCCGGTCCCGGCGCCCCGGCAGGTAACGGGAATTCTGTTGGCGGAGCATATTTTCATGATTTCGGAGACCTCTTCGGTAGTCTCTACATCCACAGCCGCCTCCGGCATGTACTTGCCGTAGATCGGCATCTCATCGTGAGAGTAGTTCGGGTCGACGCTTTCCTTTTCATAGAAGCGTTTTCCAACGACAGCTCTCAGCTGAGCCGCTATTTCAGGCGTGATTTTGTTGTAAGTTGCCATGCAGTCATCCTCCGGTGTGAGAAGTGTCAAATGATTTGACCGAACCTGCAGCACACAGGTTCGGTCAAACATGCGCTTTTAATCAGCCGAGCAGGTCAGTCAGCATGCCATCCGCGCCGAGTGCGCCGCTCTGGCGCGCGAGATCCGTCAGTTCTGCCTCAAGCGCGTCGGAGAAGTCGAGCCCGGTGACTTTCCGTTCCTCAATCAGGCGGGCTTCGATCTCGCCGGGCATAAAGATCTCCTTCACGCCGGTGGCAGTGCGGCTGTTCTTGATGAGACCTGCATATAGCGAAGCGTGCTCCTTGAAACGCTCCACGTCAATGAAGTGCGCGATATCCAGCAGGATGACGGCGAAGCCCGTTTCCTCAGGCCGCATGTCTTCCACAAACGGGATTTCAGGACTGGTGAGCGCGTCGGACAGAACTCCGCCGAACATGTCGACAAATACCGCGAGACCGTAGCCCTTATGTCCGCCCATGGGACGGACGCAGTATGCTGCGTGCGGATCGCTGGTCGGGTTGCCGTCATAGTCGTTGGCCCAGTCGAGAGGCATTTCCTTGTTCTCACGGCGATAGGCCTGCACCTTGCCGATGGCGACGCCGCTGGTGGAGATGTCGATCACGATCGGGCGGTTCGGATTCGTCGTGGGGCAGCCCATGATAATGGGGTTCGTTCCGATGAGACGGTCAGCGCCGCCGAAGGGAGACTGGCAGGGATAGGTGTTGCTCACAACGATGCCGATCATGTTGTCATCTGCCATGCGGTGGCCGTAGTAGCCGCCGCAGCCAATATTCGCACTGTTGCGGCCTACGCCGGCGGCAACGCCGTATTTGCGTGCACGCTCCAGAACGGCGTCATACACACTGTTAACCGCCACGATGCCGGATCCGCCGCCGCAGTCGAAAACGAGAGAAGCCTCCGCATCCTTTACGCAGCGGAAGTCGGGCTGTGCCACCAGTGCGCCGGCCATATACTGCCGCAGGTAGATGCAAAGGCGGGACAGACCATGGGAATAAGTGCCGGTAAAGTCGGAGTGGGTGACGACGGCAGCCAGCGAGGCAGCATCGCTTTCGGAAACGCCCTGTGCCATCACCAGACGCTTAATGAGAGTGATTTCCTGTTCGTAAGAAAGATGAATCATTGTAGTACCTCCAATCGATGGGATTGCAGTATTTTACCGATTAAACCTGATGACACTTTATCATAATCATGCATAAAAGGCAACCGAACGCTTCAGAAATCTGAGTGTGATTTTGTGAAAACCGTCGGTTTCAGGGAAGAGGATCCGGCGAAGTCATTTTTCTTTTATATTGTTTCGGCCTGTGGTATAATCATCAATGTCAGGTCATTCGCGCGGAAGCAGCAGACAGGTTCGGGGGCGGTGGATCGCAAATGAGAAAGCGAATCCTTTGTATCGGGGATTCCAACACCTGGGGTTATGATCCGAGGTCGTATTTCGGCTCTCAGTATCCTTCCGAGGTCCGCTGGACCGGACTGTTGGAGTGGTCCGGCATGCAGGTCATCAACTGCGGAGAAAACGGAATGACCATACCCGGCGAAGCGCACTTCCCCATCCTGGAGAGGCTGATTCGCAGCAGGCTTCCGGCAGATGTGGTTACCGTGATGCTGGGAACGAACGACCTCCTGGAAGGGCTGGAGACCCAAAAGATCGCAGAGCGGATGAAGTGCTTCCTGCATTGTGTGACGGAAACTGCTCCCGATGCTCGTGCTCTTCTGATCGCTCCTCCCGTCCTGAAAAAGGGAACATGGGTACAGAGCGAAAGGCAGATCGAAAACTCCGTAAAACTCGCAGTGCTGTACCGGGACCTGGCGGATGAGACCGGAGTAGACTTCGCCGATGCGGAAAGCTGGGGTGTGGAACTGGCCTTTGACGGCGTCCATTTTTCCCCTACCGGTCATCGTGCTTTCGCGGAGGGGCTGCAGCGGATGATCGATTCAATTTTGGAGAAAACGAGGGACTCTGAATGAAAAAAGAGATTTATCTGGCCGGGGGCTGCTTCTGGGGTACCCAGAAGTTCTTTGATCAGTTTGCCGGCGTTCTGGAAACCGAGGTCGGCTATGCAAACGGACCTTCCGAAAATCCGGGTTATCCGGATGTGTGCGCCGGCTCGGGCCATGCCGAGACGGTCAGGATCGTGTACGATGATGCGGCGATCAGCCTTTCCCAGCTGCTGGAATACTATTTTCTGACCATAGATCCGCTGTCGTACCATCGGCAGGGAATGGATCAGGGAATCCAGTACCGGACAGGGATTTATTATACGGATGCGGAGGACCTTCCGGAGCTGGAAGCAGCCTATGCGGAGGAGCAGGCAAAATACCGCCGAAAACTGGAGGTCGAATTGCTCCCTCTGGAAAACTTCTGGCCGGCGGAGGAGTATCATCAGAAATACCTGGATAAGAACCCCGGCGGATACTGTCATATTTCGGGCAGATTGCTGAACCTGCGGAACAGGGAAGAGGGTAACGGATAAATGCTCAGAATTCTTCCCGTTGCCAGCGGCTCGACCGGAAACTGCATGCTTCTGGAGATCGACGGCAGGCATCTCGTGATTGACCTCGGAGTTTCGGCATCCATGCTTCGCTCTGCCATGTCGGCAAACGGACTTGCCTGGGAGGATGTGGACGCCGTCCTGATCACCCATACGCATTCCGATCACGTCAGGGGGCTCGGCGTCTGCATGAAACGGATCCACGCGCCGATCTTCATGAGCCATACCTCAAAAAACACGCTGATGCTGGAGAATGCTACAGCGCTCAACTACTCTGCCAGGACAGAGATCCTGCCGGACCTTTGGGTGACGGCAATCCCCACCTCGCACGACTGCCCCGGAAGCATCGGATTCCTGATTGAGACGGCAAATACGCGTTTCGGATATCTCACGGATCTCGGCGTGATTCCGGAAGGAGTGACGGAACTCTTCTCTGGATGCGACTGCATCGTCCTGGAATCGAACCATGATGTGGAAATGCTGCGTTACGGGCCGTATCCGGCATACCTGAAGAGACGGATCCTCTCGGAACATGGGCATCTTTCCAATGAAGCCTGTGCGGAAGCGCTTGCGCAATTTGCCGAGACGGGAACAGGATGCTTTTTTCTCGCACACCTCAGCCAGGAAAACAACCGGCCGTCCCTCGCACTGGAAAGTGCCTGCAAGGCAACGGCCGGCAGAAATGTGAAACTTGAGGTTCTCCCCGTCTGGGGTGAGCGCATGATCACGGTACCGGCATGCCGGCAGGAGTGAAAGAACTTGAGCGAGTCGTCTGCATACTATAGCGTAAACCGCTATCTGCGGGAGCAGTTCGGCAAAAAGGTTTACAAGCTTGCCCTTGACGGCGGCTTCACTTGTCCCACCAGGGACGGGAGCAAAGGGACCCGCGGCTGCATCTTCTGTGCGGGAGGGAGCGGTGATTTTGCGGTTCCTGTCGGAGAAAGCGCAGATCAGGCGATTGAGATAGCTAAACTGGTGGTCGCCGGGAAGAGCGCGGAAAAATACATTGCCTACTTCCAGAGCTTTACCGGAACCTATGCCCCGGTACACAGACTTCGCAGCCTCTATACCGGGATTCTTCGGCATCCGGATATTGTTGCGCTTTCCATAGGAACCAGACCTGACTGCCTGGGCGAAGAGGTCGTTGAACTCCTGAAGGAACTCAACTCCTTCAAACCGGTCTGGATCGAACTTGGCCTGCAGACCATCCATCCCGAAACGGCTGAGTATATCCGCAGGGGCTATCCTCTCTCGGACTTCGACGACGCAGTCAGCCATCTGCTTGCAGCAGGGATACCGGTCATCGTTCATATGATCATCGGGCTTCCCGGTGAAACGTCGGAAATGATCCGGCAAACTGCGGAATACATCGGCAAAAGCGGTGCACAGGGGATCAAGTTCCAGCTTCTCCACGTGCTGGAAGGAACAGACCTTGCAGAGGACTATGCTGAGGGGAAATTCCAGGCCTTGACCATGGAAGAGTATATCGCAGTTCTGGAAGACTGCATACGGAGCATTCCGCCGGAGATGGTGGTTCACCGCCTGACCGGGGACGGGGCAAAACAAAGACTGCTTTCCCCGCTGTGGAGCGCGGATAAAAAGCGGGTTTTGAACGAAATCAACCGGGCCTTCCAGAGGGATCATGTCGTTCAGGGGGAATTCTGCAGCAAAACCCTGTAAAACAGCCCGGAAGTCTGCTATAATAACACTATCTTTTCAGATAACAGAAATGAGGGGATACCATGCCGCCCAGAGGTCACAGTTCCAGTTCGCATTCGTCGAGCTCCCGGTCTTCGTCATCGAGTTCGCGCTCGTCCTCTTCAAGCTCCCGGTCTTCAAGTTCCTATCGGTCGTCCGGTTCGCACTCATCCAGTTCCCGGTCATCATCTTCAGGATACTCAGGCAGCCGTTCCTCCTATTCCCGGGGGCCGAGTTCACACTCCAAAACCAGCAAAAGCAGCAAGCCGGTTTCTCCGTCTGGAGCCTCTTCAGCGAGGAGACAACCCCGCCCGGCTCCGCCGCCCCCGCCTCAGAGACGCCCGAGAGTCAACCAGCCGATCGGCTTTATGATCTCCGGATTAAGGCCGTCCTATCTCTACGGCCGCAGGCATGATTATGTCTATTACCCGGAGTCCTGGGTCGACCAGTCCACCGGAACAAGTTATGAAAAGGGCTACTATGATGAGAACGGACAGTATTACGACAGTGTTGCCTTCCAGAAGGACGGGAAGTATGAAAATGTAGTCTGCAGCTGTCCTTACTGCGGGCAGAATACCGTTCTGAATCTGACCGCGGAGGTTGCGGCGGCCCGCAATCTCCAATGCCCGCACTGCGGCGGCCCGATGGAGATCCGGTCGGAACTGGACGATTACGTCAGGCAGGGGACCGATCAGACCCAGATCAGTGATCCGGAAGATGCATACCGCCAGGCCCGAAAAAAGAAAAGACGCCGCCGCTGGCTGCTTGTACTGGCTGTAGTGTTCGGCCTTTGGGTGTTCAGTTGGACACTGGAGGACAAGCCTGAAAGCAATCCGTCTTCTCAGGTCCAGCAGATTCAGCTGACGGAACCGGATGCTGTGGAATTCGGTTCCACGATCATTCTGGAGCAGGACGGGCCCGACAGCTATTCGATCTCATCAGCTAAGACCGGGGATAAGAAGCTGGTCTGGGATGCGGGCGCGGACAGTTACTATGACGCCGATACGGACTGCTGGCTGTGGTACAACACGGATGTGGAACCGGCCATCTGGCAGTACTGGTACGAGGGCATCTCCTCAGATTTTGACGAGTCCGGCTGGATGGAACACGATGCCGACGGATGGTACATTGAGGCCTACGAAGGGGATTGGATTACTCTGCCAACGCAATATGACACATCCGGGCTGTGGTATATCGACTGACCTGTATTATTTCTTCCGCAGCTTTCTGATCAGAGCGGCGACTGCGCGCTCCGTGATGATTTCGGCACGGCTTCCGAGATCATAGATTCTGCGGATCAGTGATTTCTTCTTCATGACGTTCCGCCTCCCTTGCACAATAAAACCGTTAGAACTGAAAAGGAACCGGCCCGACGGGCCGGTTCCTTTTTGTACCATAAGGTACTCTTGGTTTTGGCTTATTCCTTGACGATGTTGTTCTCGGCAGCGTTCTTGCGGACCGACTCGATGCCGTTCAGGCAGCTGGAGAGAGCCTTGTAGCTTTCGCCGACGGCAATGATCTGGCCGTTGGTTGCTTTCAGGCGATAGCGATATTCGCCAGCCTTGTCCACATAAACCTCAAACTTGGGGCACTTTTCTTTGGCAAAGCCCTCAACAGTCTGGTTTTCCAGAGCGGCGATGGGAGCATTTTTCACCACACTGGCGATTCCCTTCATGCAGGATGCTTCGCTGCTATAAACCTCAGAAGTGGCGATGACTTCGCCGTTGCCTGCCTTCAGGTTGAACATGATGCCGGTTTTAACCTTGCGGACTACAAATTTACCCATGCTTGGAGCCTCCTGTTTTTATTTGGATTTTTTGTACTTTTAGAATAACCCAATTTATTTCGAAATGCAAGAGAAAACTGCCTGCCGAAGGAACAAATTCACCAACCAGCGTCCCGATACCATCTGTCATGAATCCTTATCTTCTTGTGCTGCTTTCTCAAAACACAGATGATCCTCTCCGTCAACAACGGTAAGCCTGCCGTCCTGATAAAAGTAAAACAGATCTTCACGAGCGGTTCTGAGAAGCATGTTGTCCGAGTCGCAGAACAACTCCGTCTTAAGGTCAAACACATTCATCACGGCAGAACCGTCCGGGAGAATTTCCAGCTGCAGCGGAATGCCGAGCCCGCGGATTGCATCAAGTTCCTCAGCGGAAAGGGAGAACTCCGGCGAAGAGACCTCCGTCAAAACATACGACCCGCAGAAATTCATGGATACTGCCGGGGAGCCTGCAGGGAAATCCTCTTCATGCCTGGCGTGCCAGAGGATCAGGTTTTCTCCAAGGTTTGCAGATGGAAACAGCCGCAGAACGAGATCGTGCCCGATGTCCGTACACAGCAGAAAGAAGCACAGCAAAAGAAGAAACAGGCAGGCTGACAGAACCAGAAGCCGTTTTTTCATCATTGTGCTTCCTCCACAGTGGCATCGACCACGTAAATCAGATCGGCCAAAGCGCGCGCTTCACTGGGATGGCCGATTTCATGCCCGTGATACCAGACATGGGTGGAACCGCCACCGTCCAGGTTGTATGCCTGAAGGCAGCCGAGAGAGGCAAAAAATGCAGAAAGCTCCTCCAGCGAAACGCCGGGACTGCCGTTCTGGTAGCCCGTGATGGAAACAATGCAGTAATGCCCCGGCCCGAAATACCCGATGGCGGTACGGGGATGCAGCCGTGTGAGGTACTCAATTGTCCGCTCGGAAAAGTCAGGAATCGCTTCCCCTTCCTCGGTGAGCAGCAGGGGGCCGAAGGACCAGGCCTGCCAGGCGTTGGCCAGCGCGGCGTCCACCAGAGCCTGTGTCGGAAGATCATCAGGGGAATAGGTCTTCATGGTGCCGTCTTCATAGAGGACGCAGAGGTCATACTTGCTGATGCAGCTGTTGATCACAGTTCCGTTGCGGACGGCGTTGACTCCCTGCAGATTGTAATAATCGCCGTTTACCGCAAAGGCCGCCTGTACCGCACGTGAAGCGGTCCGGATGTCTGCGATGCCACCGAGATTGTCAGAGGGGTCATCCATATACCAGGTGCGCAGACAGTGCACATCGGGAAGATAGATTTCCGCGTAGGTGTACGCGCTGCTGAGTGCACCGTCTTTGCGGTTGTGGTGTTCCAGCAGAACAAGCGCATTGCCGCCGATGTAGCAGTCGCCTTCAAAGCGCGAGACCTCCGGCAGCAGGGCGGCATAGTGCGGAAACTGCGCTTCCTGCACCGCGGCAAAAGGCTCCTGGAGCGGAAGCTCTGCAGACGTTGGCGCTTCGGCACCCTGTGAGAGAGCCCCGGTGACAGCCAGCAGCGCTAGCAGACGCTGTAAAGTTTGAATGGCGATTTTGACCATGTTTTGCATGCTCCTGTCGATCTTCGGCAACATGATACCACCGGACGGAAAGAACTGTCAAACCGGACGGAGAGATTGTTCATAAAATAATGTTGACGGAAACACTCCAGTCGGACTATAATCGGCACGCTGACCTGCCTGTCAGTTAAAACCCGTATTAAAACTGTTTCATAACATATGAAAAAGGAGAAATAGCATGAAAAAGACAGTATGTCTGTTGCTGGCCATGGCCTTTCTGCTGACCGGATGCGGCTCCCTGAGAAAATCCCAGCAGACGCCGGAACCGACACCGACGCCGGTTGTCACACCGGAACCGACCATGCCCGCTGAACCGGTTCAGCAGGAAGAGTCTGCGGCTGCAGACGAAGCCATTGCGGAGGAAGAGCCTGCGGAAGAAGCCGAAGAACTGGTTCTATCGCCGATCGGCCCCGGAGGCATTACCCCTTATGAGACCGAATCGGAGCGCGGCCTGATGATCCATCTGGAGCGCACCACCCGCGAAGCCTTTGATCCTCAGGCCGGCTCCGAGCGGATCCTGACCTTTGCCTGGGACAGCGTGCAGGTGCAGTCTGATCTCTATCCTGATGCGGCGTCGAAAATCACCGAGACCATGGCAGGTCTGGAGGATGCCTGGTACACCGGCAGCGATTCCGGAGAAGATGCCTATGCGTTCGGCTACAGCAGCATGCTGGGTGCGGCCGAAGACAATTACAACATGGCCCAGCAAGGACAGGGGATGGCGGCGGAGTTTTCATCGACCCGCTATGTGACCGTCCTGAGAGCGGATTCGGAGATCTGCGTCTTCCTGGTCAACTACTATGTCTACATGGCCGGGGCGCACGGCAGTTATAAAAACGAAGCGATCTGTTTTGATACAAAAACCGGCGAGCGCCTCACCCTGACGGATCTTTCTGCCGATGAGTCCGGGCTGAAGGCAAAGCTGCTTTCGGAAATGAACGCGCTTGCGGACGAGAACAAAGACGGCTACTTCACCGATCGGATGTTCGAGGATGTCGATCGGGCGACCGCATTCCCCGCACTGATCCGCGAAGGATCCTGGTATCCCGCTGCTGAAGGCTTCGTCATTTTTTCTGATATCTATGAGCTTGGACCCTATGCGGCCGGGATTACGGAATTTGCGATCCCTTATGAGAATCTGGCGGATGTTCTGGATGCACGCTGGATCCCGCAGCCCGCAACGCTCACGGCGGAGGTGGAACCTCTCTCCATGGACATGGTTCCGGAGGGCAGCCTCGATATTGCTGACCGCGTCATTGTCGGGGAGGGCGGCGAGCCTTGGCTGCTCTTCTGCCAGGGCGAGGCGAAGGACTTCTCCATCTGGACGGGTTCGTTCAGCGAGAGCTTCTTCCCTGAGGGAGAAGTGTTCTTCTGCGGCAGCCTGAAGGACGCAGCCCTGCAGGTGGCGGTGGAGTTCCCGGGCGACCTGCCGACCACGATGCTCCGCTATACCGACCTGGACGGCGTGCACGAATACCTGATTGAACTGTCCGGGGAGAATGGGAATGTTGTTCTGGTAGAGAACACCCCTCAGGCACAGGGTTAAGACCTGCTGGCCGTGCTAAAGTGCTTGACTTAAACTGTGTTCTATGGTATAAAAAACTATCAATTTGAGCTTGGAGGACCATCCGATGGAACTGAAGCATATTGTGACCCTGAAGACCCGCAACCTGTGTGAGAGTGCGGCAAAAGGCGGTTGCGGCGAGTGCCAGACCTCCTGCCAGTCAGCTTGCAAGACCAGCTGCGGCATTGCCAATCAGCAGTGCGAGAACACCGAGGCCAAAAAGTAAGCCTGAATCAGGCAGAATCATGCCGCCGCAAGGCGGCATTTTTCATGTTCTGCCCCGGATAAACGCAGGACGATGCAAAACCCTTGCGGAGGTGCGGTATGATTCATCAATACCAATTGAACGGCTATAATATAGTGCTGGACATCTGTTCGGGAGCGGTCCACCTTGTGGACGAACTCGCCTATGACATGATCTCTCTGTATGAACGGCAGTCCTGGCCTGAAATCCTTTCTGCCATGCAGGAAAAGTACCGGGAAGAACCGGCTGTTACCGAGGCGGAAATTTCCCGCTGTTATGAAGAAATCGGAATGCTGAAGAACAGCGGACAGCTCTTCACCCCCGATACCTATGCGTCTTCCGCCGGTACCTTCAAGGAACGCAGCGGCGACGTCATTAAAGCCCTGTGCCTGCATGTTGCGCACACCTGCAACCTCAACTGTGCCTACTGCTTTGCCAGCCAGGGCAAGTACCACGGTGAGCGCGCGGTCATGAGCCCGGAAGTCGGCAAACGAGCGCTGGACTTTCTCATTGAGCATTCCGGCTCCAGGCATAATCTTGAAGTGGACTTTTTCGGCGGCGAACCGCTGATGAACTTTGACACCGTCAAAGAGCTCGTTGCCTATGCGCGCCTCCGTGAACGTGAAGCCGGAAAACACTTCCGCTTTACCCTGACGACCAACGGCATGCTGATCGATGACGTTGTCATCGACTTTGCTAACCGTGAAATGAGCAACGTGGTGCTGAGCCTGGACGGCCGCAAAGAAATCCATGACCGCTACCGGGTAGACTATGCCGGCAACGGCAGCTGGGACAGGATTGTTCCGAAGTTCCAGCGCCTGGTAAAGGCGCGCGGCGGGAAAAACTACTACATGCGCGGGACGTTTACCCATCAGAACCCGGACTTCGTACAGGACATCCGGCAGATGCTCGATCTTGGTTTTACGGAATTGAGTATGGAACCGGTGGTCTGCGCGCCGGGCGATCCGTCGGCGCTGACGGCGGAAGATCTCGAAATCGTAAAACAGCAGTATGAAGAGCTTGCGGCGCTCATGCTGGAGCGGAGGGCGGAAGGCCGTCCGTTTACGTTTTACCATTACATGTTGGATCTTGCAGGCGGCCCCTGCATCTATAAGCGCATTTCGGGCTGCGGCTCCGGAACGGAATACATGGCCGTAACGCCCTGGGGAGATCTCTACCCCTGCCATCAGTTCGTCGGGGAGGAACGCTTCCGTTTGGGCGACATCTGGAACGGCATCGACAATCCCAAAGTCCGCGCCGAATTCGCCGCCTGCAACGTCTATGCCAAACCCGAGTGCCGTGAGTGCTGGGCCAGGCTTTACTGCTCCGGCGGCTGTGCGGCAAATGCCTATCACGCCACGGGAAGCATAACGGGCGTGTACGAGGCAGGCTGCGAACTCTTCCGGAAACGGATGGAATGTGCCATTATGCTGGCTGCCGCCAAGGCGGAAGCAGACGAATCATGAAGACGCCGATCTGCGATTTCGTGCGGGAATACTCGGCGGGGAATCCAGGCCGTCTGCACATGCCCGGGCATAAAGGCAGGGCACTGCTTGGCCCGGAGCCTCTGGATATTACCGAAATCCCCGGAGCCGATGTCCTGTACGCATCCGGGGGAATCATACGCGAAAGCGAAGAAAACGCAGCCTCCCTGTTCGGCAGTGCGCGGACTGTCTATTCCGTGGAAGGATCATCCCTCTGTATCCGGGCCATGCTGTATCTCGCACAGATGCATGCGGCACTGCAGGGGAAACGCCCACGCATCGCTGCAGGGCGGAATGCCCACCGGGTGTTTCTGGATGCGGCAGCCCTGCTGGATCCGGAGCTTGTATGGCTGACCGGCGACCGGACAGAACTGCTGACCTGCCGCATCAGTGCCGAAGAGCTGGAACCTCTGTTCTCCGACCCGGAAACCGCGCCGACTGCGGTGTATCTGACAAGCCCCGATTATCTGGGGACCTGCACTGATCTCCGCCCCGTGGCCGAACTATGCCACAGCCATGGAGCGCTGCTGCTGGCAGACAATGCCCACGGAGCTTACCTGCGCTTCCTGCCGGGAGAACTCCACCCGCTGCAGCAGGGCGCGGATCTCTGCTGTGATTCGGCGCACAAGACGCTGCCAGTACTGACGGGCGGCGCTTACCTGCACTTCGGCCAAAGCTGCCCCGCAGAATTGCTCCCGATGGCGGAACGCGCCATGGCGCTGTTCGCCAGTACCAGCCCGTCTTATTTGATTCTTCAGTCGCTGGATGCGGTCAATGCGCTGCTTTCCGGGGAATACCCGCAGCGCCTCCTGGAAACGGCGGAGCGCCTCCGGACGTTGAAGACTCGGCTGACGGCACAGGGCTGGCGGCTGGCTGAAACGGAACCGCTGAAGATTACGCTGCTCCCGAAGTCGAAGGGATATACGGGGCTGGAGCTTGCATCGCTGCTTGCGGCGGAAAACCTGGTCTGTGAATTCGCAGATCCAGACGCTCTGGTGTTGATGATTACTCCGGAAACCGAACCGGTTATTCTGAAGAAGCTGCTTGATACACTGACCCGCTTGGAGAGGCGCACACCGATTACGGTACGGGCACCCGCTCCCGGGGCTCCGAACCCGGTGATGTCCCCGAAACAGGCAGTGATGCGGCCTTTTGAAGAAATCCCCATCCGGGAGAGCCTCGGACGGATTCTGGCGGGCCCGAGCGTCAGCTGCCCGCCCGCCGTGCCGGTGGTTCTCTGCGGCGAACGCATTGACGAAGCTGCCATCCGGCTGTTCCGGTATTACGGAATTCAATCCTGTCAGGTCTTAAAGGAATAAAAACGGAAAAAGCATACAAACTGCATGGAAACAGGGAGAGGACCCGCAGGCCTCTCCCTGTTTCTAACATTTATTCACCTGCTGAAAGGAAGCTTCAGACTTGCTGAATGCAGCAGCGCCTGAAATGCATCGGGGGCAAGCAGTTCAATGCGGTTCAGCGGCCAGAGACGGATCACCAGCCGTCCGAGAAGCTGGCTCTCGTCCACAATACCCAAAACCCGGAAACGGGAATCGACGGAACTGCCGCGGTTGTCGCCCATCACAAAGTAACCGCCATCGGGGATCGTGACAGGATAATCCAGTTCACCGGCGGAATCTCCTGTAAGAAGAGCCCAAGGTTCGGAGAGACGCTCACCGTTGATGCGTACCGCCCCGTCATCCAGCACTTCGATGCTGTCGCCCGGACAGCCGACAACTCGCTTGATTAGAACACGTTCGCCGCTGCGGAATGCAATCAGGTCGCCGATCTCCGGGTAAGGATCCGCTGCTGCAAGGACGAGGTCGCCCTCGTGCAGTGCGGGCGCCATGGAATTGCCGTAAACCACAAAAGCGGGGAACAGCAGTATGACAGCAGCCGCCAGAATGCCGATCAGAAGAAGCAGGACCAGGAGGAAGCGCAGAAAACCTCTGCCGCGGCGCTTGCCTGTGATGCGCTCAAGTTCCGCACGCAGCTGCTCGGCGGTTGGGCGGTCACCGCCCGGCGTCATCTGGGAAGAATCAGGATTCATCAGGAACCTCCTTGTCAGGCGATGCCTGCCTGAGAAGCGCGGCGTTTACATCCTGCCAGAAGGCGTCGCTGTCTTCCTGCGCATGCTGAAGAAGCCGTTCCGCCAGAGCGGATGCATCCTGTTCAGTACGGGCGGCGGCTTCACGTGCCTGCCGCAGCGTATCTGCAGCAGCTTCCTCAGCGCTGCGGGTACGGGCAACGGCGTCCGCTTCCGCGGTTCGGCGGGTTTCTGCCGCGGTCTGCCGTGCTTCGGCGAGGACACGCTCGGCTTCCTGGGCAGCTTCCCGCAGACGCCGGCTCAGCTGCATTTCCTGACGGTTGAGATAATCCTCCCGTTCCTGCAGGCGTTTTTCCCGCTCCTGCAGCAGCTGCTCCTGAGCGACATGCTGCTCGCGTTGCGTGGCGGCAACACTGTCGGCGGTTTCACGTGCCTCCTTGAGCAGGGCGGTTGCCTGCCAGTCGGCGCTGGCGGACACGCCTTTTGCCTTGCGTAGCTCGTCTTCGTTCTGCCTCAATGCATCTTCTGACTTTTTCAGCGCGTCGCGCAAAACTACAAGCTGCTTCTTCAGTTCTTCGCAGTTCTTCTGCAGGGTTTCATTCTCGGTCTGCGTTTCCAGCAGCAGTTCCAGCAGATCCCGGCGATTCAATTTTGATACTTCTCTGTCTGTCATGGCGTCGTCGCAGCCTCCATCCTGCGGATTATGATGCGAGATGGGAAAGGTTGAGTTTCAGGTTTTCAATCAGCGCCTCAAGTTTCGCCTTTTTCTCACGCTCGACATTTACAACGGCTTCGGGCGCGCGTGTGACAAAGTTCTGGTTCGAGAGTTTCCCGATCTGCGCCTGCAGCTGCTTTTCGGCATTGGCAAGCTCCTTCTGCAGCCGGGCGCGCTCCTTTTCCAAATCCACAAGATCAGCCATCGGCATGAACATGCGGGCGTTGTCGGTTACCGCGGTGACCATGCTCTCGGCGTCCGCAGGGACGGAATCCAGCACGCTGACCTCGCTTGCATAAGCAAGCTTCGTGATATACGCGCGGCCGGCTTCAAAGGCGTCGGCTTCCTGCGTGACGATCATCAGGTGAGCCTTGCGGGAGGGCGGCACATTCATTTCGGCACGGCGGGCACGGACTGCCTTGATCGCATCCATGACGGTCTCAAAGCGGCGCGCATCTTCGGGGAAGGAGAGCTCCTGCTTGAAGACCGGATACTCTGCAGCCATCAGGGCGTCGCCCTCATGGGGCAGTGCCTGCCAGATTTCTTCCGTAATGAACGGCATGAAGGGATGCAGCAGCTTGAGGATTTCCGTCAGCACATACAGCAGCACCTGCTGCGCGCTGCGGTTAGGAGCCTCGTCGCCGCTGTTCAGACGGGGTTTTGTAAGCTCAATGTACCAGTCACAGTAGTCATCCCAGATGAAGTCATAGATTTTGCCGGCGGCAACGCCCAGCTCAAAGTGATCCATGTTTTCACAGACTTCACGCACCACGTCGTTCAGCCGTGAGAGGATCCATTTGTCTTCCAGTTCGGTCACTTCGGGCAGAGTGTTCTCGGTGACGGTCAGGTTCATCATCACAAAGCGGGAAGCGTTCCAAAGCTTATTGCAGAAGTTGCGCATGGCTTCGCACTTTTCCACATAAAAACGCATGTCGTTGCCGGGGGAGTTGCCGGTGATGAGGTTGAAGCGCAGTGCGTCAGCACCGTACTGATCCGCCATGTCCAGCGGGTCGATGCCGTTGCCGAGCGACTTCGACATCTTGCGGCCGAGGCTGTCGCGCACCAGACCGTGGATGAACACGGTATAGAAGGGCTCTTCCTTCATCTGTTCCATACCGGAGAAGATCATCCTGGCGACCCAGAAGAAAATGATGTCGTAACCCGTGACCATGACCGATGTGGGATACCAGTAATCAAGCGTCTCATTTTTGTCGGGCCAGCCCATGGTTGAGAAGGGCCAGAGTGCGGACGAGAACCAGGTATCGAGCACATCTTCTTCGCGGCGGATGTTTTTGCTGCCGCAGTGGGCGCAGCAGGTCGCGTCCTCACGCGAAACGGTCACTTCGCCGCAGTCGTCGCAGTACCAGGCGGGAATCTGGTGGCCCCACCAGAGCTGGCGGGAGATGCACCAGTCGTGAACGTTTTCCATCCAGTTCAGGTAGGTCTTGGTAAAACGCTCGGGCACAAACTTGATGCGGCCGTCTTTTACCACATCAATGGCGGGCCCGGCCAGGGGTTTCATCTTTACAAACCACTGGGGGCTGGTCAGAGGTTCCACGACGGAACCGCAGCGATAGCAGCAGCCAACGTTGTGATTATAGGGCTCCACTTTGACCAGATAGCCCTGCTCTTCCAGATCCTTCACAACGGCTTCCCGGGCCTCATAGCGGTCCATGCCGTTGTATTTGCCGCCGTTGATGATCTTTGCATCCTCATCGATGCACTGCACCTGCTCCAGGTTGTGGCGCAGGCCGACCTCATAGTCGTTCGGGTCGTGGCAGGGAGTCATCTTAACGGCGCCGGTCCCGAAGCCGAGTTCCACGTAGTCGTCGGCCACGATGGGGAGCTTTCTGCCGACCAGCGGAAGAATCGCGTTTTTGCCGACGAGATGCCGGTAGCGCTCGTCATCCGGATGGACGGCGACGCCGGTGTCGCCCAGCATGGTCTCCGGGCGGGTCGTGGCGATGATGAACTCTTCGTCGGAATCCTCAATGGGATAGCGGATGTGCCAGAAATGGCCGGGCATGTCCTTGTACTCCACTTCGGCGTCAGAGAGCGCGGTGCGGCAGTGGGGGCACCAGTTGATGATCCGGCGGCCCTTGTAAATCAGGCCTTTCTCATACAGCTCGCAGAAGGTCTCGCGTACGGCCTTAGCGCAGACATCGTCCATGGTGAAGCGGTTGCGTTCCCAGTCGCAGGAAACACCGAGGCGTTTCTGCTGCTCAATGATGCGGTTGCCGTACTGGTTCTTCCAGTCCCATACACGCTCCAGGAACTTTTCACGTCCCAGATCATAGCGGGTCAGGCCTTCCTTCTTGCGCAGTTCTTCCTCCACACGGATCTGCGTGGCGATGCCGGCGTGATCCTGACCGGGCAGCCAAAGCGCGGCATAGCCCTGCATACGTTTGTAGCGGGTCAGAATATCCTGCAGCGTGGCGTCCAGCGCATGACCCATATGCAGCTGGCCGGTGACGTTGGGTGGCGGCATGACAATGGAGAAGGGCTTTTTCTTCTCGTCCCGCACGCCGCGGAACCAGCCGCCCTTTTCCCAGAATTCATAAATCCGTGATTCCACGGCATGGGGATCATACACTTTCGGCAGTTCTTTCATGGCTTCTTACCTCCAAAGGAAAACGTTTGAATGCAGCGGAGCAATGCTGGGGGGAGAAACAAATCAATGCGGGCGACTGCGGTAAAGAAAACCGCCCCGAAGCGAAGCTTCAGGGCGGAAACATCCGCGGTACCACCTGAATTCCGCACAGATACAGCTGCGCGGCACTTTAACACCTCTGACGCGGGCTGACGCCGGCACTACGCAGAACCCTTCAATCCGGGAACCTTCACGCCGGGCACTCCGAGCCGACCTTCCGCATATCGGCAGAGGGACTTTCAGCCTACGTCCCCTCTCTGGGCTGCCGTGGAATGCGTACTCCTGCTCTTCACAGTGCATGTTCAGTGAACTTTATGCATTATACACGCGGAAACCACACTTGTCAATTCACCGAATCACTTTTTGTCGAGATAATCGCAGGCCGAAAGTGCTGCGACATTGCCTTCCCCGACGGCTTTTGCCAGCTGAAGGGGTTTCCCGGTGCAGTCGCCGGCGGCAAAAACCCCGGGAACAGCCGTAGCCATGCCGCGGTCGACCAGAATGCCGCCGTTTTCATAGCTGAGGCCGGGCACCAGCTGCGTGACTGAGACCGTATCCTTGATGATGAAGACGCAGTCGACAGGGTATTCTTCCCCGGCAAACTTCAGGAGGTTTGCCTTCATCCCGCCGGAGATTTCATAGCGGCCGTTCTTTTCAAAACGGAGCACTGAGCACCCGATGCTCTCCAGGAAATCTGCGTCCTGCTTCGCTTCTTCACCGCCTCCCACAACGGCGACGGTTTTACCGCGGTAAAGCATCCCGTCACAGGTGGCACAGTAACTGACACCGCGGCCCAGATACTCTGCCTCACCGGGGTAGAGTTTTTCCCTTGTGATGCCGGCGGTCAGGATGATACTGCCCGCCATATAATAGTCGCTGCCCACCGCAACGCCGAAGGTTCCGTCCATCGGCAGCACCGACAGTGCCCTGCCTTCAATGATCGTGGCGCCGGTGTCAATCAGCTGCTGCCGGAAAAGTTCGGTCATCTCAGCCCCGCTCATCGGAGGGAGACCCGGATAGTTGGTGATCTTTTCCGCTTTGTAGAGGCTGCCGGTTTCGACCTTGTTTGAAACAACTGCAAAGGTCTTGCCGCGGTTTTTCAGTGTCATGGCGGCGCTGGTCGCCGCTGCGCCCCCGCCGATGATGATTACGTCGTAAATCTGGTCCATGTTCCATGACTCCTTTCATTTGTTCGCTTAATCAAGAATACCACAAAAACCAGGTGAGCGCAACCGAATCTACTTGTCAACAGCTTGAAAAGTGAGTATAATAACTTATTACTGTTTTCCGGAAAATGAATACGTCCCGGCAGCCCAGTTTGAGGAAATCGGAGGATACGGAACATGGAAGAAACCGGCAGAAACTTTATTGAAGACTTTATTGTGGAAGACCTTGCCGAAGGCGGACGTTTTGAAGGCATGCAGGTGCATACCCGCTTTCCGCCCGAGCCGAACGGTTATCTGCATATCGGCCACTGCAAGGCCCTTACCATTGACTTCAGTACAGCTGAGCACTTTGGCGGCATCTGCAACCTGCGCATGGATGACACCAATCCCGCCAAGGAAGACACCGAGTACGTCGATGCCATCATGCAGGACATCCACTGGCTGGGCTTCGACTGGGGCGATCGCTTCTTCTACGGCTCGGATTATTTCGAGAAGACCTACGAGTATGCGCTGGAGCTCATCCGCAAAGGCCTTGCTTACGTGTGCGAACTCACGCCCGAGCAGTTCCGGGAATACCGCGGCGACACGCAGCACCCGGCTGTCAGCCCCTGGCGCGACCGTCCAATTGAGGAAAACCTGGACCTGTTTGAACGCATGAAGAACGGGGAGTTCCCGGAGGGCAAATATACCCTGCGCGCCAAGATCGACCTGGCGAGCGGCAACTTCAACATGCGCGACCCTGTGCTCTACCGCATCCGGTACATTGAGCACCACCGTCAGGGCACCAAATGGTGCATCTTCCCCATGTACGACTTTGCCCACCCCATCCAGGACGCCCTGGAGGGGATTACCCATTCTCTCTGCTCACTGGAATATGAAGACCACCGGCCTCTTTACGACTGGGTGGTCAGCAATGTCAGCATCCCGTATCACAAACCGCGGCAGATCGAGTTTGCACGCCTCGGCATCAACTACACGGTTATGTCCAAGCGGAAGCTGCGCCGCCTGGTTGAAGAAGGGCGCGTCTCCGGCTGGGACGACCCGCGCATGCCGACGCTGTGCGGCCTGCGTCGCAGAGGCTATACTGCGCGTTCCATCCGAAACTTCTGCGAGAGGATAGGCGTTTCCAAGGTCGACTCGACCGTCGACTGGGCGCTGCTCGAAAGCTGCCTGCGCGACGATTTGAATGCGCATGCAAGGCGCGTGATGGCGGTGCTGCACCCCCTGAAGCTGATCCTGACCAACTACCCCGAGGGGCAGTGCGAACTGCTGCCGGTGGAAAACAATCCGCTGGATCCCGAGGCAGGCACGCGTGAAGTCAGCTTCTCCCGGGAACTGTACATTGAGCGGGACGACTTTATGGAGGTCCCTGCTCCGAAATACAAGCGTGTGCATCCCGGCTTCGAGGTGCGCCTGAAGGGAGCTTATCTGGTCACCTGCACCGGCGTCGAAAAGGATGCGGACGGAAACGTTACTGCAGTTCTGGCTGAGTACGATCCGCAGAGCCGCGGCGGCGACCCGGCTGACGGACGCAAGGTCAAAGGCGCGACTATCCACTGGGTAGATGCTGCTACGGCGCAGGATGCCGAAGTGCGCGTCTATGACTATCTGTTTACCGACCCCGATCCGGACGGACCGGACAAGGACTTCCTGGACTATCTGAATCCCGAGAGCCTTGTGACCCTGACAGGCTGCAAAGTTGAAGCCAGCCTGAAGGATGCAGCCATGCCCGAGGCAGGGAAGGACACGGAGAGCTTCCAGTTCCTGCGCCAAGGCTACTTCTGCCTGGACAATCGCGACGCGAAACCGGATCACCTGGTCTTCAACCGCGCAGTTGCCCTGAAGGACAGCTTTAAAAAGTAAGAAGCAGACAGCGAACCAGTGATTTCGGTCACTGGTTCGCTGTGACTGATCAAAGAGACGCATATGGATTCTTTCAAACTGCATTCATCCTTTCAGCCCATGGGCGATCAGCCGGCGGCAATCGACACCCTGGTAGCCGGAATCGAAAACGGTATCGACGAGCAGGTCCTTTTGGGAGTGACCGGCTCGGGCAAGACTTTTACCATGGCAAATGTTATTGCCCGCTGCAACCGGCCGACCCTGGTCCTGGCGCACAATAAAACCCTTGCCGCACAGCTCTGCAGCGAGTTTCGGGAGTTCTTTCCGGAAAACGCTGTGGAGTATTTTGTGAGCTATTACGATTACTATCAGCCCGAAGCGTATATCCCGCACACGGATACTTTCATCGAAAAGGATGCGTCCATCAATGACGAGATTGAGCGCCTCCGGCACAGCGCCACGTCCAGCCTGTTCGAGCGGCGCGATGTGATTGTGGTAGCCTCGGTCAGCTGCATTTACGGGTTGGGTGATCCTATCGACTATGCCAACATGGTCATCTCCCTGCGCCCGGGACAGCAGCGGGACTTTGACGATCTGCTGCGAAAACTGACGGAGATCCGCTATGAACGGAATGACCTCGCCTTTGAACGCAACAAGTTCCGGGTCCGTGGCGACAGCATTGAGGTCTTCCCGGTCTATTCGCAGGATAAAGCCATCCGCATCGAGTTCTTCGGCGATGAAATCGACCGCATCAGTGAGATTAACACCGTGACCGGGAACGCCACTCGGGTTCTGAACCATGTGGCGATATACCCAGCCAGCCACTATGTGACTACAAAGGAGAAAATGGCGGCCGCCATTGAACGGATCCGCGAAGAGTGTGACGAGCGGGTACGCTATTTTGAAGCGCAGAATAAACTCATTGAGGCCCAGCGGATCCGGCAGCGTACCGATTACGACATTGAAATGATGCAGGAACTCGGCTACTGCAGCGGTATCGAAAACTATTCGCGCGTGATCTCAAACCGCGCTCCCGGCAGCCCGCCCATGACCCTTCTGGATTACTTCCCGAAGGATTTCCTGCTCTTCGTGGATGAGAGCCATGTAACGCTCCCTCAGGTGCGGGCTATGTACCGGGGCGACCATGCCAGAAAGGATTCTCTGGTGGAGTTTGGTTTCCGCCTGCCGTCCGCCTATGACAACAGACCCCTGAAGTTTGAAGAGTTTACGCAGAGGATTCACCAGCGCATTTATGTTTCGGCCACGCCCGGCGAGTACGAGCGTGAACGGGCAGGTCAGCTTGCCGAGCAGATCATCCGCCC
Source organism: Oscillospiraceae bacterium (assembly GCA_017395085.1). Taxonomy (GTDB): domain Bacteria; phylum Bacillota; class Clostridia; order Oscillospirales; family Oscillospiraceae; genus Limivicinus. The sequence continues at coordinate 80,874 of JAFPWF010000002.1, read as the reverse complement.
GACCGGACTGCTGGATCCCGAAATTTTCGTCCGGCCGATTGAAGGGCAGATCGATGATCTGATCGCCGAAATCCACGCAAAAATTGACATGGGGCAGAGGACTCTCGTCACGACACTGACGAAAAAAATGGCCGAGGATCTGTCCGAATACCTGTCTGCGGCCGGCATTAAAACCCGTTACATGCACCACGACATCGGCACCATCGAGCGTATGGAAATCATCCGCGATCTCCGCGCCGGGGCTTTTGATGTGCTGGTGGGCATCAACCTTCTGCGCGAGGGCCTGGACATTCCGGAAGTTGGCCTGGTTGCGATTCTGGATGCGGACAAGGAAGGCTTCCTCCGCAGTGAAACCAGTCTGATTCAGACGGTCGGCAGGGCAGCGCGCAATGCCGACAGCAAGGTGCTGATGTATGCCGACGTGATTACGCCTTCCATGCGCGCCTGTATCGACGAGACCGAGCGCCGCCGCAAAAAGCAGAAAGCCTATAACCTGGAGCACGGAATCGTGCCGAAGACCATTGTCAAGGATATCCGCGATATCATTGAAATATCCACGCCCGCAGAAGCTGCGACCAAAGCAAACGGTGTGCGTATGACCGCTTCCGAGCGCAAACAGCTGATCGACCAGCTGGAAGCCAAGATGAAGAAAGCGGCTCAAATGCTCGAGTTCGAGATTGCGGCGCAGCTGCGTGACGAGATCATCCGCCTTCGGGGCGAGAAATAGCATTCAGGTGATTTTATGAATTTTATGATCATTGACGGCAACAGCATAGTAAACCGCGCCTTTTACGGTGTGCGTGTGCTGAATGCCCCGGACGGGACCCCGACCAATGCGGTTTACGGTTTTCTGGCGATCCTGCAGCATCTGCTGGAAGAACTGAAGCCGGAAGCGCTGTGTGTGGCCTTCGACCGGAAGGAGCCGACTTTCCGCCATCAGAGCTTTGCCTTTTATAAAGCGCAAAGAAAGCCGATGCCTGAGGAGCTAGCCGTCCAGATGCCGCTGCTCAAGGAAGTGCTGGATGCCATGGGAATTCCGCGTATGGAACTGGCCGGATACGAAGCCGACGACATTCTCGGAACTCTCAGCCGAATCGCCGAAGAGCAGGGAGATCACTGCTTCATTGTCACCGGCGACAAGGACAGCCTGCAGCTGGTGAGTGACGGTACCACGGTCTGCAATGTCAAAAGCCGCATGGGCCAGACGGAAACGATCCTGTATACGCCAGAGCGTTTCCGCGAGGAATACGGCTTTGAACCGCCCCTGATGGTGGACCTGAAAGCCCTGATGGGCGACAGTTCCGACAACATCCCTGGCGTTGCCGGAATCGGGGAAAAGACAGCGATGGATCTGGTGCGGCGCTACGGCGGCATCGGGGAGATTTACCGCAATCCGGCTGCGCTGGACGTCAAGGACGGGGTGAAGAAGAAACTGACTGCCGGTGAGGCGGATGCGCACAGTTCCTACTGGCTGGCAACGATTCTCCGTGAAGTGCCGCTGGAAAAATGCGAAACCTGTCCCGATGGCAATCTCGGAGCGGAATGCTTCACCTGGCAGCTGCACCGCACACCAGAGCTGCTGGCGGTCATGAAGCGCCTGGGCTTCCGCCGGATGATCGAAAAGTGGCGTCTGAACGAAATCGAAGCCGGGAGTGCATCCGCTGTATCTGCAGAAGCTCCGGCAGACGCCGCGGCGCCTGCCGAAACCGTTGAAGTCGACCGGGAAGAACTCCTGCAGGAACTGCGTGCAAAGCTCCGGCATGGAATTCTGACGGCTGTATGGCTCCCGGCGGAAGGCCTCGGGGAACTGGACATTTGTTTCCCGGAGCAGCCGGAGAAAGTATATCACCTGAGCTATCTGATGCTTGGCGCGGACTATGAGGATTTTTGCCGGGAACTCTTCAGCGCCGGAGTGCCGAAAACCGCGCATCAGGTGAAGGACCTGATGAATCAGCTGAACAGCGAAGGTCTTTCCCGGGACGGCTTCGTCTTTGATACGGCTCTTGCGGCATATCTGTTGCGCGCGACGGACTCAAGTTATACGCTGCCTCTTTTAAGCGAGCGCTACCTGAACCGCGAGATTGACGGCGCCGCAGCGGTGGCAGCCCTGACGCCGGTTTTGCAGGAAAAGCTGTCGCAGGAGCAGATGACCGTGCTCTTTGAAGAGATCGAGATGCCTCTCTGCAGGGTGCTTTCCGAAATGGAAGAAACAGGCTTTCTGGTGGACCGGCAGGCGCTGGCGGCGTTCGGGGAGGCCCTGAACAGCGGCATCGCGCAGTTGGAGGAGGAAATCCACGCTCTCGCCGGGCACGACTTTAACATCCTCTCCACCCGGCAGCTGGGGCAGGTCCTGTTTGAAGAACTGATGCTTCCAGCCGGCAAGAAGACCAAAACAGGCTGGAGCACCAATGTCGATGTGCTGGAGAAACTGCGTGACAAGCATCCCATCGTCCAGAAGGTGCTGGATTACCGAACCCTGACAAAACTCAAGAGCACTTATGCCGACGGCCTTCTGAAGGTCATCGCCCCGGACGGTCGGATCCATACCAGTTTTCAGATGACTGTGACGGCGACCGGAAGACTCTCGTCTACCGAGCCAAACCTTCAGAACATTCCGGTGCGCAAGGAACTCGGCGCTCAGATCCGCACCATGTTTGCCGCACCTGACGGCAAAGTGCTGGTGGACGCCGACTACAGCCAGATTGAGCTCCGCCTCCTGGCGCACATCTCCGGCGACCGCACCATGCAGGAGGCCTTCCTCTCCGGCGAGGACTTCCATACCGTTACAGCGTCGAAAGTTTTCAACGTGCCGATCGAAGAGGTCAGCCACACGCTGCGCAGCCGTGCCAAGGCGGTTAATTTCGGCATTGTCTACGGGATTTCGGCATTTTCTCTGGCTCAGGATATCGGCGTGCGTCCGGCGGAGGCAAGAGAGTATATGAATGCCTACCTGAACCGTTACAGCGGCGTCCGCGACTACATGCACAATGTGGTGGAGCAGGCGAGGGCCGACGGCTATGTCCGCACCCTTTGGAACCGCCGCCGCGATCTGCCGGAGCTTCGCAGTTCCAACTTTAACACCCGTGCCTTTGGAGAACGCGTTGCGCTGAACATGCCCATTCAAGGGACGGCAGCGGATATCATCAAACTGGCCATGGTCCACGTCCGTGACCGGCTCGTGCGCGAAAACCTGCAGGCGAAGCTGGTTCTGCAGGTTCACGACGAACTGATTGTCGAATGCCCCGTGGAAGAGACCGACACGGTCATCCGGATTCTGAAGGAAGAAATGGAGCAGGTGGCATCGCTCTCAGTCCCGCTGACGGTGGATGCAAAAGCTGCGCGCACATGGGCCGAGGCGCACTGATGTTTCGGACAGGGAAAATAAACGAAGCCCGAGAGCAGATTGTCCGGGAACTCGCGTCCATTGAGACGGAGTGCTTTTCCTCACCGTTGACGCCGGAACAGATTTGCCGCCTGATTCCGGATGAGCACACGCACTGGCTTGCCGTATGGGAAGATGCTGTGCTTGCTGGCTATGTCTGGGTACAGACGGTTCTGGATGAGGGATATATTGGGAATGTGGCGGTGCGCAGGGCTTCCCGCCGTCGCGGCGCCGGAGACAGACTGCTGGAGATGCTGGATTCTCTGGCGGAGGAAGAAAAGCTGCACTTTCTGACTCTCGAAGTGCGTGCGGGAAATCTCCCTGCTCTGGCGCTTTACGAAAAGCACGGATACCGTCGGACGGGGCTGCGAAAAGGATATTACACTGCGCCGCACGAGGACGCTGTGCTGATGACAAAGGAGTTTTCATGAAGATACTTGCATTTGAGTCCACCTGTGACGAGACCGCCGTGGCGGTTGTGGAAAATGGGAGAACGATTCTCGCGGATCAGGTGTTTTCACAGGCAAAGCTGCACGCTGTGTACGGCGGCGTTGTTCCCGAAATTGCCTCACGCAGCCATGTGGAGGCCATTTCCCTGCTGACGGAACGCGCGCTGAAGGAAGCCGGAATTTCCCGTTCCGACATTGACGCTGTAGCAGTTGCCTATGCGCCCGGGCTTATCGGCGCCGTTCTGGTGGGAGTGAACTTTGCCAAGGCAGTGGCCTCGGTGCTGCAGGTTCCACTGATTCCCGTGCACCATATCCGCGGGCACATCGCCGCAAACTATCTTGCATTCCAGGAACTCGAGCCGCCTTTTGTCTGTCTCGCCATCTCCGGAGGAAACACCCTGATTGCCGATGTGCGGGATTATACCGATATGTCGATTCTCGGCGCGACCCGGGACGATGCAGCGGGGGAGTGCTTTGATAAAACCGCGCGGGTGCTTGGACTCCCGTATCCCGGAGGAAAACCCATCGACGAACTGTCGCAGGGCGGGGATGACAGGAAGTATGAATTCCCCGTGGCGCATGTCGAGGGCAGACCCTATGATATGAGTTTTTCCGGGCTGAAAACGGCAGTCATCAACCTTGCCCACCATGCAGAACAGACAGGAAAGCCTTTGGACCGAGCGGCGCTTGCAGCCTCTTTCACCCGCGCAGTCAGCGAGAGTCTGGTACCACGAGCCATGCATGCAGTGCGGGAACTCGGCTACGGAAAACTGGTGGTTGCAGGCGGGGTCGCGGCAAACTCCAGGATCCGGAAGGATTTTCAGCAGGCTGCCGAAGCGGAAGGTGTCACGCTGTTTATTCCGCCGCTGCGTCTCTGCGGCGACAATGCCGCCATGATCGGCGCCCAGGGCTATTATGAGTATCTGGCCGGTATCCGGGCTGGGAGCGATCTGAACGCCTACGCGGGAATGGACCTTTCGCAGAATTACCGGAGGGAAAGCAATGGATGATCAGCTGCGCGGACACCGGAACCGGGTCAGGGAACGCTATCTGAACACAGGGCTGGATACATTCCAGGATTATGAGGCTCTGGAACTGCTGCTCTTTTACGCTATCCCGAGAAAAGATACAAAAAGTACTGCCAAGAACCTGATTGCACGTTTCGGCAGCCTTCCCGCGGTGCTGGATGCCACAGTGGAGGAACTGACAGAGGCAGACCTTTCTCCAAACGCTGCTATCCTGCTGAAGCTGGTACCGGATATGAACCGCTACTATGCCGTCAAAACTGACGGCGCCGGGCAGAAGGTTCACAGCACATCCGATGCGGGCAGAATCCTCTGCGCCATGTTCCGGCACGAACAGACGGAGAGTGTCAGACTTCTTTGCCTGAACGCCGGCGGTAAAGTCCTGAAGCTCGCACTGCTGAACGAAGGGGATATCAACGCGGTTCATTTCTCCGTCCGAAAAATCGTGGAAACCGCGCTGTCGGCAAAAGCGGTTTCAGTGATTCTTGCGCACAACCATCCCGGCGGAACGCTTACTCCATCCCGGGAAGACCTCGACGCAACTAATTCCGCAAAAGCAGCTCTGAGCACAGTTGGCATCCAGCTTCTCGACCACCTGATCATCTCCGGTGACAACTACTGCTCCCTGCGCGAGGACGGATATCTGTGAGCTGAAACCAAAAAGTTACGTCTTCGTAATCGATTAAGCGCAAATGTTACGAGACACTCCCGGAGAGTTACATCAAAAAACTGAAATGTTATGGTAACCGGAATCAGCAACTATTTTGTTACCAAATAATTTCCAGAGGCCGAGAATGGGGCAGAATGCCCGGAAAACCGGGCTTTTTTCGGATGCCTCCTGTCGAAAAACCTGTTCAAAATGTCAATAACTTTTTTTCATGGATTGAAGAAAACCCCGATTATGTAACCTGTGATCCCTCCGGCAGGTACCCGGAACACGACGAATTGCATGTTTTTCGGCTGCACAAAATCTTTTACAGCACAGTTTACAGAACAAGAAAACAGTTGACGAAAGCATCGGAACGTGTTAGAATAACCGGGCTTTTGAGAACACGTGCTGGATTAGCTCAGCCGGTAGAGCGCCTGATTCGTAATCATGAGGTCGGGGGTTCGAGCCCCCCATCCAGCTCCAGCAGAACCGCGCTGAAACAACGTGTTTCAGCGCGGTTCTGTTTTCAAAGAGAAGAAATAGCCGCCGGTGTGATGGAATGGTAGACGTGACGGACTCAAAATCCGTTGGGCTAATCCCCCGTGTGGGTTCGAGTCCCACCACCGGCACCAATCAAGAAAAAGCTCTCATTCGGGGGCTTTTTCTTATTTTTCCCTTGCCGCAGTGCCGGAGTATGTCGTAAAATAAAACCGTCATAACATTAAGCGCTGACCCGATCTCTGCAATGCCTGAAAGGAGAACACGCTATGGCTCTTGTACACCTGAATTTCAACAGCAAGTATCTTTCCGGTAATACCGATGTAAATATTCTCCTGCCGGACTGCAGCGGGAAACAGGAGCCGGATGCCTTTTACGGCAGCGGGGAGAAGTACCCGGTGCTGTGGCTGCTGCACGGTACATTTGGAGATTACAGCGACTGGCTGCGGAAAAGCAATGTGGAACTCTGCGCCGCAGAGAAGAACCTCGTGGTTGTCATGCCGTCCGCACAGAATGCGGATTATGCCAACTGGCCGGGATTCGGTATCGGATATCATGCCTACGATTATCTGACGGAAGAACTGATGCCGCTTGTATACGGCTGGCTTCCCGCAAGCGACAAACGGGAGGACAATTTCATTGCTGGCCTCTCCATGGGCGGCCGCGGCGCGATTACATATTCCTGGGCACATCCGGAAAAGTTTGCTGCAGCATACAGCATGTCCTGGGTACCGCAGAATATGCGTCAGATTGCCGAAGAACTGGAAAAATCGAAAGATGTCCCGCTCTCTCCGAAAGACAGGCTTGGGAAGGAGAGAAACCGGATCCGGCTGCAGAATGCAGGCGGGCCGCAGGCCTATCTTGCTTCTCCTTATAATACCTGGGACAGGGCTGCCGAATGGGCAGGCAGGCCGGGCATGCCGAAAACATTCTTTTCCTGCGGGACGGAAGACACCGTTATGTATCGCCGGTTTCGGGAGTTTCGTGCCTATGCGGAGAAAATCGGGCTGGAGGCGGAGTTTACCGAGCGCGAGGGATACGGGCACGAGTGGCGCTTCTGGGATCTGGAAATCCGGCGGGCCATCGATCTTTTCCTCCCGGAACACAGGTAATCAATGGCGTTCCGCACGGACGGAAGGGATAGAATTTCGGCGGAAAGTCTGCGGTGCGGTATGGACAAAATCCATATCGGTATGATAGAATAAATTGGTTATACAGCACAAGATTTCAGCGCCTCAGACCGTATCGCAACAGGGATGGGCGCTGAACGACTGAAGGAGGACCCGGAGCATGACAATTCTGGTAACAGGCGGAGCCGGATATATCGGCAGCCATACCTGCGTGGAACTTCTGAACAAGGGTTACGATGTGGTCGTCATTGACAATCTGGTCAATTCCAGCGCGAAGGCAATTGAACGCGTGGAAGAGATCACCGGAAAGCGGGTAGCGTTTTACGAGAACGATGTCCGCGACCGTGCAGCCCTGGATCGGATTTTTGAGAAACATGACATCAACTGTGCCATTCACTTTGCCGGACTGAAAGCTGTCGGTGAGTCGGTTGCCATGCCGCTGGAGTATTACGACAACAATCTCTTTTCCACGGTCAGACTGTGCGAGGCCATGCGCGACCACGGAGTAAAGAATATCGTGTTCTCTTCCTCTGCCACGGTGTATACCGGTGACAACGAGATGCCCCTGCGGGAGACTTCCAGAACCGGCATGTGCACCAACCCCTATGGATGGACCAAATACATGTCGGAGCAGATCCTGCGGGATACCGCAAAAGCCATCGACGACTTTTCGGTCTCGCTCCTTCGCTATTTCAACCCGATCGGTGCGCATGCCAGCGGGATGATCGGTGAGGACCCGCGCGGTGTCCCCAATAACCTGATGCCCTTTATTGCTCAGGTTGCGGTCGGCCGCAGGGATCACCTGAACATTTTTGGCAACGACTATGACACGCCGGACGGCACTGGGGTGCGGGATTATATCCATGTGGTGGATCTCGCCCGCGGACACGTTGCCGCAATTGATTACATGCAGACGCACCGGGGAGAGAATGTTTTTAACCTGGGAACCGGAACCGGTTACAGCGTGTTGGACATGGTGCATGCCTTTGAGCGGGTTACGGGGGTAAAAATCCCTTATGAGATCGTCGACCGCCGCCCCGGCGACCTCGCAACGGTATACTCCAGCCCCGATAAGAGCGCGCAGCTGCTTGGCTGGAAGGCCGAATACAATCTGGACGATATGTGCCGCGACACCTGGGCGTGGCAGTCGAAGAACCCGATGGGTTATGAGGGAGTCTGAAACCGAAAACGGGAGTTCTGAATTTACAGAGTAAAACGGAGAGGGTAGCACATGGCAGAAATTGTGAAAGCAGCAGAAGCCGCCGTTAAGACGGCAGGAACCAAAGCCAAAAAGCCCGTAAAAAAGGCCGGAGGGATGAAGAAGCCTGACCCTGCAGCCGTGATACCCGAACCCCGGCGAAAAATCTGTTTTGTCGGGTCCGAGTGTTTTCCCTTTATCAAGACCGGAGGCCTCGGGGACGTGATGTATGCGCTTCCTCGCGCCCTGATTCGTCAGAACTGTGACGTCCGTGTCATCATGCCCAGATACGAATGCATCCCGGAAAAATTCCAGAGACAGATGAAGTTTCTGGGAGAATTCAACATGGATCTCTGTGCTGACGGCAGGGAATTCTATGTGGGCATTCTCGAATCGGAACTCGACGGCATCGTCTATTACTTTATCGATAATCAGGAGTTTTTCAGCTGGGGCAATCCCTATACCGACCTGGTCAAGGACATCCCCAAGTATTGCTATTTTGACAAAGCCGTGCTGGCAGTGCTGAATTATCTGGAATGGATTCCCGATATCATTCACTGCCACGACTGGCAGACGGGCCTGGTACCGGTCTATCTGCGCACGCTCTTCGCCGGGACGCCCGTGGGCAGCGCCAAGAGCATCATCACCATCCACAACCTGCGTTTCCAGGGCATCTATAATGTTCCGACCATCCAGTACTGGTCCGGCCTGCCCGGCTATGCGTTCGATTACACGACACTGAAGCAGGGATACGAGGACGCCAGCATGTTCAAGGGCGGGCTGGCATATGCGAATCTGATCACAACCGTCAGCGAAACCTATGCGGAGGAGATTCAGACGCCGTTCTACGGGGATGGGCTTGATTCTCATCTGCGCCATCATTCCGGCAAGCTTCACGGCATTGTGAATGGTATCGATGTGGAAATCTGGAACCCGCGGACGGACAGCTGCCTGAAGACCAACTACAGCTACAGGACCGTCCTGAAGAAAAAAAGAGAGGACAAGCTCGCCCTGCAGAAGCGGCTCGGCCTGGAAGAGAACGAGGACAAGTTTGTTATCGGCCTGGTTTCCCGCCTGACAGACCAGAAGGGGCTCGATCTGGTGAATGCCGTCCTTGCGGAATTCCTGGACGGCAACACCCAGTTTGTCGTTCTCGGAACCGGGGAAGCCCGTTACGAAGACTCTTTCCGCGGCTGGGCGAGTGCGCACCCGGAATCCGTCAGCGCGACAATTGCCTACGCGGACGATCTCTCGCATCAGATTTATGCGGGTGCGGATGCGTTCCTGGTTCCCAGCCTGTTTGAACCCTGCGGCCTGACGCAGCTGATCGCCATGCATTACGGAACGGTTCCCATCGTGCGTGAGACCGGCGGCCTGAAGGACACCGTGATGCCGTATAACGAATTCACCGATGAGGGCAACGGATTCACGTTCGACCGCTATGAGGCGGGGCTCCTGCTGGATGCGGTGATCCGCGCGAAGACGGTGTACTTTACCGAGCGTGACCGCTGGAATGAGATTGTCGTCCGCGATATGAAGAAGGACGTTTCCTGGGAGAATTCTGCCAGACAATATCATGATCTTTATCTTCAGCTGACCTGAAAACCTGGCGCAGAAAAACTACAACATCAGTGATAATCGGGAGGATTTTCGGAAATGCTGCGTATTCTGGATTATGACAAGGCACTCGTGCCGTTCCGGAAGGATCTGGAACAGCGGGAGGAAAATTACCTGCGGGTACGCGCACAGCTTGCGGGTACCGGAAAACTGAGCGACTTTGCCAATGCGCATGAGTACTATGGCTTTCATCACACCGGCGAGGGCTGGGTTTACCGGGAGTGGGCGCCCGCCGCCGACGCACTGTTCCTGATGGGTGATTTTAACGGCTGGAATGAAACAGCGAATCCCATGACCCGCCTGGAAAACGGAAACTGGGAACTGAAGCTTCCGGAAGAGGCGCTGCATGACGGCAGCCGGGTCCGGACCGTGGTGCAGAACGGCGACCGCCTCAGCAACCATATTCCGCTTTACGCGCGCCGTGTGGTACAGGACCAGGTCAGCTTTGACTGGATCTGTGAAGTCTGGGATCCGACGACGCCGTGGCCCTGGACCGACAGCGGCTTCGTTCCCGACCCGGTCCCGTTTATTTATGAGGCACATGTCGGCATGGCGACCGAGGAATACCGTATTGGTACCTACCGTGAGTTTGCAGACCGGGTTCTGCCGCGCATCAAAACTTTGGGTTATAACACCGTGCAGCTGATGGCAGTCATGGAGCATCCCTACTACGGCTCCTTCGGGTACCAGGTGTCCAATTTCTTCGCTGCCTCCAGCCGCTTCGGCTACCCGGAGGAACTGAAGTACCTGGTGAACCGTGCGCATGAGATGGGCATTGCAGTCCTGCTGGATGTCGTACACTCCCATGCAGTCAAAAACACCGTGGAAGGCATTAACGCCTTCGACGGGACGGAGTACCAGTTTTTCCACAAGGGGCCGCAGGGCAATCATCCTGCCTGGGATACCAAGTGCTTCAATTACGGCAAAACGGAAGTGATTCATTTCCTGCTCAGCAACCTGAAGTTCTGGATGACCGAGTATCATTTTGACGGTTTCCGTTTTGACGGTGTTACCAGCATGCTCTATCACGATCATGCGCTCGGTTCAGCCTTTTCCGACCTGAAGATGTATTTCTCCATGAACACCGATACCGAAGCGGTGACCTATCTGCAGCTGGCAAATGCCATGATCCGCGAAGTGAATCCGCATGCCATCACCATTGCCGAGGAAATGTCCGGCATGCCCGGAGTGTGCTATAAAGTGGAAGACGGCGGCATCGGCTTTGATTACCGCCTGGCGATGGGCCTCCCCGACATGTGGATCAAACTCATCCGGGAGCGCCGTGACGAGGACTGGAGCCTGGACAATATCTGGCACGAACTGACGGCCCGCATGGCGGCAACGATCGCCTATGTGGAAAGCCATGACCAGGCACTGGTCGGGGATAAAACAATCATGTTCCGTCTTGCGGACGCACGGATGTATACCGATATGGACCGGATCTGCCACAATGAGGTGATCGACCGTGCGACCGCATTGCACAAGATGCTGCGCCTCCTGACCATGAGTGCCGGCGGAAACGGATACCTTAACTTTATGGGCAATGAGTTCGGCCATCCCGAATGGATCGACTTTCCCCGGGAAGGAAACGGCTGGAGCTATCACTACTGCCGCCGCCAGTGGAGCCTGGTTGAGAACGGCTACCTCAAGTACGGGCTGCTGAATGCCTTTGATGCGGATATGATCCATATGGCGCGCGAAAACGGAGTGCTGGCGGAAGGAACAATCCATCTGTTGCTGATTCACCAGAACGACCACATGCTGGCGTTTGAGAGAGGCGGCGTTGTGTTTGTATTTAACTTTGACCCGACGAAAACACACGCCGATTATGTGATTCCTGTGTGCGAGGGGCGCGACCACGAGGTGCTGATGAGCACCGATGATATCGGATACGGCGGCTTCGGAAACATTCCGCACACGCTTTGTCCCGCCTGGGTGCCCGGCCACGACGGCCCGGCGATTCGCCTCTGCCTGCCGCCCCGCACGGCCATGGTGCTGCGGCCGGTGAATCCGGAGAAATAAACGGAAGAATGGACTTTTCCTATTATGACATTCTGATCCGCGGCCTGGACGAAAGCGTCTGTGTCAGCCGTCTGGTTCACGGCGTGGCCTGGACGGCGGCCGTGCTGAGCGACGGGCGCTGCGGGGTTGCCATGCATACGACCGGGGACACGGTTCCACGGATGTATCCGAGCCTGCTGGGCCTCCCGGTCAGCGAAGCGGGAAAGGCGATCCGCTCCTGGAACCTGGAGGAGGCGACGGAAGCGTTTGCAGCAGTCAACGCGTTCTACAACCGCCGGGACAGCGAATACCTCTGCAGGGATGCAAAAACGCTGGACGGAATTGAGATTTGCGGGAAGAAAGTCGGCATGGTGGGCTATATGCTTGGCCACAGCAACATTACGACGGAGCTGCTTGCCCCTGCCGAAAAACTCTGGATCACGGACCGGGAAGAAAAAACCGGCGCCTACCCGGACAGCGCAGCGGAGTATTTTCTGCCGCAATGCGACCTTGTGATCATCACCGGAAGCGCCGCCATCAACAAAACCATGCCGCGCCTGCTGGAACTGAGCCGGAGTGCACAGGTTGTTCTGACAGGGCCGAGTGTGAGCTGCTGCCCGGAACTGCTTGCGTTGGGGATTGACCGGATGCACGGCCGGGTCATCACGGAACCGGAACCCATGCTGCAGATGATCCGGCAGAAGCGCCTGTCGGTGAATCCCTGGTCCGAGGGATTCTGCATCCGGGCGACCTGATCCCAACAAAACAGATCAAAGAAGACCTCCGGATAGCCCGGAGGTCTTTTGCTGTCGGTATTCTGAAATGTAAGGGGAAAACAATCAGAGATCTGGGAAGTGATATTCGCCGCCGTCGAGATAGCCGTCCAGAAATGCTTCGGCAAGACTGCCGGGGCGGATGTTCTGCCGGGCTTCTTCCGTGGTAAACCAGCGCCAGTTGTCGATCTCCCAGTTGGGGTGTGCGTTTTCTTCGGGAACCGTGACCGTAAAGTTCAGCATCAGCGTGTTGGAACGGGGATAGTAGCGGCTGTGGTTGAACGAAACCGAAGTGGCCTCCAGCCCGAGTTCTTCAAAGACTTCGCGTACGGCAGCCTGTTCGGCGTCTTCCCCTTTGTTGACGTAACCTGCGACCAGCACATAGGTCGGCTTGCCGTATTGCTGGATCAGAATGATGCGGTCCTTTGCCTCATTCATGACCAGCATGCTGACGGCGGTGTTGAATACGGGATAACGGAACTCGCCGCAGGTGTCGCAGTAGGGGATTTCTCCCTCCGTGTAATGGTGGCGCAGATGCAGGCGGGTGCCGCACTGCATGCAGTAATTCATTTCGGGCATATTTGTGCCTCAGACCAGCTGAATCGGGAAGCAGCTTCCGCTGCCAAAACGCTTTTCCATTTCACTGCGGTAGAAGGAGTAGTATTCGCGCGGCATCAGCGCCTGCACACAGCCGGCAAAGCCGCCGCCGTGAACGCGCCAGGCGCCTTTCCCTTCCAACAGCGAAGCGCTTAGTTCCAGTCCCTCCTGGAGGCGCGTGTCATCGGTGGTGCTGGTGACAATGTTGTTCAGCAGTTGCTCAGAAGAACGGCCGGACTCATTCATCAGCTTCATATAGGTTTCCCCATCGCCGGCTTTCAGCGCGTCGCGCATCTTCGGCACGCGCTCGTTTTCGTCAAAAAAGTGCATCGCGCGGCGGACGGGCCGGTTGGAAGGATCCCAGCCTTTGGCACGGAATTCCTCCGGGTCAACATCGGCAAGTACGCCTTCGTCAAAGAGGTTTGCAATGTACTTCATGTCGGCGGGGATCCGGGCGTAGGAAGTGCTCAGCCCGTCGTGCGTCCCACCGGTATTTGTCAGGCACATGCTGAGCCCCATCGACCCGAAGTCGGCCTCAATCCGCTCGAACTCATTTGTTTTCAGGTCCACATACAGCGTATGGCCGAACACGCAGGCCAGCTGGCTGGTGATGCCGCTGGGTTTGCCGAAGTGTACTTTTTCTGCCGTGTGTGCGGCGCGTGCCAGAACAATGTTCTCTACGCGGTCGTCATTATACAGGGTGTTCAGAATCCGCGCGATGAGCACGGAGAAAGCGGCGGAAGAGCTGAGCCCGACGCCGATTGGGAGCGTGGAAGTGACGGTGGCGTCGAAGCCTCCGATGGAAAGCCCAAGATCCTGGAATGCTGCGGCAACGCCCCGCACCATCGAAACCGGAGTCCCAAACTCCGGCGGACGGACGGAAAGCTGATTCAGGGGGATATTCATCTCACCATATTTCTGGCTGCGGAGACGGATTACGGAGTCAGAATTCGCAGTGAAGTCCGCCTGAATGCACAGGTGGATGGCGGAAACTAAGACACGGCCGTGCTGATGGTCGGTGTGGTTGCCGGCAAGCTCAACCCGGCCTGGAACGGTCAGAATAGCCAAAGTTCTGGTCTCCTTTCTTCTTTATCATATTAAACAACATACCCTAATATGATATAACAGGATTTGTGGAAAGTCAATTAACGGAGAAAAGAAAATCCTTAAAAATCATCAAAATACAGGGCGGGAAAGCTACGGAGAAGAGGAGTTTTCGTGCGCGGAATCTGCCGTGCCCGCCAAGTTTTTAACGCTTGCCTTTCCTGATACACGGGCATATAATAAGCACTAACATATTTGCAGTTCCCCTGCATATTAGTTGCATCGGAAGATCAAAACACCATTCAGGAGGACGGAAAAGACCTATGAAAACGGCAAACGGTATTAATCTGACCATGCTCTGCGATTTTTACGAACTGACTATGGGGAACGGTTACTGGAAAGCGGGATACCAGGACCGCATCACTTATTTTGACGTTTTCTTCCGCAATGTGCCGGACGAGGGCGGTTATGCGATTGCCGCCGGCCTGGAGCAGATTGTTGACTATGTTCAGAACCTGCATTTTACCGAGGAGGATATCGCGTATCTGCGCGGACGCGGGATGTTTGATGAGGAATTCCTGCAGTCTCTCAGGGATTTCCGCTTTCATGGGGACATCTGGGCGGTTCCGGAGGGCACCCCGATTTTCCCGGGTGAGCCTGTGATCACGGTCCGTGCGCCGGCCATTGAGGCCCAGCTTTTGGAAACCTATATGCTGCTGGAGTTTAACCACCAGAGCCTGATCGCAACAAAAGCCAGCCGAATCTGCCGTGCCGCGGAGGGGCGGACGGTACTCGAATTCGGTTCCCGCCGTGCGCAGGGTATCGCGGGCGCGGTGACCGGGGCAAGGGCTGCCTTTATCGGCGGTTGTGCGGGCACCGCCTGCACGGTTTCCGACCAGATCTACGGCGTGCCTGCTGCCGGGACCATGGCGCATTCCTGGGTACAGATGTTCAGCAGCGAGTATGAAGCCTTTGAGCATTACTGCAAGACCTATCCGACAAATGCCGTTCTTCTGGTTGACACCTATGATACCCTTCGCTCCGGCGTGCCGAACGCCATTAAAGCCTTCAACAAAATCCTCAAGCCGCTCGGCATTACGAAATGCGGAATCCGCCTTGATTCCGGTGACATGGCATACCTGACCCGGAAGGCGAGAGATATGCTGGACAAGGCCGGCTGGACCGAATGCAAGATCACAGTCTCCAATTCGCTGGATGAGCGCCTGATCCGCGATCTCATCCGCCAGGGTGCGAAGATCGATTCCTTCGGCGTTGGCGAGCGTCTCATCACATCCAAAAGTTCGCCGGTTTTCGGCGGCGTATACAAGCTCTGTGCAGTGGAAGACGAGAACGGCAACCGCATCCCGAAGATCAAAATCAGTGAAAACATCGGGAAAATCACGAACCCCGACTTCAAAAAGCTCTACCGCTTCTATGATCGGGAAACCGGGCAGGCCGAGGCGGATTACATTTGCCTGCGGGAAGAAGTAGTGGACGATTCAAAGCCTCTGACGATCTGTGATCCGATGGCGCGCTGGAAGACCAAGACCATGGAAAACTACCGGGCCGTGGAACTTCAGGTTCCGATCTTCCTCAAAGGCGAGCTGGTTTATGAACTGCCCACACTGCCGGAAATCAAAGCATACTGTGCTGCCCAGATGGAGACCCTATGGCCCGAAGTAAAACGCTTTGAAAACCCGCACGAGCACTATGTGGACCTCTCCGAGCAGCTGATGGCGTTGAAAGACGAGATGCTCCACAATGCAGGAAAAAGGCGCTCCGGGGAAACAGAAAAATGAACGTGTTCCCGGAACTGATCCCGGCCTTTGAGAATCGGGAGCAGCTGATTCCACTGTACGAAGAATACGCCGACATGCTGGTAAAGACGGATCCGGTTTTCTCGAGATCGCTGGAGCAGCAGAATTACGATGAGGAGATTGCCCGTCTGGAGGAAAAATACGGCCTGCCGAAGGGACGGATTTACCTCGTCTATGCAGACGGGAGTCTGGCCGGATGCGTCGGCATGAAGCCTTCGGACGAAACCCATGCGGAACTGAAGCGCCTGTACGTACGGCCGGAATTCCGGGGCCGCAATCTGGGTGAGCAGCTGGTCCGCCGCATCATGGATGATGCTAGGGGAGAGGGGTATGCTTTCCTGAGGCTGGATACGCTGCCTGGACTGAAGAGCGCGCTGAAGCTTTACCGCCGCCTCGGGTTTTATGAAGTGGCACCATATTACGACTGCCTCGTACCCGGAACCATCTTCATGGAAATTGCTCTTTGAGAGCAAGAGAATAATGCAAACCGCCCGTCGGTCGGGAACTTCCCGGACCGTGGGGCGGTTTGTTATTATCCATGAAAGGGGGATGGTATTATTTTGCGTAGTCCACAACTTTGGTTTCGCGCAGAACGTGAACCTTGATCTGGCCGGGATAGGTGAGCTCGTCTTCGATCTTCTTGGCAATGTCGCGTGCCAGAAGCACCATCTGGTCTTCGGTGACGGCCTCGGGCTTGACCATAATGCGGATTTCGCGGCCGGCCTGGATGGCATAGGAGCTTGCAATGCCCGGGAAGCTCTTGGAAACTTCTTCCAGTTTCTCCAGGCGCTTGACGTAGTTCTCAATGTTCTCGCGGCGGGCACCGGGCCGTGATGCCGAGATGGCGTCAGCTGCCTGAACCAGGCAGGCGACAGCGGTATGCGGCTCTACATCGTTGTGGTGGGCTTCGATGGCGTGAATCACGGCTTCAGATTCGTGATACTTGCGGGCGAGATCCACACCGATGGAAACATGGCTTCCTTCGACCTCATGGTCAATGGCCTTGCCAATGTCGTGCAGAAGGCCCGCACGTTTGGCCGTTGCCACATCAACACCCAGTTCGGATGCGAGGAGGCCGGCAATGTGCGACACTTCGATGGAGTGGTTCAGCACATTCTGCCCGTAGCTGGTGCGGTAACGCATGCGGCCAAGCAGACGGATGAGCTCCGGATTCAAACCGTGAATGTTGGTTTCGAACACGGCGCGTTCGCCTTCGGCCTTGATGGTGGCGTTGACTTCCTTCTGGGCTTTGGCGACCATCTCTTCAATGCGGGCGGGATGGATACGGCCGTCCTGAATCAGCTTTTCAAGAGCAAGCCTTGCAACTTCGCGGCGAACAGGGTCAAAACTGGACACCGTGATGGCTTCCGGCGTGTCGTCAATAATCAGGTCACAGCCGGTCAGCGTTTCGATGCTGCGGATGTTGCGTCCTTCACGGCCAATGATGCGGCCCTTCATTTCGTCGTTGGGGAGGGGAACGACGGAAACGGTCACCTCACTGGTGTGGTCGGCGGCACAGCGCTGGATTGCGGTGGTAATGATTTCACGGGCACGGTTGTCAGCCTCTTCCTTATACTGGGCTTCCACCTCTTTGACCTTGACGGCCATCTCGTGAGTAACATCGTTGCGGATGCTTTCAATCAGATACGATTTGGCTTCTTCTACCGTGAAGCCGGAGATTTTTTCCAGCATTTCGAGCTGGCTTTTCTTGACGAGGGCTACTTCTGCCTGCTGTGCTTCGACAGCGGCGATTTTGGAACTCAGGGTCTCGTTTTTCTTTTCCAGGGCGTCCGTCTTGCGGTCAAGGGTTTCTTCCTTCTGCTGCAGGCGGCGTTCCTGCTTCTGCACCTCAGCGCGGCGCAGCTTTTCTTCCCGCTCAAACTCCGAGCGGCTTTTGTGTATTTCTTCCTTTGCCTCAACGAGAGCTTCGCGCTTTTTGCTCTCTGCACTTTTTATCGCTTCGTTGATAATCCGTTTTGCTTCATCCTCGGCACTTGAGATTTCACGTTCCGCAACCTTTTTGCGGTACATGGTGCCGCCGAAGAATCCGGCAACGGCTAAAACAAGCACAATGATAATCCATACAAATGCTGGCATAGGTAGTAAACACACCTCCATTCTTTAAAGAATTTTGCGTGGGTTCACAAGCATATGCTGTTTTATGCTATCTTTGAGACGCCATTCGGGCAATTCATGCGCGGCGTCGGAATTATATTGAAGAATATTTCTAAGCCTCCCCAGGGCCTTAAAAACACAATTCAAGTTATTCTATTCTCACTTTTCAGGAATGTCAAGTAAAAATCCGGCGACAAAACAGAAAAACGGAAAACAAAAAGCCGGGAAAACTTCCTCTTGCAATTTTGAGGAGATGTGCTACAATGCATCTGACAGACAGACAGTGGGCGGGTTTCTTCTATCCGTACCGGATCTGAATTCTAAACGGGAGGAATAATCATGGCTTTTGTTATCACCGACGAGTGCCTGTCCTGCGGTTCCTGCGCAGCACAGTGCCCTGCCGAGGCCATCGACATGGGCGAACTCCACTATGAGATCGACCAGAGCAAGTGCCTGGAGTGCGGCGCCTGCGCAGCTCAGTGCCCGGCTGAGGCCATTGAGAACGTCTGAGGCGTTTCAATGAAAAAACGGAGAGGTTTTTACCTCTCCGTTTTTTATGGGTTTATGAAGCGGAGAAGCCTCCCGGGGTTAAGGCAGACATTGCTGACGGGACACAGGAATGCGGAAACAGGCGATGATGCAGATGAATCTGGAAATGGAACGACTATGGCCGGGCGGACCTTTTTTTGCTCAGGACGATCAAATCCGCCTGACAACCGATACGGTGCTGCTTGCCGACTTTGCGCAATCATCAGCCGGCAGGAGCGGCGTTGATCTCGGCTGCGCGTCCGGTGCGCTGATGCTGCTGCTCCTCTGGAAAACCCCTGCGCTCACGATGACCGGGATGGAACTCACGGATCGTGCAGCTGCACTTGCGAAAGAGAACATGGAGCGGAACGGTTTTTCTGATCGGGCTGTGATTCTTCCCGGAGACTTCCGGCATACGGTGAAAAATGTTCAGGCAGGGAGTTTTGATTTCGTCATTTCCAATCCGCCCTACTTTGAGCGGGAGCGCGGCCTGCAGTCTCCGCATCCGGATCGGGCTTCCGCACGTGCGGAGTTAAATTGCAGCCTGGAGGACGTTTGCGCTGCAGCCGCCCGGCTGTGCAGAAGCGGCGGAAGGGTGTTTTTGTGCTATCGGCCGGACGGGCTGAATCGCCTGATGCAGACCATGACAAGCTGTCGCCTGGAGCCGAAGCGGCTGCGTTTTGTTTACCATTGTCCCGGGAAGGAAGCGATGCTGGTCCTGCTTGAGGGCAGGAAGGACGGAAAACCGGGGCTGAAAGCGGAAACTCCGCTGATCCTGTTTGACGAGCAGGGGATGGAAACGGAAGAGTACCGCAGAATCTATCACCGCGATACGCAGGCATGAATCATATAATAAACTGAATAAAAGAACGGAAGAGGAATGATGTCCATTCTCTTCCGTTCTTCTTGTTATTTGACCGGAGTGTTAACCGACAATGAGGTCAACGCCGCCGGATTCACCGCCCTCTATTGTGACGGTCAGCCGGTTGGGGAGACAGGTGATGACCTGGCCGGTGTAGTGGATTATCCCCTGCCGGACACAAATCAGATCCGGGCAGTTTGCTTCACTCATCCAGGCCTGCCCATCCTGAATGATCAGGATGTTGCTGCCGCCGTTGAGCGGGAAGGTGCCGTTCACGGAGAGGGGAAGCCTTTCGGTTTCTACACCATCCACACGTACAACGGCCACACCGCCGGATTCCCGGCTTCCGTTGATCACCAGCAGCAAAATGACCGCTGCAAGCAGCAGAGAACCTGCCAGAACGAGATCTCTGATCAGCTTTTTCCGGTCAGAACCCCGCTTCATTGAAAGTTAAATGCCGTCAGCATCAGGGCAACGATGGCGGCTGCCAAAATCTGAATCGGGAGTCCGCGGAAAGCTTTGGGAAGGTGTTCTTCCTCAATCCGCCTCTGAACCCCGGCGAGTAGGTAGAGACCCAGCAGAAAACCGAGTCCAACGCCAAGCGCGGAGAGAATCACCGTACCGACGCTTTCTTCGGCCGTCGCGTTCAGGGCAAGCCCAAGTACGGCGCTGTTCAGTGCAATGGCGGGGAACCAGATCCCGAGTGATTTGCCGCAGACCTGCTGAAGCAAATACACGAGCAGCAGGACGATGACAACGGCGGCGAGAATCTGGAAGTATGCCGGGATGACGCCGCGCAGCAGCCACAGCAGCACTGCCGTGACGAGCGTGACAGCCGTAACGGAAAGGCCGAGAGCCAGAATCTTTTCGCCTTTTTTTGAGTAACCCAGCAGGGGGGTAAGGCCGAGAAAAGCTGTCAGCGCATAATTGTTGACCAGCACAAAGCCAAGCACCAAAAGGATGGTTTCTTTCATGCTTCAGCCTCCTTCTGTTCGCTTTCCAGGAAGGCGGAGGCGCTTGTAAGGGCGCCTGCACCGTCCGTGGAGGGAAATAGTTTGTTTACAACAGCCAGCAGAATCCCGAATACAAACAGTCCGCCGGAGGGCTGGCACAGCAGTGCAATCTTAATATCCTTCAGGCCGTCCACGGCTTTCCCGGCAAAGCTGCCGGCACCGAAGAGCTCACGGATAGCCGCAAGGATCAGAACAAAGACCAGGAAGCAGAGTCCGCTCACAAGCGCATTCACCAGCCCCTTGCCGAGACCCGCGTCCATCGCGTTCTCGGCAGAGCCGAAGAGCATCAGGTCAACGCCGAGAACTGCTGCATAGAAGACGAGCATCGCGTAAGCGGAGGGGAGAAACGCATGCAGCAGCAGCTGCGCCATGGAAGCGAAACCGGCGACAACGATCACAGCCGCACTGAGTTTTGCTTCCTCAGGAATCAGGTTCCGGAGCAGACCGAGCACAAGAGCCGAACAGAGAAGAACGCCGATCACTGCGATGCCCATACCCAGAGCACTGGTTACCGAAGTGCTGGAAGCCAGGGCGGGTGCCGCACCGAGAAACAGCAGTAAAACAGGATTACCGGATAGTAGTTTCTTTTTCATGTCTTCACCCCCTGCTTTCCATCAGAAGCCGGTAAGCTTCAAAGACATCCTGCATCGCGGTATCCGCAGCCTGAGATGTCATGGTTGCACCGCTGATGAGAGTCTGCTCGCCGGTGTAGCTGTCCTGCGTCAGACCGAGGAGCCCTTCCTTATAGCTGTCCTCGTCCAGTGTGTAGGCAGAATAGTACTCGGAATAGATGATCAGCTCAGCAATCCGGAAAGCATCGATTGCGCCGTCTTCGTCGAGCACATAGTAGAAGTCCATCACTTCATTGGAATAACCGTAAGGCCGCGCAACGAAAGCGTAGCGTTCGCCGTCCGCAGTCTGTGCGATGTAGGCGCCGTTCACGCTGTTGCAGAGCCCGGGAATTTCAACTGCGGTCAGCTCGGCGTCTTCGTCAAGCATTCTGCCGAAGGCCTTCAGATCTTTGTCGGTGTAATCATCGGCGTTGGCGTCGGAGAGCGCCTGGATCTCTTCAATCAGCGAAGAATCTGCCGTGCCGGTGACGTCTTCGCCAGCGGTGTTGTAAAGCTTCACAGTGTCGAGTGCGCTGTCCACGGCGAGCAGGCTTTCATCACCGGTGACAAACCAGGCAAAGCCGCTTCCGTTTGCTGCTTTGATTCCGCTGGAGACGCTGCCGCTGCCGGCCAGCTCTTCACCCTGCGGAACCCCGGCCTTGTTGACCAGACCCGGATAAACCTGCGGGAGCAGTTCGTTGAGGAGCTGATCATCGCTCTTTTCTGCGGCTGCAAAGAGCCCGTTGTCGATCAGGGCGTTGAAGCCGTCGTTGACTGCATTGCGGATGGCGGAGGAGGAGAAGGTCACGCCGGCAACCAGGTTGACGCCGGCAAGAGTGGAATCCTGGCCTTCAAAACTCAGGGGGAATTCCTCGCCGAGCTCCTTGTCGTCCGGGTTCTCATTGATGTCGAGAGAAACAATCTTTCCGTCATAATCCAGTGTCAGCGTCAGGAGAATGGGGAGCTTGGAATAGCCTTCGCTAGTGCTCAGGCGAACCAGATACAGGCCTCTTTCATCATCCTGATAGACAGACTGCACGGTATCGGCCGAAACGGAAATGGTGGAAGCCGCCTCGTCTTCCCGGTCAAAAAGCATCACGGAGTTCCCGAGCAGGGCTTTTTCGGCAGCTGCGGCCGCTTCAGCGGCCAGACGTTCATTCTCCGCAATCCTGGGGGCTGTGAAGCCGTTGATGCCGTATACGCCTGCAGCCAGTACAGCAAGCAGCAGAAGCAGACACAGCACGGAACGTAAAACAGGCTGTTTCTTCATATCAGACACCTCCCAGCGGCTTTCTGCGCGTCCACTGTTCCAGCCAGGGGGCGAGCACGTTCATGCAGAGAATCGAGTAGGAAACGCCTTCCGGCAGGGAACAGAAGCGCCGGATCACAAAAGTAAGCAGGCCGCAGCCCAGGGCAAACAGCATCCGCCCTTCGGCGGTAATGGGAGTGGTCGAATAATCGGTTGCCATGAAAACCGCACCGAGCACAAGGCCGCCTGCAAGCACTTCATAAAGCGCAACACTGAAGCTGCCGGTGGCAATCAGGTAGCACACAAACACAGTCCCGATGAAGATCACCGGGGTCTGCCAGCGGATGACACCGCGTACCAGCAGATAGACAAAACCGACCAGCAGGGCAAGGATACAGGTTTCGCCGATGGCGCCGCCGCGCAGCCCGAGGAACATGTCTCCCAGACTGGGAAGAACCGCGCCTTCCGTGCCGATCAGGTTCAGCGGGGTGGCGGAAGAGACCGCATCGGCAAACCGCGGTGCAGCGCCTCCGGCAACTGTCGAGGTGAAGGCCATCAGCAGAAAGACACGGGCGGTGATGGCAGGATTCGCAAAGTTGTGGCCGATGCCGCCGAAAGCGCATTTGACCACGACAATGGCGAAAACTGAGCCGAGCACGCACTGCCACAGAGGGACGTTTGTGCTGAGGTTCAGCGCCAGCAGCAATCCTGTGACCACGGCGCTGAGGTCTCCAACGGTTTGTTCCTTGCGGGCGGCCAGGTTAAACAGATATTCGGACAATACGGCGCTGACAACACAGGTCAGAATCACAATTGCTGCGCGCGGACCGAAAAGGATCACGCCGGCGACAGCGGCGGGAAGCAGCGCGATGATCACGTCAAGCATGATCCGGCTGCTGCTGTCCTTGCTGTGAATGTGAGGGCCGGCAGACATGATGGGTTTATCCATGGCTTACTTCCCTCCTTCTTTCCTGGCGCTTTCCCAGCTGCGGATGAAGCGGCGGGCAGCGCTGTTGTTCTCAGCCAGCGGACGGTGGGCCGGGCAGACATAACTGCAGCATCCGCATTCCATGCAGAGCGATACCTGCTCCTTTTGCAGCAGTGCCGCACGGGCATCCTCGTTCTCCATTTCCATCGCACGGGCAAAGGCGGTTGGATTGAGCCCCAGGGGGCAGACCGCCACGCAGCGCCCGCAGTGGATGCAGGGGGAGGGCTTGATCTTTTCCGCGTCCCTGCGGTTCATGATGACAACGGCATTCGTCGCTTTCAGAACCGATGCGTCAAGGGTGTCCACGGTTTTGCCCATCATGGCGCCGCCGTAAAGGATCTTGCCCGGATCTTCCGTCAGTCCGCCGCAGGCTTCCACCAGATCGCGGATCGAAGTGCCGATCGGGACGATCAGGTTTTTCGGCTCCTTGACGGCTGAACCTTCAACCGTTACGATACGTTCGACAAGCGGCATTCCGGTTGTGAAATACTCTGCAGTTTTCACAAGCGAGGTGACATTGATGATAATGACCCCGAGAGAGGCAAGACGCTGGCCCGGACCGACGACCTTGCCGGTGGCGTTGTACAGCAGCACCTGCTTGGCTCCCTGAGGATAGACGCTTTCCAGCGGCATGACTTTTACGGAAGGGTCATCCTTGAAGCGTTCCGTCAGCTGTTCAATGGCGTCGGGCTTGTTCTTTTCAATCCCGATGATGTATTCTTCGGATTCCAGGAAGCGGCGAAGCAGTTCAATTCCTTCTTCGATCAGGTCGCCGCATTCCAGCATCACACGGTGGTCGCTGGTAATAAAAGGCTCGCATTCCGCACCGTTGATGAGCACGGTCTGAATGTGGCTCTTCTGCGCGGCGGCAAGTTTTGCCCACACAGGAAAAGCAGCTCCGCCCAGACCGACTACGCCGCTTTCGCGCACGCACTGCAGAAACTCGTCCAGATTCGTCGGCTGGGGAATCTTCAGATCTGCACAGTGCTCCATCTTCCCGTCGCTCTCAATGCGGATGGCGGTTGTTTTTCTTCCGCCTGCCGCGTACGGCTCAATGGCTTTGACGGTGCCGGAAACGGAAGCGTGTACGGGAGCGCTGTTCCGGCCTTCTTCCCGTGCGATCAGCTGGCCGACGGTGACATGATCTCCAACGGCAACGACGGGCTCGGCCGCCTGCCCGGAGTGCATGTTCATCGGCAGCAGTACCTCTTTGGGTACCGGGATACGCACGGCGGCTTTCCCCGCCGTGCCCTTGTAATGGGGTAATTTCAGGGTCGAGATGTTTTTTCTCATTTGAGATGTCCCGCCTCCTTCAGGGATTAAGATTGTTCTTCTGTCAAACCGGCAATGCCGGGAGTGCCGCGCTGCTCTCCGTCGGGGAAGAGCCACAGGACCTCTACATTCCCGATTTCTTTTGCAAGTTCGTTTCCATCTTCCCACGGCATGCAGAACAGAGCCGTAGAAAGCGCATCGGCCAGTGCACTGTCGGGGGTAATCACGGTAAGGGAATCATAATAGCGAGCCGGCATCAGAGTGTCGCGGTCAATGATATGGTGGTAGCGCACACCGTCCACGGTGAAGTACCGTTCGTATACGCCGGAAGTCACACAGGCGGTATCACGGATGCGGATGCGGCGGACAAAGTCGTCAGCGGAGTTGTCCGGGTTCCGGATGGCTGTGACCCATCCGCTGCCGTCCGGGCGGTCGCCGATGCAGCGGATATTTCCGCCGATGTTCAGCACATAGCCTGCGGCACCCTGCTGCTCCAGATACTCTGCGGCCCGCTCCGTGGCATATCCTTTTCCGAGCGCTCCGACGTCTACGGAGGCCGCGGGATCCGCGAGCCGGACCGTGCTGTGTTCACGGTCAATCTCCAGAAGGGAGATGTCCGTGTGCCGGTAAGCCTCCTCCAGGGCCTCCGCCGAAGGAATGTCGGCTTCGGAAGGATTTGCCTCTGCTGCCTCGCGGCAGTCGTGCCAGAGGCGAAGCACCGGCCCGAGCATAATGTTCATCTCACCGTCGGTCAGCTCGTACATGTCCCGTGCACAGAGGAGAAAGTCTATCAGCCTCGGGTCAACCTCCAGGGCATCCCCGCCGGCAGCTTTGTTGAGCGTGAAGAGGTTGTTGATGCCGCTGTACTCGTGGTAGATGTCGAACAGCTGGTGATACTCTGACAGAATATGAGAAACTTCGGCAGAACGGTCGTCAAACCGTTCTGCCGAATCTCCTGCGTAGTCATATACATAGGAGACGGTGTCGAAATAGGTGTAGTATACTTTTCCCTTCGGCTCGACCTGCGGCACTTCGTCAGGTGCTGCATCTGCCGTCTCCTGCGGGCTCCGGGAGGAGCAGCCTCCGAGCAGCAGCGCAAGCAGCAGGATCGCAATCCACGATTTTCGTTGCCGCAAAGCGTTCATCCCCTATGGTTTTTTATGGATTTCAGGCGTTGTCAGCAGCCTTCGCTACCACGTCGATCATGCCGTCGACGCTGATCGAAACGCTGGCGTACAGGGCCTCGTCAACAAAGACCTGGTGGCCCTCTTCGTTGAGCTGGGTTTCGGTGGCACGGAGTTCGTCCGCGGTCTTTCCGGCGCAGAAGTCAACAAAGTTCTTGGCCTGCTGATACCACTCGAGGGTGGCGTCAGAGAACTTGACCATGTTGTAGTCTTCCTTCAGTTCACGCTTGGTGCCCTTGAAGGTGGTCTCAACGATCTCGCCGTTGACGTCAATCTTGATCTGGGGCTGGGTTGCATCGGTGACTGCGGCAAGGATCTTACCGTCGGGATCAACAGCAACAGCGGCGTAATCGGTGTACATTTTCACAACGCCGTCTTCATCCTTGGTGGCGGCAACAGACTCGTCGGAGGTGGAAATGACCGCGAGACCGAGCTTGCATTCGCCGGCAGTCTTGAAGGTCTGGCCCTGCTCATCGTTGCAGGCCTTGACAACGGCTTCCTTGAAGTCACCGATGGAGATGGAGCAGGAAGCATAGAGTGCCTCGTCGGTAGTGACCTGGTGGCCTTCTTCGTTGACAACAGTCTCCATGCCGGCGACTTCGTCAGCAGTCTTGCCGATCACGTACTCTTCAAAGGCGGCTGCCTGCTGATACCACTCGAGGGTGGCGTCAGAGAACTTGACCATGTTGTAGTCATCGCCGAGTTCGACCTTGGACAGGAATTCCTTCTCAGTGTCAACCTGGCCGTCGGTTACGTCCATCTTGTTCTGGGCAACGTCGAGCTTCGCAGCGACGATCTTGCCTTCCGCGTCGAGAACGACGGCAGCGACAGTTGCGTCAACCTGGGCGTTGCCGGCCTTGGAACTGTCCATGTTCAGGCTGACACCCATGCCGAGTTTGTACTCCGCTTCGGCTGCGGGCTCTTCGGCTGCGGGCTCTTCGGCAGCGGGAGCTTCCGCTTCGGCGGGAGCCTCAGCTTCGGCAGCGGGCTCTGCTGCAGGGGCGGGCTCGGCAGCGGGGGCGGGAGCAGCTTGCTGGCCGCAGGCAGCCAGAGACAGCACCATGCAGGCCAGAAGAAGCATTGCTAAATACTTTTTCATAATGTTCTCCTCATGATAGATTTTTTTTGCACACTCAGACTCATTCTGTCAAAAATGTGTCGCGAGTAATGTAACACTATTTATAATGTTTGTCAAGGAACAAACAATGCTCCCGGACACCGGTAAAGCAATATTTCTGGTTCTGAAGAACCCAGCCCGGAATTTGCATGAAGTCTAAGGGCGTTATGGCAATTCCATCTGCCAGAACGTGTGATCCATCCCGATTTCATTCTCAATAGAAGCGAAATAAGAAGCAAAAAAAGCTCCGCTTTCTTTCCACTGTCTCAGAAGGCTTCCGTTGGAGTCAAGCCCGGGAATCAGAGTAAGGTCTCCCGTAAAATAGCCGTTGTTCAGCGCACAGGCAAAGTCCGCAAGCGGAAGAATCTCTTCCTCTGGAAAGCCGAGTTTCTGCAGCTGCCCTTCCGCCTGGACGCGGGTCCGCGTTTCCAGGCGCCCGATGGCGTAATTCTCAAAATCCAGCAGGTTTTCATCCTTCAGTCCGTTCCGGGCAGCCCAGTCTGCCACGGGCACTTTTTCCGCGTCATAAGTCAGCACGCCGTCTTCCAGCTGAAGCCTGCCGTACTGGCATGCTGCCATGGTCAGGGGAGAGGTGGCGATGTCCGTCACGGTACCCTCTGTGCAGATGTGCTTGATATGCAGGTGGCCGCTCAAAAACAGCGGAACATGGTACTTCTCCAACAAGGCGCGCAGTTGCTCCGCACAGCCCAGCACATATCCCGTGCCGAACATGGAGTGCTTGAGGAGATTCTGATGACAGCAGACAAGAACATGCTGCCCTGCTTCCTCCGCGGCGAGCAGCTGTTCCTCAGCCCATGCAAGTGTTTTCCCGGACAGGCTGCAGAAGTCGTGCGGCGTGTTCGCATCCAGCATCAACAGCCGTATACTTTCATTGAGCTGTGCCGTATAGCTCAGGGAATCTGCATCCAGCGCAAGTGCCTCATCATAGCCGAAAGCCGCGTAAATCTGCCGGAATTCGTCGGCAAGAATGGAAGCTACCTGTTCGGAACTTTCACCCAGGAAAGAATAGCATTTTCGATACAGATCGTGATTGCCGGGCAGAACGAACACCGGAACCCCGGCCGCCTCGGTGGCGGCAAGCTTTTCTGCCAGAGCGAGATGGCTCGCCTCTTCTCCGTTAAACGTCAGGTCGCCGGTGAGGATCAGAGCGTCAGGCTGAAGAGCTGCGGCTTCTTCCAGAAACGCGCTTGTAATTTCATCGCAGTATTCGGTTACCTTGCCGTCTCCCGCTTCCATGACCTGCCAGAAGAGAGCGCCGTGATCCGTCAGGCTCGGCGCGAGATAGTGCAGATCCGTTGCCGTGAGTACCCGGTATTGAGCGGGGGTCGAGCCCGGTCTGTCAGTTGCGGCGGCTTCTCCTGAGTCCGGAATTGCGGCGCATCCCGAGCCGAAGAGACTGAATGCCGCAAGCAGGGCCGCGGCTGTTTTTTTCCATTTGGGCATACGCATCCCACCTTTATGACTCCATCATATCAGATGTGCTTCCGGGAAACAAGAAAAGCCTGCCGAAAAAGAGTTAAAAGACGTGTATAAATCCAAAAATTCTTCTTGACAAACCATGTTCCTGCGAATATAATGACACGGCAAAACAAAGCAGGCACGGCATCCCCGGCCTCACCCGGCGCCATTGGCAGCCGCGGTTAAGATGGACTTCTCTGCTTTCGGCAGGGTATTTCTGTGCGGGTGATGCTTGTTTGCATCCCGCATTTTTTGTATTCACAAACCCGCATTTTCTGGAGGTGTTTTCCATCGCCACAACAAGCCACGAGATCAACGAACAGATTCGCGATCCGCAGGTGAGGCTGATTTCCGAAGAAGGAGAACAGCTTGGCATTGTATCGTCTGAAGAAGCGCTTCGCATTGCGACCGAGGCCGGTTATGACCTGGTCAAGATCGCGCCGAACTCCAACCCGCCTGTTTGCCGGATCATGGACTACGGGAAGTTCCGGTTTGAACAGACCAAGAAGGAAAAGGAAGCGAAGAAGAGCCAGCGTGTCATCGAAATCAAGGAGATTCGCATGTCTCCCGGGATTGACACCAACGACTTTAATACGAAGCTGAAAAATGCCCAAAAGTTTCTTTCAGACGGTGACCGCGTAAAGGTGTCGGTACGGTTTCGCGGCCGTGAGATGGCGCACACCGAAATCGGAGTAACCCTGCTGAAGGACTTTGCGGATAAGTGCGCGGAAATCGCCAACATGGACAAGGCGCCGAAGCTGGAAGGCAGGAATATGTCGATGTTCCTTTCCCCGAAGCCGGTGACGCCGCCCAAAAAGCCCGGAAAGCCAAAACAGCCAAAACCCTCACCGGCAGCAGTGCCCGCTGAGGCAGAACCCGCAGCTGCGGAATAAATATTATTGTATAGAACGGGCGGTAAGCCCGATCAGGAAGGAGAACAGTCATGCCCAAACTGAAGACCCACAGCGGTGCGAAAAAACGGTTTAAGATCACCGGAAGCGGAAAGGTCAAACGCGCCCACGCGTATAAGAGCCATATCCTCACCAAGAAAGACAGCAAGCGCTGCCGCCGTCTGCGTTCCGAAACCTACGCAGATGTGACGAACGTTGCAACCATCAAGAAAATGATCCCTTATAAATAAGGGCGACGGATAACAGGAGGATCGAATAATGGCTAGAGTAAAAGGCGCAATGATGACCCGCAAGCACAGAAATAAGGTGCTTGGGCTCGCAAAAGGATACTGGGGCAACAAGTCCCGCCACTTTAAGATGGCAAATGAGCAGATGATGAAGTCCGGACGCTATGCGTACGTCGGACGCAAGCAGAAGAAGCGCGACTTCCGTCAGCTCTGGATCACCCGCATCAGCGCGGGCTGCAAGATGAACGGCATGAATTATTCCACCTTCATGCACGGCCTGAAGCTGGCAGGCGTGGATATGAACCGCAAGATGCTCTCTGAGACGGCGCTTCATGATCCAGCCGCTTTCACAGCCCTCTGTGACGTGGCGAAGCAGGCCATCGCCTGATTATACCGATAAGAGAACCGGCTGCCTCGCATGAGGCGGCCGGTTCTGACTTCCTATGGTTTTTCGGATTGAGCAGAGGATGAAAAACAGAATCTACAATTTCATATCCGCACCCTTTGCAGCGTGCCCCGGGAGGATGCTGCTGCTGTGCATTGCCGGCTTTGTCGTCGTTCTGCAGCGTGCACTGCGGGGCAGCAAGGAACTGATGAGAACTCTCTCCATGCGGGTGGTTCAGCCCGTCCATCATTTCCTTGCGTCCGCAACCAACCGGGTGCCGTTTTCGGTGGCTGAGGTCCTGATTCTGACCGCGGCATTTGCCCTGATTGCACTGACCCTGCGTACGGTCTGGCTTCTGATTACACGGAAGGGGAGGCTGGCAGTGCTGGGGAGGTATCTGCTGTCGGTTGGCAGTGCCGGTCTTGCGGTTTATGCCGGCTTCTGCCTGCTCTGGGGCGTCTACTATTACGGGGACGATTTCATGGAGCGCTCGGGCTTTGAAACCCGTGAAATCTCCGTGGAGGAACTGGAGAAGGTTACGGTCTGGTTCGCTTCGCTTGCCAACCGCTATTCTTCGGAAGTGCCCCGCGACAGCGAGGGAATCTGCGCAACCGACCGCACCGCGGTTTTGGAAAGATCGGAATCCCTGTATGCAGCGGCCGAAGAGGCCTGCCCTGAGCTCGCGGGGCCTGCTGTGCGGGCAAAGCCTTTCTTTTTTTCAAAACTGCTGAGCCTGACGGACTTCACGGGCTTCTTTTTCCCCTTCACGGCGGAAGCCAATGTAAACACCGATGCCCCGGCGTCGGAATTCGCTTCAACCGTTGCCCATGAACTGGCCCATCAGCGCGGTGTGGCAAAGGAGCAGGAGGCAAACTTCTGCGCAGTGTATGCAAGCCTTCTCGACGGAGACCCGGATTACTGCTACTCCGCATGCCTCATGGCGTACACCCACCTGAGCAATGCGCTCTATTCCGCAGACCCCGGTGCATGGCAGATGATCCGGCAGGGATTGAACGAAAACGTGCTGCGTGATCTGGAACGGACCCGCCAGTACTGGAAGCAGTATGAAACACCGGTGCAGACAGTTTCCAACGCAGTGTACGAAGGCTTCCTTTTCAGCTACGACCAGACCCTTGGCCTGAAGAGTTACGGAGCCTGCGTGGATCTGCTCGTGTGCCATTACCTGGATCAGTGCTGAAGATCGTTCCTTCACAGACAGGAATCTCCCCGGAGGTTCCTGTTTTTTGTTGTCTCCTGAAAAAAGTGTTGACAACACGCTAACGATGTGTTATTGTATTAATCACTTAAGACAATAACACAAAGGAGGTGCGCGATGGACTGGAATTTCCGCAGTGATCTGCCGATCTACTCCCAGCTGGTCGAGCAGATCAAGCTTGGGATCGTGTCCGGGAGTTTTCTCCCCGGTGAGCGGCTTGCGTCGGTGCGGGATATGGCCGCAGAGGCCGGCGTAAACCCAAACACGATGCAGCGTGCGCTGCAGGAACTGGAGAGGGAAGGTATGGTTTATTCGCAAAGGACGGCCGGGCGTTTTGTCACGGAAAACATGAGCGTGATTGAGCATACAAAGCACCGCTTTGCCGAAGAACAGATCCGCAGTTTCCTCCAGGCAATGGAGAAACTCGGATATCAACGCGGGGAGATCCTCGCAATGCTGGAGGAAAGGAAGACGGAAGAAAATGCCGATACTTGAATGTGCGGATCTGTCCAAGCGCTTTGGCTCGGTTCAGGCGCTGGATAACGTGAACTTAACCATAGAACCGGGGCGTGTGGTCGGCCTGCTCGGGCCGAACGGCAGCGGGAAAACCACGCTGCTGAAGCTTGCCAACGGGCTCCTGACGCCGACCGGCGGCGAAATACTCATCGATGGCGATGCACCGGGAAAGGTGACTCGCAGCGTGGTAAGCTATCTGCCGGACAAGCCCTATCTGGCCGACTGGATGAAGGTCCGTCAGCTGCTGGACTTTTTTGAAGATTTCTATGACGACTTTGACCGTGACCGTGCCATGGAGATGCTTCTGCGCCTGAACATCGGGGAAGACATGCGAATTAAGGAAATGTCCAAGGGCACGCGTGAAAAGACCCAGCTGATCCTGGTCATGAGCAGGAAAGCAAAGCTCTATCTGCTGGACGAGCCGATCGGCGGCGTGGATCCGGCAATGCGGGATTATATCCTGGACACGATTATCCGCAACTACAACCCCGATGCGGCGGTTGTGATTTCCACGCACCTGATTGCGGATGTGGAGCAGGTGCTGGACGATGTGATTTTTATTGACAAGGGAAGAATCGTGCTGCAGTCCTCTGTGGATGACATCCGCGAGGAACGCGGGATGAGTGTGGACCAGTACTTCCGGGAGGTGTTCAGATGTTAGGAAAACTGTTGAAGCATGAATTCCGGGCAACCGGAAGGATCATGCTGCCCCTGATGGGCGCGCTGCTTGCGCTGGCGCTGATGGCAAACCTGTCCATCCGCGGCATGACGAGCAGTCTCTCGGATATTCCGGCGCTCCGCATCCTCTTCATTTTGATTCTGATTTTCTTCGGGATGGGGATGGTTGCCGTCGGCGTGATGGCGCTGGTCGTCATGGTGAGCCGCTTCTACCGGAACCTCCTGAAGAGCGAGGGCTACCTGATGTTTACGCTCCCGGTGAGCGTGCATGAGCTCATCTGGTCGAAGCTGATCGTTTCCCTGGTCTGGTTCTTTGCCACGGCACTGTTTATATTCCTGATCCTGGCGCTGACGGGGCTGAATCTCTCCGGGACCAATCTGGAGATGATCTTTTCTGAGCTTCCGAGCTGGAGTGAAGTGGTCAGGGAACTGGATGAACTGGGCATTCGCGGCGCCCTGACGCAGCTGATGGCCTGGTCGGCAGTTATCATGCTGCTGGGTGCCATCGTCAGCTGCCTGCACTTCTACGGGGCGATGGCGCTGGGCCACATGTTTACCAAGAACAAGGTGCTGCTGAGCGTGGTTTTCTTTATCCTCATCAGCTTTGCGTTCAACACCATGGAAATGGGCTACGGGCTGTCCGGCATTGCCATGGAAGCACAGTCCTTCGACATGCACACGGCGAAAGAAGGCATCCGTTTTGCCTCACGTGTCTGCATGCATGCGTGCATTATGCAGGTCGTTCAGGCTGCGGTACTGTATCTGGCGACTGCCCTTGGCCTGAAGCGCGGCCTGAATCTTGAGTAAGAACGGATCTGCTGAAAACTGAATCGCTGGAAAGCAAAAGGCCGGGGAATTCCCGGCCTTTTTGTCATGCCATTCCGCTAGATGAATCCGTTTTTTTGCGTGCACCGGCAGTGTGTGTTCATTGTTGATACTTTTTTGCAGAAAAAAATAAAAAATCGCTTGACATTCCACCTTGTGGAAGCCTTACAATGACCTCATAAAGCGCGAATATGCGTCAGGGGAAATCAAAATGAAGATCAATCAGGTTGCGGAACTCGTCGGCATTACAAAAAAGAATATCCGATTTTATGAGGAACAGAAGCTGGTGGAGCCGGGAAGAGATTCTCAGAACGGCTACCGGGAATATTCCATGGATGATGTCCGACAGCTCGAAAAGGTGAAGCTTCTCCGTCAACTGGGAGTTTCCTGCGAAAGCATCAGGAAGATGGCGGCAGGGGAACTCGGTCTGGAACGATGCATGAAAGACCGGCTGAAGGAATTGGAAGAGGCGGAACAAAGCGTCGGCCAGATGAAGATCCTCTGCCTGCAGCTGGCAGAAAAAGGCGGGGACTATACCGGCGTGGATGCCGCCGCCTGGCTTGAACGAATGAAAGAATTGGAAAAAGGAGGGGGCAAGTTTATGAACGTGGAAAAAACAGATACCCGCAAGCGCAAAACAGGGGCAATTATTGCCGCTGCGGTTGTCGTTTTGTTCGCGATTGCGATGATCGCCATGCTCCTCTGGGCAAATGCGATGGATCCGGCCCCAAAGGCGATCCTGATCTTTTGTCTTGCAGTGTTGGGAGCCGTGATCATCGGTGTCATCATAGCCGTGATACAGAGACTGAAAGAAGTAAAAGGAGGAGAGATCGATGAAGCTCGTAAGTATTGACCGTTATCCCGGAAAAGAGATGGAAGTCCTTGGTCTTGTAAAGGGAACCATCGTTCAGACAAAGAATCTCGGCAGAGATTTCATGGCCGGCATGAAAACCCTCGTCGGAGGGGAAATCGTAGGCTACACGGAAATGCTCAATGAAGCGCGTCAGATAGCCACAAAACGCATGGTGGACGAGGCGGAAGCGCTTGGCGCGGATGCCATCGTCGGGGTCAGATACGGTTCCTCTCAGGTCATGCAGGGAGCGGCGGAAGTCGTCGCCTACGGAACTGCTGTGAAACTGATCGATTGATTTCCAAAAGTCTGTGATAATCAGGCATAATATCATCATAACCGCTTCCGCCGCTCTGATTAGAGGGGCGGCGGATTCTTTTCGCCGCTTGCCGACTGGAAAAACAGACGGAATATGATATAATGATACCATCAATGAATACCATCCTTGACCAGGATGAACCGGAAACAACAGGAGGGTGCGGAAAACATGAACATCTTGATTCTGAACGGCGCTCCGGCAGGGGATAACAGCATTACTTTGCAGACCATGCTCTACATTCAAAAGTTCTTCCCAGAGCACCATTATGAACAGCTGAATGTCGGGCAGCGAATCAAGGCGATTGAGCGGGACTTTTCGGGTGCGCAGGCCAAACTGGAGCAGGCGGAACTGATCGTCTTCTGCTATCCGGTATACACCTTTCTGGTGCCGTCCCAGCTGCACCGATTTATCGAACTGATCAAGGAGCACGGCGTAAGCCTTGAAGGAAAGTATGCGACGCAGGTTTCCACTTCCAAGCACTTTTATGACATTACAGCTCACGAATTCATCCGGGAGAACTGTGCCGACCTGAAGATGAAGGTTTTGCGGGGGCTTTCCGCAGATATGGAGGACCTGCTGCAGAAGAAAGGGCAGAAGGAAGCGCTGGAGTTCTTCCGGCATGTGCTTTGGTCGGTGGAGAAAGGAAGATCGGAAACAGTCTGCCTTCCGGCCCCTGGAACCGGTGCACTGTCCCCGGCAACGCTGCCGGAAACCGAAGCCCATAAGTCATCACAGAAGAGCATCGCCCTGGTGACCGATCTGGAAGAGGGAAATGAAGCATTGCCGATGATGGTGGAGCGCTTCATGCGGGTATCGCCCTATCCTGTCAGGCTGGTCAATCTCCATGACTTTCCCTTTTCCGGAGGCTGCCTGGGCTGCTTCCACTGCGCATCGGACGGAACCTGTATCTATCAAGACGGCTTTGACCGCTTCCTCCGGGAGAATATACAGGAAGCCGACGCCACGGTCTATGCCTATACGATCCGGGATCATTCGATGGGCTATCGCTTCAAGCTTTATGACGACCGGCAGTTCTGCAACGGCCATCGGACGGTCACTATGGGGAAACCTGTAGGCTATCTCATCGACGGCCATCTCAGTGCGGAACCGAATCTGCAGACGCTGATGGAAGCGAGAGCGCAGGTCGGCGGAAACTATCTGGCCGGAATTGCCTGCAACGAAGCGGATACCGACCGGGAAATCGACGCGCTGGCCGCGGAATTGGAATATGCGGTCGGGAAGGATTTTCAGCAGCCGGCAAACTTCTACGGCGTGGGAGGAATGAAGATTTTCCGTGACCTCATCTTCACCATGCAGGGCATGATGAGAGAAGACCACCGCTTCTACAAGTCACACGGTTTCTACGACTTCCCGCAGAAGCGAAAGGGAATGATTCTGGGCATGTATCTGGTCGGCGCGATGCTGAACAATGAAAAGCTGAACAGAAAAATCGGAGCAAATATGACCAAAGGCATGCTGATGCCTTATCAGAGCGTGATTGAGAAAGCGAAACCGGAGAAAAACAGGTTGAAAAAGCCGGATAAGCGTTTTGGCTGAATAAAAGAGTGAAACCCGGGAACATGTTCATATGTTCCCGGGTTTTAAAATATTCTGAATACTCTGAGATCGGCTGCAGGAGAAAAGCTATTTTACGATACGTTTCCACGAACGAAGCAGGAAGCGGTCAACCGGAGCGAGAATGCTTGCAATCAGAATCACAATCGAGAGGCTTAAAAGGCAGTAAAGCGGTTCATTGTTCAGATAGAAGATATCTCCTCGGAGCAGGTAGAAAATTAATCCATGAATCAGATAGATTTCCATGGAGTTTTTTCCAAAGTATCTTAATACAGGATTCCCGATCTTGATTTTCAGGTGAAGCAACACAATCACCACAGTAGAGAGGAACACATGACTGATGGATAAGATATAGTATAAATAAATATTAATTGGCCAAATATGTGCGAATACAAAAGAGATCACAAGCCAGCAGGAAAAGGCCGTTAACACAAGAGCGGAATACGAAGACCGTTTTTTCAGGACATCCAGTATTTTTTTCTCATGTACTGCACAGAACATCCCGACAGGAAGAAGATGAGCAGTATCGTACCAGAAGATCAGGTATTTCAGCTTAATACAGGTCAAGGCATAAAGGATATACCATCCGCAGGCGGCAATCGGCATCCAACGAGTGTGTTCCTTGAAAACACTCATCGAGATCCAGAAGAACAAATAAAACAGCAGAAGAGCAATCAGGTACCAGGAATAGGCAACGAACGGCACTCCGATGCGGATATCGGCAACCATATCCTGAATCGTGTAGACCTTGCCGATAGAATAGTAAACCAGCCAGTACAGTACGGTAAACAGAGCCAAGGGAATCAGGATGGTTGGGATTCTTTTTTTCAGAAAGCTTTTCCGATAGCTTTCCCCGTTTATGATGTATTGCTTCTGCAGCCCGTATCCCGAAAGAAAAAAGAACAGTGAGACAGCAATTCCCCCTGCACCGACCGAATAAAACTTCGGCAAAAGCAACCCATTCTCTGTCGAAGGAGCTAGATGGTGCAGCAATACCAAGAGAGCCGCCATTCCGCGGAGAGACAGACCGTCTTCCTTTGAAATAAGATCGTTCTCTTCAGCTTCAGTGCTTCGGATACACCATAGCAGAATGATAAAAAACAGAATGGCGGGAAAATCCGTACCGATATGTATAAGGAAAGATTTCATAACGAGATGTTGGCCCCTGCTATATGAAATAGTTTTGAGCCTCAGCTGACAGAGAAGCTCAGTTCCTCAAACTGTGAAGCGGAGCGGGAATGCGCCCGCCGCGGGCGACGAATTCCGCCGCAGACCCGGGATGCAGCGGCATGACCGGGGCGGAGCCCAGCAGACCGCCGAAGTCGACCCGCTCGCCGACGCTCTTGCCGATTGCCGGGATCAGCCGGACAGCGGTGGTCTTGTTATTGATCATCCCGATTGCGGCTTCATCCGCGATGATGGCGGAAAGCGTGTCGGCCGTCGTGTCGCCGGGAACGGCGATCATATCCAGCCCGACCGAGCAGACGCAGGTCATGGCTTCCAGCTTGTCAATGGTGAGCGCGCCTTCCTCGGCGGCACGGATCATTCCCGCGTCTTCAGAAACAGGAATAAAAGCGCCGGAGAGTCCGCCGACGTGACCGCTTGCCATAACGCCGCCTTTCTTAACAGCGTCGTTGAGCAGGGCAAGGGCAGCGGTGGTGCCGTGTGTGCCGCAACGCTCCAGCCCGATCAGTTCGAGGATTTCCGCCACGCTGTCGCCGACCGCCGGGGTCGGTGCAAGGGAAAGGTCGACCACACCGAAGGGGACGTCGAGCCTGCGGGAAGCTTCCTGCGCGACCAGCTGACCCATCCGCGTGATCTTGAAAGCCGTCCGTTTGATGGTCTCGGCCACGGTGTCGAACTTCTCACCCTTGCATTCCTTCAGCGCATGGGCGACAACGCCCGGACCCGAGACGCCCACATTGATGACGCACTCCGGCTCGCCAACTCCATGGAAAGCGCCGGCCATAAAGGGGTTGTCTTCCACCGCATTGCAGAAGACCACGAGCTTGGCGCAGCCGATGGGACCCAGCTCGGCCGTCTCGCGGATGACCAAGCCCATCTGCTTTACGGCGTCCATGTTGATGCCGGCCTTTGTGGAGCCGACGTTTACGCTGGCGCAGACCAGCTCGGTGTCGGTCAGTGCGCGGGGGATGGAGCGGATGAGCCGCAGGTCGCTTTCCGTCAGGCCTTTCTGGCAGAGCGCGGAAAACCCTCCGATGAAGTTTACCCCGACGGCTTTCGCTGCCCGGTCCATAAACCCGGCAAGAATCTCATAGTCCGCTGAGGCACAGCTTGCCGCAACCAGCGAAATGGGCGTAACGGAGATGCGCTTGTTGACAATGGGAATGCCGAACTCCTGCTCAATGTCACAGCAGACGGGAACGAGGCGTTCCGCGGTTTTGCACAGTTTATCGTAGATTTTTTCACCGCAGCGGCGGATGTCGCGGTCGGCACAGTCCAGGAGGTTAATCCCCATGGTGACCGTGCGGACATCCAGATGCTGCTGGTCGATCATCCGGATGGTCTGGATGATCTCGCTGCTGTTCATCAGGTAGCTCATATGCGGTGCATGGCCTCAAAGATGTCGGACCGCTGAATGTGAATGTCCAACGCCCGTTCCATGCCCTTTTCACGCAGCCACTGCGCCAGTTCATGGAAGGGGAGCGGGCAGGCTTCCAGATCCACCAGCATGATCATGGCAAAATATTCCTGCATCAGAGTCTGGCTGATGTCCAGAATGTTGATATCGCGTTCCGCCAGCAGGGCGGTCACATAAGCGGTGATGCCGCGTGCGTCTTTGGCAAAGACGCTGACGATTGCTTTCATAGAGACCTCCGCAGATTTTTTCTTCATTATACCAGAGAAGGAGGAAAAAACAACTGTCAGATTTCTGACGGAAAGGCCGGAATGCCTTGTCAAAAACATCACAGGAGGGCTGCAAAACCGAATCCCGTAAATTGTGACAATTTTGGTGAAAATGTCCAGAAAACCACAGCATACTGTGGGATTGTTAAGAACTTATCTTGTCAAAATGGACAAAAGCCTATGGACATGCATGGCAATTTTGTGATATGATACCCTCGTTATCTATTGGGAAATCATTGAACGAGGTGAAGCTTATGACCCATACATTTAAGGGCGGTGTTCATCCCAACTACATGAAGGCTCCGGAAGTTCCGATCTCTGTAGTCGCACCGCCTGCGCAGGTGATTATCCCGATGATTCAGCATATCGGCGCCCCCTGCAAGCCTCTGGTGGCAAAAGGGGACTATGTGAAGCTGGGTCAGAAAATCGGTGAAAGCCCTGCACCCGTATCGGCTCCGATTCACGCCTCGGTCTCCGGCACGGTAGTTGCCGTGGAACCGAGACCCCACCCCCTTGGCGATATGATTCTGTCCGTCGTGATTGAGAATGACTTCCAGGAAACCCCCTGTGAAGACCTGAAGCCTCTGACCGAAGAGGAACTGAAAGACCCCGATGCAATTCTTGCCCGGATTCGCGAGGCGGGCATTGTCGGCATGGGCGGCGCCATGTTCCCCACGGCTTTCAAAATCCGCAGCGGTCTCGGGAAGGTCGACAAGCTGGTCATTAACGGCGCGGAATGCGAACCCTATCTGAACGGCGACCATCTGACCATGCTGAATTTCCCGGAGCAGCTGCTCAAGGGAATTGAACTGGTCCGCATTGCCAGCAGGGTTCCCGTTGCGTATTACGGCATTGAGGTCAACAAGCAGGACGCCATTGACCTGCTGCAGTCCAAGGATCCCGCAAAATACGGCATTGAGATCGTCCCGGAGGCAGTCAAGTACCCCCAGGGCGGTGAGAAGATGCAGATCAAAGCCGTCACCGGGCGCGAGGTGAAGCCGGGCGGGCTGCCTGCCGGCGTGGGTGCCACCGTCATCAGTACCCGTACCTGCTACGCAGTCTATCAGGCGTGCTATGAAGGCCGTCCCGTCATTGAGCGTATCGTGACGGTTTCGGGCAGCGCACTGGGACACACCAGCAACGCGCTGACCCGCGTGGGCACTCCGCTCGGATATCTTGCCGAGCAGTGCGGCGGTTTTGTCAAGGATCCGAGAAAGATCGTTCTCGGCGGACCGATGATGGGCATCTGTGCGACCAGCTTTGAAGCTCCGACCATTAAGGGCACGGCCGGCGTGCTGTTCTTTACCGAGGATGAGGATAAGAACATCGAGGATCCCCAGTGTATCCGCTGCGGAAAGTGCATCACGGTCTGCCCTATGAACCTCGAGCCGGTTTTCATGTATATGTACTACAGCAAAGGCGATTTCGCGAACATGGAAAAATACCATGTGATGGATTGCTTTGAGTGCGGAAGCTGCTCGTTCAACTGCCCGGCACGCATGCCGCTGACCCACGCCTTCAAGACAGCGAAGCTGATGTTCCAGGCGAAGGCGGCCAAAGAAAAGGCTGCGGCGGAAGCCAAGGCGGCAAAGGAGGCCCAGAAATGAGTGATAAGAAAGAAAGAATCATTCTGGATGTAGCATACCAGCCTCAGGTGCGTACCGGTACGGATACGCGGAGGCTGATGCTGGATGTCATCATTTCTCTCCTGCCTGCCGCGGTGGTTGCGGTGCTCGAGTTCGGGATCCCTCCTCTGATCCTGATGGTGTCCGGCGTTGCTTCCGCGGTCTTCTGGGAATGGGGATACCGCAGGCTGTTTAAGAAGGAGTCCAGCATTGATGATCTCTCTGCGGTGGTCACCGGCCTGCTTCTTGCCCTGACGCTGCCGCCAACGGCGCCGGCCTGGATCCCGGTCATCGGTACGCTGTTCGGAATCGTCATCGTAAAGCAGCTGTACGGCGGAATCGGAAAGAACTTTCTGAATCCTGCTCTTGCCGGGCGCGCTTTCCTGCTGGCAAGCTATGCGACCCTGATGGCAAGATGGGCGACGCCCAACTCGCTGATGCCCACGGTAGACGCCATGACGATGGCGACGCCGCTGGGAAGCCTCTATTCCGACGGAGGTATGCCGGCTTATTTCGGGATGGGCCGCATGTTCCTCGGCATGATCCCGGGCAGCATGGGCGAAATCAGCAAACTTGCCATTCTGCTTGGCGGCGCGTATCTCCTGTGGCGGAAGGTCATCAGCTGGCGCATCCCGGTGTCCTTTATCGGGACGGTAGCGCTGCTGACCCTCATTTTCGGCGGGAAGAAGTACGGTTACGGCAACTTCGAGTGGATGCTGTATAACCTGCTCACAGGCAGCGTCCTGTTCGGCGCCTTCTTTATGGCCACGGACTACGCAACCAGCCCCGTAACCCTGAACGGCCAGCTGCTGTTCGGCTTCGGCTGCGGCGCGTTGACGATGCTGATCCGCTACTTCGGCGGCTTCCCGGAAGGCACGACATATGCCATCCTGATTATGAACCTCTGTGCCTGGGCCATCGATAAGGCATTCCACAGACACCAGTTCGGTGTGAACAAGGCGGATATCGCAGCCGAAAAAGCTCAGGTCAAGGCTGATAAACTGAGCCTGGCAGCCGAAGAAGCCAAAGCCACTGCCGAGCTTCGCAAGGCAGAGGCCGAAAAGGCGGCAAGGGAGGCGACGAAATGAACAATAAAGTCACGAAACTTGCACTGGTTCTGCTTCTGATCTGCGCCGTAACGGCGGGGATCCTGGGCGTCGTCAATGCTCTGACCTTTGAACAGATCGCCTACAACAAGATGATGAAACAGATTTCCGCGTTTTCCGCGGTTCTTCCGTCGGAGTCCGGCTATACCGAGGTTCCTTTTGACGGGCGGGCATTTCCGACGGTGGACAGCATCAACCAGTCCAATGACGGAAACGGTTATGTGGTCACTTCCACCTTCTCCGGCGCACAGGGCAACATTACGATGGCCTGCGGCGTGGACAACGAGCTGAAGTGCACGGGCATTTCCATTATCGAACACAAGGAAACTTCCGGCCTTGGTGCGGTTGCGGCATCCACCTCCAACAAAGGCGTTGCCTTCCGTGAACAGTTTATCGGTCAGGGTGCCGACATCGCCCTCACCAAGGCGGGCGGCACCATCGATGCGCTGGCAGGCGCCACCATTACCTCGACCGCGGTTACCAATGCAACTGCGACGTCCATTGCGGCTGTCGCGGCTCTGGGTTAAGGAGGGTTGCAGATGAATCGGAAACAACAGTTTAGAGAAGGCCTGATCACCAACAACCCGGTCCTGGTTCAGCAGATCGGTATGTGCGCCACAATGGCCATCACCACAACGCTGTTTAACGGCATCGGGATGGGGCTTTCGGTTTTGATTATCCTGACCTGCTGCAACGTGGTGGTTGCGGCACTGCGCAAGATTATTCC
Organism: Oscillospiraceae bacterium; assembly: GCA_017395085.1. Classification (GTDB taxonomy): domain Bacteria; phylum Bacillota; class Clostridia; order Oscillospirales; family Oscillospiraceae; genus Limivicinus. Next base: position 38,448 of record JAFPWF010000002.1, on the reverse strand, counting down.
GGAAGAAATCCGCCTTGCAATCTTCGTGGTTGTCATTGCGGGCTTCGTTACCATCGTGGACCTGCTCCTGCAGGCGTTTATCCCGGCGCTGAGCGAGTCGCTGGGCGTGTTCATCCCGCTCATCGTCGTCAACTGCATCATCATCGGCCGCGCGGAAGCCTTCTGCCAGAAGAATACCGTGAAGGATTCCTTCTTCGACGGGATCTTCCAGGGCCTGGGCTATACCTGCGTGCTGATCATCATGTGTGTGTTCCGTGAGCTCGTCGGCTCCGGGCGCTTCGGCGGCGGACTCATTGACATTACGAACGGCTTCCGCTTCACGCTGGACGGCACGGGCGGCGGCATTCAGATCTTCCCGGCGGATTACGGGATGGGCATCATGAACCTGCCGTTCGGCGGCTTCCTGACCCTCGGCCTTCTGATCGGCCTGATGCAGTACGCGCTGAAGAAAGGTGAAAAGAAGAAAAAGCTGGAAGAACGGGCAGCCAAAGAAGCTGCGGCGATGAAGGAGGTTGAGGAATAATGTTTGCAAAGATTGTTGAAATCTCCCTCGGCGCCATCCTGATCAACAACTTCATCTTCTCCCAGTTCCTGGGCTGCTGTCCCTTCCTGGGCTGCTCCAATAAAGTGGATACCGCCACGGGCATGGGGCTTGCGGTCGTGTTCGTCATGGGGCTTGCCTCGGCTATCTGCTGGGTCATCTATACCTACATTCTGGTCCCGCTGAACCTTGCATTCCTGAATACGCTGGCCTTTATCCTGGTCATTGCGGCGCTGGTGCAGTTTGTGGAGATGTTCCTGAAGAAGTCGGTGCCGAGCCTGTATTCGGCACTGGGTATTTACCTGCCGCTCATCACCACCAACTGCGCGGTGCTCGGCGTGGTGCTGCTGAACGTGCAGAACAAGTACAACTTCATTGAATCCGTGGTCTATGGTATCACCGGCGGGATCGGCTTTATGCTGGCAATCGTTCTCTTCGCCTCCGTACGCGAAAGAACCGAGTTTTCCGATTATCCGGAATGCTTCAACGGTTTTGCGATCTGCCTGGTTTCCGCGGCGCTGGTTGCCCTTGCCTTTATGGGCTTCAGCGGCATGAAGATCATGTAAGGGGAGGATGAAGGAATGAAAACAATTCTCCTTGCAATCGTGGTTCTTGGCGCTCTGGGCGCCCTGTTCGGGGCCCTGCTGGCCTTCGCTTCCAAAATCTTCCATGTGGAGGTCGATCCGAAGCAGGCCGCAATCCGCTCCTGCCTGGCCGGCGCCAACTGCGGCGGATGCGGCTACCCCGGCTGTGACGGTTACGCTGCAGCGGTCGCCGCGGGCGAAGCCCCGACCAACAAGTGCGTGGCGGGCGGCGATGCGACAGCCGCGGCAGTTGCCGAAATCATGGGAGTCAGCGCGGATGCCGCTGAGAAGATGGTGGCCTTTGTGCCCTGCAACGGCACGTTGGAAGCTGCGGAACTCCGCTTCAACTATAACGGGCCGGAAGACTGCCGCGCCGCAATGCTGTTTGGCGGGAAGAGCAACAAGCTCTGCACCTTTGCCTGCATCGGCCTCGGCAACTGCGCAAAAGCCTGCCAGTTTGACGCAATGCACATTGTAAACGGTGTGGCAAAGGTCGACCGGTACAACTGCGTCGGATGCGGCGCCTGCGTGGACGCCTGCCCGAAGAGCATCGTGAAGCTCATCCCCGAAAAGCAGAAAGTCATGCCCGCATGCAGCAGCAAGGACAAAGGCGCGCAGGTCATAAAGATCTGCAAAGCCGGCTGCATCGGCTGCATGAAGTGCCAGCGCGAATGCCCGGCTGACGCCATCACGGTGGTGGACAACCTGGCGCAGGTCGACGTGAGCAAGTGTGTCCAGTGCGGCCACTGCGCGGATATCTGCCCGCGGCACATCATCCAGTACTTCGGGCCGGAATATCAAAACAACTGAGGCTTCGGCAGAAAGGAAAGACAAAACCATGCAGGTTACATTGAAAGTGGAGGGCATGATGTGCCCCAAGTGCGAAGCACGCGTCAAAAAGGCGCTTGAGGCGCTGGACGGCGTCGAAACCGCGGTTGCCGACCGTACGGCCGGAACAGCCGTGATTACCGGTGCGGCTCTGGATGCTGCTGTTCTGAAAGCGGCAGTGGAAGAAGCCGGCTACACGGTAACGGAATAAAAGATTGATCTCGGCCGGGAATGATGGTATTCTGAAATCATTCCCGGCCGAGACTGGTTATTCACCAGTGTTTTGACCTTGCGAAACGCAAAATCCATTGAATCAAAGGAGGGAAAACCGCTTGAAAGACCTGAAGCATCTGATCTATTTTGAAAACCTGCTGCAGGAAGCAAACAATGAACTGGTCCAAAAAGCTGTTGCCGAAGGAAGACAGGCGTTGGGATACAACTGCTACTATATCCCGGAAGTGCTTTTAAACCTCGGGAACTGTTTCTCCACCAGACTGCGTGCACCCCGCTGCACATCGCCGGACATCGGCACCTACTATATGACGCAGCGGACCTGCCCCTATGTCCGTTCCATTCTGGAGCGTGCCATTGAGGGCGGGTATAACCACCTGTCCGCGCTCTTCGGCTCGGAAAGCTGTGCGGCGATGGAGCGCATGGAGGAGCAGCTCTATCTCCTGCACCCCATCAAACATGAAAACTTCTTTGTCACCATCATTGATCCACCCATGAAGGGTGACGAGACCAACCTGAAGTATTACAAGGCGCAGATTCAGAAGCACATCCTGAATCCGATGAAGAACGCGCTCGGCGTGGATGTTTCGGAAGAAGCGATGCGCAGAGCCATCGCAGAGTTTAACGAACTGGCGGAGACGGTTACGGCCATCGGGGAATTCCGGAAGCTTGACAACCCGCCGATCACCGGCTATGAATTCCATGTGATCCAGCTGGTCAGCGAGGTCTGCCCGCATGACCTGATCCTGCCGTATCTGAAGGAAACGCTCGCCGAGGTGAAAAAGAGAAAGCCGGAGCCAAAGTTCCCGTTCCGTGCCCGCGTGGTGCTGGCCGGCTCCGAAATCGATGATCCCGATTTCACGAAGCTGATCGAGGGCTGCGGCGCCATGGTGGTGGCCGACCGCTACTGCTTCGGCAGTTTCCCGAGCCGCGAAACCATTGAGATTCTTCCAGGGGAGACCGCTTTTGACGCCATCTGCCGTCATTACCTGCACTGGAATCAGTGCGCGCGCTTTATGGACGGTATGAAGATCGACCAGCGTCACACGGAACTGCTCAAGCTGGTAAAAGAGTTTAAAGCAGACGGCATCATCTATGAAAACATGAAGTTCTGCGAATTCTGGAGTTATGAAAAAGTACTGGCCTCGCACATCATGTCGGCAGAGAACGGCATTCCCTGCTGCACCATTGAGAAAGAGTACGCATTGGGTTCCATGGGCCAGCTGAGAACCCGCTTTCAGGCCTTTGTCGAGAGTCTGGAAATCAAAAAGCTCGGTGAATAAGGAGGTGGAATTCATGGGAGTACTTGGAAATCTGATTGACAGCAAACTGAAAAAGTATGATCCGATCTGGATGGCTGAAAACGGCAAAGGCGGCCAACGTACCCGTTACTATGAGAGTACCGGCGTGGCGAAATACCGCGAATGGCGCGGCCTGAAGGATACCATGTTCGATTACGTCTCATGGCTCAACAATGTTTTGGCCATGGGCAAAATGGTCGCGTCCGCCCCGGTCCCGATTATGAAGGGCTTCTGGGAATACCGCTGGATGGGCTCTTTCCTCGGAACCTTCATGTTCATCGACCGCCTCTTTGAAGGCTACCGTGACCAGGAACTCCGTGTGGCGCATGCCCAGATGCATGCCATCGTCAAGAACCTGACCGGGCGCATCGGCTATATTCTTTCCCATGACCGCCGTCTCGGCGCAAGCCAGGCAAAGAGCGAGAAGCTTGTGCCGATTGACGAGGTTCTGCCCGAACTGTTCATGACCGGTTTCCCCGATCTTTACCCGGTACCGCTGCAGACGCTGCCGGAGTTCATCATCTGCGATGTCGATCAGCACATTGAGCCGTATTACATCGATGTTGCCGAATCCTTCGGCCTTCCGGCAGACGTCTGTTCGCGCTGTGCGGCAGAAACCGGCGTTGCGCTGGATGATGCGTTCCCGCTGGTCGGCAAGGCGCTGATTACAACGAACATGCCCTGCAACGCGTCCGAAGCGACCTCCATGTTCCAGCGCCGCCGCGTCGGCTTGCCGGACTATCAGGCGACTCTCGCCATGATTCATAACGACGATGAACTCGCTTTGCCGTTCTCTAAAGAGATCATGAAGGAGACCATCGCCTTCATCGAGGAACAGTACAACACCAAATTCAACTGGAAGACCTTCTTTGAAGCAGCAAAACGCATCAACGAGCAGAACAACTTTGAGCTCGAAAAGTGGGACTACATGAAGACCGGCTACACCGCAGAGGTCGGCATTGCCGAGACGCTCTACAAGCTGTATGAGTGGCAGTCTGTCAACGGAGCGGATCCGTACTTCAACAAGGTCGACCGCAAGGTCATGAAGCGCCTGCGCAAATGCTATGAGGACCGGTACGAGCCTTTCGGCGGGAAGACCCGCCACCGCGCATTCCTGTGGGGCCCGTCCGCCGTGTATTATACCGACTTCCCGACCTGGATCCAGAACTGCTGGGGCGTAGCCATTGTGCTGAACATGGACTCCACCATGGGCTTTAATATGGTCGACACCGAAGATGAAGACCGTGCCATGGAAGACCTGACCCGGCTGACCCAGAAGGCGACCATGCGCCACATGGCTGTCGGCGGCTGGGACAATGTCAACGCCGTCTGGGAGTGGGCGCACAACTTCAATTGCGACATGGTCCTCATGAACGACAACATCGCCTGCAAGGGCATGCTTGGCGTGCACTCCATTATGGAGGAGCAGGCGAGGGAACTCGGTTTCCACTTCATCTTCATTGAGCACGACCTGGAGGACAGCCGTACGGTTTCCCGCCAGAACATGCGCGACTGCGTGAATCAGTACATGTCCATCGTCCTGAATGAGGAGCCTCTGGATCCGACCATCGTCAGCTTTGACGATTCCGAAGCGTATTGAGAAAGGAAGGGATTACAGTGAAATTCGATTGGAAGAAATGCTTTCAGATTCTCGGCAAAATCGGCCTGGTCGGCCTGATCGGTTTTGCGGTCACCTTTACCATCTATATGGGGAATTTCGAGAACAAGCTGATTTACTACGTCGTGCGTCCCTTCCTGAACAAGCACTACGATTCCCAGGTCCGCGACCGCAGGATCGTTTAATGCTTCCGTGATCTGTTGAAAGGAGTAAACCAGTGATCAGTGCGATTCTTTATAAAAGCGCGACCGGCTCCTGCGAGCGTTATGCGCATATCATGTCCCGGAAGCTGGCCCTGCCCTCGTATCCGGTTGACGCCTGCCCTCTGCCGAAGGGAATGGAAGTGATCTTCATCGGCTGGCTGATGAACGGCAAAGTTCAGGGCCTGGCGAAAGCGCAAAAGAACTATGCGGTCAAGGCGGTGGTTCCGGTCGGCATGTCTCTTCCCACAGGCGCCGCGCTGGAAGCTTACAAAGAGAAAAACGGCCTGGACAGCACCACTCCGGTGTTCGGCGTTCAGGGAGCCTTCCATATGGACAGGCTTTCCTTCCCGATGCGCCTCATCATGAAGAAGGTGAACCAGAGCATCGTAAAGCGGCTGGAAGGAAAAGGCCAACTTAGTGATGCGGAGCAGGCCACCCTGACGATGGCCGAAACCGGCGACGGGGAGCCCGCAACCTGGGACGGAATTGACGCTGCCGTTGAATGGGCGCTGCAGCAGAGAGAGCCGCTTAATGTCATGAAGTGGTACGAGCCGCAATAACCTGAAATCCGAATCAGCCGGGAGCCTGCTGCGGCTGCTTCCCGGCTGATTCCGCACCTGTATCAAAAATACCAAGCGGAGGATCATCATGAACAAATTTGTAGAGAAACGGAACGAACTTCTTGCAAAGAAGACCATCAAGGGCCTGGAGTCCCGGAACATGTCCGGTTACTATGCGCAGGACCGGGAAGAAGCGCTGAAGATTGCCCTCTCCCTGATTCCGGAGGGGAGCACGGCGACCATGGGCGGCGGAGTGAGCGTGCATGAAATCGGTCTGCCGAAAGCCCTGAAGGAGGGCAACTATACCTTCATCGACCGCGACGAGTACGAAGACAAGCGCGCGGCCGCACTGACCGCCTACGACGCCGATGTGTTCCTAGCCAGCTGCAACGCCATCACGGACGACGGGATCCTCGTCAACATCGACGGGAATTCCAACCGCGTTTCGGCAATTGCCTTCGGCCCGAAGAAGGTCATCTTTATCGTGGGCATGAACAAGGTCTGCGGCGATGTGGACCACGCCATGAAGCGAGCAAGGAACGTGGCCGCCACGACCAACGCACAGCGCTTCGGCCTCAGCACGCCCTGCGCCAAAACCGGGGCCTGCCTCAACTGCAAATCGCCGGACACCATCTGCTGCCAGTTCCTGATCACCCGCTTCTCCCGTCACACGGGCAGAATCCATGTCATTCTGGTAAACGACAATCTCGGATTTTAAATGAACAATTTCTGAAGAACTCTGAGACCCTCTGATTATTCATACAATTATGATTTTCAAAGGTTTGGGTTTTTCCACAAAAAAACAAGGCCGGGGATGAGCTCTCAAGAGATCATTCCTGGCTATATTATTTCGGGATTGTATTGTTAAAGCTTGAAGTTTCCCAGATGTTTTTTTATTAAGTTATCATTATAGTCTGTCTACGAAAGTGACTGTTAAACCAAGTTGACAAAACAGCGTGAAATGGTTGCGAACGAGATTCAAAACGATTGCTATTTGTGCACAATTTTTGATTATTTGTGCAAATATCAATGGTTTTATTAAAAAATAGTTCGATTAGATATTTGATTCCACTTTACAAGGTCTTGTATATGTGCTAAATTAATATCATATATATTGTTTCCCTGCTTTTATGCTTAATTGATCCTTTATAACGGAGGTACCATTATGAAAAAGAGCCGCTTTGCACGGGATATCTTTTCCATGATATTAGTTTGTTCGCTGCTCGCTACAAACTTTGGCTTTGTCACCTATGCGGATGTAACAACTCCTGTGGATGTCGGAGAAACGGGAACGGGGAATAGTGTAGAGACAGCGATTACAGAGAATGTTACTATCATTGATTCTGCAGCTGTGGATGCTGTCAATGTAAGTGCTGATTCTGGCGCGGAAGCACAGCTTGATGTTCAAGGGGACATTCTTGCCGAGAGTACTTCAAGTGATGCCAAAGGCCTAAACGCTTCTGCAACGTATGGCGGTGATGCTGAGGCAATAATTCAGGGAAATATTGAAGCGGAGGCATCAAACGGCTCAGCTGTTGCTGTTGTTGGAACAGCCATAATGGACGGGAGCAATACGGAGATTACGATCACAGGGGATGTTTCTGCTGACGGCGTGGAGGCAGTTGGCATATTTGGCAGACCGGATAACGGCGGGTCATTGGGCATTACGGTGGACGGTAATGTGGACGCAAACGGTGATAATACTGCGAGTGGTGTCACAGTAATATTTGCAGGGAGCCCGATTCCAGATCCAAGTGAAACGGAAATTAATGTGACAGGAAGCGTAACGGTCGACAGTAATACGGAGGCAACGGGGATTGAAGTCGACGCGATTGGAGAAAAAGCTGTTACAGTAAATGTAAAAGAAGATGTCACAGCAAATACTGATACCGGCAATAAAGCTACTGCTATCGACACTTTTGCAGGGATAGATTCATCTGCCACAGTTCAGGTTGGTGGTGATATCACTGCAAACGCTCCATCCGGCAGTGCTGAAGGTATACATACAGTTGTTGAGGATGATGGCATCATTACAGTTACAGCTGAGGGAAGTATTGAAGCAGTCGGCAAAGGAGATGGAGCGACTGGAGTTGGAGCATTTGCAAATGATCAGGGAGAAATCAAGATAGAGATTCAAGATGAGATAAAAGTTGAGTCTGGCTCGGGTGTTTATGCAGTGAGCAGCGATGATTCCAACACTGAAATCAGTGTTGGTGGTGCAGTGACTGTGACGGGAACGGAATATGCCGCCGGCATGACGTTGGTTATTAACGGGGGCGATGTTGATGTAAACGCTGGCCCTGTAACGGTAACAGCGGGGCAGTATCAGCAAGCGACCGCAATAAACATTGCGACTGTAAATGGCACGGGCACGGTTGAGGTGGATGGCGATATTTCAACAAACGGATTCGGCATCAACGTGGCGATGGGCGTAAATGGGACAGGAGAGACTAAAGTCCTTGTTGATGGTGACGTGCAGGCAGGCGCTTATGCCTTGACTGCGATCACAAATGAGAACAGCGCTGCAGTTTCTGATATCCTTGTGGATGGGACACTTCATGGGGATGCACATGCAATTGTCATTGATGAAAAAACCACGGAGGATAATCTGAAGCTCACCGTCTGGAAGATTGATTTGGATGAAGACGGTGACGCCGTGAAGGGCTACAAGCCAGGGTACGGAATCAGCACGACCGAAAACAGCACCAAAATTGAAGAATCCATCATGTATATTATCAGGGTAGAGCAGCCTGCTGCCGGCGCGACGCTTTCCGCAGTTGACCAGAACGGAAACGCTTTGGATACCAGCCATGATCTGTCGGTTGCGAACGAGGGCGATACCGTTATCCTGAAGGTGAATCTGGAAGCAGGATATAATATAACAGGGGCATACTCTGATGAGGGCAAATCTGTTCAGCTTCTACAGGATGAAAACGGCGACTATTATGTTGAGGTGCCAAAGGGTGGCGGCGTTTACCTGAGCGTGGAGCTGGAAAAAACTTCTAGTGGTTACGGCTATGTCAGTTATACAGATTACGTTACAAATTCAACACCAGAGAAAGAGGACAGCACTGATTCTGCCAAGTCAATTAAAGTAGTTTTTGATTACAATGGCGGATATGATTCCGAAAGCCATGCAGAGGGAACCGTTACCAGATTTGTTGCACCGGGTACCTGGGTTCAGCTTCCAACAGCACTTCGGCATGGGGCCAAATTTTTGCGTTGGGAAAGTGATGTTTCCAGCATAACGGTCACTTATCCAGGGGCGTATTTCTGTGCCAAAGAAAATGTCACATTTAAGGCAATTTGGTCAGACGGTTATGATGCATCGGCAGTTGCTGTTCCTACAGAACCAATGGAAGATTCATCGACTGGAGTTGTTGAAACGGCAGATGAAATTCCTGCTGTTGCGGCTGAAGCTACAGATCTATCTGCATCTCGTTTGGCAACAGACCAGGAAAGCGCTGAGTCAAATGCAAAATCTGAGGCTTCTGTTGTTCCGCCTGAAGACGCGCCCATTTCTCTGAACCTGAATGCTGCCGGCGATGAAAGTGCTGCAACCATCCTCACGGGACTAGGGGATGGAGTTCAGTTAAAGGCAAAACTGGTGATTGACTTGGGTGACGGCAAAAGCATGGAACTTCCGGTTAACATCCAAATGACTCTCGCGGATGAGGTGCCCGTATCACAGTAAACTTGAAATATGTGAAAACATGATAGAAGATTGAAACAAATATCAAAAAACGCATATTTGTGGGAAAACTGCCCGGACAGACTTTTGTCACTGCTGAAATGGGAGTTTTTGTTCTCTCCGTTTCTTTTTGGCATGTTTTTTCCATGGACGTCTGCAATCATTAGCCTTTTTCTTGTTATATTGCTGTTTCTCATACAGAAAAGACAAGGTATCTGCCATTCCCGGAGTCCAGTATTACTGATGGCATTATCGCTGGAGTTCTTCCTGTTGTTGGGAATGATTTGGGGCTGTGACAGAGGAATGGCGCTGGTGGGAGCGGTTCAGTTTCTACCCATACCCCTTTTTGTGTTTGCTTTGGAGCAGTTTCGGGTGGAGCAGCGCACAGAGCTCTTACGGGGTATGCCGTATATTGCATGCCTTATGGTTCTGCTATCTCTGCTCCTTAGCTGCCTGATTTCAAAGGAAGGTTGGTTTTTAGTATCGGGACGGCAAGCTGGTTTTTTTCAATATCCCAACACCTATGCTCTTTATTTGCTTTGCGCTCTCGCGATCCTTCTTTTCGACAAGAAGCCTGTATTTGGTGTAGTACCCTGGTCGGCAGTCTTGGTTATTGGTATTCTGCTTTCAGGCAGCAGGACGGTTTTTGTGTTGCTGTTTTGCCTGTTTCTGTTTTACATTTTTACGGAGAGGAACAAAACAAAACGCCTGAAGATTATGGTGTTTTTGGGGATTTTGACCCTTGGATTAGCCCTTACCATTTTCTTAACTGGGGATCGAAGTAGCATCGGTCGATTTCTGACGATATCACTCTCCTCCTCCGAAATACTGGGGCGTGTGTTGTATGCCAGGGACGCAATTCCCATCATTGTAATACATCCGTTTGGCTTGGGTTACATGGGATATTCTTGGCTTCAAGGTTCATTCCAGACTGGGGTATACTCGGTTCAACATGTGCACAATGATCTGCTGCAGTTGCTTCTGGATGTGGGTTGGATTCCAACGGGTTTGCTTCTGTGGATACTGATTCGCTTTTTTTTGCATTCAGCGGGGGATTTCCGTCGCAGCATGCCAGCGGCATTAATCTGTCTCCATAGCCTGATGGATTTTGATACACAGTTTGTAGCTGTTGCAATGCTTCTCTTCCTTGCAATTGATGTGGAACCGAAAGCGGACATCAGAGTGGACAAATATCGTCTGTCGGGACTGGTTCTGCTTTGCTGTGCGGGAATCTCCTTATGGATCGGGCTTGCCTCCTGGAAATGCTATCTAAGGGATAATAAGGCAGCAGTTCGCATCTACCCGGGATATACTTCTGTGCTGGCCGAACTCCTTCCAAAGGCGCCTGCAGATGAGATGGAAAACCTTGCAGACCGTGTACTCAAGTTGAATCCGAATGCTTCGGTAGCTTGTGATGCGAAAGCTCTTGCAGCCTATCGAAGAGGTGAACTTGACCAGGCACTTCAGTATAAAGAGAGAGCAATATTCCTCTCAAAATACAATCTATCCGAATATATTGATTGTTTTACTATTCTTAGGCAAGCATATGAGGAGGCGCTTTCTGCGGGAGAAAAGGAAAAAGCACAGACATATCTTTCCCTCCTGGAGCAAATCCCGGATAGACTGAAAGCTGTTCGGGATGGAACATCAGCTCTGGGATGGAAAATCCGAGATCTTCCTTCATTCGATTTTCCACAGGAATACCTAATTTGGCTGAATGAGCAGAGATATACTTAGATATGAGTGTTGAAATTGATTAAGAAGATACTGAGCAAATAGGCAATTCGCATTTCAAAGATAATCCTCTGTCAGTGATGGACACAACCGGGAACTGGATGTGCAGACTCAAGACAGAGGATTTTCTGCAGAAAACGACATACAAAAAAGAAAAAGTACAACCTGATCGATAAATGAATAATTTCTAAAGAATTCCCAAACAGTAGGATTGTTCATGAAAAGATCATAAATACAGCGTAATATGGCACGCACATCAGGGATGAAAGAAGGAAGCAACACTGATGATGCAAAAACCAGGAATACGTCATAGTTTAATCACGGTACTAATTATTTTTGCAATATTGCTCTCCGCCTGCGGGCAGAGCAAACCGCCGCAGACGGTTACCATTCCGCTTGCCTCCAACCCGACCACCGGCTACAGCTGGCAGGTCAGCCAGTCAAAGGAACTCTTCAACGTGGAGAGCAGTTACTCTTCGGACGAAACGGAAGCGCCTTCGGTCGGCGCCGGGGGAACGGAAACCTTCGTGCTGACCGCCAAGGAGCCGGGCACCTGCGAAGTTACCTTCTCCTATGTCCGGCCGTGGGAAGAAACCGAAGAGCCGGACGAGCAGGTGGTCTATACCTTCAAGGTCAGCAGAAGCCTCCAGGTTGAAATGCTGTCGGCAGTCGGCTATTCCAGCGATTTCCCGATCGGAACGCCCAGCCCGGAGATTAAATAACAGCCGAATCCCCCGTAATCCAGAGACAGGGAGGGTAAACATGTATTATTCCGATATTTTTTACTTTTTAACGATCATCCTGTTCTTCGTCAGCCTGATCGCCTCCAGTGTGGTGAAGAGCCGGTTCCGCAAATATGCGAAGGATCAGACCGCGAACGGCATGACCGGCGCCATGGCGGCCGAGCGGATTCTCCGCGCAAACGGCATCTATGACGTGACCATTCAGCAGGTGTCCGGCACTCTTTCCGACAACTACAACCCCACAAACAACACCCTGAACCTGTCCACCGAAGTGTTCGGCGGGAACAACGTGTCCGCGGTGGCGGTGGCAGCGCACGAGTGCGGCCACGCGATTCAGCATGCGCAGGCCTATCCGCTGCTGATGCTTCGCAAGTCCCTTGTTCCGGTGTGCAACATCGGCTCCATGGGGTCCTACATTGCGATCCTCCTGGGCATTCTCTTTTCCATGAGCGGGCTCATCACGCTCGGCGCGGTGCTGTTTTCGGGCATCGTGCTCTTTAACCTCATCACCCTGCCGGTCGAAGTGGACGCTTCCCGCCGCGCGCTGGCCGAGGTCGAGCGCCTGAATCTCCTGACGGATGAAGAGCTTGCCGGAGGGAAAAAGGTCCTGTTCGCCGCCGGGATGACCTACTTTATTTCTCTGGTGGCGTCAATCGTCCAGCTCCTGCGTCTGCTGAGCCTTGCCAACAGAAGGCGCTGAATCAGCCGTCTGCCAAGACTTTGGCACATCCTGCAAAACGGATACATATATAAGCAGACAGCCTCTGTCAGCCGTGAGCAGAACGCTCACAGGCAGCAGAGGCTGTCTGCTTTCAGTCTGGCCGGAGGCAGTCAGGCCTGGCCGTTCTTCAGTTTTTGACGCCTGGCCTTGTCCCGCCCGATATCGCAGCCGGGGTTGGAGAGGAAGCAGTTGTGCTGGCAGCTGCCGCAGTGTTCGTCCTTGCGCGAGATCACAAAGCGCTCCAGCGGCTGGATTTTCATGATTCCGGTACGCTGGATGACGTAGTTGTGAATCCGCAGGCGGTCCAGCAGTTCGGCGAGGAAGAGCGGCCCGGCAATCACAATGCAGTCGGTGCCGCGGATCTTCTCAATCAGGCGGTCGGCTCTTGCGATGACATCCTCCCGGGATTCCGGCTGCCGCGGGTCTGCGTGCCTGCGCTGTGAAGCGGCCTTCCTCAGCCAGGTTTCCGCGGGGTATTCCCTGTCTGTGTCGGCAAATGAACGAACGGGAATCTCGTTCAGCAGCGGCTCCGTGACCGGCTCACAGGGCTGCAGGATAAGCTGCTCCGCCGTGCGCCGGGCAAGAGGGTCTTCCCCGACCAGGACGGTCCTGCCCGCCGGGTCGTGTTTCCGTCCGCCGTAGGGGACAATGTTCGAGTTTCGTTCGGCCTGAACCGCTGCGTCAAACCCTGCAGAAGTGTATTTCCCGCCGATCGCGTGCTCGGGTGCGCCGGTGCAGAGAATCGTGATGCTCATAGGCCGGCCTCCAATCAGTCAGATTTCAGCTGTAAAGAATCAGCGCAATATATTCCAGCGGTTCATCCCCGTCGTTGACAAGGCCGTGGAGCTCGCCGTCGTTGCAGATCGCCGTATCGCCGGGGCCGACCTTGACGAAGGTGCCGTTGTCGTTGTAAGTGCCCGTCCCCTTGAGGAAATAGAAAATCTCGTTGTCACCGACGTGGGTGTGCTCACCGATGGAACGGCCGGGGGCAAGGAACATATGCTCGAAGAGACGGCCCTTCCCGTAGAGTTCCTCAACGCTGTTCGTAATGCCGTGCAGTTCCGCGTCACCGTTGCCGTTGCGGATGCATTTGAATTCGATTTTCTGGTCTGCTTTTCTGCGAATCATGTTGTTTCTCCTTTCAGTCTGTAAAAAGTGTTTCCAGGATGGCCTGTATTTCAGCCGTGCTCACGGCACAGCAGGTGTTGCGTACGGAGTTGTTGTTTTCCCAGCGGGGGAGGGCTGCCGCAATCTCATCCCGCGTCATTCGCACCTTTTGGTACGGCAGGCAGGCGGAAACCAGCTGCAGCAGGGCGTCTTCGCTGAGGTCCAGCTCGCGGAAGAAGCGCTCGGTGTATGCCGGCTCCTTTTCCCGCACCAGCGACAGCAGCGCCGGGAGGAACCTTGCGCTGGCAAAGCCGTGCGGGATCCCGAAGCGCTCCGTCAGATAGTAGCCGACGTTGTGCGGAAAGCAGGTTCCTGTCCCGCAGATGGCGAGCCCGCCCAGGATGGACGCGTCGTACAGCTGCCCGCGCTGTTCAAGGCTCAGGGCGCGGCCTTCCGCCGCAGCAAGGAGAGGCCCGTACAGAAGCCGGATCCCCCGCACGGCGAAGGCTCTGGAAACTTCGTCGGCTTTCCGGTTAAACCAGCTTTCGGCACAGTGGCTCAGCACGTCAATTCCCGTCGAGAGCGTGACCGGCTGAGGAAGCGCCATGGTATACCGCGGATCGCCGAAGGCGGCGGCGGCAAAGAGACGGTCGTCATGGATGCTGTGTTTTCTCCCTTTGCTGTCGGTGAGCACGGAAACCTTTGTGACCTCGCTTCCCGTGCCGGCAGTGGTTCCAACCAGCAGAATGGGAAGGGGATCCGCATCCCAATCCTTTGCATAGAATCCGTTCTCGTCCAGCCCACCGTTTGCGGCAAAGACCGCGGCCGCCTTGGCGGCGTCCAGGGCCGATCCGCCCCCAATGCCGACGACAAAGTCCGCACCGAAGTCTCCGGCTTCGTGCCCCGCCAGGATGCAGGAATCAACGGAAGGGTTCTGTGAGATTTCATCGAAAACCAGGTACGGGATGCCGCAGCGCTTTAAAACGCCGGCAACATCATCCAGGGCGCCGCTTTTCACGGCGGAGGTTTTCCCGGTAACGATCATACAGCGGCTTCCGCAGTGCTGGAACAGCTCTGCGTTTTCCGCCACACTGTGTTCGCCGGTGCAGAGCCGCACAGGCATAAAATGCTTCATCTGTTTCAGGCCTCCGGTCAAAAAACAAAAAGACTGCCCCGAATCGCACCCGCCGCAGAATCGCGGCAGGGGAGAGGCAGCCTTTCAGCGGATTATTCTGCGTCCCGGCTTGCGAGATACTCGTTGATCTGCGCGAGCACGTCGTCCGCGTTCAGCCCGTGGACGATGCAGGCTTCTTCCAGGCTCTCACCGATGGAAGAGGGGCAGCCGACACAGTGCATGCCGCACTGCATCAGAACATAGGCGATACCCATGTCGTATTCCAGCATCTCACCCATGGTGGTGTTGACGGTAATTTCCAAGTTGTTCATCTCCCTGACGGTAGTTGAACTCATTATAGTCACGCGTTGAAAGCTTGTCAAGCAGGCATTCCCCAGGCTTCCCGGGGGAAAATCTCACTTGAAGAAAACCTGCATTTGGGGTAATATGAAAACAAGGAATAACTCCTCAGGAAAGGAAGTTTGGCACTATGAAGCTCGGGTTTTACGGCGCGGCGCATGAGGTCACCGGCAGCTGCACGCTCATTGAGGTCGGCAGCGTAAAAGGGATCGTGGACTTCGGCATGGAACAGGGGAAGGATATTTACGTCAATGTTCCGTTGCCGGTGGAACCCTCCGCACTGGATTTCGTTCTTCTGACCCACGCGCACATCGACCACTCCGGCATGCTGCCCAAACTCTGGAAAGACGGGTATCGCGGCCCGATTTATGCAACCCGCGCGACCTGCTCCCTCTGTGAAGTGATGCTGCGCGACAGCGCTTCCATTCAGGAATCCGAGGCCGAATGGAAGAACCGCAAGGCGCAGCGCAGCGGCAGCGGCGCGGTGGAACCGGTTTACACCATGGAGGATGCCGAAAGCGTCCTGAAGCAGTTTCGTCCCTGCTCCTATCACCAGGTCATCCAGGTCAACGATCATGTCAGCATCCGCATGACTGATGTGGGGCATCTGTTGGGCTCCGCGGCCATCGAAGTCTGGCTGCATGAGGACGGCGTGACAAAAAAAGTGTGTTTCAGCGGCGATGTGGGGAATTCCAATCAGCCGATCCTGCGCGATCCGCAGTGCGTGGCGGAAGCGGACTATGTCGTCATCGAGTCCACCTACGGCGACAGGCTTCATTCGACCGAGCAGGTGGATTACGTTTCGGAACTTGCCAAACGGATTCAGAAGACGCTGGACCGCGGCGGAAATGTGATCATCCCTTCATTTGCAGTGGGGCGCACCCAGGAGATCCTCTACTTCCTTCGTGAAATCCAGGAAAAGGGGCTGGTCACGGGCCATGGCAACTTCCCTGTATATATGGACAGCCCGCTCGCCATCGAGGCCACCGGCATCTTCCTGCAGTGCGACACGGACTTTGTGGATGAAAAGATGCAGCAGGAAATCCGTTCCGGCATTAACCCGCTCGTGTTCCCGGGCCTGCAGCTGGCAGTTACCCAGGAGGAGTCGGTCGCCATCAACGAGGACACGGTTCCCAAGGTGATCATATCCGCCAGCGGCATGTGCGACGCCGGCCGTGTCCGGCACCATCTGAAGCACAATCTGTGGCGCCCGGAGTGCATGGTGCTTTTTGTCGGCTATCAGTCGGTGGGCACGCTGGGACGCATCCTGGTGGACGGCGCCGAGACCGTCAAGCTGTTTAATGAGACCATCCAGGTTGAGGCCGAAATCGACAAGCTGCCCGGCGTCAGCGGGCATGCGGACAAGGACGGGCTGATTGCCTGGCTTCAGGGCTTCCGGGAGAAGCCGGAATTTGTGTTTGTCAACCACGGCGACGCCAATGCCAGCGAGGCCTTTACCGCCTGCCTGACCCGGGAACTCGGCTATCGTGCCTTTGCACCCTTCAGCGGCGCGGAGTTCGACCTCCTGCAGGACCGCTGGCTGAGCTTCCCCGAGGGCGTGTTGATCGAGCACGAAGTCGCAGCCCCCAAACAGAGGAAAACCAGCCCTGCCTTTACGGAACTGATGGAGGCAGCCGAAAAACTTCTGCGCGTCTGCAGAGGACTGGAAGGCCATGCAAACCGGGAACTGCGGGGCTATACGGAATCCATTCGCAAACTGATTGCAAAGATGGAACGTTGATCGGTAAAAGCGCAGTAACAGTCCGGTTGCAATACGGAACCTTTCTTGACGTGCCCGCCCGGTGTGTGATACCATAATATGAAATCTGCGCAGGGAGGTGCGGAACATCGAAAAACATGCATTTGAACCGGAATACGCACTGAGCAAGAATCTGGTCGAACTGAGCCGGAAAGACCTCTGCGCCGTCGTGGCTGAAATCTGCCGCCAGATCAAGGCCGAGTCCGGAAATAAGGAATATCACGGGGGAATCTACCCAGAGAACATCAGCCGGAATCCGGATGGGGAAATCGGCATCGGGCCGATGAAGAAGAGCGAATGGAGCGAGCAGGAGCTTAAATATATTGCCCCGGAGACCTATTGGAACAACCGCAGCGGCCCCCAGTCCGATGTGTATGCGCTCGGCCTGATTCTCTACTACGGTGCCAGCGCGGGAAAGCTCCCCTTCGAGGGTGAGGCCGGCAACGCGCAGCTGATGCGGATGAGCGGCAAGACCGTTTATGCCCCGGCGGCGGCGGGCAGGCAGCTCGGGGACATCATTGAAAAAGCGCTGCGCTTTAAGGAAGGCGAACGCTACCGTAACCCCGAAGAGCTTGCCGTGATGCTGGACTACTGTGAGGATAACCGCATCCTGAAGCAGAAAACGGGTGCGGAAGCGATTTTTCATAAGAATGAAGAAGAACTCAGCGATCTGGAAAAAACCATGCTGAAGATCATCGAAGGGGAGGCGGACGTGGAATTGGCAGCTGAAAAAGAAAAAACCGAAGACGACGTCCTCGACCAGATCCTGGCATCGGTTCGGGAAGGGGCAACGGAAGAACCCCCTCAGACAGAAGATGAGATGTTTGCGGCGGCCGGCCTTGTAAGGCCGGAGCCCGTTGTAAAGCAGCCGGAGGAGAACAGTCTGGCGGAAATCTTCGGGCTGGATGAACCGGATCCGCGGGATCCTGTGGAACTGGAAGCAGAGGAGGAGATACGCGTGTACGAACCGGGCAGCAGTAAAAAAGACGGTATTCCGATCCTGACGGAAGAAAAAGAGCCTGAACTTGCGCCGATTACGGTCAAGAACAGGAAGAACGCCGCAAAAACGGCAAAGAAGGCTCCTCAGAAGGCAGCAAATCAGGAAGAAACGGAACAGAAAAAGCGCCCCTTCCTGGTGGTGTTGCTGCTGCTGGCGGTGCTGCTGATCGCGGCAGTGGTCGCCAGGATTCTCATCAACGCCTTTTCCGATGTCCCCGGCCGCGAGCCATCCGATGCGGTGGTTGTGGTTCCTGAGGGCGTCCAGGACGACGGCAGCCCCGCTGCGAATACCGATGTGACGGCGATCATGTCCGAAGAGCAGGAACAGCAGCAGGCGCAGCAGGCCCAGCCGGTTGAGGAGCAGCCTGCCGAGGCGGTGCTCCCGGCGGTTGACCCGTCCACTCTGCCCCACACCTACGAGGCCGTCCGTGCTGACGTGGGCTGGATGCAGGCCGAGCAGGAAGCCGTAAACCGCGGGGGCTACCTGGTTACCATTAATGATGAAGACGAGCTCAATCAGGTCATTAAGCTTGCCGAAGAAGCGGGCATTGACCGCGTCTGGATCGGTGCCCACCGCGCCGACGGCAACCTCGTCTGGTCCAGCGGCGAAGACGTCACATTCTACCGCTGGGATGAGGGAGAGCCTTCCTTCACCGATAAGGGCGACGGTACGCAGGAAGACTTTGTAATGCTCTGGCAGCGCGGGGGAATCTGGTGCTATAACGATAACCGCGAGAACCCGCTGACCGATTTCTACGGGATGTACGGCGGACGCACCGGTTACGTGGTGGAAAAAGTCGGCTGAGTGCACGAAAAACCCCGCAAGGATAAACGAAGCAATACACCGAAACGAGATAGGATGCGGGGCGTGCTGTTTTCAGCGCGCCCCAAACTTTATTGCAGACAGAAGAGAGGCTACTGATTGAAACAGTTTGTTGTGACGGGCATGAGCTGCGCGGCATGCCAGGCCAGGGTGGAGAAGGCGGTTTCCGGAGTACCCGGCGTCAGCGCCTGCAGCGTGAGCCTGCTGACCAATTCCATGGGAGTCGAAGGCTCGGCTTCGGACGAGGCCGTCATCCGTGCGGTCGAAAAGGCCGGCTACGGCGCCAGCCTGAAGGGCGCCTCCGAACAGAATCGGAAAGCCGGCGGATTTGCTGCCGAAGAGGAGGCGCTGAAGGACCGCGAGACTCCGAAGCTGAAGCGCCGCCTGGTCCTGTCCGTCGGCTTCCTGCTGCTCCTGATGTACATCACCATGGGCCACAACATGTGGAACTGGCCGCTGCCCGCATGGTTTCAGCACAACCACCTTGCGCTGACCCTGACGCAGATGCTGCTGGCGCTCATCGTGATGGTCATCAACCGCAAATTCTTTACCAGCGGTTTCGGTTCCCTGATGCACGGCGCGCCGAACATGGACACGCTTGTAGCGCTCGGTTCCGCGGTCAGCTTCGGCTGGAGCCTGTTTGTCTTTTATGAGATGTGCGGCATGATCACGCAGGGAGTGCCTAATGCGCAGCTCATGGAGCTTTATCACAATCAGCTCTACTTTGAATCGGCCGCCATGATCCCCGCACTGATTACGGTCGGAAAAATGCTGGAAGCCATGTCCAAAGGCCGCACAACCGACGCGCTGAAGAGCCTGATGAAGCTGGCACCGAAGACCGCGGTCCTCCTGCGCGACGGCGCCGAAGTCGAAGTGCCCATCGACGAGGTGCGTTCCGGAGACGTGTTCCTGGTGCGGCCCGGGGAGAGCATCCCCGTGGACGGCGTGGTGCTGGAAGGGAACAGCGCCGTCAACGAGTCTGCCCTGACCGGCGAGAGCATTCCTGTGGATAAAACGGAAGGCGACACGGTCAGCGCCGCCACTATCAACACATCCGGTTTCCTTCGCTGCCGTGCCACCCGCGTCGGCGAGGATACCACCCTCAGCCAGATTGTACGCATGGTCTCAGACGCCGCGGCGACGAAAGCGCCCATTGCGCGCATCGCCGACCGGGTTTCGGGGGTGTTTGTGCCGGCGGTCATCGGCATTTCGGCAGTCGTCGTTCTTGGCTGGCTGCTGCACGGCGAGAGCCTCAGCTTCGCGCTGGCCCGCGGAATCTCGGTGCTGGTGATTTCCTGCCCCTGCGCGCTCGGCCTCGCGACGCCGGTGGCCATCATGGTCGGCAACGGCCTCGGCGCCAATAACGGGATCCTGTTTAAAACCAGCGAAGCGCTGGAAACCGCCGGCAAGGTGCAGATCATTGCCCTGGACAAGACCGGCACTATCACCGCGGGGCAGCCGCAGGTGACGGATCTGCTCCCGGCGGAGGGCTGCAGCGGGGAAGAGCTCCTGCAGGCCGCCTATGCCCTGGAATCGAGGAGCGAGCATCCGCTTGCCCGAGCCATTGTGGCCGAAGCCGAGCGCAGGAACATGGCTGCCGATCCGGTTGACGGTTTCCGTGCTCTGCCCGGCAACGGCCTGACGGCAAAGTGCGGTGGAAAAACCCTGTACGGCGGGAATTTAAGCTACATAAAGAGCCTGCTCCGCATGCCTGCTCAAGCGGAGGATGCTGCCGCGTCGCTGGCGGAACAGGGGAAAACGCCGCTGTTCTTTGCCGAAGACAGCAGGCTGCTCGGAATGATTGCGGTGGCCGACGTGATCAAGAGCGATTCGGCGGAAGCGATTGCTTCCCTCCGGAAGATGGGCATCGAGGTCTGCATGCTGACCGGTGACAACGCGCGTACCGCCAAAGCCATCGGCGCGCAGGCCGGGGTTGACCGGGTGATTGCCGATGTCCTGCCCGACGGGAAGGAAGCGGTCATCCGGAAGCTTCAGCAGCGCGGCATGGTCGCCATGGTCGGCGACGGAATCAACGACGCTCCCGCCCTGACCCGGGCCGACATCGGCATCGCCATCGGCGCCGGAACCGATGTGGCCATCGACAGTGCGGATATTGTCCTGATGAACAGCCGTCTCAGCGATGTGGCCGCTGCCGTGCGCCTGAGCCGTGCGACCCTGCGCAACATCCATGAGAACCTTTTCTGGGCCTTTTTCTACAACGCCGTATGTATCCCGCTGGCGGCGGGGCTCTTTGCCTGGAAGATGAACCCGATGATCGGCGCTGCAGCCATGAGCCTATCAAGCTTCACCGTCTGCATGAATGCGCTTCGGCTGAATCTCTTCAACATGCACGATGCTTCAAAAGACCGCCCCATGCGTAAAAAGGCGCTCCCGGCGGAACCGGAAGCGCAGGATCAGTTTGCCGAAGAAGCAGCTGAAAAACCGGAGACCGCGGCTGCAGAACGCATTGAGATCCGCATCGACGGCATGATGTGCCATCACTGTGAGAACGCCATCAAAAAAGCGCTGGAGCAGCTGCCCTTCGTGGCCGAAGCCTCGGCGAACTTCGAGACCGGGCTTGCCGAGATCACACTCTCGGGTGACTTTGATGAAGAAGCGGTCCGCAAAGCGGTCGAGGAGGAAGACTACGGCTATCTGGGACTGGGCTGATTGCAAGCTGCATGTACTTGCTGAAGCTCCATCCGAACATGCTTCAAGAGTTTAATCCAGGAAAAACACACCGATTCTTTCAGGAACTGACCCTGTCGGAATCGGTGTGTTGCTGTGTAAAGATCAATTTGTAAACATTCCTGAGCCTGTGGCGACGGCTCAGGGGGTTTTGTCACGTTTGTCACGCTGTCACGCCCTGTGGCGACGGTTCAGGGGGTTTTGTCACGTTTGTCACGCTGTCACGCCCTGTGGCGACGGTTCAGGGGGTTTTGTCACGTTTGTCACGTTGTCACGCCCTGTGGCGACGGTTCAGGGGGGGTTGTCACGTTTGTCACGTTGTCACGCACTTTCCGGTTTCCGGAAAAACAAACATCAGCAGTATGACCGGCACGATATGGAAATTGTCCTTAAGCATTCTGTTGCGCATAAAGATCGACAGACTTTTTCGTGTTCCAAACTGGAATTTACAGAGCTGAACCAAATTGAATCAGCTTTTCAATAAACTCGTCTTGCTCCCCGGCAGGCATGTATTCATATATACCCAACCCTATTAGTTTGTCGGAAGTGGAA
Organism: Oscillospiraceae bacterium; assembly: GCA_017395085.1. GTDB lineage: Bacteria > Bacillota > Clostridia > Oscillospirales > Oscillospiraceae > Limivicinus. Next base: position 16,291 of record JAFPWF010000002.1, on the reverse strand, counting down.
TGCAAAATGTCCCATACTTCATTACAATACAGTCCGTCGTCAACAGGAAGCGGCGTGTTCGGAAAATCCGCTGGGTCTATAACATCCAGGTCAAGATGAATGTAAATGTGCTTTGTTTGTATTTCCTGCGATATTCTGTGAATGAAATCCTTATCTGAACGATTATCCTGAACGGTATACGCGGTCATACCGGACTTGCTGATAAATGCCTTCTCTGCGTCGTCAAGATCTCTGCCCCCGATATGAAGGACAAAGGAAATCGGAAGAAGCTATCGTAAGGAGACAGAGTAATGGACAAAATTGAGGTAATTGAGAAAATGATGAATTCTGAGAACGGCGGCCTCTATGCCGCCATCGGCGGGATCGTGCTCGTCTACGGTATCGACCGTGTGACGAAAAGCCGGTATAAGGTTGACGTGAGGAAGGAGTCCTTCACGCTCGCGCCCGCCGCTGTGACAGACGATCCCGAAGAGAAGCCCGCGAAAGAGCTTGAGGACAAGCAGGGCTAAAAACAAAAATCGGCGGTGTCGGAATTGATCACTCCGGCACCGCCTTTTCTCTGTGTTCGAACAAACACATGATTGAACTGCGATCAGAGATACTTCATAACGTCTTTCGCTTTCAGCACACGCCCCATGGACACGACCCTGTTATTGACCATCAACGCGGGTGTGCTCATGATACCATATTCCATGATCCTGGCCATGTCGGTGATGTACTCAATTTCTGCCTCGATACCCTTTTCGGCAACGGCTGCTTTCACTGCCTCGAGCAGATTCTCACATTTGCAGCATCCGCCGCCAAGAACTTTGATATTCATACAATTTTCCTCCACTTAGATAAAGATATATTGGAAGGCGTTGAAGCCATATCCAACGATGATGATGCCAAGCGTACAGATGGCAATAAAGGTACCCAGCAGTTTGGGCTTGACAGCTTTGCGGAGCATAATGAGCGAGGGCAGGCTCAATGTTGTAACCGCCATCATGAAGCTGAGGATCGTACCCAGAAGAGCGCCTTTGGCCAGCAGCGCCTCGGCTACGGGAATGGTGCCGAAAATGTCTGCGTACATGGGAACCCCGACGATTGTCGCCAGCACTACGCCGAAGGGATTTCGGCTGCCCAATACAGTTTCCACCCAGCTTTCAGGAATCCAGTTGTGGATCACAGCGCCGATGCCCACGCCCAGAAGAATATACGGAAAAACCTTCCTGAAGGTGGATACGACCTGATCCCTAGCATAGATCACACGATCCCTTACAGTCAGATCCGGTGCTTCGATGTTGATGCCGGAATTGGCATTACGGATGAAGTCCTCGACATAGCCTTCCATATGCAGCTTTTCGATCAGTGTCCCTCCGAGGACGGCAATCACCAGGCCCAACACCACATAGGCTACAGCGATCTTAACGCCGAAAATGCTCATCAACAGGACGAGACTCCCGAGATCGACCATGGGGGAAGAAATCAGGAACGAGAAGGTTACGCCCAGCGGAAGTCCCGCACCGGTAAAGCCCATGAAGATCGGAATGGAGGAGCAGGAACAGAACGGGGTCACCGTCCCCAGCAAAGCCCCGATGATGTTGGCTCCGATGCCGTGAAAACGGCCAAGGATTCGTTTGCTGCGCTCCGGCGGAAAGAAACTCTGAATGTAGGAGATGATGAAGATCAGGAGACAGAGCAGGATGGTAATCTTGATTACGTCATAGATAAAGAATTGAATGCTTCCTCCCCAGCGGGAAGCGATGTCCAAACCGAGTGCGCTCAGCCCTTTGCCGATCAAAGCATTGAGCCACTTCATACCGAGAATCTGATCTTGAATAAACTTGCCCATCAGGTAAACCTGCCTTTCGTGTTATTCGCAATTTTTACAAGTGTCAGCATAACCGGCACTTCCGTCAGCACACCGACGGTCGTTGCAAGGGCTGCAGGACTTGTTGTGCCAAACAGGGCAATGGCCACCGCAACAGCCAGCTCAAAGAAATTCGACGCTCCGATCATTCCCGCCGGCGCGGCAATATCGAATGGCAACTTCACAGCTTTACTTGCGCCATATGCCAGAAAAAAGATGAGAAATGTCTGAAGAACCAGTGGGATGGCAATCAGCACGATATGCAGAGGGTTAGAAAGAATGACCTCCGCCTGTGCGCTGAAGATAAGCACCAGTGTTAACAGCAGCCCCAGCGTTGTCACATTGTCGAAAATGTGGACAAATGTATTTTCAAAGTATTCTCTGCCCTTTTGTTTCGTAACAGTCAGCCGGGTGAGAATCCCGCCGATCAGTGGAATCACCACAAAGAGGATCACGCTGACAAAGAGCGTGCTGTATGGGACGACTACATTGGAAACACCGAGCAGAAACTTCACAATGGGTACAAAGGCTACCAGAATGATGAGGTCATTTGTGGCCACCTGAACAACTGTGTAAGCGGGATTTCCGTTCGTCAAGGTGCTCCATACAAACACCATCGCCGTGCAGGGAGCAGCACCGAGCAATACCGCACCTGCAAGGTACTGCCTGGCGAGCTCACCCGGAATCAGTTCCTTGAAGATCACAAACAGAAACAGCCAGGCAATTCCATACATCGTGAATGGCTTGATAAGCCAGTTCGTGACCCAGGTTACAATCAATCCCCTGGGGTTTTTCCCAATCTGCTTGACGCTTTGAAAATCGACCTTCATCATCATCGGATAAATCATGACCCAGATCAGCACGGCGATCGGGAGCGAGATCCCGGCGATCTGCAGTTTGTTTAAGAAGGACGGGACTGCAGGGAAGAAACGACCAATCGCTACACCCGCCGCCATGCAGCCCAACACCCACCAGCTCAGATTCTTCTGGAAAGAACTGATGCCGCTTACATCTCTCTTCATAAATATCATTCCTTTCATCGAAACATTTAATTATTTCTATATATAGGGTTCGGATTAAGCCGACGCAGAAAACGTCGGCTCAATCGCAGCAGTTCTTTTGTCGGCAGATGCAGTCCGGCTTATCCTCAAACATCTGGCCGAGAGTCTGATGCATTGCGTTTAAGGCTTCAATATTGAGAGAGTAGTAGATATTCTTTCCTTCCCGTTTCTGTTTAACAATCCCGGCCTCACTCAGCACCTTCATGTCGTGTGATAGAGTTGGCTGCGTGATATGGAATTCTTCCTGAATCTTGCAGGCACATAATTCCCCGCAGGAAAGCATATCCACAATCCGCAACCGTTTCGGGTCGGACATGGCGCGGAGCATCTTGGCAGTATCTATATAGATCTGTTCCATACACTTCACCACACATTTAAAAAGTTCTATCTGTAAGATAGCACACATATAGATATTTGTCAATATGTTTTTTTAAAAAAAGTGCCCCACCAACAAGGAGAGGTGTTGCTCCCACACTGGATTCAGCTTTCAATCTCCTTCCCGCACGTAAGCCGGAAAACGATCCGATCCTTGGTGTACACAGTCATGCTGTCCACCACCCGGCCCACAGGCTCTCGTCGAACTCGATGATACGCTCCGGCAAGTCCTACACGCTCGCGCCTACCGCTGTGACGGACTTTCCTGAAAAGAAGCCTGCCGAAAAGTCTGAGGACAGGCAGGACTATAAAAGAAATCGGCGGTACCGGAACTGATCACTCCGGCACCGTCGATTTCTTTTATACATATTATGCTTTCAGTCCGCTGAACGGTAGTAAAACGGTAGTAGTCGATATCCACTGTTACCGCAGTTTGCCGCGATTTGGCGCACCTAATCGCAACCTGCTCACTTATCAGACGTCCTGCCGTGACACGTGACAAACGTGACAAAACTCCCCCTGAACCGTCGACACAGGGCGTGACAACGTGACAAACGTGACAAAACCCTCCTGGACCGTCGCCACAGGGCGTGACAACGTGACAAAAAGGACAAAAATCGGCTCCTCGCTCTGGGGAGCCGTTCTGATTATGGTTATGACGCTTTATTCGAAGTCCAGCACGCGCTTCATGCGCACCAGTGTCAGCCGGTTGCGGATGGCGGCGGAGATGTCCAGCGCCTCTTCGGAAAGGCTCGGGTCGATGCCGATGTGTTCCGGCAGATACTTGCATCCGCAGGCCTTATAGAGAGCCTCCAGCTCTTCCACCGGCGGGATGGTGCTGATGATTTCGCGGAATTCGTCCCAGTGGTCCACAATGCTCTGCGGGTCAAAAGTGCCGAGCACGTCGTTGGCGTTCTCCTTCAGGATACCGTCGGCAAGGCGCTCGCCGAACTTCTCCAGCACCCACTCTTTGGTGAGCGGCTCAAAGGGCTTTGCTTTGGGGGTGAGCTTCGCAAGGCGGTGGTATTCCTTCGCTGCGGCAAAGGTGCCCACGCCCACACACTCGCCGTGGATGCCCTCGGCCTGCTCAAAGCGGGGCGGCTTCATCTCCACCAGGTGCGCCATCAGATGCTCGGACCCGGAAGCCGCGCGGGAATTGTCCCACAGCTGCATGGTCAGGCCACTCTTCATCTGCGCCATGGTCATGGCCTCGTGGTCAATCTCACCGGTGGCGGCCATCTTGTCGGCGGCTTCGCGCATAATAACCAGCGCCTCTTCCGCAAGGCCGTAAACCATCGGGCAAAAATCTTCGTCGGTCACCATGGACGCCATCTTCCAGTCCGCCAGCGAGATGTACTTGGCCAGGATGTCGTTCACACCGCTGGAAACCAGGCGTTTCGGCGCGCCCTTGATGATGTCCAGGTCGGCGACGACCAGGGCCGGGGCTTTCATGGAGATGGACTTCTTCTGCCCGTTGAGGATGACCGAGCAAATGCTGGCCGTAAACCCGTCGGAGCTTGCCAGCGTCGGGATCGCCACAAAGGGAATGCCGAGTTTATAGGCGGGGTAGCGTCCGAAGTCCATGATCGTGCCCGCGCCGAAGGCCACCAGAACCTCCGGATCCTCGAGCTTGGTCATCATGTCCTCGATGAGAATGTCTTCCGAGCGCAGCCCCTGCGCCGGCAGGACGATCTCCTGATCGGCCTTCACATGCTTGCCTTCGGTCAGACCGTAGATGTTGCTGTCGTAAACGACCGTGCGGCGCTTGTCGGCGAGGCCGACGGCGGCCATGTACTCCTCAAAGCGGCTGAGCGCGTCGTACTCCACCACCACCATTTTGGTCTCCAGCTCATGCGTTCTGCCGCAGCTGCACTTGCCGATGTACTTGGAACAGTCCATAATCATAAGGCAGGAATCTCCTCTTCATGTATGACAGATTTTTGCTGCCGGGATCCCGGCTGGGCCTTTGTTTTCCTGCTGTGAGCATACTTCAAATGCCGGGAAAAGTCAAGGTCATTGCCCCGGCGCCCGCATTGGACCGGAACAGAAAAAAGCCCCTTGACAGGCGGTGTATAATGTGTCTGTTTCTGTTTCATCAAAAAAAGAAAGGGGTACTGCCGAATGAATGAAGAACTCACATTCGAAGAAGATGTGTTCCTTCCGGACGCGGAAGAGGAGTTCCCGGAGGACGGGAATGAGGAACTGGATGCGGCCGACCTGGAAGCGCTTGCCGAGAGCGTGGCAAGCGGGGATTCTCTGCGGCAGTATCTCCGTGAAATCGGGAAAACCCCGCTCCTGACCCCGGACGAAGAGCAGGAACTGGCGCGCCGAGTCAGCGAGGGCGATGAGGACGCCATCGTCCGCATGGCCGATTCCAACCTGCGCCTGGTGGTTTCCATCGCCAAGCACTACCGGGACCGCGGCCTTCCGCTGCAGGACCTGATTCAGGAAGGCAACCTCGGCCTCCTGAAGGCGATTGAAAAGTTCGACTATACCAGAGGCTACAAGTTTTCAACCTACGCCACCTGGTGGATCCGCCAGGCGATCAGCCGCTCCATCGCCGACAACGCGCGCACCATCCGCGTCCCGGTCCACATGGTCGAAACCATCAACCGGATCCGACGCGAGTCCCGGCAGCTGCAGCAGGAGCTGGGGCGCGAAGCGACCGAAACGGAACTGGCCGAAGCTTCGGGCCTGACGGTGGAAAAGCTGAGGGAAGTCCTCAAAATTACGCCGGACCCGGTTTCTCTCGACACGCCCGTCGGCGAGGACGAAGACAGCCCGCTCAGCAGCTTTATCACCGCGGGCACCCAGGCGGAGCCCGAGAAGGCGACCGAAGCTGCCCTGCTGAAGGAGCAGGTCCATCTGCTGCTCGGCACGCTGGACGAGCGCGAAAGAAGAGTTCTGGAGCTCCGATACGGGATCGGCGGCGACCGTGCCCGTACGCTCGAGGAAGTCGGGAAGGAATTCGGCGTCACGCGCGAGCGGATCCGCCAGATCGAGGCAAAAGCCCTCCGCAAGCTGCGCCACCCCGCACGCAGCAAAATCGTCAGCGATTACCTGCAGGACTGAACGATGCAAAACCGCCGGAAGCGGCGCGAATAAGGCACAAAAACAAGTGACCGACCCTGTTCCGGGGTCGGTTTTCTCTTGCCTAAGAACAGGGAAGATGCTAGAATAATACCATAAAATGACGGGAATTCTTTCAGAAGGGGGATGCGGATGAAAACCGGAAAACAGAAGGCTTATCGCCTGGCGGTGCTGCTTCTCAGTGCGGTGCTGCTCGCAGCCATGTTCCCGGCCGCGGCTTTCGCGGATGAGGAGCCGGAGCACGACGGGCAGTACTATCATTTCAGCTCGCTGGACACCCTGAAAAGAATCCTGGAAGTCGAATCGGAAGAAGAGGTCTGGGCAACCGAAGTAAAGGATCTCGAGTATACGCTGCGGGAAGATCTGACCATCCCGACCGGAAAGAAGGTCTTTTTCGGGAGCGGCCTCGTGACCGTGGAACCGGGCGTGACCGTAACCGTTGAAAAAGACGCTGCCCTGTTCTTTTACGCAATGGACCTGTACGGCACGGTGGTAAACCGCGGAGATTTCGTACAGTGTGAACCGCACGAAGGGGAGGATTACCTCCTGCGGATTGACGGCAAGGTGTTGAACAGCGACTGGTTCTGCTATGTGCACGCCGAAGGTCTTGAGAACGTGGAAAACCTGGAGGCCGGCAGAGCGTACACCGATCATTACCAATCGCACGGGCCGAAACCCGAGCCGGAGCCTGAACCGGAACCCTCTCCGGCGCCGAAGCCTTCGGAAAACGCGAAGCATACTGCCCGCAATGCGCTGCGCCGCTTGCTGCGGGAACTCGAATGGCGTGTCCGCCGTTTCTATATGAGAAATCAGGAAACCGTCCGGACGGTGGCTCCGGTCCTCATCGTGGCTCTCCTGGGCGCCCTCAGCGCGGCGGGAGGCATCAGGAAGAAGAACCGGAACGCCGACGCCGGAACCGTGAGACGGCGCGGCAGCTCCCCGGCGCAGACGGCCTCGGCCTTCACCGGACGGTCAGACCTCACCGACGACCAGAAAAAGCGGATCCGCCACCTGGACGAGTGGCTGCAGAGCGGCCTCATTGACCGGGCGGAATACAAGGTGCTGAGGGAACGCTACGAGAGACAGCAGCGCTGACGCCCGGAGGTCCGGTGTACCGGAACGGTTTCTGTTGCGTACCGTACTGCACTGTGATAAAATTAATGAATCAAACAAAACCCGGAACTGAAATGGAACATACTTCCCCATAATATGCTGACGGAAAGGACTGAAAGCGATGAAGGGCGAAAAGAAAGCCAAAGACTCGGATAAAAAAGCAAAAGCGGACGAGAAAACCAAGGTGAAAAAGCCCAAAGAAAAGAAACTGAAGCCAAAGCCCGAGGCTTTACCCGTGGAAGAACGGAATGCGGCTGAAGTGATGAAGGCGAACGCCGCGGAGCCGGCGGAACCGGCGCCTGCCAAAAAGCCGAAGGCAAAGGACGAAGCCGCCGAAGCCCTGAAGGCGGAAACCCGCGCATTTCGCGAGCGCCTCATCGCCCAGCAGCAGATGATTCGCGAAGCAAAGCTCCCGGTCATCGTGCTGGTCGAAGGCTGGGCGGCGGCCGGAAAGGGCAGCCTTATCAACGATCTGATCAGCCAGATCGACCCGCGCTTTTATAACGTCGTCTCGCCGGTGGTTCTGCCCCAGGCCGAGGAGCGTTATCCCTTCCTGTATCAGTATGCGGCGGCAATTCCCGAAAACGGAAAGATCATGTTCTATGATTCCGGCTGGATGGAAGGCGCAATCCGCAAATACCTGCACCGCGACATCACCCGCGAGCAGTACCGGTCCGCCATCCGTTCCGTCAACGAGTTCGAGCGGCAGCTGCGGGACGGCGGATACATTGTGCTTAAGCTCTTCCTCGACATCAGCGAGAAGGAGCAGCGCAAACGCCTCGCCAGTCTTCACGGCAACTACGAGACCGAGTGGCGCGTCACCGAGGATGACCTATGGCAGCACCGCGAGTACAGGGCCTTCCGCGAGACCTATACCGATTTCATGGAAAAAACCGGTCGCGTCATCCCATGGCATGTGCTGGACGGCACGAACCGCCGGAGTTCCGCACACGACGCGCTGAAGCTCCTGACGGACTCCGTCGACGAAGCCCTGCGCAACGGCAGGTACAACGGCGCACCCTTCAAGGAGAAGTTCCCCCTGATCCCGATGCAGAAGCTTTCGGAGGTCGACCTGTCGCCGTCTGTCACCGACGAGGAATACCGCAAGGAACTCAAAAAGCTCCAGAAGCGCCTCAGCGAGCTCCATAACGTCGTTTACCGCAAGAAGATTCCCGTCGTCCTCTGCTATGAGGGCTGGGACGCCGCAGGCAAGGGCGGCAACATCCGCCGCATTGCCGGGCCGCTGGATCCCCGCGGGGTCGACGTGATGCCCATTGCCTCGCCCGAACCGCATGAGCTGAACCGCCATTTCCTCTGGCGCTTCTGGACCCGCCTGCCGCGCTCCGGCCACTTCTGCATTTTTGACCGTACCTGGTACGGCCGCGTCATGGTCGAGCGCCTCGAGGGCTTCTGCACCGAGAACGACTGGAAGCGCGCCTTCAACGAGATCAACGAGTTCGAGCGCCAGCTCACCGACTGGGGCGCCGTCGTGCTCAAGTTCTGGATCCACATCGACCAGGATACGCAGCTGGCCCGTTTCACCGACCGCCAGAACACCCCGGAAAAGCAGTGGAAGCTGACCGAAGAAGACTGGCGCAACCGCGAAAAGTGGCCCCTGTATGAGGCCGCCATCGACGAGATGCTCGAGAAGACCAGCACGGAGAACGCCCCCTGGTTTATCATCGAGTCCAACGATAAGAAGTATGCCCGCCTGAAGACCCTGCGCATCCTGATCGATGCGCTGGAGAAAGCCTGCGACACCAGCAGGGTACTGTAAGAAGAGAAATGGCCAAAAAATCCGTCTATCTGAATCGTGAGCTCAGCTGGCTCGCGTTCAACGAGCGCGTCCTCCTTGAGGCCGCCGACCGCAGCGTCCCTCTTCTCGAGCGCCTCAAGTTCCTCATGATCTACCAGTCCAACCTCGAGGAGTTTTACCGCGTCCGCATCGGCATCCTGACGCACCGCGCCATGCTGACCCCGGACAAAAAAGACCCTCTCTCCGGGATGCTTCCCGACCAGCAGATTACCGAAGTGCTCCGCGTAACCCGCGAGCAGCAGGCCCTGGTGGAGAGCATCTGGAAGGCGATCCGGGAAGAACTCCGCTCCAACGGCGTCGACGTGCTCGACTTCAAAAAGATTTCCAAAGTGGACGAGCTGATGTCCAAAAAGCTGTTCGGGGATATCCGTGAGCTCCTCTTCCCGAAGATCATCCCCGCCGACCAGGCGCTGCCCTTCATCTGGGGGGAGGAGAGCAACATCATTGCTTTCCTGGGCCGCGGCTCCGAGCAGAAGCTTGCCATTATCCCGCTCCACCGTGTCCCCGCATACCTCAGCTTTGAGATCGACGGCCGCCAGAAAATCGTCCTGACGGAGCAGCTGGTGCGCCACTTCCTGCCGCTGCTGCTCAAAAAGGAGACCATCAACCAGAGTGCAATCATCCGCGTGACCCGCAACGCCGACGTCTTCCTGACCGGCGTCGCCCGTGACGACGACCTCCGCCAGAAGACCTCCACCATGCTCTCACGCCGCAAGCGCGAGCAGCCAGTCCGCGTCCAGATCTACGGCAAGCTGACCGACGCCGCCCGTGCGACTCTGGTCAAGAAGCTCCGTGTTCCGGAGCGCTGTGTCTTCAACGCGGTAGCGCCCTTCGACCTCGGCTTTCGTTCCTGCATCTCCGGACCCGCCAGCCTCCGCTATTCCGAGAGGAAGCCCGTCCGTGATGTGGGCCTGAAGAAAGGGGAGTACTTCCGGTACATTGAACAGAACGATCTGCTCCTCAGCTACCCGTTCCAGAGCATGATGCCCTTTGTGGACCTGATCTACGAAGCTGCCGACGATCCGGAAGTTCTCTCCATCAAGATCACGCTTTACCGCATGTCCGCCAGCAGCAAGGTTGCCGCCGCACTGGCCTACGCGGCCGACCGGGGCAAGAACGTGCTGTGCCTGCTGGAGCTGCGCGCCCGCTTTGACGAGCAGAACAACATCGACTATTCCGAGCTCCTCGAGGACGCCGGCTGCCATGTGATCTACGGCCTGCCTGAGCACAAGGTTCACTCCAAGCTCTGCGTCATCACGCGCCAGCACAACGGCAACCTCTCCTACATCACCCAGGTCGGAACCGGAAACTACAACGAAATCACCTGCGAGCAGTACACCGACCTGACGCTGATCACCTCAAACACCGACGTCGGCGAAGAGGCCGAAGCCGCATTTGCCGCACTCCGCGCAGGCGAACTCCCGCCGGAGATGCACACCCTCTGGGTGGCTCCCCTCAGCTTTAAAACGAGAGTTCTCGAATTCCTCGACCGGGAGATTGCCAAAGGCCCCGCGGGCCATGTCGCCATTAAGGTGAACGCCCTCAACAACCCCGACCTGATGGACAAGCTCATCGAGTGCTCCCAGGCGGGCGTCCAGGTAGAGCTCTTCATCCGAGGCATCTGCTGTCTGCGCCCGGGCGTGCCCGGAAAGACCGACAACATCAAAGTCACCAGCGTGGTCGGCCGCTGGCTCGAGCATTCGCGCATCTACAGCTTCGGGACCGGGGAGGAAGAGCGGCTCTTTATCGGCTCGGGTGACCTCCTGAACCGCAACCTCGAGCGCCGTGTCGAAGCCTTTATCGAGGTGACGACTCCCGACACCCGTGCCCAGATCCGCCGCATTCTCGACGCCCTCCGCAGCGACCGCGAGAAGTCCCGCACCATGCAGCCGGACGGCAGCTACATCCGCGAGGAGAACGGCGCCGGCACCTCCTCGCAGGAGGCGCTCTATCAGTACTTCTCACGGCAGAAGGTCAGCCTCGCGCCGTCTGAACCGGCTGCCGCAGCCGTCCCCGCATCTGCTCCTGCCGAAACCCGTTCCGCTCCCGCTGCGGCCCCAGCCGAAAAGCCTGCACCACCCGCACCGAAGCCATCGTTCCTGCAGCGTCTTCGCGACTTTTTCAACTGATGGAGGTACACCATGGCACATTACAACATCTGCCTTGACGTCGGCGGCACCAAAGTCCTCGGCGCCATCTTCAACGAAAACGACGAGATCATCTTCCGCCTCAAGAAGCGCTCCACTTCCAGGGGTACCGGCTCCGCCGATGTGGAGCAGGTCATCGTCGACGTGGTGGAGGAGATGATCGCTTCCTCCGGCATCGATAAGAGCGAAATCCACGCCATCGCCTCCTGTGCCCCCGGCGTCATCGATCAGGACCGCGGCGTCGTCCTCTTTACCCCGAACCTGCCCTGGCGCGATTACGACATCCGCTCCGCCATGATGCAGCGCTTCGGCGTACCCTTCTTTGTCGGCAACGACGTGAACCTCGGCGTGCTGGGCGAGCATGAGTACGGCGCTGCCAAAGGCTACAATAACGTGGTCGGTTTCTTCGTCGGCACCGGTATGGGCGGCGGCCTGATTCTGAACGGGGAACTCTTCACCGGCAACCAGTGCAAGGCCGCGGAGTACGGCCACATGATCCTCGACCCCAAGGGACCCAAGTGCAACTGCGGCCAGCGCGGCTGCCTCGAGGCCTACTCCAGCAAAACGGGCATGACCAATTACATCAAAAAGCAGATCGCAAAAGGCCGTGAAACCATGATGGCGGACGCCGTCAGCGAAGGCGTGTTCCGGTCCAAGAAGCTCAAAAAGGCCGTAGCCGCCGGTGATCCTGTCGCCTGCGAGGCGGTTGACCGCGCGTGCCACTGGCTTGCCGTCGCGACCGGCAGCATGATCAACACCCTCAGCCCGGACCTGGTCCTCTACGGCGGCGGCGTCATCGAGGCCATGGGGAATGTCTTCCTTGAAAAGGTCCTTGCGGAGCTCGACCAGTACTGCCTGCCGACCATCCGCAGCACGGTGGAAGTCAAAACCGCCGCCCTCGGCGACGACTCCATTCTCTACGGCGATCTCGCCCTCATCCACGCGGGGAGATATCTGTAAATTCAGCCTCTTTCTTCATAAAATATTATGTAAACTATATTATGTAAACCGATTTTGTTTTAACAGACCGACTCCGGCAGAAGCAAAGCTGCCGGGGTCGGTCTTTCTGTCGTGCTATGCGATTTTCCGGTACGTGTGTTCCAGAAATCCGAAGTTCATCAGCAGGAAGAGAATCAGGTAAAAGGGCATGACCGCAATTCCGATCCTCTGCTGGATCAGGCCGAATACCATCGGCATGAAGGTGCTGCCGATGTAAGCCGAGGCCATCTGCAGCCCGATGATGGCGGCACTGTGCGTCTTGCCGAAGTTTGCCGGGGCCATGTGCTGAATGGAGGGATAAACAGGTCCCATCCCGGTGCCGACAATCACAAATCCTGCAGCGGCAACCGAAACCTTTGACGCCGGCAGCAGAATGAGCGCAATGCCGAGGGCTTCGACGGCAAGCCCGATGCGGATCAGCCGCCGGTCGCCGACCCTGTTGGAAACGAAGCCTGAGATCAGCCTCCCCAGCATCAGCCCTCCGAAGATCAGCGAGCCGAACGAAGCAATGGTTTCCTGACTGAGGCCGGACCTGGTGCCTGCAAAATAGCTCGGCGTCCAGAGAAAACAGGTTGCCTCCCCGGAGCAATACGCAAAAAAGGCGATCAGAGTAGCCAGCACGCCGGGAACTTTCAGTGCATGGCGGATGCTGACATCGCTGCGCTCCTTTTCATCCTGCTCTTCTTGTTTGTTGTTGCTGTTCCAGAGCGGGAGGGAGAACAGGCACACGATCAGGATGCCGAACTGGAGGAAAGCCGTCCAGCGGTAGCCCTGGTTCCAGTGGGCGTACCGGAGCGCGAGAGCCATAATACCCGGGCTGATCATCGCGCCGACCCCGTAGAAGCAGTGCAGGAAGTTCATCACGCTGGATGGATAATGCATTGCGACATAATGGTTCAGTGCGGCGTCGATCGCGCCGGCGCCGAGCCCGTAGGGAACGGCGAAGACAAACAGCATCCAGTAGGCCGTGGAGAAAGAAAAGCCCATCAGCCCGGCAACCGTCAGGAAAACAGAGAAAATGACAATCCACTCTGTCGGTATCTTCCGGATCAGCTTCGGGCTGACCAGGGCAGATACAATCGTCATACAGCAGATTGTCATGGATACGTATCCGGCATAGGACGAAGGGACAGAAAATGCCGCCTGCATGCTCGGCCATCCTGAACCGAGCAGGGAATCCGGCAGGCCGAGGCTGATAAATGCGAGATAGATAACCGCTAACAGCAATGATGCCATGAATTCACAATCCTCTGCGGCCGGTATTATGCGGGCCGGTTTTTCCGCGGGCTTCTTCCGCGTCCGCGTTTTCTGGCCTGGGATACTTTTGCTCGGTAAAACTCCTGCATCTCGGCGTCCGCTTCGTAGACCAGGCGGTTTGCGGTCCAGAGCTCGTTGTCCGGATCTTTCTTCAGCCGGATGCGCGAGAGATATACGCCGTGCTCCGGACAGGTGAACAGGTTCATGTAGCGGCCGTCGCTCTGGCTGATCCACTTGTGCCCCTCCTGCTGTTCGCCGCAGACAGGGCAGCACAGGGCATGCGTTTTCGCATCGGTGAAAGCGTCGGCTTTCGTATCAAAACAGGCGAAACTGTCGTGCAGCAGCGCTTCCATGGCAGGGGCGGCTGCGCTCGGCTCTTTGTAGTTCGGCATTCTGCGCGAGAGGATTTCATCCGCCTCCGGGTAGAGCCGAAGGCCTTCCTCCATATCCAGATGGGTGCTGACGAGCGCGGTGTTGTATGCATCTCCCAGCGCATCATGTGCAACGCGCGTCTGCGGGATTTCAAAATGCTCCATGGCGGCGGAAAGCGACTTCTGGTTTTTGTCTCCGCCGGTCTGCAGGTTGAAGATCATCTGCAGGTTGACCCAGCCTGCAATCCAGTCCCAGTCAAGATCGTGAATGATGATGTTCTGCTCAAAGATCCCCTGATCGTCCCAGCCCCAGGTGAGGAAGGTGACGTCGTCCCCGCACCAGAGGCGCAGCTTTTCCATCGCCTCGGGGAAGGACAGGCCGCGGGCGAGGCGGTCTTTATCAAAACCGGTGATTTTTTTCACCTTGTAGTGCATCCTGCGGAAGTAGACCGGCCGCACGTCCGCGGTGAACTCTTCACCGAGGCTGAGGTCGGGATTCAGCTTGACCGCACCGATTTCAATGATCTCGCCGCGCAGGTGAATCGGCAGATGGTTGAACACTTCGGATTTGGAGCTCATGGCCTGGTTCCACTCCAGATCCAAAACAACTAAATTCATAGAATGACTCTCCGAACTTGGACTGTACGGTGTTTTTCGGACCCGATACCACGGATCTGCCGCACGCACGCCGCATAGTATACCACAGACAGCGGCGCATTGCACGCATTTTTTCATGAAAAACCCCTCTGCCGCTTTGGCGGCAGAGGGGAAACTGTTTCAGCGGGGAAGATCTGCTTCAAAACACGAAGCAGACAGGCTCAGATCAGCAATCAGACAACACCCTGAGCCATCATGGCTTCGGCAACCTTCAGGAAGCCGGCCACGTTGGCGCCGACCATCAGGTCGCCCGGTCTTCCGCACTCGACGGAGGCGTCATAGCAGGCCTTGTAGATGTTCTTCATGATGCCCTGCAGCTTCTCGTCAACTTCCTCGAAGCTCCAGCTCATACGGATGGAGTTCTGGCTCATTTCCAGACCCGAGGTGGCGACGCCGCCGGCGTTGGAAGCTTTGCCCGGGCTGTAGAGGAGGCCGTTCTTCTGTACGACGGCGATGGCTTCGGGAGTCAGAGGCATGTTGGCGCCTTCGAACACGGCCATGCATCCGTTGTCAACCAGGGCCTGGGCGCCCTTCTCATCCATTTCATTCTGGCTGGCGCAGGGGTGTGCGATGTCGCACTTGACGTTCCAGATGTTCTTGCAGCCTTCCACGTACTCGGCGCCTTCCACTTCCTGGGCGTAGACGCTGATGCGGGCACGTCTCTTCTGCTTGATGTCGAACAGCTTCGGCAGGTCGATGCCCTTCGGGTCGTAGACGTAACCCTGGGAGTCGGACATGGCGACGACCTTGCCGCCCAGCTGGGTGACCTTCTGCGCGCAGTACTGGGCCACGTTGCCGGAACCGGAAACCACGACGGTCTTGCCTTCATAGCTGTCGTTCTTCAGGTGCTTCAGCGCTTCGGCGGAGAAGTAGCACAGGCCGTAGCCGGTTGCCTGGGTACGGGCGAGCGAGCCGCCGTAGGTCAGGCCCTTGCCGGTCAGAACGCCGCCGTCAAAGCGGTCGACGATCTTCTTGTACTGGCCGAACAGGAAGCCGATTTCACGGGCGCCTACGCCGATATCGCCGGCCGGGGTGTCGGTGAACTGACCGATGTGACGATAGAGCTCGGTCATGAAGCTCTGGCAGAAGCGCATGACTTCAGCGTCGGATTTGCCCTTCGGGTCAAAGTCCGAGCCGCCCTTGCCGCCGCCCATGGGCAGGGTGGTCAGGGAGTTCTTCAGGATCTGCTCGAAGCCGAGGAACTTGATGACGGAAAGGTTCACGCTCGGGTGGAAGCGAAGGCCGCCCTTGTAGGGGCCGATCGCGGAGTTGTACTGAACACGGAAACCGCGGTTCACGTGGACTTCGCCGCTGTCGTCAACCCAGGGAACACGGAATTCAATGACACGCTCGGGCTCAACAAAACGCTCGATCAATGCGGCCTTTTCCCATTCGGGATGTTTGTCGATGACAAGTTCCAGAGATTCAAAGACTTCACGGACTGCCTGCAGAAATTCAGGTTCATGGGAGTCGCGTTTCTCTACTTCGGCATAGACCCGCTTCAGATACTCGTTTGTAAGCATAAGTGCCTCCTTGTGAATTGTTTATAAATT
>JAFPWF010000026.1 GCA_017395085.1 Oscillospiraceae bacterium | reverse complement strand
TCCAGGCCCTTAGCCAAGTTGATAGATCTGGGATACCTGGAGAAAGAAGTTCCTTTTGGGGAATCTGTAAAGTCTTCCAAGAGAAGCCTCTATAGAATAGCCGATCCCTTCCTGCTTTTCTACAACAAGTTTGTCGTACCCAACAAATCTTTCATCGAACTTAGGCGCAATGCTCCTGTTGAAGCGGCTTTTGAACGGGATTTTCCCGGGCATGTCGGTTTTTGGTGGGAGCACATCTGTCGGGATGCCGTGAGCGGAAATATAATTGACGGAATCAGTTACGGCATTGCTCGCCGCTGGTGGGGAAAGATTACAACGATCGACGAAGCAGGAAAGCCGGAAATCAAGGAGATTGAACTGGATGTTGTAGCAGAGTCTCTGGACCATTCGACCATACTCATCGGAGAGTGCAAATGGTCTACCGGAGAGAATGGTCGTTTATTGACAAACGGATTGAAGAAGATAGCGCCAATGCTTCCATTTACGAAGGGGAAACAAATTGTGTATAAACTATTCACTAAAGTACACCCAGAAGACGACGCTGGTAACTCCCTCTTGCCGGAAGATGTGCTACATTTACTGCAATGACACATCAAGGCTACATCGATAGCGAAGTATGATGAACTTTTAGTATTATAGAAAATCAGCCAAATTCAAGGAATTAACCTCATTTTGGCTGATTTTTGGGAATGAGTAAAACCTTGTTGTAAAGCCTCGATGCGCTACCTTAAGGTATTAGTTGAATGTTCAGCGTCTATAAACCTTTGAAAATTTGACTATTTTTCAAAGGTGTTGTACGACGATATCCACGCTCTCCTCAAAATCTAAAACGACGTTTTTCGCAAAATCCTCAAAGTGTTGGGGAATCCCCTATATATCCAATTTGTATATTCCCGGAATCTCCTGCTTTTTCCGGATGAACGTGGTCATGTAGATGGGAAGATAAGTTTTCTTCCCATCTACGGAAACATTATCGTTGCAAAAGATGATAGCCTTATTAAGGTTGTACTCTACATTGTCGAGAATGTTAGCCAGGGCATGGTGGTATTCATAATCTTTTCCGGACTTGACTTCGATGGGGAGAACAGTGCCATCACCGATCTCAATGACAAAGTCAACTTCTCCTTGTTTCTTGCTATTGAAATAGTATAATCTCTCAAACCCCTGCGCGTAGAGTTCCTGAGCAACGGCGTTTTCGTAGATTGCTCCGAAATTGATGTTAACTTCGCCACTGAGAATACGGAACTGGATACCGTTAGCGTATTGGTAGGCAAGAAGGCCTACGTCGTTCTGGAACAACTTGAAAAGGTTTCGTTGTTTGTTTAGAAGCAGCGGGATGCGCGGCCCTTCCACGTTGTACACCGGAATAGCGACGCCGGCATTCTTCATCCAAAGGAAGCTGTTTTCGTACTTTTGGAATTTTAGGTTCTTATTCAGTTCCTTTAAGATGAAGCGCTTGTTTTTAGCGTTCAATTCCGAAGGGATAAGTTCGAATATCTCATCCAGGTACAGTTTTTTGTCCGGATCATATTGGGCTATGTCCTTTTTGTAGAGATTCAGGATAGCCAACTGTTCAATAGCGACGCTTTGAAGGTTATTGGTCTGGATATACTTCCAAACGGGAGCAGGCATACCACCCACAATCAGATAGAGTCGGAAAATGCGCATCATCTGTTCGTGCACGACCGGATCAACCGGAGAGGTATTATCGAAGCATTCCCGAACATGATCAATAAGAGACGGCGCGGCTCCAACGGCCAGGGCAAATTCTTCAAAGTCCAACGGATACATGGTCTTGATATCCATATACCCTACAGGTTCCGACGCTTTTTCATCCTTCTGATGGACCTTCTCTTTCAAGTCTTCCAATTCCACACCCAATAAGGATCCGGTGAGGCCATAGCGATAACTACCCTCGTCTACCAGAAACTTAATCTTGGTCACACATTCCGGACAGCGCTGGACTTCGTCAAAAAGGATCAGTGTTTTTCCAGGGACCAGCGGTTCATCGGTGAAGGCAGTAAGGCGCAAGAGAATATCCTTGGCGCTCTGTGCCCCTTGGAATATCTGCTTGGCATCAGCATTCTCAATGAAGTTGATTTCAACGTAATGCTTGAACTTCCGTTGAGCCAGGCGTCGGAAAGCGTTAGTCTTCCCCACCTGGCGTGCCCCCGTGAGCATCAAAGCTATCTTACTGTTGTCGTAAATGGCGTCAATCGCCGCGTCAATTTTCCTTGTCAACATTGTAAATCCGTTTTTCCAAGGCAAAAATAAAACTTTTTGTCCTCTTTTCCAAGGTTGTTTGGGCGGTTTTTGTCCGTTTTTCCAAGACCACTGTTGGGGTGTTGGGGTGACATTGTTAAACGTGCTGGTTTATAGCGACTTATCAAACATATTGGTGATTGCCCCACTTTTTTTCCAACGACTTTTCATGGTTTCGTCGCACTTTTTCCAACGAGTTTTAGGTGTTTTGACGCATTTTTTGGAACGAATCTCTCGGGGGTCACTATGTCTCAGCCTTCCTGGACGATTTGGGAACAGAACCTGCCAAGTGCAAGGATTACGGAGTGGACTATACGCCCCTGCCAGAACTCATCTATGAGAGATACGAGAAGCAGCGGGTAACCATCATTTCAACGAACCTCTCAGACGACCGGATTGTGGCATGGTATGGAAAACGCTTTTCCAGTTGATTTCCGAAACGCGCAGACAAAACGCCAAATCTCAATTTTTGCTCTATTCTCAGCGGAAACACTCCGTTATTTGATAGTTGCCGCTGGGTATAAAGGTGTTTTTGCTTTATATCCAGCGGAAATGTAATGGTTGAAAAAGTGATCCTTTTGCCAAAACTTTTCCAAAATGTGATTCGTTGCGGATTCAAGAAAGGTCAACTTGAGCCATTATGCGGGAATAGCTCCGCAACTATTTGCAAAAATTGCGGGAACTTTTCCGCAATTTTCTTATATTTGTGCCGAAACAATACCGCAATGCACCATGCAAACTCTTTACGACCAATTCTATCAGCTTCTGGAACTCACGCCCATGAACTTCTTCAGGGAGCAGCATAATACCATCAACTGGGATGTCCGCATCCTGGGTGTCCTGGGCCAGAAAGGTGTAGGGAAATCGACTCTTATCCTGCAGCATATCAAGCAGCAAGGTATTAAGGATGAGTCCCTTTATGTCGTTGCCGACGATATTTATTTCAGCGCACATACGCTGCTGGAAACCGCGAAGGCTTTCTTCGCCCGCGGGGGCAAATACCTGTACATAGATGAGATTCACAAATACCAGGATTGGAGCAGAGAGATCAAGAACATCTATGACAGCCTGCCGCTCTTGCACGTTGTCTATTCCGGCAGCTCCATGCTGGATCTGAAAGAAGGCGGAGCCGACTTGAGCCGCCGCGTCATCGAATACCATCTGCCGGTCTGGTCCTTCCGCGAATACTTGAATCTTCGCAATGGCTGGTCCTTGAAGAACGCCACCCTGGATGAAGTTCTGAAAGGGGAAGTCGATTTCCCATACGGCCCGGAGCGCCCGCTCAAATACTTCGATGATTACATGAAGAAAGGCTGCTATCCGTTCTCCTTGGAGCCCGAATTTGAGACCCGCCTGCGTCAGGTCATCAATACCACCGTCGAGGTCGATATTCCCAAGTACGCCAAGATGACCATTGCCGCCACTCAGAAGCTCAAGAAATTCATGTACTACATCTCCAAGAGCGTCCCTGTCAAGATCAATTTCTCAGACATGGCCAGGGATCTGGAGCTGGACCGTGACGAACTGCCCAAATATCTGGAGTATCTGGAAAAAGCCGAACTAGTCTCGGCCCTACGAATGAAAGCGAACGGTGACGCCGTCCTCCGCAAGATGGACAAACTCTACCTCCATAACCCTAACATGGCGTATGTCCTTTCCGGAGAACAGCCCAATACCGGAAACAGTCGCGAGACCATCTTCTTCTGCTGGACAAAACAAAAGTTCGAGACGTTGGAATCTCCCGTATCAGACTTTGAAATCGATGGAAAGACTTTCGAAGTGGGAGGTCGAAAGAAGGGAAAGAAACAGATTGAAGATGTTCCGGATGGGTTTGTGGTCAAGGACGACATAGAATACGTCCACGACAATCAGGTACCTCTCTGGATGTTCGGATTCCTTTATTAACGCAAAATCTCTTTCCTGAAAACGAACATCTCGTCCTCCTCACTCCAGTTCTCTTCCATCTCTTCCGGGACGGCGGGGCCGTGGTGATGCTTGTTCCAGAACTCGACGATATGGAAGCCGCAGCGGTTCACGTAGAAGTGAATGTTGCGCTTCTCAAAATAAGGGGTGATGGTTTCCCAGACGCGAATCTCCGGATGCATCGCTTCCACGGCCTTCCAGGCGGCCTGGCCGATGCCTTTGCTGTGGCTCTCCGGGAGGACGAACAGCAGTTCCAGTTCGCCCTTCGCCGCTTCCTTGTCGATCTGAAGCACAACGCCGCCGACCTTCTGTCCGTCCAGGATAATCCGGTAGGTCTCGGCATTCTCTCCGTCGATGGATCGCTCGATGGTCTTGCGGGAAATCACTTCCTCGCCTTCCTCGCAACGCTCATCCCGCATCCCGAACTCCTGCTGGGCGCCGTACTTGAACGCCCACTGGTTATCCAGGATGAACTGCTCCCGGTCCTCGGGCTGCAGGGGAACGAGTATGACTTCAAGTTGTTTCATTTATGCCGAATTCGAATTTAAGCGAATCTGTTCTTTAAGAACGCCTTCGCTTTCGCGAAAGATTTCTTGGGCGTGCTCCCCATCAGGTAGTGTACGCTCAGTTGCAGACACAAGAATCCGGCGACGAACGCAAGGATGCCCCATAGCCACTGGATGCCCGGATAGTCGATGTTGCGGTTAATCACCACGATGGCCCAGATGGCGTAGGCAGCCATCAGCATAGCCGTGTACCAGCCGGGTGAAAGGCCGCGAAGCTGGAACAGGAAGATGCCCATATTGTGGACAAAACCTTCGAAGAGGCCCAGGATGAGCACTGCAAAGGTGAGCCACAATTGATTAGGAAACAGGAGCGCCAACGAGAAGATCACCGTAATATAGACCGCCTGCCCCAAGTGCGTACGGCCAGGTGTAAGCGCCCGGTAATCCAGTTGCAGGAGCCTTCCTGCCATCAGGTCCAGGAATCGACCCTTGTAACCTTCTTCATACTCGTGGATGATGAGCCACGCGTACATGCCCAGCACCAGTTTCTGCACCAGCTCAAGGCTGTTCCAGTTGCAGACTCCCCAAACGGCCCATCCCAGGAAGATGAGCGTCATGAAGTGAATGTTGTTCTTCAATAGCCAGAGACCGATTCTCTTCATAACTGGTAAATTGATTTAGCTATTTGAGCCCTTCCGCCCAGCTTTTTATCTCGGCCTTGGAAGCACCGTTCAGCGTCTTGCCGGCTTTCCAGTTAATCTTGGGATAGGCAGCCGCGAAGTCCTTGTTGGCCTTGTCGATGGTGCTGCCTCCGGAGGTAGCGAAGAAGATGACCGTCTTGCCTTCAAAGCCATAGGCTTCGATGAAGGTATTGATGATGGTCGGGGCCGTGTACCACCAGACGGGGAAGCCGATGAAGATGCAGTCATAGGAGTCCGCATCCTTCAGGTCTTTCACAATAGCAGGACGGGAGTTCTTGTCCTGCATCTCAACAGAGCTGCGGGATTCTTTGTCGCGCCAGTCCAAATCGGCTGCCGTGTACTTGACTTCCGGCTTGATTTCATAGAGGGTGGCACCGGTCACTTCGGCCAGATCTTTGGCCACGGCCTCGGTCGTGCCGGTGGCGGAGAAATAGGCTACGAGGGTTTTCATTTCTTTCTTGTTTTGGCCGCAGGCGGTGAGCAACAGCGTCATTGCCGCGAGGGTAAGGAGAAGGCGTTTCATGGATATGTCAATGTCTGATAAACTGATTATTCAAAGCAAATATACATCATTTTCTCCACTTGCCGGGGCTGACGCCCTTCCATTTGGTAAAGCTGCGGACAAAGTGTGGGAGGGAGCCGAAGCCTACGGCCTCGGCAATCTCGGAAACTGGTATCTCCGGGTGCCCCTTCAGCAGTCCCGCTGCCATTTCAAGGCGAAACTCATTCAGGTCAGTGATGAAAGTCTTGCCTTTCTCTTTCCTGTAGAATGTGCAGAAGGCGGTCCGGTTCATGCCCACATAGGAGGCTATTTCCTCGATGGTGATAGGTCTGGCGTAGTTGCAACGGACATAGATGCGGATCTTATCAAGACGTTTCTCTGTACTGCTTAGTTTCGAGATGGAGCTGATGCTTACGGCGTCTCCAAGATGAGCCATTTCAGTCATCAGCGAAACGGCTCCGGCGCTGCGTGCCTCCGGGTTGGAACCGTCCATATCCATCAGCAATTGTATCAGGCGTTCCCTTGCCTCTCCTTCATAGCGGACGGCTTCCGTAAGGTTCTGGAGCCGAAGCATTTTATTCGACAATTCCGGGAAGGTTTCCGCCAACTTCTCCGGGAAGGTGGGAGGGAAATGGAAGGAGATATTCTCGATACATCCACCCCTGTCGATGGCTTCTGGGTCGAAAACCCATTGGTGAGGCAGCTCCGGCGGGACCAGAACCACTTCTCCTTCCTGAAAGGGTTCGCTGACGCAGCCCAAGGTGCGAATGCCTTTGCCGGTGATGATATAATCCAGCTCATATCCGGACTGGCTGTGGCGGCCAATCTGTTTGTCGGGTGTGATTCTGACGTGGTCGAAGGTGTACATATTGCAAATATACGATAAAAACTAATGAAGATATATCAATATATCCCATTAATTATCAAGTACCTTTGCACCATGGCAAAAGAAAACGTATATCTGGCATCCAAGCCCCGTTACGAAATCCTCGACGGGCTTCGCGGCGTAGCCGCTCTTATGGTGATACTGTTTCACTGTTTCGAGACTTACATCCCGGTTTTCGGGACGCAGCACATCAACCACGGTTATCTGGCGGTGGATTTCTTCTTCGTTCTATCTGGCTTCGTGATAGGCTATGCATACGATGACCGTTGGGACAAAATGACCACCTGGGGCTTCTTCAAGCGCCGTCTCACGCGCCTGCATCCTATGGTAATCGCTGGCACACTCATCGGCGCGGCGCTGTTCTTCTTTGCCGGTTCCGCCTTCCCGAAAACCCTGGAAGCACCCGGATGGAAGTTCGCCCTTTGCCTGGTGATGGGTCTGCTGATGATTCCCTGCGGCAAGAACCTCGATATCCGCGGCTGGGGTGAGATGAACTCCTTCAACGGCCCCAACTGGTCGCTCACGCTGGAGTATTGCGGCAATATCCTCTATGCTTTCGTGTTCCGCCATCTGCCCAAGGTCGCGCTGGCCATCCTCTGCGTAGTATGTGCCTTCTTCACGCTGGACCTTACTATGGGCTGGGATGTCTTCGGCCTGTTCCCTGTGCACGAGTTTACTAACCCGGCAGGGGAAGTGGTTAAGATTGGCGGTCCGCAGTATACGGTCATCGGCGGCTGGAGCCTCAACGCGCAGCAGATTTACATCGGCTTTACCCGCCTGCTGTACCCTTTCCTCTGCGGCCTTCTCATCTCCCGTATCCTTCCCTCGCATCGCAGTGAAAGCAATACCAGCGGCTCTCCCATCCATCTCAAGGGCGGATTCTGGTGGTGCTCCCTGGCGCTCATTGTCCTTTTCTCCATACCCTGCATCGGCGGAAAGACTGGCGTCCCGGACGGCATCTATCAGGCGGTCTGCATCCTGCTGGTTTTCCCGCTCATCGTGCTGGCGGGTTCCGGCAGCGTAACCACGCACAAGTGGAGCACCAAGGTGTGCAAATGGCTGGGCGACCTTTCCTACCCGCTGTATATCACGCATTATCCGCTGATGTATATGCAGATGTCTTGGTTCGAGAGCCATAAGGCGGCACCGGCCTGGATGCACATCGCTGTCAATGTGGGTGTGGTGTTCCTGTCCATCGTCCTGGCCTGGGGCGTTCTCAAGATCTATGACGAGCCGGTGCGTGAGTGGCTCAAAGAGCACTGGCTCAAACGTAAGGCCGCTAAGTAATGGATCGGCAGCAATCGAGGGTAATCGACCTCCTCCGCTATCCGCTGGCCGTTCTTGTGGTGATGTGCCACTGCGGCTTCCTGGATGGCGGAGGAACCGCCGTCCAGATCTTCTTCAGCGAAACCCTCCCGCACGTTGCCGTGCCACTTTTCCTGCTCTTTTCCGGCTATCTCTTTTTCAAGGAAGGGCGGTTTGACGGGGCGCTTTATCGACGCAAGTTGAAAAGCCGGTTCCGGACGCTGTTCATCCCTTACATCATCTGGTCCACTCTCTGTTTCATCATTGCGGCCGTGCAGGGGCAGGTGACACCCACTTTCCTTCATTATATCCAAGGCCTGTGGGACACGGCGCTCTGGAATGACGGCGTAAACTTCAGCCGAACCCTCCCTGGTTACCCGATGAACATGCCCTTGTGGTTCATCCGGGACCTGATGATTCTGGTGCTCATTTCGCCACTCATCTGGTTCCTTCTCCATAAGACCAGGGGATGGGGAATCCTGCTGATGGCGGTCTGGTGGTTCCCGGCCCACGACAAATTCTTCGGCTTCGGGGCCGACAGTCTCTTCTTTTTCTCCCTGGGCGCGTTGTTCGCAATGAAGCAGGTGGACTTTGTGCAATTGGCCAGGAAGTATGCCGTTCCTTTCTACATCGCCGCCGTAGTGATGCTGGTGGCCGATTTCCTGGTAATGTACAAGAACTATCCGATCTACCACGAACTCCGATTCAACTGGCTGGTATTCAACGTCTATGTCGTGAGCATCATGGGGGCGACACTGGCCCTCGCCGGGAAGCTGGCCGAAAAGCCGGTTGCGGATCGGCTCATCCGGCTCTCGGCAGCAAGCTTCTTTCTTTACGCAGCCCATATCCTGTGGCTGTACCCGCTTAGGGACGCACTCCTTAAAGCCCTGTCTCCGGTTACAGAAGCGGCCGTGATCCTGTTTTACTTCGCCTTCATCGCCTTCCACTGCACTGTAGTGACGGCTCTGTTTTTCCTGCTGCGAAAGTATCTTCCCAAAACGACTGCCGTTCTGACTGGTGGAAGAGTATAAACAATGGTATAGGTAGATGATGCGGATAAAGACTATGAACACGAGGTGCTGAGGATTGTCAAAACCAAGTATTCTGAACGGGTTCCTATGCGAACCTTAGCGCCCCAGATGCCCAGACCAGAGCTGACGTAATACTGCGTATTCCCGCGCAGGTGTAGCCCCCAGGCCGGTCAGTGTGATTACAATCGCGATAATGGCGAAAAAACCTGGTCTCATTCTCTGATGAACCGATTGTCCGACTCCGGCATATCGGCGCCGGTGTAACGCTCCACCGTCATGTGGAGGTCATACTTTTCCCGAAGTGCCGCGATGGTGGCCATCATCGGCGTGGCGTGATGGGCGTCAATGGCTTCCTGGCTGGCCCAGCTGTCGATGAGGAGGATGGTCTCGGGATCGTCCAGGGATTGGTAGTACTCATAGCGCAGGTTGCCTTCCTCGGCCCGGATGGCATCGACGGTGCCGCTGGAGATCATTTCCTCGGCGAACTTGAGGGCGTTCCCATCCACACCCGTATACCGGAGATTCACAGTGATAGGCATAGCTTTTCCCTGGTTATTGTTGCGGCAAGATGGCGTCGCCATAGCCATCACCGCAAGAAGGACTAATAATCTTTTCATTTGAAACAGTATATTCATTACCCCCTGTACTCCGACGGACTCTCTCCCAGATACCGCTGCACGTAGCGCGTGAAATAGGAAGCCGAAGGAAAGTTGAACAGATCGGCAATCTCCACAAAGCCCAACTGCTTGTCCCGCAGCAGGCGGGAAATGTCCAGGATGGTGAAGCGGTTGATCCAATAGTTGGCCGACTGTCCGCTGACCTGCTTGCTGATTTCCGACAGATATTTAGGCGCCACGCAAAGCTCAGAGGCATAATAGGAAACCTCCCGGTTCTGCCGGTAATCGCCCCGCTCCAGCATGCCGATAAAGCGCCACATCAGTTGCGCAGTGGGCGTCTGGATATCGTCCTCCTGGTCATTCTGGCGGGCGTGGAAGTCGAAGAAATCCAGGATAAGCGCCTGCATGGCATTCAGCTTCACCTCTTCAAAGAAACGGTGCCCCGGATTCGCCAGACACTTTTCAATATGCTCGTAGTCGGCTTTGCAGCGCTCGAATTCTTCTTCGTTCAAATGGAACACCGGCGTGTTGAACAGCGACAGAGAGCCACGGATGCCGTAATTGCTGCGCGGCGTAGCCTTCTCGATGAACTGCGGGTCGGCATACACAATCATGCAGCGGAAATCCTCCGAAGCCTTCCAGCCCTCGATCAACTGAGTAGCCCTGATAATGCAGCAACCGCCCCGTTCAATTGCAAACTCCTTATCATTGAAGTTGATGGTAGCCGTCCCGTCCAAGCAAAGGATGTGGGTCAAAAAGAGACTCACATCGCCGTGTCCCAGCGACTCGATGGAATGTCGTATGATAAGGTTTTCGGCCATAACTCGCTGCAAGTTACGAATAATCTTCCGCATTCACCGACAAAACAGGCCGGTTCACCGATTATTTTTCATGGTACGGGTGCGGGCGCCTACTTTTGCTCCCGGAATCAATCACGCAAGCATTATGAAACGTATTCGTGCCGTCGCCTTATTTACAGCCATCCTCTTTGCCGGCTTCACTTCTGCGGCTCAAGAAAGAAATGAAAGCACGAAGTCCGGGTGGAGTCTCGGGCTCATGCCGGCGTTTTATTACAATAACGACCTCGGTTTCTCGGCAGGCGCCCTGGCGCAAGTCTATGACTATGGCGACGGTACCGTCTACCCGAACTATCGGCACAAGTTCATGGCCAATGTGAACATCTACTCCCGCGGGGCCAAACAGGTGTCCTTCGACTACGATTCCAAATTCCTGATTCCCGGCAAGCGCGTCACTGCCAGCCTTTCCTATATGGACAATCCCCTTTACGGCTTCTACGGCTTCAATGGCGCCGTCTCGCCTTACCATGCCGATCTGGACCTCCGTAAAAATGCCGATGGAACGGAAGGAATCGCCTTCTATGCCAACCATCAGCGTCTTCTGAGCGCAAAACTGGATCTGCAGGGCCGCCTGGCCGAAAACCTGAATTGGATTGGAGGGGCATCTTATTCCTGGCAGCGTTATTCGGATACGGCGTTCCGCGTATATGACGGAACGGAATCCATATTCCATCAGTATGTTGCTGCAGGACTTATCCCGGAATCTGATACGTGGGGCCACCGGATGGAAATCAAAGGCGGTGTTGTCTATGACACACGGGACTTTGAGACCAATCCGGAGCGGGGCATCTTTGCCACCGTCACGGCTTCTGGCGGAATGAGCGTTTCCGAGGGGGTCCGGAGTTCGCTGGTCCTGTCGGCCGATTTCCGCCACTATGTGCCCATCTTCCCATCCCGTCTTACGCTAGCTTACCAGCTCGCCTATAAGGGGCTGGCTGCAGGTTCCCTTCCTTTCTACGCCCTTCCGGCTTTTGCGATGCGGGGTTCCTTCGGGAACCGGATCATGGGTAATGGCGTAGCCTGGGCCAGCGCCGATCTGCGCCTTTGCGCCGCCCGTTTCAAGGCGGTGAAACAGGACTTCGAGCTCGGCCTCGTAGCCTTTGCTGATGCAGGTGCGGCCGTGCAGCTTTACAAACTGGCAGAACAGACGGTCCTGGGCGCTACGTCTGTCACCAAGATGCTGGACGGTACACCCATCGGCCCCTATGCCAGCATCTACGATAGCACCATCGCCATGAAAGAGCGGCTCCATAGCAGCGTGGGCGGAGGCGTCTGGTTCTCAATGAACAAGAATTTCCTCGTCGCCATCGAACTTGGCAGGCCCACCAACCCGCAGGACGGGACGATGGGCGTCTACATCAATATGGGCTTTTCGTTCTGAAATGATTACCTTTGCATGTCATGTCACGCAAACGGATCATTCTCTTCCTAGGCATCCTGCTGGCCCTGCTGGTGGTTCCCACGCTGCTCCCTTATCTTCTGGGAGGAATTGTCATGCCCTGGTGGTCCCTGGCTCTGTATGCACTCATCATCCTGGTCTACGCCGGTCTTTACCTGGCCCACCGCTGCTGGCTCATCGACAAATACCTGATCCGTGGCCGCAAATGGGCTTTCCTGGGATGGAGTGCTTTGCTGATTCTCCTCACTATCGTCATTTTGACCGCTGCCCTGGAGTTCACGGGTCTTATCCCCATTCCGGACGGGGACATTTCCGTCTCGGAATTCCTGGGATTCGGGGTGATGATTTCCCAGCGGGTGATGCTGGCCGTTTTGGCCATCGTGACGGTCCTGATCGCCCTGGCCGTCGCCTTCTCCGATGAATGGCGGAGAGCGGCGTTCAAGTACAACGAGGCGGAAAATGGCAGGCTTGCGCTGGTAAAGGATGTCGATGCGCTGAAAGGACAGATGGATGCTATGCGTCAATCTGGAACCGCGCCTGAATCCATCACCGTGAAGGTGGACCTGGTGAAGACTCCGGTGCGGCTGGATGACATCCTGTATGTCAAGGGAGACGGTGATTACATCAACATTTTCAAGACAAACGGCGAGAAGCTGATGGTCCTCATGACCCTCAAGTCCTTGGAAAAATCGCTTCCTTTCGACCGTTTCTGCCGCATCCATCGCTCCTATGTGGTAGCTATCGATAAAGTCTGCGGCCTTAAGGGGGGCAAAGTCCTGGTAGGAGGAGAGCAACTGCCCTTGTCAGATTCTTGTAAGCCCGGCTTTTTCGAACTCCTTTCGCATAAATCCATTGAGCTGAGAAGCAGTTAAATATTGAGCCCCTTGATCCACTTCTCTACCTTAGCCTTGCCGCCGCGGACCTCGTGGCCGTAGATGGCAAAGCCGTCCTTCTCCGTGGCATTGGGCCAGGCCTTCTTGATGTCGGAGACCGTGGATGCCAGGCCGCTGCCCTCGTGCGTGACAAACGGAATGATGGTTTTGCCGTTCAGGTCGTGGTCCCGGAAGAAGGTGAACATCACTTGAGGATAAGTACCCCACCAGATGGGACCGCCGATGAAGATGGCGTCATATTTTGATACGTCGATATCGCCCTTATAGGCAGGCAGTTCGCCCTTATTGGCCTCCTCCTTGGCAACCTGGATGAGCTTGTTATAGGGCATGTTGTAGTCCTTCTCGGCCACAATTTCAAACTGGTCTGCGCCAGTGAGCTCGGAGATATAGTCGGCGACAATCTTGGTGTTGCCGACTTCAATGTTGCCGACGGAGTAGTTTTCTCCAGCATGGGAGAAGAAAATCACAAGTGCTAATCCGAATTCCATATTGTTATTGTCTATTCGATTTGATAATATCCATCAGCGACACGTTGGGGTTGCGGTAGCGGGCATCCGGATTGCGCTCGCCTGGGGCGCCGGGCCAGTTGGACTTGAGCGTGAGGGCCTTCTGCGGGCAGGCGTGGACGCAGGCCAGGCAGTACTCGCACTTGCCGGCAAACTGGAGGCCGTCATTACCCAGGGAGAAGTTCTTGTGGGGGCACACCTTCTCGCAGGTCATGCACTCCACGCACTTGTCCTTGTTCAACTCAAGCAGGCGGTCGGCCGTCATGTTGAAATGCTGCTCTTGCAGGCCCCTAAGCATATCTGCATTCATCGCCGGCATGCCGGGCTGTTGTGCTTGAACCTGGATATAACTGGTCTGAGCGCCGACTTCCGTCAGCAATTTGGCCAGATTCTCATCCACATGCTTGTCGATGGCCATCTGCTGGTTCATGTCGAAGACAGGCAGGTAATTGTCCACCATGAGGATGGTGTTGATGTAGTCGAAGTTCACGCCCTTCTCTTTCGCGAAGTCGCGCCACCATTCCGCAACCATGGCACTGGCATTGCCGAAAGTGATGATAGAGAAGAGATAAGGGGCCTTGAAGGTGTTTTTCTCCAGAAAATCCCGCACGATCAGCGGCGCAGCAGATGCATAGTCCGGGAAGACGAATCCGATTTCATCGGCCTCATACACCTGGCCGGGATTCTTGAGCTCCTGCGGAATGCTCAGCGGGGCGTCGGAGAACTGGCGGGCCACAAACAGGGAATTGCCGGTAGCGGTGAAGTAGAAGACCAGGCGCTTCTTGTTGGCGGCGCGGTCTTTAAGGATGGCGGCGTGGGTCTTGGGGGTGATGCCCGCCATGGCGACGGCGGCCAGGGAGGCGCCCATCAGTTTCAGTGCATTTCTTCTGTCCATAGTGGTAGTATTTTATCCGTAAGTTTCAATGAGATATTTGACAAAGTTGGGATCCTGGAAGTTGATGAAGCCCGCGTCTTCCTGGTTCATCTGGGCGATTATCTGCATCTCGTTGGAAGAGAGCGAGAAATCAAAGATGTTGAAGTTCTGCTCCATCCGCTCCTTGTGCGAGGACTTAGGGATGGCCACGATGCCGCACTGGGTGAGCCAGCGCAGGGCCACCTGTGCGGCTGTTTTGCCATAGCGATCGCCGATTGCTGCTAGTTCCGGATTCTTGACGATTCCCTCGGCGCCCTGGCCGCCCAGCGGGCCCCAGGCCATCATCTTGGTGTCGGTTTCGCAGAGGATGGGCTCGATGCCCGTCTGCTGGCAAAGCACGTTGCACTGCAGCTGGTTCACCATGGGCTTGACGTCTACATAGTGGGCGAAATCGAAAAACCGGGCCGCCTGGAAGTTGCTCACGCCGATGGCGCGGACTTTTCCGGCTTTGTAGGCCTTCTCCATCGCCCGCCAGATGCCGAAAACGTCGCCATAGGCCTGATGGATAAGGAGTAGGTCGATATAGTCGGTCTGGAGTTTCCGGAGGCTATCGTCGATGGACGCAGCGGCTTTCTCTTCGCCGTTGTTACTGATCCATACCTTGGTCACCAGGAAGATCTCCTCGCGGGGAATGCCGCTCTTGGCGATGGCCGCACCCACGCCTTCTTCATTGAAATAGGCCTGGGCTGTGTCGATAAGTCTGTAGCCGACGGAGAGCGCGTCCGCCACGCAGCGTTCCGCTTCCTGCGGAGGAACCTGGAATACGCCGTATCCCAGCAGGGGCATCCGGATGCCGTTGGAAAGGGTTGTGTATTGCATGGTGCAAAGGTACGCCCCTTTCCTGGAAGCATTGTTTCCAAAAATGCGGAAATAAAGGACACTTTTTCCGCTTGAATTTCACCTATAAACGGGAATTCAGCGATTATTCCTCGTCCGGCTGCTGCCCGTCATGGGCCTTCCACATGCACTCCGTGATCTTCATATCCGAGAAGACGGCAGTAAACGAGGATTCTTCAGGTGAACAGGCGTAGATGCCGAAGCTGATTTCGTCGGCCGCGGCGTACATGTGGCAGATGCGCATCTGGCTGAAGTTCACGCCGTCCTGAGAGCACTCGATGCAATAATCATCGGCCCTGCGGGAGAACCGGTACCACATGGTCTTGACATCAGCCGGAATAGCAGTGGTAGCCCAGTCGGAATAACCGTTGTTGGTGGCCACGCTGCCCAGATGCTGGAATTCTTCGTTTTCATATTCTACAGAGCCCTTGAGCCAGTTGTCGCTGTCCAGATACATCACCACGCCGCACTGGTCGAAGCGCTGGTGGCTTTGCGTGAAGTCCGTCTTCACCACAAAACTGAAATACTGCTCCCGGGTACGCATCTGGAATACCGGGGCATTGTCATTGCGGAAATGATAGTAGGTCCGCTGCCAAAGATCGGTATGCGGTGCCGTGATGACGGTAATGACTCCGTCATTCACTTCAAAGAACTGCGGTTCTCTAGTCCATTGGAGCCGGTTCAGGTCAAGGCATCCTTCGTTTGAGAGCGCTTTAGTTACACTGTCAAAGAAATCATCGTTCACAGGAACTTGCCCGTGATTTCCGCACGCGGCGATGACAAGACAAAGGCTGAGGATGAGAAGGCAATTCGGTTTGGTCATGGCATGAATTACGATTGATCGAATACAAAGATAAGCATTTCCGGCCACTTGGGCAGCACGAATCTTTCCTTTCCCTTCTTTTGGCTGCGGACACCTTGTTTTAACCATTTTTCCGTTACGAAATAATTGCGTACATTTGTGTCTAAACATGAATGCATGCCATGAGGGACATTTTACTTTTCAATACTTACGAAGACGGGGAAGACCTCAATGATTACAGGGGACGCTACAATATCTTCATGCTCTGCAATAAAAACCTGGTGACATTTGTGCATGGAGACGATGAGTTTTTGGCGAATGGTGGTGACATTGTTGTCTGGCCAAGAAGTAAGCCCTGTGATGATATCTACTACCATGAGCAGATGGACGCGGACGTGCTCTTGGTCTCGGATTATTTCCTGGATCTTTACCGGCCGGAAACCGTATGGGAATATCGAGGCTTAAAATACTTGGATAAGAATCCCGTCATCCATACATGGAAGCATTTTACCCGCGAGAGGACTACTCTTGAGGAAGATTTCAAGCAATTGGTGCGGCACCTCCCTTCTCTTTACAGTTATCAAGGAGAAGAGATCTTTGGTAGTCTGCTTCGCGTCTTTCTCTATGATATTTGGGCACCCTTCGCCAAGATGGCCATGAGATTTCAGGTCGAAGGGGTCCCTTCATCGCATTTCGCTCAGTTCCTTACGGATGTCCAGGAGAATTGCCGAAAGCATCGTGATGTCGCGTGGTATGCCGCCATGCGGGGCATAACGCCCAAGTACCTCACAGAGGTCAGCAGTTACGCTACCGGACGTCCGGCTGGCGACTGGATCGAAGAGTGTGCAGCCCGCGTGCTCCGGAAAGAGCTGTCCGCCAATTATGTCTCATTGACGGACCTGGCAAAAGAGATGAACTTCTCGTCGTTGCAGGCTTTTTCGCGATACGTCAAGCGCGTTCTCGGCTGTTCGCCTAGCGAGTTTCGAGACTCCCTTACGAAGAAATACACATTCTTTGAAGATCTCCCCTCGGAATAAATCCGAGGTTTTTTTGTCCCTTTTTGGACCGAATAGATTGCTTTATGTGGTTCATGAAGGATCAATCCTTCGCAAGTCGTTAGAGACATTCCAAGAAGTCTTTGGTGGGTTGAAATCTTGCGGAATGTATTCTGGTGAGGCGAAAGAGCTAGAAGCCGATTTTCTCTTTTCAACAAATGTATCCATGTGTCGGTCCTTGGAACTGTTTGATAAGAAAGAGTTCGATTATATCATTATCGATGAGTGTCATCATGCTGTCGCTGATACCTATCGTAAGATCATTGACTACTTTGAACCGGAGTTTCTTCTCGGTCTAACTGCAACGGAAAACCGCATGTATAATCAGGATGTTGTTGAGCTCTTTGGCAACAATATTCCTTATGAATTACGTCTTCGTGATGCCATTATCAATGATCTTATTGTTCCATTTCATTATTATGGTATTCGTGATGAACTCGTAGATTATGGGTTAACTGATACAGAAGAGCGGCGTCTTATCGCACAAATATCAAATGAGGATAACTGTGAATTCATATGCCAACAAATTGAGAATCATCGTCCACAAGGACAGAAACTAAAGGCGTTGGCTTTTTGTCGTAGCATTCATCATGCACGAATGATGGCAGAAAACCTAGGTGAGCATTACCATACTGCTTTTCTTAGTGGAAGCAATAAAACAGGAGAGCGTATTCGTGCCTTTAATGATCTACAAAGCGACAGTAAAGAACTCGAAATACTCTTCGCTGTTGATATTCTGAACGAGGGCGTGGATATTCCCGGGGTTAATATGGTGCTATTCTTACGGCCAACAGAATCCAGCACTATCTTTATACAACAACTTGGGCGAGGGCTTCGAAAGTATCCGAACAAAAGCTATGTCACAATACTTGACTTTATTGGGAACAGTTATAAGCGGAGTGTCCATATTGCACTTGCGCTTGGCAGCTTGTCAAAGGGATATATCTTAGAGAAAAAGCTGCTGAAGGCTATGGTGCGTGATGATTTCCGTGTTCTTGGATTGGATGAGTATGGTGTCAAAATCAACATTGATGACCTTTCAAAAGAAGAGATTCTCCAACACATTGATAATGAGAACTTCAATCAGATTCGATATCTCAAAAAAGATTATCAGAATTTCAAGAGCTACTTAAAAGCCCCGTCTTATCCTAAACACATGGACTATGTCAATAGCGACTATGCACCAAATCTGCTAAAGTTCATGAAGATTAAGATAGAGGGGACGAAGACAAATTCGTATTATGGGTTTCTGAAGGGTATAGGCGAAGATGTTCCTCTTTTTACTGAAAAACAGGTCCAGGCTATTAACTACATCTCAAGCCTTCTCCCTCTTGTTCGTCGGCATGAATATCTTGTTGTTAAGCAACTGATAGATGGCGCAACATCAAAACCCATTATTCGCCAGGCAATAGAAGAGGAGATTTCCGGCTATACAGACGAGCAGCTTAATCATGCTCTTAGATTTATGGAAGAAGGCGGGGTAATTATTCAAACGGAGGATAGCATTCATCTACGGTGCGAAATCGACACTGAGTTTGTCGATTTTGTATCCGATCTTCTCGAATATGGCTTATCACAATATTCAGTAAGATATAAGGATGAAGACGACTTCTTGCTCTATCATGATTATAGACAAGATCAAGCGTTGTTGAAAATACTTGAGAATCCCAAGCATAATCAGTTAGGGACGTATTATAAAAACGGCAATGTTTATATTTTCGCAGGATTAAAGAAGGATGATTCTGTGCAAGAACATCTAAACTATAAAGACAAGTTCCTGGATCATGAGACTTTTCAATGGGAAAGCATTGCAAACATATCTGCAAAAGAAGAGTCTCTCCAGAAAGAGAGTAAGCAAGCCTTTGTCTTTGTTCGTAAGGTAAAAACAGAGAACGGGCTTACTCTGCCATTTACGTTTGTTGGTACGGGACAGTTACTTAATCCACGAAAAGGCGCTACTACAAACGGGTCGATCTTATATGATATTCATATGGATAACCCTCTCCCTGATGATTTAATGGAAGCTTTTAGATGGACTGCATAGGAGCGATAGGCGGTCATTGATGAAAGCAAAGAACTATGAATAAAAAATACGTTTTACAAGCTGCTCAACTTCCAGACGAGATTGGTTATCTCGAAATCATCGATATGAGTGAGGATCAGATTAAGAGCCTACCTCACGAGGTTTTTACCCCTTTTGAGTTCGAGAACGAATGGAATGCAGACATTGACGGCCTGTTTTTAGTACAGAACAGTTTGTCCGCTTCTTCTAAATCCCTCTGATTACTCTTCCTTCTTCCTGTGCCAAAATGTGTGAATCTCCACACACCTGTTAGAAGGCCTCGAAAAAGCGATTTTGATACACTTTTTGTCACACTAGAAACGAAAAACCCCTCACAGAATACTCTGTAAGGGATTTTTGCGGAGAGGACGACTCTCTAAACGAAATGTCTGTCCCTAATCCTTGTAACCCGGATTCTGCTGGAGTTCGGGGTAGGAAACGCGTGCGTCGCTGGAGATCGGCATTACGGCCTTGGGGTCGCCTGCCTTCAGCGTGTGGATGTAGGCGGAGCCGCTGCGGAAGTCGTGCGGGTCGTTGGGATCGGCCACGAACTGGCCGCCGGTCCGCATCACGTCGAAGAAGCGGTGGCCTTCGCCGATGAACTCTTTCTGGCGCTCGGTCTGGATCAGGTTGGCAGTGGCGGTCACGTCGGATGCCGTTGCATCGGCGCGTTTGCGCACGGCGTTGAGGTAACGGCTGGCATCGGCTGCATTACCGCCCTGCAGGGCTGCCTCAGCGGCGATCAGGTAGGCCTCGGTGATACGCATCACGCGCGGGTTGTTGCGGCGGAAGGTGTAGCCCTGGTCCTTGTTTCCGATGAATTTGCGGAGCCAGTATTCTCCGGTCTTGCGGCCGCCCGTCGTCGGGTCGTCGTATTGGATCATCTGGCCACGGACGTCGTTCGGCGTATCCTTGAAGAGGTTGCGCCACTTGAGTGTCGGGATCAGGCTGCCGCCGGCGTTCGAATCGTCGAACCACATGTTGTGGTAGATGGTGTAGAAGCCACCGTCGCTGTCGATATCGCCCTGTACGGAGACAAGCAGTTCAAGCACCGACTCGGGATCGCCTTCACGGCCCCAGTAGCTGGCATACTGGTCGCCGCTGACCATCCGGTACGGGGAATTGTTGATCACTTCGGTAGCAGCTGCGAGCGCCTCCGACCAATGGGCCATATACAGATGGACGCGGGCCTCAAGCAGGCGGGCTGCCCAGTAGTTGAAATGACCGAGGTTGGTATCTTTGGACAGCAGTTCCTTCGCTTTGGTCAGATCGTTGAGTACCTGGGTATAGGTTTCGGCAACCGAGTTGCGCGGCAGGCGGGCCTCGCTGGGGCCGATGGTCTCGGTGATCAGCACCGCGCCAAGCGAGGCACCGTTGTCATAGGTGTAGGTCTGTCCGTAGAGGCGTGCCAGGTCGAAGTAGCACAGGGCGCGGACGGCATAGGCCTGGCCCGTATAGTCGTTCTTCTTGGCAATGTCGCTGGAGCTGGAAGCCTCACAGGCATCGATGTTCTCAATGAAGGTGTTGCAGCGCATGATCACGTTGTAGTAGTTCTCCCACAAGGTCCCGAAATAGGAACTCTGCGTGGATTCGTACTGCCAGCTGTAGATCACGGCGCCGGTACCGTCGGAGGTACGCGGGTAGATGTTGTCGGCCCGCAGGTCACCCATATAAGGGATATAGGTACCGTAGAGGGTATAATATTTCAGCGGGGTGTAAAGACCGTTGCAGGCGATGCCCGCATCGGCCAGTGTCACCATCGCGTTCTTGTCCACCACCGCATTGGTCGGCGTCGTGTCCAGGAATCCCTCACAGGCGGTCAGTCCGAGCAGCAGGACGGCCGCAATCGCAATGTATCTGATAGAATGTTTCATATCTGTCAAAGCTAGATTAGAATGTCAGGTCGAGGCCGAGGGTCACGGTCCGCATGGCCGGCATCGTGTAGTTGTAGTAGCCGCTGGACTGGATTTCCGGGTCGATGTTCAGGCCGGAGAAGGTCAGCACGTTGGCGCCTGCCACATAGAAGCGGGCACCGGCCAGGCCGATCTTGCTGGCCGCTGCGGCGGGAAGACGATAGGAGAGGGTCAGGTTCTTCAGGCGGAGGAAGTCACCCTTCTTGAGGTACTTGCTCGAATAGTAGTAACCGCCCTGTCCGTTGTCGGGGATACGGCGCGGGACATTGGTGTTGGTGTTGGTCGGAGTCCAGGCATTCAGCTGGTCCTTGGCGATGTTGCGGTGGAAGTCGAAATAACCGTCGCTTTCCATCTGTTCCACACCTTCATCCCAGATGTAGTGGCCGTATTTGTAGGACCAGGCCATGTCGAGGGTGAGGCCCTTCCAGCCCACATTGAGGTTGAAGCCGCCGAAGCCTTTCGGGATGGCGCTCATGCCTTCCAGGATCATGTTGCTGGCATTGTTGCGGTTGGTGGGGTAGTAGTTGAAGGTGTCTTCGGGAATGGTCTGGCCGGCGTTGATCACCGTGCCGTTACGCAGCACCACGGTCTGGTCGGCCGTCTCGCCTTTCTCATACCAGGAACCTTCGGCGTACATCGGGTTACCGGCTTTCAGGCGGCTGTTGTCCATATAGTTGTCTTCCGGGCACACACCCAGGTAATTGCGGGTACGGTACTGGTAGAACGGATAGCCGGCCTGCCATACGTGCGGCGTGTCGGCGATGGATTCACCTTCCTCGGAGAGGGAGAGGATCTCATTGTGGACGTGCGACCAGTTGGCGCCGACCGACAGGTTCCAGCCGTTGTTGTTGCGCAGGATGTCCCAGTTCACGGCGATTTCCCAGCCGCGGTTGACCATGGAGCCGATGTTCATCAGCGTGGAGGTGAAACCGGTGGTGGAAGGCACGGAGGCGTCGAGCAACAGGTCGGTGGTCAGTTTGTTGAAGTACTCGACCGTCAGGTCGACCTGGTCGAACAGTCGCAGGTCAAGACCGACGTTCCAGTTGCGGTTCTTTTCCCAGGAGAGGTCGGAGTTGGCGAGA
This sequence comes from Oscillospiraceae bacterium, assembly GCA_017395085.1. Taxonomy (GTDB): domain Bacteria; phylum Bacillota; class Clostridia; order Oscillospirales; family Oscillospiraceae; genus Limivicinus. Next base: position 3,439 of record JAFPWF010000026.1, on the reverse strand, counting down.
TTGCCCGGATAGCTGGCGCCGGTGTTGCCGTAGCTCGTGTAGTTGTACACGGACATGTAGCCGAAATAGTCGGACGGAAGTGTACCCGAGGTACCGTAGGAACCACGGATCTTACCATCGGTCAGCCATGCGGAATCTTTCAGGAACGCCTCGTTGGAGAAGCGCCACGATGCACTGACGGACCAGAAATTACCCCAGCGGGTTTCCGGTGCGAGTTTCGAGCTGCCGTCGCGGCGGAACGTGCCGGTCAGGTAGTAGCGGGCGCCGAAGTCATAGCTGATGCTGCCGAGGGCGGAGAGGAGGGTGCAGAGGCGCGAATAGGTGTAGCCGTCATCGAAGTTCGAGGCCAGGTACGATTCGGTGGCGCCCATGTAGGAGAAGTCGATCTTGTTGAGGCGCGTGTACTCGAATTTCTCGCGTTCGGCCTCCCAGCCGGCCATCATGGCCAGGTGATGGTCGCCCCAGGTCTTGTCGAAATTGAGCTGCGTGGAACTGACCAGGCGGTGTACGTTGCGGTGCCGGTCGCCCATGTAACCGCCGACGTCACTGTAGGCGTAGAAGTTCGGGTGACCGTAGAGCCAGCCGAAACGGTCGTGCATGTAGAGCCAGTCTTCACCGACAGTCGATTTGAGCCGGAGCCAGTCGGTAAACTTGACTTCCGCCCAACCCTTGAGGATCAGACGGTGCTGCCAGGCATCGTTGATCTGCTTGTCGTAGGTCTGTACCGGGTTGACCGTCGAGAAGCTGGGGCTCCAGCGCTCGAGATAGAGGTCGCCCGTATCCTTGTAGGCGTACGGCCAGCGCTCGTTGAGGACGACCTTCCAGATGAAGAACGGGTTGTCCTTGGTGGCATAGCCGTCCTGGTGACCGGTCTGGTACTGCCAGGAGAACTGGGTGGTGCCGCCGACCTTGAGCCAGTTGTTGACATTGGCTTCCGCGTTGATGGTGGTGGAGAAGCGCTTCAGGTAGTCGATGGTGACCACACCCTGCTGGTCGGTCCAACCCACCGAAGCATAGACCTTGCCTTTTTCACCGCCGCCCGAGAGGCTCAGCTCGTAGTTCTGGGCGATACCGGTGCGGAAGAGCACCTTTTCCCAGTCCTTATAGATATACTTGCTTTCGTCCTTCGACGGATAGTTGGCTTCCACCTTGGCGTTCACGTAGGCATCCACACTGCCGTAGCTCTTCCAGGAAGAAGGGTTATCGTTGGCGTAGTTCGTCCAGGCCATCCGGTGCAAGGATTCGGTTTCGGCATCGTTGGCCAGCGGATAGTTGTTGTAGGCGAAATAAGAGAAACCGGCGCTGGCCTTGAAATTGGTCGTCAGTTTACCGGACTTGCCTTTCTTGGTGGTGATCAGGATCACACCGTTGGAAGCGCGGGAACCGTAGAGCGAAGCCGCCGCCGCATCCTTCAGGATGGTGATGGACTCGATATCGTTCGGGTTGAGGTAGTTCATCGCGCTGGTGGAGATGTTGCCGGAGGAGTAGTCGCCGCTGGTGGCGGGCACGCCGTCGATGACATAGAGCGGCTGGTTGCCGGCATTGAAGGAGCCGAAACCACGGATGGTGATGTCTGCCTCGGAACCCGGCTGGCCGGAGTAGTTGGCCACCTGGACACCCGGCGCCTTACCGGCAAGGACCTGTTCGAAGCTTACGACCGGCGCATCTTTGATGGACTCCTGCTTCACTACGGCTGCGGAGCCGGAATAGGAGCCTTTCTTGACCGTACCGTAAGCCACGACCATGGCTTCTTCAAGGGCTTCCCGGTCAGGGGCAAGGATCACATTGACCGCAGGTGCCCCTTCATACTGGACTTCCTGCGTGATGAAACCGACAGATGAAAATTCCAGGATGGCGCCGCGGGCGACATTGGTGAGGGTATAGACACCATTGTCATCCGTGGCTACGCCATTCATCGTTCCTTTCACCACAACGCTGGCGAAAGGAATCGGACTTCCATCTTCTGAAGAAGTGACGCGTCCCGTCACTCTGTTCTGCGCGAAGGTGGTACTGCAGATGAGTACCAGCAGTGCGGCTGTGAATAGTTTCTTCATAAGCGGATCGAGTTGATTGATTATGGTTTTGGTTAGGATTGTCGGCTATGTTCTACAAAAATAACAAAACACTAGTGTCCCGTTAAGACTCGCTGAAACTGAATAAGTTAGGATAGCCGTCCGTGGGAACAAGATTTTTAGATTTTATAAATAATTGATTTACAGGTATTTTCTCAAATAGCACAAAGCCGATTGTTTGAGAAATCGTATAGAGAGACTGGTCGAGATTCCACTTTTTCTTGGCTAACGCAATAAGCAGGAAAGAGCAGACCGCAATCCAGATTTGAGTATAAACAGCATTCTCCGAGGTGCCATAGAATGACTTGATATGCAGATGTTGCTTAATCCATTTGAAGAACAGTTCCACGTTCCAGCGTTCGCGGTAGAGTTCTGCTATGGTCAGGGCTTCATAACCGAGATGGTTGGTCAGGAAACGGTAGACGTTGCCGGTGGCGAAGTCTTCGTAAGTGACCATCCTCAGTTCCTCGGGATAACTCTTGGCGGACTTGTAGGTAGTGAGCTTGATGATCTCATCAGCTATGACGCCGGAGTTCTTGTCAACTGGATTGGACTTGACGACATCATACTGCATATTGTCCTTTGCCCGGGTAACGAAGAACGCTCCGTTCTTGTGTATCCGGTTGAAGAGACGGAAGAAGTCAACATATCCCTTATCCATCACATAGATGGCACCCATCTCAATGCAGAGTTCATCCAACATCCTGACATCGTGGATGGAAGCATCTGTGAGATAGACAAATGCAGGGATGTTTCCACGGAGATCGAGAAGCGTATGCATCTTCACGCCAGCCTTGGTCTTGCGGAATCTAGCCCATGGACAGAGCTTCAAGCAGAGACTGATGGTGCTGCTGTCGAAGGCATAGACCGCATTGTCAAGGTCAAGCCGGAAGGAGGGATCATCGGCATAGAGAGGCCGCACTCTTTCAATGAGAATCTGACCAAAGTCCCGGTAGATACGCCAGTCGCGGAGCTCATTTGCCTTAGCCAATGTGTTGCGAGGAACAGCGTAACTGATACCGCTCATATACAACTTGTGGGAGATGGCCGTCAGGCTCGCTTCGATGTCCCGGAGACTGTTCTTGTTCGCGTACTGCGCCATACTCATTACCAGGAACTGGTCGTAGCAGGTGAGGTTCCTGACACGATAGTTCCCGCTGTATCGGGCTACGCAATTGTTGAACTGACGTCTTGGAATGAGGGACATGAATTGGGCAAACACTGTGCTTCCTTGGTTCATCGCGGCTGGGACTCTGGTCTATGCCGCAAAACTATCGATTCAAATCGTGTACACCAAGAAACGCTTATAAGTAACTAAAAATAATATAATTATAAACTTTTATTCGGTCCTTAACGGGACATTAGTG
>JAFPWF010000081.1 GCA_017395085.1 Oscillospiraceae bacterium | reverse complement strand
CCGTGCTGCCTGCGTCAGCTTCTCCGCCTCCTGTTCCAACAGCTCGTTCAGCGTTTCCTCCACGCTGCCGCGCACTAATTCTTTCAATTCTGTCTTGATTGCCGCCTCATTCAGGTGTATAATCTTCTCGGACATAGTTTGCTTGCTCCTTTCGAATGTTTGTGTCGTAACTTCATTCTACCAGAGTTTGCAAACTATGTCTATTTCTATCCATTTTTGAATTTGCGCAATTTATTGTACCTTATCAGATTATGCTTCGATGTTTGGAAAAATGGAGACAATGGATATCCCATTAAAACCAGAAACACCTATTACCGTAGAACAGACTGTATGGAAACGCTCAAATATTCTGCGGATACAAGCTCTGGTTAGCGCAGATTTCAAATGTGAAATTGATAACCGCCACGAGACGTTTATCGCTGAAAAGACTGGAAAGTCGTACATGGAAAGTCACCATGCGATTCCCATGAAGCAACAACCGCATTTTGAAAATAGTCTGGACGTCTATGCGAACCTTGTTTGTCTTTGCCCTATATGCCATAGAAGGATCCACTACGGGATAAAATCGGACCGGCAGGATATGATTCGGACGATTTATCAAAAAAGAAGTAATCGCCTTGCCAATAGTGGCATCATCCTAAGTCAAGCGGAATTCATTGAGTTTGCAGACAGCTCAATTAGTGCGTAATTGGTTGTTTTTTACCGGCTCATGTACCAAAAGCGGGGAGACGGAGTGAAGATGGAGTGATAACTGAGAAAATCACAGTGCTGGATCATGGAGTCCGGCTGGTGGGGATTTTGGAGCGGGCGGCGAAGAAGCAGGGGCCGCTGGTGATTGTGCTGCATGGGTTTACCAGCGCCAAGGACCGGAGCCACACGGTTGCGGCCTGCGAAGCGATGCGGGAGGCGGAATTTGCGACCCTGCGCTTCGATCTGTACGGTCACGGCGAAAGCGGCGGGGAATTCCGCGCGCACACGCTGGACAAATGGATCTCCAACACTCTGGCGATGATCGACTACGCCGAGGGGCTGGATTTCGTCACAGAGATCTGGCTTTCCGGGCATTCCCAGGGCGGCCTGACGGCGGCGCTGGCGGCCGGAAAGGAACCGGCGCGCGTCAAGGGGCTGATCCTCCGGGCTCCCGCCTTTATGATCCCCCGCTGCGCCAGAGAAGGGAATATGCTGGGGGTCCGTTTTAACCCGGACCGGATCCCGGAAGCGTTTCCGACCATCAAGGGCCTGACGCTGGAGGCCGGGTACGTCCGCTCCGCCCAGGCGATTCACGTGGAGGAGGCCATAGACGCCTTCCCCGGCCCGGTGCTGCTGCTCCATGGAGAAGCGGACGACGTGGTCCCGCTCCGGGACGTCGCGGCGGCTGCGGAGCGCTATCGAAACTGCAGGCTGGAGCTGATTCCGGGCGAGACGCACCACTTTGACCGGGCGCCGGAGCGGATGAAGGCCGTCATTCGGAGCTGGCTGGAGCAGCAAACAGGAAAAGTGCGGTAATCCCAGGCTTCGGAGCCCGAAAAGAAGGAATGCAGCTTGCAGAAGCGCTCTCTCCTGCGCAAAAGCTGTCCCATGTGGAACAGGAGCCTGCAATCCCTTGCCAGGCCTTGAAAAATCGTGTTCCATATTCCAAAAAACAAGTGTCCCCTTGGTGGAACACAAGCGGTACAGGATGGCTGCTGTTCCATCTGCGTTCCACATGGGGACAGCAAAAACACAGAAGTGGAACGCCCGCAATGCCTTGCCGGGTCTCAAAAATCGGGCCTTGTTCCACTTGTACAACCAGAAAACACCATACCCCGGCATCTGCGCATGTGAGGCGCGCTGTCGGCCTGTGTGGGCTTTTCCCGTGCGGAACGGGAAAGGATACCTTCTGCTTCGGAGGAAGGCCAGTATATGATCCAAAAAGTTGAACACCTGACGCCTGCGCAATTGGAGCAGGTCAAAACCACCGTCGGGGAGGCCTTTGTCT
>JAFPWF010000039.1 GCA_017395085.1 Oscillospiraceae bacterium | reverse complement strand
TTCGTTCTCACCCGTTAGACAACGAACCGTGTGAAAAACTACTAAAAATCTGATGTAACGAAGACAAAGATACTGCTTTATTGCGATATTCTCTTATGATACAACGCCTTTCCCTTTGCCGATGCCAATAAAAAAGCGGCCGAAGCCGCTTCATTCATTCTTCCTCTTTCATCTTCAATCGATCAAGAATACTGTCACAGGCTTTCATCAGCCGCTTGTAGTAGAGGAAGCCTATGATACACAGTGCGACGACAGTGAGGACTAAAAGTAGGACCATTTTCATTCCTTGTTCAGGAGTACTCCAGCTGTGATAGACGGTGGGGGCAAAGGTTCCGGCGAGGATGACGGCCGCGGTCATAAATACGAAGAAATACCGATGATACTGCTGTTTGAAGCGTTTGACCTTCTTGGTAGCGGAGAGGATGTCCTCCTCGTAGAGGGTTTCTTTCGACAGATTCTTGTACATGCGGAGCATGGCCCAGATGGCAATCACGATAAAGAAGGACACCGCGGCCGGGAACCACCAGTCAATGTGCCTGATGATGGAGATGACAATGACCAAAGGGATGCCCAGCGCACCGGCGATGAGGCCGCTTTGCTTGTCCGTCGAGAGCCAACGGACGTCGGACTTGAATGCTTTTTCCATTAACTTCTCGTTGATGATCTGCTGCTTGTCGAACCGTTCCTTCAGTGCGGCGTAATCTTGCCGCATCTGCTCCAGTTCCTGATTGATATCGAATTCTTCTTTGTTCATGGTACGAGTGATTAAAGATGGGACTTTTTGAGTTCTTCCTTGATTCGATGTAGTTGGAAGGAAACATTCTTCACCGATATACCCACGATGGAACCTATCTCCTCGTAACTCAGGCCTTCGAGCCACAGGAGGATGATTGCGCGGTCCACCAGCCCCAGTTGATTGATACGGGCATACAGACGCTTAGTCTGCAGCGCCCTGTCATTCGTATCCTCAAACGGGTCGATGTCCACGCTAAGCGGTATCCGCTCTCTGCTCAAACTTTTCTTTTTCTTGTCAGCGTTGAGACAGCAGTTGAGCGAGACACGGTAAATCCAGGTCCGGACATCGGATTCCGCGCGGAAAGAATCGTAGCCCTTCCAGAGCCTGATCAGTATCTCCTGGAAGAGGTCGTCAATCTCATCCGAGTCCTTCGAGAACATGTAGCATACAGAGTAGATGGTGCTCTTATGCTCCCGGACCAATTGGGTGAATGCTTGTTCCTTGTTTTCCATTTTCAATCGAATCTACACCCGTTAGACAACATAGTCCGCGAAAAACTATAAAACAATTTAATTTTCTTCAGACAAATTTACATTATTTTGCCGATAATGCCTTCAGGCCGATATGGGAAGCGGTCAAAGCCACTTCGCTCCGCTGCCGCTGCGCTCAGTTTCGTCAGAAGAGTCCCGTTCCTCCACTCCTCGGTACGGCTTCGCAGTGTTCCATCTGGGCGCAAAGTACCAGCGTACCCCGCCCGAACGTGCGGCTCCGGTTTTTCAATACCTGGACTCCCCGACCAGAATCGTCATTGTTTTCGCAATCAGTTGTCAGTACGACAACAGCCGGCCGCGTCATCATGCCGTAGCCAACCATCAAATCAATATGCCGTCCTATCGGGTCGTCTCTACCCTACTTGTCCCTGCGATGCTCCGAGCTGCCCAGTCCGCGCAGGATGGCGGATATGAGCGGCCTGAGCACCAGGCAGAGGACGATGACAAGGACCAGGGTCAATCCATCTTCCATAACCTTGAACTTTGATTCTTTTCCCTTATGTTCCGGACTTTCCGGCCCCGGGGATGCGTGTATTTTTCTGCTTTGTGAAAGCCCAGCCGGAAGATGAAGGCAAGCCGGAGACGGAGAATACGCTCCCGCCGGGAGGAAGATTGTCCGTCTCCCCTGAGAGCAGGTCTGGCTTGACGCATTGGAGGATGGGTTTAGATTCGCAGGAAAGGATACACGCCAATCCCCGGGGCCGCACCAGCGGAATAGTTTCTTCCGGTCAAAAGAAGAATCTCGCTGCAGGACAGCGCTTTCAAAATAAGACAGACGTTTTACGCTTCTCGCTATCTACAGAGTAAAAGATCCGCCCCGGAGGATTGATTCCGGAGCGGCGCAGAAAAGCAAGCGGGAGCGGAGAACCCGCTCCCCGGCGGGTTATTGAAGCGCCCCGCCGAGGACGCTGACCTGGGATGCGAGGATCTCAGTCATGGTTCTTTCCACACCGTTCGAGTCGGTGTAGCGGTTGTTGCGGAGGCGGCCCTTGACCTCGACGCCGGCGCCCTTGACGAGGGTGGAGAAGTCCGGCATCTTGTCGTTCTTGAAGGCCGTGACCTGGTGCCAGGTGTTATCACAATCTTTTGATAACACCTGTTATCCAAAGACAATTATTATCAAAACTTGACATATAACCGGTGTCCTCTGCCTGGTTTTCAGCTTGTTGTGTCCAGCAGTATTAAGGACTTTGATAACAGGCTATTCTTGAGGTGCGCTGCACCTCTTTTTCTT
>JAFPWF010000080.1 GCA_017395085.1 Oscillospiraceae bacterium | reverse complement strand
GTAAGCGTATCCGCTTTTACATCTTGCACACATCTTCAATTATGTCTACCTTTGCACATTCACTTTAAATAGATAGTACAAGTATGGAATTAATGACAGCCGATGCCCGTTATGAAAAGACCTGGCATGAGTTTCTTTCAGCATTGGAGACCCAGCCTCTTCTTCAGCTGGCGGCTTTTCTTCGTTCTCAACATGTCTACCGTCGTGGTTTCAACAGGTGGATGTACAGGCATGGCTATAGCGTCGGTGATGCCAAGGGCCGTGTCCTTCAGTTACGCATGGATGCGCAGCAGCCAGAAGCAGGAACTCCCTCGTTTCTTCCTGTTTCCGCCCCGGAAGCCTCCGCCTGTGCTCCTTCGGACTTGCTGACAGGCATCAGCCTGACCCTTCCCGACGGAACGACGGTTTCAATCCGCCGTGGCAGTGCCGGTGCCGTTGTTTCGTTTCTCAAACTTTACCTGCAGGAGGATATGCCATGTTCGGACTAGAAGACAGCCGCAGGTACTACGTGTGCCAGCGTTACGTGAGGATGAACCTGGGCATCAACGGGCTGTCCAGGATAGTGTCGAATGAGTTCAGCCAGCCGTTACTAGGCGGTGACGTCTTCATCTTTTTCGGCAAGAGCCGCCAGACGGTGAAGCTGCTCTGCTGGGACGGCGACGGTTTTCTTCTCTATCAGAAGCGTCTGGAGAAAGGCACCTTTGAGCTACCCCTGTTCAAGCCTGGCCAGAAGGCCGTAGAGATGCCCTACAGGACGCTTTCTGCCATCATGCGGGGCGTGAGCCTGAAGAGCGTGAAATATCGCAGCAGGCTAAGAATCGTAAAATCACGATTCTTGCAACCGCCTGACTATCAATAAAATAAACTAAAAATAGTCAGCTTTTTTCTTGGTAGTCTCGTCTTTTTTTTGTACCTTTGCGGTATGAATAAGGACGAGATCATCTTGATGCTCCGGCAATTGGTGGACAGTCTCCAGCAGCAGCTCGAAGACTCCAACCGGAAGGTAGAAGCATTGCTGCAGGAGGTGGCAGGGCTGAAGGAGCTGCTCGTCCGCAAGACAGAGGAGGAGCAGAAGCAGCGCAATATCGTCAGGGGGCTGTCGAAGATTATGCGGAACAAGTCGGAGAAGCAGACGCCCCGGAAGCAACCGCCCACCGCAGATGACGGGGACGGTGAGGCGGTCCCTGAGCCAAAGCCCCGCGAGAAGACCAACTATGGCGCCAGGCGGCTGGACCACTGCGTCACGGAGGTGGAGCATATCCCCGTGGATCCCGACGACCCCAGGTTTGACAAGGACAGGGCCAGGTGGATAAGCGAGCGCGAGTCGGTACGCTACATCCTCATCCCCATGCGCTTCATCAAGCGCATATACCATGTGAACAAGTACGTGCAGGACGGCACCGTCATGGAGGGCAAGGCCCCCGACGCTCCTTTGCCGGGCTCCAACTACGACGGCTCGTTCATTGCCGGCATCGCCCAGCTGCGCTACATCTACTCCATGCCCGTGGAGCGCATCGTAAACTTCTTCACGGAGAACGGCTTCGACATGAAGAAGAACACGGCCCACGGCCTGCTGTGCAAGACCGAGGCGCTTTTTGAGAACCTGTACAAGGCACTGGGACAGGCCGTCAAGGAGGATGACTACGTGGCAGGCGACGAGACATACCACAGCGTACTGGTCAAGGAGAAGAACAAGGACGGCAAGGGCATCAGGAAAGGATACATCTGGGATGTCACCGCCGTCCACCTGGGGCTTACGTACTATTTCTACAACGGCGGCTCCAGAGGAGAGAAGGTCATCCTTGACTACATAGGCGACTACGCAGGCACCTTCCAGTCAGACGGATTCTCTCCATACAGGAAGATGGCAAAACGGCTCACCCGCCTAGCCTGCCTGCAGCACGTGAAGAGGAAATTCATCGCCTGCGGGGAAGACGACCCGGAGGCGATGGCCGTCATCAGGCAGATCAACAGACTATACCAGAAAGAACACAGGCACAAAATCGGCGAGAACGGATGGACAGTGGACGACAACACCCGCTGGCGGCAGGAGTATGCACCGCCCATACTGGAGCGCATCAAACGAAAACTCGACAAGATGGCGGCATACCCGCCAGAGAAAATGCTTCCCAAGTCGGAGAAGTACACGGCCGTGCACTATATGCTGAACGAGTGGGAGGCCATAGAGAACATCTTCACCAGGGGCGACTACCACCTGGACAACAACCTCGTAGAGCGCCTCAACAGATACATATCCCTCTCCAGACGCAATTCACTCTTCTTCGGATCCCACAAGGGAGCCGGGCGCGGAGCCATGTACTACTCCCTCGCATGCTCATGCCGCATGCAGGGCATCAGTTTCTTTGAGTACATATCCGACGTTATCAACAAGACTGCGGCATTGCCTCCTAATACTCACTTGAGCACATACAGGGAACTGCTGCCGGACAGATGGAAAGCCGCCAACGCACAAGGCTAGATGCTAAAGCGGATACGCTTAC
>JAFPWF010000025.1 GCA_017395085.1 Oscillospiraceae bacterium | reverse complement strand
GTGGCAGAATTCACCCTGAAGGCGGGCGAATCCAAGATTGCGACAGGCCTGCCGTCGGGAGTCAGCTATAAAGTGACAGAGACAGCGGTCGACGGATTCACGACGACGCCCGAAGGCGGCGTAGCCGAAGGAACGATCACAAAGGGCGAGAAGGTCACAGCTGCATTCACGAACACGAGAGAAGTCGGCGATCTTGAGCTGAGCAAAGAACTAGTCAGCGACCTGGCAGCGGACAAGGATCAGGAGTTCACCTTCACGGTAACGTTGGATGACACGACGATTTCGAAGCGCTACACTGCGACCAGGACTGATGCTGAGGGTAAGGCAACCGAAGAAACGGTTGAATTCTCAGACGGCATAGCGACAGTAACCCTCAAGGGCGGCGAGAGCCTGCTGATCAAGGGCCTGCCGACGACAGTCGGGTACACCGTGAAAGAGACCGCGGCAGCCGGCTTCACAACCGATCCGGCAGAAGCGGTTGAAGGAACGATTAGCACCACGAAGTCCACGGTAGTGATCAAGAACACGAGAGAAGTGGGCGATCTCGAACTCAAGAAGACGGTTGAAAGTGCCTGGGCAGCGGACAAGAAGGTAGACTTTACCTTCACGATCACGCTGGATGACACGTCAATCACGAAGAGTTACAAGGGTACCAAGACCGATGCAAAGGGTGTACAGAGCGAAGTAACCGTTGCGTTCTCCAAAGGAAAGGCAACAGTAACCCTCAAGCATGACGAAAGCATTTTGATCAAGGGCCTGCCGACGACCGTCGGATACAAAGTGGAAGAGACGCCGGTGAAACATTTCACCACGGATCCGGAAAAAGCGATCGAAGGAACAATCAGCACCACGAAGTCCACGGCGGCGTTCAAGAACATACGCAAGGTGGGCGACCTGGAGATCATCAAGAGCCTGAGCAGATGGGAAAACAGCGAGGAAGCTACGTTTATGTTCCTGGTTGAGGGCGAACTGGACGGCGAACTTGTGTACTCCAACAGCGCGACAATCACCGTATCCGGAGCCACATCTTCCAGTGCAGTTCTGCACAACATCCCCGAAGACACAGTGGTCACAGTAACCGAAGTTAACTCGGGCGCCCATTATACGCTGACATCCGAGGATCCGCAGACCACCACCATTATCGCAGACAAGACGGTCGGCGTAAGCTTTACGAATGACTACATTCCTTATGACAACGGGGGCCACGGCCTGACAAACGTCTTTGAGCCGAACAGCACGAACGACGGCTGGGTCCATGACGGCGACACGGAGCGGACCAGCACACCGGGTGACAAGACCCTGCCTGACGCGTCGTAAAGGAGGTTAGCAAATGAAAACGAAGAGAAGCTTTATTCTGAGTTTGCTGGCGCTGGTCCTGATTCTCTGCGCATTCATCCAGCCCGCGTGGGCGTACTTCACCAGCAGCAAACAGGCGGACGGCGCGGTACCGATATCCTTCATTCGCAGAACAACGATTAAGGAAACGGTTGATGAGCTGACCAAGAATGTTACCATCCATAACGACGAAACCAGCACGGTCTACGTGTGGGTTCGGGCAAGGGCCTATGCCGGCGTGCAGTTTAATCTGTACGTGGGAGGAGAAGGCTGGACCGAGGATGGCGGTTGGTGGTATTACGGCGCAGCGGTTCCGCCTAACGGCGACACCAAACCGCTTTCCATCCGACTGGAGATTCCTGAAGAGGTGGAGCCGACAGACGTCGTCAACGTTGGAGTCATTTATGAAAGTATAACGGCATTTTACAACGCGGACGGCAGCTTCAAGACACCGAACCATGATAGCGACTGGCGTGCGGAGTATATCCTGGATTCCGGCAGCAGTACGCCGAATCCATAACGGGAGGGAAGACAGATGAAAAAATTCAGAGATCTGATCAGTCGGCCCTCCGTGACGGTCGCCCTGTTTGCGCTCGCCCTGGTGCTCCTGGGAGGGAGCACCGTGGGCGGGGCCCGGGCGGCGCTGACGGTCGAGTCGCAGTACTACAATTCCCAGGTCCAGACGTCCAGCATTGACGTTGCCCTGTTGGAAAACGGTGCGGCGGTCAGTGGCGAAGGGGCTCTGTTTTCCAAGCTTCTGGGAGAGGACAGCAGCCTGAAGATCGGGAAAAAGTACGACGAGAGCCTGGCGGTACAGAATACGGGCTCGATCAGCGAGTATGTCCGAGTTTCGGTGTATCAGTACTGGATGGACGAGCAGGGGAACAAGGTTCCGGAAATGGACTCCCAGTGGATTAAACTGGGTTTTGTGACCGGAGGCGGCTGGACGATTGATGAGGATTCCAGCACCGAAGAGAGGACTGTACTTTATTATGCAGATCCCCTGGATTCCGGTGCGTCGAGCAGCCCGTTCCTGAATTCTGTCACGATTGACGAGAGGGCGGCCCGGACGGTTACCCAAACCGGAGAGACTGAGATCACAACGACCTATGTTTACAACGGGAAGTCGTTCTGTGTCGAAGTCCATGTTGACGGTGTACAGACCCATAATGCTGACCAGGCCAAGCTCAGCGCCTGGGGCGTGAACAAGTGAGGAGGAGAGACATGAAAAAGAAACTGTTTGCCATGTTCCTGATGGCTCTCCTGATGATCACGCTGACGGCAACCGCGTTTGCGGAAACCATCCCGGGAGCAAGCGGCTGGTATGTTGAGTTCAACAGCAAACAGAAGATGGAAAGCAACTTCAGCTCGGGTGACATTGCGGACGCGCTGAGTAACGTACAGCCGGGGGATGAAACCACGGTTACCGTTACCATCAGGAACACCAGCGGGGTAACGGTCGACTGGTACATGCTGAACAACATCATCCAGACGCTGGAGGAGAGCAACGGGGCGAAGAACGGCGGATATACGTACATTCTGACCTACTCGCCGTCTTCCGGCAGTGCGCTTGAACTGTATAACAGCAACAAGGTCGGCGGCGGCGGCCAGGCGGGCTACACCAACCCGACGGACGACGGACTGAAGGAAATAGAGGACGCCCTGAAGGACTACATGTTCCTGGAGCGGATGGATTCCGGAAATTCCGGCGTTGTGACACTGTATGTGGCCCTGGACGGCGAAAGCCAGGACAACAGCTACCAGAATGCCGAGGCGGACCTGCAGCTGCGCTTTGCGGTGGAAGTGGTCCCGACCGAGGACGTCGTGGTACAGACGGGCGATGTTCCCGTAAAGCTTTCGCCGATGTACATCGGCATGGGCGTCAGCGGGTTGGCTGTGTTGCTGCTTGCCATTGACGGCGCCGTACGCAATGTCGTCAGGAGAAAGGAGCCGAAGCATTGATGAAACGGAAAGTATTTGTATCCATTCTGCTCCTGGCCCTTGTGTTTTCTGCGATTGGCATCCAGGCTTTTGCAGCTGACCCTCCGCAGAATCCACCCTACCGTGTGCGCCTGTTTGCAGGAAACAGTGATGTGGGCGTTCTGACCGAAAGCCAGGACAGAGATGATCTTGGCTATGGAGATCCGTATACATTTGATGCGAGCAAGGTTAACATCGTAGACGACGACGACAGATACTATGTCAAGGGATTCCGCGAAGCCGGCAAGGACAACAGCAACGGTTTATATGCGGACACATACAACAGCGTTGAACGCGACATGGACTTTGTTGTGGCCTACGGGATGAAGGGCTCCGCCGTAGCATACACGGTGAACTTTGTGGACGCCAACGAGGCTCCGCTTGCCGCTTCACGGACTCTGTATGCCAATGTCGGAGATAAGCCGATCGTATCGTACATCTACATCGAAGGCTATGAGCCCCAGGCTTACGCCCTGACGAAGACGCTGACGGAGAATCCCGGTGACAATGTGTTTAACTTTACGTACACCGAAATTGAGCCGGCTGCCGGAGAGACAGTTGTAGTAGAAGGCGGCGGCGGTGGCGCACCTGTAATTCCAGTCGGCGGCAACGCCGGAGCAAATCCCGCACAGCCCGCGGCGCCTGCACAGCCTGAGACGATCATCGACCTTGACGTGCCGTTGGCTGCCCCGGACGAGGCGACCGCGGAGCCCGGTACGGAAGCGCCTGAGCAGACCGGTAAACCTGAAGCTGAACCGACAGCTGAGCCGACGGTTGAGCCGACAGAGGCACCGGAGAAGCCGAAAGACGCAAAGCTGGCCTCCTGGATTCCGTATGTCCTGGCAATTGGCGGAGTCGGGCTGCTGAGCGCGTTCCTGGTTGCCCTGCGCAAGCGGAAGGTTTCCGGCAAAGAGCTGACCGCGGAGGACTTTGACGAGGCACTCAAGGAAGCCAAAGAAAAGACCGATGGGCACGCCGACAAGAAGTAACGGGAAACACGGGTCTCAGAGCCCGCAAAAGGGCAAACATTTAGAGAAACGGGGCGGGAAGTTTCTTCCCGCCCTTTTCCGGACCCTTGGAAGCCTGCTGTTGGCGGCAGTAATCCTTTCGGCTCTGCCGCTGACGGTTCCGCGGCTGCTGGGATATAGGGTCTACACCGTGATTTCCGGGAGCATGGAGCCGGCACTGCCTGCAGGGAGTCTTGTGTATGTGAAGGCGGCGGATCCCGTTTCGGTAAACCGGGGGGAGATCATCGCATTCTCCGATGATGGGGCGGTTGTGACGCACCGGGTGATGCAGAACCTCCGGGAAGAGGGCAGCTTCATCACCCGCGGGGACGCGAACAACACGGACGACCTGTTCCCGGTCTCGTACCGGAATCTGATCGGCCGGGTGGAACATCATGTCCCGCTGCTTGGTACGCTGATGCAGTACTTTGTCAGCGTGAAGGGAAAACTCATGGCGGTTGCCATTGTGCTTGGCGGGTTGCTGCTCAGCATTCTGGGCGGCAGTCTCCGAGACAAGCCAGAAAGGAAAGGGACGCAAAAATGAAAAAGAACATACGGACAATCCTGATTGCGGCCTTCGGCGTTTTCTTTTTGCTTTGCGCGGCAAGGGTTGTCATAGTGAAACTGCCGTACTGGAAGGGCCGCCACGTTTATAACAGCACATCGCAGCAGTATACGGAGCAGAGCGGCAGCGCAGAAGACGGAACGGACGCCGACAGCGCCGAGAACAATGCCGCTGCAAACCGTTTTACAGAGAAAACAGCGGCCGGGGAAGGCGGGCCGGTGCTTGCCCCGATCAAGGTAGATTTTAAAGCCCTGAAAAGCGTAAACGACGATGTGGTTGGCTGGATCTACTGCGAAGGCACGCAGATCAACTACCCCGTCCTGCAGGGCGAGACCAACGACACCTATATCCGCACGCTGTATACCGGCGAGGGTCACCCTTCGGGTTCCATCTTTGTGGACGCCGGCAACCTGCCGGAGTTCCAGGACAACAACACCATCATCTACGGCCACCATATGGCGGACGGGTCCATGTTCGGTACGCTGGAGGACTGGCGCGAACAGGAGTACTTTGACGCGCACCCCTGCATGTGGCTGCTGACGCCGGAGCAGGACTATCGCATTGACCTGTTCAGCGCATATCTCGTGGATGCAAGGCACGACACCTTTACCATTTTCCGCGGGAGCGGGCAGCAGTTTGCAGCCTATCTGCAGCGGGTCGTGAGTGATTCTGCCGTAAAGGCGGATGTGGAGACGGATCCGGAGGCGCACTATGTGCTGCTGTCCACCTGCGCCTATACGGTGTACGACGACGCGCGCACGGTGATCCACGGCCGTCTGGTTCCTGTTGACAGTGCAGGCGGAGTCCCGCTGGCGTGAGGACGAACGCTGTGTATGAAAAAACCCTGACCTTGTGGTCAGGGTTTTTTATGATGTTAAAGAGTAGAATTGATTTTCTCAGATGCAGGGTCGGCCTCCGGCGCCGATGCCGGAGTGGGAACTTCCGGAACTGCTGTATCGGCAGCCTTTGCGGGCGGCAGGTTCGGATACATCAGGATGGATACCCGGAACACGCCGCCGGAAACATCCAGGTCCATGGTGCCGCCGTATCGTTTCACAGTGGCGGCAACCGACGGCAGGCCGACGCCGTGGTTGGTACGCCGCACGGCGGGCAGCCCGTCGCTGCGCAGGCGGATTTTGCCGGTATACGGGTTTTCCACGCTGATCCCCAGCATCCGGTCCGACAGCATTCGCGCCACGACCTGAACTCTGCGCCGCTCCTCGGGCAGCTTCTCGACTGCCTGGAGGGCATTTTCCACAAGGTTGCCGAGGATGGCACAGAAATCCGTGGTCCGCATGTTCAGCTCCTCGGGGAGTTCCAGCGCCCAGTCAATGTGTGTGGCCTGATTCTCGGCCAGTGCGGCATAGTAGGCAATCAGGGCGTCGACGGTCGGGTTGGCGCTGTAACGGACCAGCACGGGCACATCTTCCAGAGATGCGAGGTATTCGGCCAGTTCTTCCGTTTTGCCGGACTGGGCAAGCCCCGAAAGCACCCGGAGATGCTGGCGGAAATCATGACGGAGCGCGCGGGTTTCATTCAGATAACGGGACAGGGAGGCAAAACGCTTGCTTTCCATCTGCAGCAGGCTGTTCTCCTGCGCAAGGTCCGCCTCGGCATGCAGCCTGCGTGAGAAGCGCCAGAGCAGCCGGAACAGGACCAGCAGAATAAAAGGAAAAAGCAGCAACGTGACCAGCAGGCGGGAGCGGAGCTCGCTGTCGCCGGCGAGAGAAGCGCTCAGCGGGATGTGCCACAAAAACAGAACCGTGACTGCTGTCATGACCGGGATGCTCCACAGCCACAGCGTATCCAGCTGCCGCTCATAAAAGAGGTCCGTCATCTGCGTGTAGAGCATCCGGAAGAACAGGACGCACAGAAAAAATGCAAAAAGGAGACAAAGAAGGGAACTGCGCGGGGAGAAGGTCAGCAGATCGTCCTGTTCCCAAGGTGCGGAGATGATGGTGGTAAGCAGGTTTACATACACGCTGAGCATGATGGCGTTGCCGAAACAGAAGAGCAGCTTCGGAAGGGAAATCTGCACCGCCAGCATCAGGCTGGGAAAGAAGAGGACGACCGACATCGCGAGAATCAGCGCGCTGGGGAGCTGCTGCTGTAGGCCGACGATGGCGCCGAAGAATACAACAACGGCTTCCTCCGCCAGTGCGACCAGGGCGACCAGAAGCGGGGGAACCGCATACGATTTCCGCAGAGGTACCAGGCAGAGGACGGAAGCGGGCACCACCATGGCCAGCTCCAGCACATAACGCCAGTAAGGCTGGTCCAGAGCCGCAATCATTGCAATCCTCCCTTCAGGCGGGACAGCTGATAATGCGAAAACCGCGAAACGATCTGGCTGCGGTTTTTCGTCCGCAGCGCGAAGACCGAACCGTCCAGCATGGTCAGCGTGTCGCCGGTCAGCGCGCGGGCGTAATCCATGTTGACCAGGACGCCCCGGTTGACCGGCAGAAAGCGCTCTTCCGAAGAGAGCAGCTCTTCCACTTCGGAGAACTTCATGATGCTCTGCACAGGCTCGGCCCCGGCGACGGCAACCACGACCCGGTGCCCCTGGGAAACTGCCGAGACAATACTCCCGACCGGAACGCTGAGCACCGAGCGTGCCACCCGGATCGGGATTTTCCGGTCGCCCAGGTTCAGGACCCGGACGGCTTCTTTCACCACGTGCTCAAGCCGGGCAGGAGGATATGGCTTGATGAGATAGTCAAAAGGATGGATCGGGAAGGCGTCAAAGGCGTATTCCGATGAAGTGGAGACAAAAATGATCAGCAGCCTGTCGTTCAGCCTGCGCAGGTGCCGGGCAAGGTCGATGCCGTTCATGCCTTCCATGCAGATATCCAGAAACACAATCTGAACTTCTGGCGCGGCGTCCAGGAAGGCCTCGGCACTTTCAAAGCAGACACAGCGAAGCTCGTACTCCGCGTCATTCTGAAAGATCCGCTCCAGGTCGGCCCGGATATAATCCCGTTCACTTTGCAGGTCGTCGACAATCGCGACAAAGAGTTCCATATCCGGCATCCTCCCTTCCATGCGGTTCTTTCCCGAATAATAAAATCAGTTTACTCTGCTCCCCGTGTCAGGGCAAGTGAAAATGCTGTCACAAACCGGCTGTGTCAGTTGCCGAGATAGGCGATCTCGTAGGTCGCGACGGCGGCGAGGCTGCCGTCGCCGGAAAAACAGTCGACCTGAACGACACAGACCCGGTTCCCTTTGCGGACTACCCGGGATTCAGCACGCAGGCATTCTCCGGTACCTGGACGCAGGTAATGGATGTTGCAGCTCTGCGTCACGATGGAGTGGGCCCTGCCGTCCGCCATCAGCGCCATGGAGCCGGCAGCGACGTCAGTGAGCGTTGCGATCAGCCCGCCGTGGGCGATTCCGCCGGGGTTCAGGAGCTCCGGACGCATGGGACAGCTGACTACGCAATGGTCCTCGGTGACCTCGGTGAATTCCAGCCCGCAGTAGCCGGTAAAACCGCGGCTGCGGGTTTTCACATCAAATCTGCTCTCATTTTCAGCCATGGTGTTTTTTCTCTTTTCTTCGTTCACCGGCGTGTCAGTTGTGGTCGTAGTAGGTGTCCATGGCGGCGCCGCCGCTCGGCAGCAGGGGATTCAGCAGTTCATCCGAAACCAATTCCCCGTTCTCATCATAGACTCGCCGGTAGGTCAGGGTGCGGGTGCCTTCCCCGATGTCGTCTTCAAAGTAGTACGATTCATGCGTCAGTTTGACCGTATAGCCCGGCCGGTCCGGATAGGGGGGTTCGACTTCCCAGATGTGGTTGCTGAATTCCCAGCCCCAGGGGTTCCGGTTGTCGAACACCACGGGCATATAGTCGCCGTCTTCCAGGGTGCCCCAGATTTCAAAGGTCAGGTCGCGGAAGTAGTTCTCCTCGTCGACCGTGGAATAGGCGACGATCTTGATGGGGTAGTTCTTGTTGTTGCGGAACTTCAGGTCCATCACATTGCCGCCCTCGTCCGGGATGGTGACGGTGGCGTCGGTGCCCAGCTGCATGTAGTGCACGGGGAAGTAGTGGTTCGTGCGTTCCACGGTTTCCAGGAAGGCGAAAAGCGTCGCGCAGTACAGCGTGCTGGAGACCTGGCATGCGCCGCCGCCGATCTCGTCCTTCACGTCGCCGTCCACATAGGCGGGGGCGGGCAGGAAGCCGGCTTCCTGCGTGCGCTGGCCGACCACCTCGTTGTACGAGAAGACGTCGCCCGGGTAGAGGATGGTCCCGTCGATTTTGGAACTTGCGAGCTTCACGTTGTTGATGCGGTTGTCGGTGGAGTTCCAGTAGTTGGTGGTGCAGGTGCCCAGCAGGTCGTGGAAGAGCGAGTCGCGCAGCTGCTGCCCGGTGACCGCCGGCCAGGTGACCGACATGGGGACGTCCACCTCGTCGGTCGGGGCGGCCGCTTCCCAGAGTTCTTTTGCCTGCTGCACGTCAAAGCGGCAGCCGACCACTTCGTCGATGACGTCGAACTTGCCGTCGTCGGTGAAGCTGGCGTCCTTCGGCTCCTTCAGGAGTTCTGCGTGGATGGCGTCAAAGTCCGGTTCCGTCAGTTCCGCGGCCAGCCGGTCGTACGAAATCTCATGGACCCCTGCCTGCAGCGCGGCGATGATGGCCTCGGTCAGGCCCTCCTCATCCAGCTGCAGCTGGCCCCAGCCTTTCCGCAGCACCAGCTTCTCACCCTCGTAATCCGGGACATACTCCGCCTCGCCGAGCAGGGTCTCGAGATCCGCCCGGTTCTGCGCGATGCATTCGGCAAGGTAGGCGCGGTCGGCGTTCTGCTCCGGGTGCTCCAGTTCCGTGGGCTTAAAGCGGCATTTGAGGTAGCTGATCAGGTCTTCGATGATGTTGCCTTCGCGGCCGTATTGGAAGGCTATCTCGGCAATGCCTTCCGTGGTCTGCAGCACGCCGGACTTCAGCGGGTCCACCGTAAAGCTCTGCCCGCCCAGCGTGGTGACCGTGAGCGGCGTGGAAAGCCGCGTCTCCCAGCCGGCGGCGTTCAGCGCTTCGACGGTCTGCTCTCTGGTCAGGCCGCCGACCGGGATGCCGTTGACGGAGAGGTTCGGGTAGTTGGTGTCCAGCTGCGAGACCCGGTAGGCCCCGTACGCCCCGCCGCCGGCAGCCAGGACCAGCAGCGCCAGCAGGACGATCAGGATGATCTTCAGTGTTTTCATAAATGCTCCTTGCACAGCCCCTGCACGCAAAACCCGCCGGGTTTCCAGCCGGGGCAGATAATCGGGTTCAAAAGTAAATCTTATTTTAACATGTTTCCGTCATCGGTTCAAGGGAAAACGGAAAGATCGTACCGGCCTCCGGAACCTGAGAAAGCGCGGAGGCCAGTCTTTTGTGACCCGGGGTTCAAAGTGTTCAGCGGGGGTAGTCTGCCAGAAACTGCAGCAGCATGCGCTGGAGCTTTTTCACCCGGTAGTCAAGCGTGCTCCGCGGCAGCCCGAGTTCACGGGCAGCTTCGGAAACTGAGTACTCCAGCGTCAGCAGCTCGGCGAGACGGTAAAGCTTCGGCGCGTTCTGCTGCACATGGGCAAGGAAGGCTTTCCGTTTCGCCAGGTAACGGTCCGCGGCGAAAGGATCCCGCTGGGACCGGTGCAGCCCTTCGCAGAAGGACTCCGTGCCGTGCGCCTGCCGGCGGTCTTCGTATGGGCAGCCTTCACAGCGGACGGGAAGGGTTTTCGGCAGGCCGCTGCCGGGGGTGTACTCCGGGTTCGGTGTTCTTGGCCGGCAGCGTTTCAGCCCGCCTCTCCCGTCGGGGATGAGGCAGCGGCCGTCCCGCCTGCGGGCGTCCTGTTCGCGGAGTTCGTCGCTGATGCAGGCAAGGTAAAGCCTGCGCTGCGCTTCGGGCGGCGTATCCGCCGGAACTTCCAGACCGCGGTGCATCCCGGATTCTCTGCATGGCACCATGACAGCCTCGATAACCCGGTTGCCGAGGCGGGTTCCGGTGATCTCCATGCCTTTCGCCCTTGCGCAGGCCCGGAAGGACGGATCGGTGATTTCCATGGGGTAGAAGTACTCAGGTTTTCCCGTAACGGGGTTTTTACGGACGTGACGGAAGGCCTCCGCCGGGGTTTCGCAGGGATCGGGTTTGTGCTCAGGGAATTTGTTTGCCATGGTTCAGCTCCTTGTTCCGGCTGTGCGGAAGCGGAGCATGCCAATGGCAGGATTTCGTTTGCAATTGCCATCCTCCGGTTCCGGTGTGATGGCCAGATGTACAAGAAACTGGCTGTTTGGTTTCGGATCAGGCGTGCCGGCCTTGTACACCGCGGTTCGCGACCCGCGGCACCGGCACGCCTGATCCCGCTATGGATAATAGTCGGTTATGCCTGTGCGTTTCCAGGTGTTTTCTTTCATATTATTTATACTGCGCCCTCTTGGATTTGTCCTCTCAGTTTTTTATCACGTTTTTATCACGTTTTTATCACGTTTTTTGCACGATTTTTGCACGATTTTTGCACGATTTTTGCAGATCGTTAGTTTTTCGGCATTCTCAGACGAAGCGTTTCCGCAGACAGCAAAAAGAGCCGGGCGGCTCCGCAGTTTGGGGCCGCCCGATCTTTTTTTGCTTTTTTCAAAATTTTTTCGTTAAAACGCCAGTCCGAACTCTTTCAGGAAGTGAGAAGGGATTTGTGCCCTTCATCTTTATTCCCAAGGAGGAACAGTCATGTTTCCGATTCCAGTCATTGAAACCGAGTATCAGGGGTGCCGCTTCCGCACCCGCCTGGAGGCCAGATGGGCGGTGTTCTTCGACCTTTGCGGCGTCAGGTGGGAGTACGAGCCGGAGGGCTTTGAGCTGCCGGACGGGCGGCCGTTCCTGCCGGAGTTCCTGCTCCACGGGGTCACCTTCAACCATGCCGACCGGAGCGAGGACAACGACCTCTTCGTCATGGTCAGGAGATGGGTGTCTCCCGACGAAGGGAAGGAGATCCGCGCTTTCGCCTTCCCTTTCGGAGAGGAAGAGGAGAACAGAGCCGAACGGATGAACCCGGTGCTGGTTGTGGGCGCCATCCCCGCCGGCTCCAACATCGACGAGGTGTCCGAGGCCGTCTTTGACGAGGCCTACGCCCCGGCGCCCAACGGCGTGGCGAGCTTCAACTTTGAGACCGTCGACGGCGACTACTTCGGCGCGATGCCGGGCGTCGGCCCGGACGGCAGCTTCCAGCTCTTCGGCGCGGACAGCGGCTATATCTGCGACATGGACAGGAAGGCCACGGAGCGGGCATACCGCCTGGCGCGGCAGCTGCAGTTCGAGTACCAGGTAACGGGCGGCCGGGGGTGAGCCCGTGCGCAAACTAAACCTCTGTGTTGCCAGCAGCCGTCATGCGGCTGTCTGGCAGCCTGTGCAGATGACGTGCGAAGAACTCTGGGGGCGGCTTCAGAATCCGGCCCGCACCCCGGAGACGGCGGAGCAGTACCGCCGGCTGCCGAAGGGCGAGAAGGACCTGATTAAGGACAGGGGAGGCTTCCTGGCCGGGACGCTGAAGGGCTCCCGGCGCAGGAAGGCCGACGTGCTCGGGCGCTCAATGCTCACTTTTGACAGCGACAGGCTGCGCCCGGGCTTCTTTGAGGAGTATGAACGCAGGCACCGGCACTTTTCCATGGTGTACACCACCCACAGCCACCGGCCCGAATCTCCCCGGGCACGCACCCTGATTCCGCTGACGCGGGACGTAAATCCCGAGGAGTACAACGCCATCGCACGCTGCTTCGCGGAGGAGGAACTGGGGATGGAGACGGTCGACCCCTGCTCCTTTGAAGTGAACCAGCTCATGTTCTGGCCGACGGTCTCCGCGGACGGCGAGTATATCTGCCGCCGATATGAGGGGGAGTGGCTCGACCCGGACGCGTTTCTCGCCGCACACCCGGGCTGGCAGGATTGCGCCGCCCTCCCGATGGCCCCCGGCGAGCAGGCAAAAGCGAACCGGCAGCCGGGAAAGCAGGCGGATCCCACCGAAAAGGAGGGGACCGTCGGCCTGTTCTGCCGGGCGTATTCCGTACAGGAAGTCATGCGGACTTTCCTCTTCGGCGTCTATGAGGAGACCGGCGACGAAAACCGCTGGCGCTACAGCCCCTCGGAGAGCCTCCCGGGCGTGATGGTCTACGACGGAAAATTCGCCTACAGCCACCATGCCACGGACCCGGCATACGGCAGGCTGCTGAACGCCTTCGACCTGGTGCGCACGCACCGCTTCGGCGACGAGGAAGAACAGCAGTCCTTCCGCAGCATGCTGGAGTTTGCGGCCGCGGACCCGAAGGTGCAGGTACTGGCCCTGCAGGAGCGGCAGGCCCGCGCCGCGGAGGACTTCGCCGGGCTGGAAGATGAAGCTGAGCCGGCCAGGGAGCCGGACCCTGACGCCTGGATGGCGAAGCTCGTGCGGCACAGGAAGACCGGCCTGCCGGAAGACTCCCTCTGCAACGTCAGGCTCATCATGCAGAACGACTCCTGCATGAAAAACATCGTCTTCAACCGGCTGGCGGACAGCATGGAGATCCACGGCCCCGTGCCCTGGGCGCATCCTTCCCGCTTCTGGCGAGACGCCGACGACGCCCAGCTCGTCTGCTACCTGGATGACCGTTACGGCAGCTTTTCCGCCCGCAACATTGACATTGCCGTCACCAAGACGGCGGACGACCGCTCGTACCACCCGATCCGGGACTATTTTGCCAGGCTCCCGGCCTGGGACGGGGTACGCCGCATCGATACGCTGCTCATCGACTATCTGGGTGCGGAGGACAACGCCTATGTCCGCGCCGTCAGCCGCAAGACGCTCTGCGCGGCCTGCCGCCGGGTGTTTCAGCCCGGCGTCAAGTTCGACTACATGCCGGTTCTGAACGGCGCGCAGGGCATCGGGAAGTCCACCTTCATCTCGAAACTCGGCATGGAGTGGTTTTCCGACAGCCTCAGCCTCTCCGACATGAACGACAAGACCGCGGCCGAAAAGCTGCAGGGCTACTGGATCCTGGAAATCGGGGAGCTTGCCGGCATGAAGAAGGCCGACATTGACAAGGTCAAGGCCTTTGTCAGCCGCACGGACGACAAGTACCGCGCCGCATTCGGCCGCCGGGTGACTTCCCACCCGCGGCAGTGCGTCTTCTTTGGCACCACCAACAGCGAGAACGGCTACCTCCGGGATATCACCGGCAACCGCCGCTTCTGGAACGTGCGCGTCAGCGGGCAGGGAAAGTACCGGCCATGGCAGATGACGCCGGAGCTCATCTCCCAGGTCTGGGCGGAAGCGGCCGCCGCTGCCGGGGAGGAGGAACTCTTCCTGCCGCCGGACCTGGAGGAGTTCGCCCGCCGCGAGCAGCGCTCGGCTCTCGAGCAGGACGACCGCGAGGGTCTGGTGCTGGACTATCTGGACATGCTGCTCCCCGAAAACTGGGAGAAGATGGACCTCTGGCAGCGCAGGAATTATGTCCGTGACCCGGACGATCCCGTGAGGGCGGCGGGCAAACGCCGGCGCACGGAGGTCAGCAACATCGAGATCTGGTGCGAATGCTTCGGCAGGCCCAGGGAGGACATGAAGCCCTCCGACAGCTACGCCGTCTCCGCCATCATGGCGCGGCTGGACGGCTGGTCGCGGCCGGACAGGCGCAAGGTCATTCCGCCGTACGGACAGCAGCGGGTTTATTCCCGCGTCGCATGAACCCCGGACAGGCGTGACAGACCAGGAAGGTACCGATTCGAAACCTGTCAGGCTTGTCACGCCTGTCAGGCCTGTCACGGGCGCGCAAACCGGAAAAAGCGGGAAAACCGTTGTTTTTTACATTCTGTGACAGACATGACAGGATTATCCATAGCAGGCAAAACCGTGCGGAAGAGGAACCGGACGCACGAAAACGCCCGTTTGCGCGCACGGGGGTTTTTCTGTCTGCCTGTCATTTTCCCATCAGGAGAGCATATGAAAGAGAAAACCGTTGAAGAAAAGCAGGCTTCCCCGGAGGTACTCATGCCGGCGGATCCCGCTGAACTCGAGCCTGCGGTGCCGGAACCCGAAGAGCCCCTGCCGCTCCCGCCGGTTGCCACCGAGGAGGAGGCTTACCGCTTCCTGAGCGACGTGATGCGCGGCTGCATTGCCGAACCCACCGGCAGGGAGGTCTCCGTCGGGGACCGGCTGAAGGCCTGCAGCGGCCTCATGAAGCGCTATGAGTCCGCGCAGGACGGCGCCGCGGTCACGGACGCACGGGACCGCGCGCTGGCATCGGCGGCTGTGCGCATCGGCAGGTGTGTGAGCCCCGGCTTCGCAGCCGTGCTGGGTGACGTGCTGGCGCACCGCCACACCCACTACGACCTCGCGGGCGGCCGCGGCAGCATGAAGAGCAGCTTCGTCTCCCTTGCGGTGGTGTACCTGCTCCTGCTGGAGCCGGACGCCCACGCCATGGTGCTGCGCAAGGTGGCCAATACCATGCGCGACAGCGTCTACGCCCAGTACCTCTGGGCTGTTGAGATGCTGGGGCTTTCGGAGTTCTTCGAGTGCAGGTTAAGCCCCGCGGAAAAGGATCTTCCGCCCCACCGGGCAGAAGATCCTTTTCCGCGGGGCCGACGACCCCATGAAGATCAAGTCCGTCAAGGTCCCGTTCGGCAGCATCCGCGTGACCCACTTTGAGGAGAAGGACCAGTTCTCCGGGCGCGGGGAGATCCGTACCGTCCTGCAGTCGACCATGCGCGGCAGCGGGGGCTTCTGGAACTTTGAGAGCTACAACCCGCCTTTAAGCCGGGATAACTGGGCCAACCGGGACTCCGTCCTGGAGCGGCCCGACCGTCTCTGCCACCGCAGCACCTATCTGGAAGCCCCGCCGGAATGGCTGGGCGAACAGTTCCTGCTGGAGGCTGAGCGTCTCCGCGAGACGGACGAGCGGGCCTACCGGCACGAGTATCTCGGTGAGGCCGTGGGCACCAGCGGCAATGTCTTTGAGAATCTGCAGGAGCGCCGCATCACCGATGAAGAGATCCGGAGTTTTGACCGCATTTACATGGGCGTGGACTGGGGCTTCGCGCCGGATCCCTACGCCTTCATCCGGCTGCACTACGATGCCGCGCGTGAGACCGTGTACCTGCTGGATGAGCTGGTGGCGATTCGCCGGACCAACACGGCCACCGCGGAAGAACTGCAGCGCCGCGGCTATACCGACGGCTACATCCTGTGCGACCCGGCAGAGCCGAAGTCCGTTGCGGACTACCGCGCCATCGGCCTCCCGGCAAAGCCTGCCCGGAAGGGCGCCGGCTCCGTGGACTACGGCATGAAGTGGCTGCAGGGGAGAACGATTGTGATTGATCCCGCCCGCACGCCCGAAGCCTGGAGGGAATTCAGCAGCTATGAGTTCGAGCGCGACCGGGAGGGGAACTTCGTCTCCGGCTATCCGGACCGGGACAACCACACCATCGACGCCGTGCGTTACGCCCTCGACCGGGTCATCGGCTCCTACCGGTCAAACGCCTGAGCGGCACGGCATACGGAAAATGACCTGCATCCTCGGTGCTGTTCATTTTTTACAGCTTGCTCTTTCTGCTGATTCAGACAGAGCTTTGGGATGTTCAGGATTTTGCGATGCCTTGCAGTTCTGCTTTTTTGCTTCTTTTCGCAAGAGGATGAAAGGCTTGTGTTTCAGTTTGTGATTCTGTATAATTGCCTCAGCAGATTGTGTTCAATGCCGGCCTGATGAACGACTCGATCTTCAGAGTTAGATTCTATGAAGGCGCCGGCATCAGGAATCGTCCGCATCATGTGAACTGTGAGGAGATTATGATCATGTATAAGCTGATTCGAAAGTCTCTGTGTCTGCTTGTGGCGATGTTATTCCTGCTTTGCGTTTTCCCTGCGGGTGCTTCCGCGGAGCGGGCAGGAATCCGAGACGGTGTACTGGTGAATGGCGGCGTGCCCGTCATGATGACGAACAGTACAGTGCAGCTCCTGAGTAACGATGCCTTCGAACTGGATGATGATTACCCTTCCGATTCAGCTGTGAATAATAACAAAGAGGCTGTGCTTACAGAGAATCCGGATTTCATAATTGAAGACGGCGTCCTTGTTGAATACCTCGGCGCTGGCGGTGATGTTGCAATTCCATCGGGAGTCACATCCATTGATGGTTGTGCATTTTCGGACTGCAGCAGCCTGACGAGTGTGACGATCCCGGACGGGGTAACAAACATTGGGTGGCATGCGTTTTCAGAATGCGTCAGTTTGACGAGCGTGACAATCCCGGACAGTGTAACAAGCATAGAGGGGTGTGCGTTTTCGGGTTGCAGCAGCCTGAGGAGCGTGACGATCCCTGACAGCGTGACAAGCATTGGGCCTTCTGCGTTTGCAGGTTGCAGCAGCCTGACGAGCGTGACGATCCCGGGCAGTGTAACGGGCATTGGGGCATATGCGTTTCAAAATTGCGGCGGTCTGAAGATCGTGATGTTCTCTGACGGCGTAAGAGTCATAGGAGTGGCTGCATTTTCGGGCTGCAGCAGCCTGAGGAGCGTGACGATCCCTGACAGTGTAACGACCATTTGGGATTTTGCGTTCTCAGGCTGCAGCAGTCTGACGAATGTGATGATCCCGGACAGCGTAACAAGAATAGGGGGATATGCTTTCTCCAGAACGCCTTGGTTAACGGAACATACCGACAAGGAAGGCTATGTTATTATCAATGGCATTCTATTTGAATATCGCGGTACAGAAAACGAGGTTGTGATCCCGGACAGTGTTACGACCATTGGGGCTCATGCATTTGATTCTTGTGACAGCCTGACAAGCGTGACGATCCCGGAGAGCGTAACAAGCATTGGGGAATGTGCGTTTTGGGATTGCGAAAGTCTGGAGAGCGTGACACTCCCAGACAGTGTAACGAGCATTGGACGATATGCGTTTATGGTAACTCCCTGGTTAACGGAACAAGCTGACGAAAACGGCTACACAATTATCAATGGCATTTTGATTGAGTATTGCGGTTCAGAAAACGAGGTTATGATCCCGGAGAGCGTAACGAGTATTGGGGGATGTGCATTTGAATTTTGCGACAATGTGACAAGTATAACAATCCCGGAGAGTGTAACGACCATTGGGGAGTCTGCATTTGAATCTTGCGATAGCCTGACAAGCATAACGATCCCTGTGAGTGTAACAAGTATAGGGGAAGGTGCGTTTAATTATTGCGACAGTCTGACATACGTAACGATCCCGAACAGTGTAACGAGCATAGGGGAAGGTGCATTTAAATATTGCAGCGACCTGACAAATATTTATTATTCTGGTACACAGGAAGAATGGGACAGGATCGGCGCCAGCATCGGAACAGATGTAGTTGTCCATTATGGCGGGGGCTCTGCCGACCCGGCATAAAAAGAATAATCCGTGATTCAATGAATGCCTTCATCAGCAAATCTGTATATTGATAATTCGACGAATACCGCAGACGGAAAAACAGTTGTCAGCCTCTTTGTTTTTCTGCTGGAATAAGCAGACGCCTCGGGATTCAAAGCGCTCAGCGGGGATAGCTGGCCAGAAATCGTTTTAGCATGGGCAGGCTTTTATCCGGTAGTCAAGAAGAACCGCCTCGGCAGATAAAAGTGAACAGAAAGAAAAACAACCCGGCAGCAATGCCGGGTTGTTCGCGCATTTTTGGCTTACATGATGGGGATCTTGATCTTGAGGTCGGTGAGGGGCCAGGAGGAGCAGGCGTGGAACCAGCCCATTTCTTTGTCCATCCGGCGGCGTCCGTCGCCGATGGGAGAGACGAAGATTTCGCCTTCCAGCAGGTGGCTGCGGCAGAAGCCGCACTCGCCGTTGCGGCAGTGGGTGTCGATGGCGATGCCTGCGCGCTCCAGCGCGACGGCCACTGGCTCGTTCGCGGCGGCGTCGATGACGTCTTCCTGGATGCCGCGGAGCACGGTGATCCTGAAGGTCTTCTTCTCGGTGCCCTTCGGGTAGCCGGGCAGGGTCGAGACGTCTGCCGGGTTGTTCACCACATCGTGGCGGAAGCGGCGTACGGGAACGCCCATCTCGTCCAGCGCCTTCTTCACAAAGGTGAACATGGGCAGCGGGCCGCAGAACATGAAGGTGGAATCGGGCGTGGAGTACTTTTCGATGATCTCGCGGGTGATGAAGCCCTTTTCACCCTCCCAGTCGGGTTCGTCGGACAGCACGTGCACGACCTTCACATCCGGGCAGGCGGCTTCAATGGCGGCGAGCTCGTCCTTCAGGACGATGTCGTTTGCCTTCACGGAACCGTAGAGGATGGTGAGCTTTACGCCCTTCATCTTCCCGTAGGCGATTTCCTTCGCCATGGAGTGGAAGGGGGTGATGCCGCTGCCGCCGGCCAGAGCGACCAGCTCTTTGCTATCGCGCATCGGCTCCCAGTAGAAGAAGCCGAAGGGCAGCGCGCCTTCCAGTTCATCGCCGACCTTGACGTTTTCAAACAGGTAGTCGGGCACCAGGTAGGGCACGTTGCGGCGCACGGTGATCTCAAAGAAGGGATGCTCGCCCCGCGCCTCGTAGGGGGCGGAGGAGATGGTGTAGGGGCGGGAGAGGACGCTGTCGCCGATCTTCAGGCGGAAGTTCACATACTGGCCGCTCTGGAAGCAGGGGATATGCCCGTCGCCGCTCTCAAAGCGGAATACGCGGGAGGTGGGGGAAGCCTCGCGGATGTCCACGCACCGGAACACCATGTGTTTCGGGTGCAGCAGGTCCGCCATCTCGCGGATGGGGTCCTTCGGGTCGATGACCGTGGAGCCCTTCGCGAAGTTCTCTTCTCTCAGTTTGGTAACGCGGGAGGCCCCGCCGACGTCTTTCAGAAAGCCTTTGACTTTAATGCTCATTGCTCACAGCCTCCCTTTCTTTTCCATGTCTTCCTTCACGCCCTTGGCTGCTGCGCGGCCGTTGGTGATCTGCGGGCCCATGCCGTCGCCGGACATACCGTGGGCGCCCGCGAACTCCAGTCCCTCGATGAAGTGGTCCTTCTCCTTCATCTGCAGGCGCGCCACCGCATGGTCCTCCATGGAGTGCAGGTAGCCGTAGATGTTGCCCTTCCAGGCGCCGACATAGTGCGCGACCGTCATCGGCGTGGTGACTTCGAATTCCGTGATGCGGGGGCGGAAGTCCACCTTGGTGATCTTGATACATTCTTCGATCATCTCGTTCGCCAGGCGGCGCTTCAGGTCAAAGTACTCTTCCTCTTTCACGCTCTCAAAGGGCTTGGAGGGGACCAGCGCCGTGATGGAGAGCTGCGTGTAGCCCTCCGGCAGGGTCGGGTTTGCGTAGTTCAGGCAGATGGTGGTGATGTAGTTGTAGGGTTCGGTGAGGTTCGCGTAGTTCTCCCAGATTTTGTTGGTGTCCATCGTGGTGCCGGAGAAGGTGGAATAGTCCGTGATGCCGTTTTCTTCCGGCGTGCCCTCAATGAGCATGATGACCGACACCGGGACCACCGAGAGCTTGCGGTTGTTGATCATCCGGATGGCGCCTTCGGGAACCTCGCTGAGGGGTTCGATCATCTGGCTGTAGACCCGGTTGGGATACGGGCCGGAGATCACGTAGTCGCAGCGGATCTCGTCGCCGCGTGCGGTGCGCACGCCGCAGACTTTGCCGTCCTTCACCAGGATCTTCTCGACTTCCTGGTTGAACTCGTACTGCGCGCCCTGCTCCTCGCATTTGGCCTGCATCTTCATGCTCATCTCGTGGCTGAAGCCGCGGCACACATAGGAGCCGGTGAAGTAGTCCGCCATCAGGAAGGCGTAGATGGTAAAGGGCAGGTCGTCCATGCGGTTGCCGACGTAGATCCAGTACGGGGTCAGCATCTCGACAGCCTTCTTCGGCAGGTCAAAGGTGTTGATGACTTCGGTGGCCGTGTAGCCGACGGTCTTTACAAAGTCCGGGTGCTTCATCAGCATCTGCACCTTGCTCATCGGCGTGACGGAGAGGATGTTCATGCTGTCGTACACGCGGCGGCAGAGCAGCATCAGCTCGTGCACCTTGTCATAGGTGCCGGGGACGACTTCGTCGATTTCCTTCGCGACAGTGGTGTAGCTGTCGTCGTAGTCCGGGTGCAGCACCTTGTCGATGCCTGAGTTCGGCAGCGCGACGCGGTAGCATTCCGGCACGGGCAGCCAGTCGATGTCGACGCCCATGTCGTCAAAGAACTGGCCGACCTTCAAGCGCTTGCCGGGCTGGCCGATGGACATCATCTCATGCAGGGTGGCCTCGATTTCAAAGCCGTTGCGGACAAAGTCGGTGGCGAGGCCGCCGGGCATGTTGTGCTTTTCCAGGATCAGGATGTCCTTGATCCCCCAGGCCTGCAGCTGCAGGCACGCCGACATGCCGGCCAGCGCGCCGCCGATGATGACGACGTCGTAATGGTCTTTGTAGAATTTCATGCCGTTTTCCTTTCAAAAAGGGGCCGGTGTTTGGAGCCGGCCCCGGTTTTATGAGTATGATTAGAAGAAACGCTCAACCAGCTCGCGGGAGTACTCGGCGGTCTCGTCCATGTCGCCGAAGCTCATCACTTCGCCGGCATAGTAAGTGTCGTACTTGCCCTGCATGGCCTCGACCTTGTCGTACCAGCCGGCCGCATAGTCCTCGGAGAAGACATGGGGGAAGTAGTACACAGACCACTCGTTGATGACTTCCTCGGCGGGGTTCTTCATGACCTTCAGGTCGTCCTGCACCATCTGGCGGCAGGTCTCGTAGGGGATTTCCTTGGAGTTCTTGTGCTTGCGCAGCGCATAGGTGGTAATGACCTGGCCTACCTCGTCCTTCCAGCGGCGATAGTAGACCATCAGGTGGCCGAGCTTCTCGGGCACCATATTGTCGAACACGTAGTAGGAGATCTCGGGGTGGTTCTCGGGCTTCGTAAGAACGGCCTGCACGTCGTAGCGCTCATAGTCGATCTTGGAGAAGAGCTCCTTCTCGTCGTCGCGGACGTCGAAGTACTCGTCCATGCCCTTCTGGCCGTCGGTGCGCTTGTTGGGGATGTGCAGCGGGGCGGTGACGATGACCTTGTCAAACTCCTCGACGGCGCCGTTCACGGTGATGAAGACCTTGCCGTCCTTGCGCTCGACCTTTTCAATGTTGCTGTTGAGGACGGCGGAGTGCTTCAGGTGGTCGTTCAGCTGCTCCCAGATGTACTGGGTGCCTTCCTTCCAGGTCCAGAGGTTGACCTTCACGAAGTTCATGCAGGTCTGGAAGTCCAGGTACTTCAGCACGTAGGCAGCGGGGATCTCGTCAAAGTAGCCGTAGCCGAAGGAGGTAAAAGGTCCGATCCAGATCTTCTGCACCAGGGGAACGCCGTTTTTCTCGCAGAAGTCTTTGAAGGGCATCGAGAGGTCCTTCAGGTTGGGGTTCTCGCCCTCGATCTTCTCGCGGCCCGGGGTGACGGCATATCCGTCATAGCGGCCTTCGGCAACGCCGCGGTGGCCGTTCACATCATAGCCCTGGTACTTGGTCTCCAGCAGCTCGCCGAACTTCTTGAGCTGGCCCTTCATCTTCAGCATCCAGGGGTTTTTGATGATGTTCCCGAGCGTGCGGGCAAAAGGCTCAATCACTTCGCCGGCAGCGTTCTTGTAGTTGCGGTTCAGCTTCGGTCCGTCGTGAGTGATGCCGCAGAACTTTTCCACGTCTTCCACGGCGTAGTAGGACGGCACGCCCATGATGGCGCCCATCTCATAACGCCTGCCGTTGTAGTGCGGGGACCAGCACTTGCCGCCGACGCGGTCCTGGCGCTCGTAGATGACGTAGTTCTCGTAACCCTTCTGCTCCAGGTACATGCCGGCGCTCAGGCCTGCGGGGCCGCCGCCGATGATGGCGATGCGAATGTTTTTGTCCATGTTTTCCCTCCAAATACAATTTATGAAACAGAGCATAAAAAATTTGCTTCGTAAACTTAATTATACAACAATTTTTAAGCAATTTCACTAGATAGATTTCAAAAAGTGTCTATACCTTTATTAAAATAAGAAAATGCTTCCTTTGTCGGCGGGAATATGGTATGATAAATTCCAGTAAGAAAACACAACAGAACGATAGATGGGAGGCGGGGATTTGCCCGTTAGATTTCAAAGCTTTGAAGAACTCCTGAGTTACTGGGCGGCCGAGAGTCCGGACGCGCCTGCGCTGCGTTACGAAGACGGGTGCCTAAGCTTTCGCGAACTGCTCTCAAAAGTGCAGGCGCGTGCCGCGGAACTGAAGTGCACGGGCAGAAGCTGTCTGGGCATGCTCTCGGACGGGAGCCTGGACTGCATGGTCGAAATCTTTGCCGCGAACCTGGCGGGGATGCAGCTGGTGATGCTGGACCAGTCCCTGCCCGAGGCGGTACTGCGGGGGCTGATCGCCTATACCGACGTCGACATTCTCTGGGGCGATGAGGAACTCTGCGAGGAGCTGCGGCCAAACCTGACCCACGGCGTAGAGGACGGGCGGGGGAAAATCCTGTTCTTTACCTCCGGCACGACCGAGCGTGCCAAGGCCGTGGTGCTGACGGACCACAGCCTGTGCCAGAGCGCCTGGAACGGCGGGGCGAAGTTGCCCCTGCAGCCGGGAGACAATCTGCTCTGCCTGCTGCCGCTGGGCCATGTGTTCGGTTTTGTCTGCGGCGTGCTCTGGGGCCTGAGCTGCGGCGCCTGCGTGTCGCTGGGCCGGGGCGCACGGCACTATGTTGACGACTTTGCGCACTATCAGCCGACGGCGGTGTCGGTGGTGCCGCTGCTGCTGGGTTTCGTACTGAAGCAGAACTGCCTGAATGAGGAACTGAAGCTCATCCTGGTCGGCGCGGGCGACTGCCCGCCGCAGCTGCTGCAGGCGGTGGCGGCGCGGGGCATCCGGGTCAGCTTCGGCTACGGCCTGACCGAGACCAGCTCGGGCGTGGCCATTTCGACAGAGGGCGACCCCTATGCCATGGAGGTCTGCCCCGACGACACCATCACCATTGCCGAAGACGGCGAGATTCTCATTGCCGCACCCACCTGCATGATGCAGGGCTATTACAAATGGCCGCAGTACACCGACGAGGTACTGCGCCACGGCATCCTCTCCACGGGCGACCTGGGCTGCTTTGATGAAGAGGGCAAGCTCCACATCACCGGGCGCAAGAAGGACATGCTGGTCCTGAATGACGGGACCAAGATCTTCCTTCCCGAGTACGAGGCGGCGCTGATGAAAGCGCTGGAACACACGGAGCTCGCGGTGGTGCTGCGCGGCGGCCGGCCCGTGCTGGTGTATTCCGGCGAGGCGGAGCGCAAAGCGCTGCAGGAGAGGCTTCTCCCCATCATGGCGACCCTCCCGCGGGGGCAGCAGCTCGGCGACGTGATTGTGGTACAGGAACCGCTGCCGCGGACGGCAAGCGGAAAAATAAAACGCTGGGAACTCCAGCAGAAAGTAGGGGCTTGAAAGCATGACAAGACAGGAAGTACTGGAAAAGACCAAAAAGGTAATTTCGGACTGCTTTCCCGACATGGATGTGAACGCGCTTACCGAGGACAGCATCATCAACACCGAAACCGCCATCGACTCAATGGGTTTCGTGCTGGTGATCTGCAAGCTCGAGGCGCTTTTCAACGTGAAGATTCCCGAGCGCCAGTGGGCGAAGCTGCAGACGCTGGGCGACGTGGTTGACGCCATCTGCAAACGGCTTCCCAAATGAGCAAAGGAATCGATATTGAAACCCTGAAGCTGCGCAGCCGCGATGTGGACATGCACCGCAGGCTGCGCACTTCGGAACTGTTCCTGCTTCTCCAGGAGGCATCCATCCGCCACACCGAGGCGCTGGGCATGGGGCGGGACAAGACCCTGGACAAAGGCATCCTGTGGGTGCTGCTGATGCAGCGGGCGGAGATCACCCGCATGCCCTGCTACGATGAGACCGTCGTGCTCAGAAGCTGGCCGGGAACTACCATGCACCTGCTGTTCCCGCGCTATTACAGTATAGAGAGCGATGCGGGGGAACCGCTGCTGAAGGCCAGTGCCATCTGGAGCCTGGTGGACGCCAAAACGCGCAAGGTCGTCTTCCCGGAGCGTTACGGCGTGGAAATTGATGGCGTTGTGACCGGGGATGAAATCGCCCTGCCGTCGACCATCCGCAAGCAGGACTGCGGCCGGGAGAGGGAGTTCATCGTGCCCTACAGCTACGTGGACCTGAACGGGCATATGAACAACGCCCGCTACTTTGACCTGGCCGAGGACTGCATCGGCGCGGCCGCCCGCGGCCTGCCGCTGAAGGAAGTGCGCACCGAGTACGTGAATGAGATCCGCTTCGGCGAGACCGCGACGCTGCGCTGGAACGGGGACGGCGGCGAAGTCTTCCTGACCGGCGAATGCGGCGGGAAGCCGGCCTTCCGCATGCTGCTGCGGTATCCGGAGGGCTGAATCTCCGTTTACCGGACGCCCCCTGGCTCTGCCGGGCGGTAAAAACGCCGCGTCCTTATAAAAAATAAGAAATTGTTCACCATCAACCGTACATTCTGTGATATGATTGTACGGTTGAGTTTTCAAAACCCGGAGGAATGACCCATGGATGAACTGCAGAGGAAAGACGATGCGCTGTTTAACGCGTTGAATCAGGCAAAAAAGAAGAAACGGAGACGCCGTCTTATCACGATTCTGGTGATTGTGGCTGTCGTGGCAGCTGCCGCGGTGCTGGGGATCAACTATCTTCGCAAAAAGGTTGATGCGAGGATGTCGATCCTGGACACGGCGGTGCTGAATGCTACCGCGGAATACGGCAATGTCAGCACGCGGGTTAGCGGTTCCGGAATCATTGAGGATGTGGATTCCGAACAGATTACCGTTCCAAAGGGCGTGAAAATCGAAGAAGTCATCGTGAAATCAAACAACACCCTCAAAGAGGGCGATGTGATTGCCACGGTGGACCAGAGCTCAGTGATCAGCACCATGGCCTCCGTGCAGGAGAAAATCGACAAGCTGGATGAGGAGCTCAAAAAAGCCAGCAACGACCAGGCTTCCACGGTCGTCAGCGCCGGAACCAATGGAAGAGTCAAGCGCGTGTTCATCAGGGACGGTGACGATGTGGCCGCCTGCATGGTGGAAAACGGAGCTCTGGCGCTCATCTCCCTGGATGGGAAACTGGCCGTGGACTTTAATATCGTCAGTCTGCAGGCCGGAGATGCCGTGCAGGTCGAGCGTGCTGACGGTCACATGCTGGAAGGAACGGTCGAAAAAAACCTGAACGGAAAGGCTACCGTGCTGGTATCGGACAACGCTGCCGACCTGGATGAAGAGGTCCGGGTTCTGGATGCCGAAGGAAAGGAACTCGGCAAGGGAAAACTTTATATTCACAGTGAGTTTCGGATTACTGGCTTCGCCGGCAGGGCGGTCAAGGTTTCCGTCACCGAAAACGAGCAGATTTATCCGAACAGCAGCATCTGCACCCTGGCTGATACGGCCTACAGCGCTCGCTACCACGGCATTCTCAAGCAGCGCCGTGAACAGGAAAAAACCCTGCTTGAGCTCCTATCAATGTATCAGGGCGGCGCGCTGCGCGCTCCGTTTGACGGCACGATTCTGAGCATCGACTATAAAAAGGACGAAAAGACCTCGAAGGACGATAAGGATGAAACTGCGTCTGCATCCTCTGCGGTCAGTGAAATGGACCTGTACAGCATGATGTTTGGCGGGTCGGAAAGCGTGAACTCTACCGGCGTCGACACGACGCAGGAAGAAGCGAAGACCGAGGAAATCAAGGTCGTGACCATGTCGCCCGATGTCAGCATGAAGGTTTCGGTAAAAATTGACGAAGCGGACATCCTCTCTGTCGAAAAAGGACAGGCCGCGGAAGTCACCATCGATTCGCTGCCTGGGCAGATGTTCCAAGGCACGGTAACCGATGTGGATCGGACCGCAAACAGCAAGGCGGGCGTCACATCATATTCGGCGGAGGTTACCTTTGACAAAGGCGCGGGCAT
Source organism: Oscillospiraceae bacterium (assembly GCA_017395085.1). Lineage (GTDB taxonomy): Bacteria > Bacillota > Clostridia > Oscillospirales > Oscillospiraceae > Limivicinus. Next base: position 26,704 of record JAFPWF010000025.1, on the reverse strand, counting down.
GCTCACCGGCATGACGGCGAATGTCAACATCAACATTGTGGGCACCGAAAACGTGCTGCTGGTACCGCAGGACGCCGTTCAGAGAACCAGCACGGGAGCTTTCGTGTACACCGAATACGATGAAAACACCAAGACACTCGGAGGCGAGGTTCCCGTGGAGATCGGCATTGAGAACAGCGACTCTGCCGAAATCGTGAGCGGCATCGAAGAAGGAACGGTGGTTTACTACAACGAAAAGCCTAAAGACTTCATGGATATCATGATGATGAGTGCATATGGCTGAGCGGAGCGGAATCCATGATTGAACTGCGAGACATTACGAAAATCTATCAGATCGGCGAAGAGCGTGTCCACGCCCTCGACCACGCGAACCTCCATGTCCGTCCCCACGAGTTCGTCAGCATCATTGGGCCTTCCGGCTCGGGAAAGTCAACGCTGATGAACATCATCGGCTGCCTGGACATCGCAGACGCGGGGGAGTATCTGTTGGACGGAACTCCCATCGAGGACTACACCGAAAACCAGCTGGCGGACATCCGCAACCGCAAAATCGGCTTTGTGTTTCAGAGCTTCAACCTGATTCCCAAGCTGACGGCGGAAGAAAACGTGGAGCTCCCGCTGATCTACCAGAAAATCAAAAAGACCGAGCGCCAGCAGCGCGTTGCCGAGGCGCTGGAGAGAGTCGGCCTTTCCAACCGTGCCAAACACCTGCCCACGGAGCTTTCAGGCGGGCAGCAGCAGCGCGTGGCCGTTGCGAGGGCATTGGTGACCAGGCCTTCGCTGATCCTTGCCGACGAGCCGACCGGAAACCTCGACTCCAAGACCAGCCGGGAGATTCTGCAGCTCTTTCAGGAACTGCATCAGCAGGGAAATACCATTGTGCTCATCACCCACGATAACGACATTGCCCGCCAGGCAAAGCGGATTGTCCATATTCTGGACGGGCGGCTGACGGAGGTGACGCTGGAATGACTTCCCTGAAAATGGCGCTGCGAAGCATCGGCGCAAATAAGCTGCGTGCGGTTCTGACCATGCTGGGCATCATCATCGGCGTTATTGCGTTGGTGGTGCTGGTGAGCATGGTCGACAGCGCGACCAATTCCATCACCCAGGAAGTGACCAGCCTCGGCAACAGCCAGGTGAACGTCTATGTCTATCAGGACAGGGGCAAATCCGTAAAACTCCAGGATCTGGAAGCTTGGGTGGACAGCGAGCCTATGATTGCCGCGGCGTCTCCCGGCACCGATTACACCGCCACGGGAAAGCACGGCATTAAAAACGCGACGTTTGCCGTTTACGGAGTGACGCAGGACGTCTATAAAATCCAGAATCTTCAGCTGACGCAGGGCCGCTTCCTTACGGCCAGCGACCTGAAGAACAGTTGCCGCGTTTGCGTAATTCCCGAGAAGACCGCCAAGGACATCATCGGCTTTACCGACTGCCTGGGGGAGGAAATCTCCCTGGACGGCCTGCACTTCAAGGTGGTCGGCGTCCTCAAAGACCAGCAGGAGTCCATGGCAACCCTCATTGCCGGCAACCGCAAGATCGCCTACATCCCTTATACCTCTCTGATGCGCCTGACCAAGGAAACGGGCGCGGGTATCAAGAACTTTTATGTCGGCGCGGCAGAAGGCTATACCCTGAAGCAGGCAGAGGACCGCATGAACGAGCTCATGAAGGAGCACATAAACACAGACAACCAGAACTACGATTTCTATGTCTCCTCCGAGAATTACATTGAAGAGGCCATGGGCCGTATCAGTGGCTTCCTGAATATCCTGCTGGGGGGCATTGCGGCCATTTCATTGATCGTAGGTGGCATCGGCATCATGAACATTATGCTGGTCACGGTTACCGAGCGTACCCGTGAAATCGGTATCCGCAAGGCGATCGGCGCCAGCCGCAAGACCATTCTGGTTCAATTTCTCATCGAGGCCGTCGTGCTGTGCATGCTGGGCTGTGCTCTGGGGATCTTCGCCTCCTGGGGTCTGCTGCAGATCGCTTCGACCATCACGGCAAGCGCGTCGATCTCCTTCCATCTGCAGGGAAAGGTGGTTTTCCTATCCGTGCTGTTCTGCTTTATGATCGGCGTGATTTTCGGACTTTACCCCGCCAACAAAGCGGCAAAAATGAAGCCGATCGACGCGCTGCATTACGGCGGTTGAGGAGGGAAGAGCATGAAGAAAAAAAGCAAACTTCGCAGAATTCTTCCATGGGTTGGCTTTGCGGTGCTGGCGCTGGTTCTGGCGCTGCTGCCGCGGCTTGCACGCAGTGTGGAAACCGGTGAAAAGGCAACCATCCTGACGGCGGTGGCGACCATGGGTGAGGTGGAAAACACTTTGGGCGGCGGCGGAACGCTGACTGCCGAGGATCCTGTTGAAATTGAGATTCCCACAGCTGTGGAGATTGAAGAATTTCTGGTAGATAACGGCGATCGTGTCGAAGCCGGGCAGCCGGTTGCGAAAGTCGACCGTGTGACTCTGCTGAGCGCAATCAGCGAAGTGCAGCACAGCATGGACATCCTCACCGAGAAAATGCAGGTAGCGCTTCGGGACGCCGAGTATTCCTGGCTACAATCCCAGGCGGTCGGCCGTGTCAAGGCGATTTATGCCCGCGTGGGTGATGATGCGGCGCAGGTGGTGACGGAGCATGGCGCGCTGATCGTGGTTTCTATCGATGGTCTGCTGATGACCAAAGTACAAACGGATCTCCCGATTCGCGCGGGTGACAAACTGACCGTTCGCCTCTCTGACGGGAGGGAAATGCCGGCCCGGGTGGAAACCAAACTGGACGATGTCCTGACCGTGATCCTCTCGGATCAGGAGCCTACGGTCGGTGATGAAGTCACCGTGCTGTCCGAAGATAGAACTGAAGTGGGAACCGGGGTTCTGGAGGTGCACAGCCCCTGGAATGTGATTGCCACCCAGGGCAATGTTGCCAACATTGTGGTCACCGAAAACCAGATGGTTTTTGCTGGAACCAGAATGGTCTGCCTGAACTTTGAACACGGCAATGAAGAGTACCGATCTCTGGTCACAAAACGTCGGCAGTACGAAGATCTGATGACGGAACTGTTCGCCCTCTATGCCGACGATACCATCAAAGCGCCGGAAACTGGCTTTATCACCGGTGTTGACAAAAGCATCATCAAGAACACTGCTGCAATCGATAAAAAACCGGTGCTGAAGCTTCTGGCAAATGAAACAAAACCAGACATACATTCGGTTTTAATCATTGAAAGCCCTGTTGGGAACACGGTAAGAGGGATTAAAGTAGATGGCATGTCGGAGGATAATCTTAAGGAACTCTTACAGGGTATTTTTACAGGTAATGTTTCTCAGGAGTTCTATGGAAATCTAATGATATTAGAATTAACAGATGATGTGGAATACAATCCTCCAAATTATAAATCTCAAATCAAGCCATTTGATTTAATCATGATTGAAAAGAATAAAATGCCGTCAGAGATCGTATATAAGCCTCAAAAAGTAACATTTATACGCAACCTTACACCGGAAATACCTTCCTTTGACTCTGACGACTTTGTAATCATAGGCGGCGAAACACAGAATGACGATCTGTTTCCTCGGCAGGAGAAAACCGTTATGTCCGTCATTCCGGATTCCAGCATGACCGTCACCATGAGTGTAGATGAACTGGATATCGCCTATTACGAACCCGGGCAGAAAGCCGATGTTCAGGTCGACGCCCTACCGAACCGGAGCTTTACCGCCGTGGTTGAGGAAGTTTCGGCCGTCGGGAAAAACTCCGGCGGGAACAGCAAGTACACCGTCAAACTGCGCCTGGACCGCGCACCGGACATGCTGAACGGCATGAATGCATCCGTTGTGGTGCACCGCTGCGTAATAACCGGGCTGGTGCTGCCGGCGGCTGCCGTGTATGATCGGGGAAGTCAGTGCTTTGTCTACACAGCCGCGGACCACAAGACCGGCACACTGTTGGGAGAACTGCCTGTGGTAACCGGCGTGTCCGACGGCGAGATGGTGGAAATCGTGAGCGGCCTGGCAGAAGGCCAGGTGGTGTTCTACGAATACTATCTGCCCGTTGAGGAGGGAAACTGATATGAGCGACCATGATATCCTGCTGGAACTGCTGGAAGCCAAGAACAGGCTCGAACGGCAGAGAAAAATCGAACTGATCGTTGCCATCGTGCTGATTCTGGCGCTAGCCGCAGGGCTGTTCTTTGCCTGGACAAGGATTTCCGCAACCACGCAAAAGGTTGAGGAGAGCCTGGTCAAAGTGGACGCCGCTATGGAGAAAGTCCAGGGCATTTTTGACGCGTTAGCGGACGCAGGCATCGAAGATCCCGGCCAGGCGATCAGGGACCTGTACGACAATACGGAGAACGTCCGCAAGCTCTTCGACGAGATGAAGAAGGCGGGCTTCGACAATCCCGCACAGGTGCTGCAGGATCTGCGCGAGGCGTCGGAGAGACTGAACGAGCTCTTTGACCGCATCAGCAAGGCTGGCATGCAGGGCGTCGAGCAGGGCGTCGAACAGGGCAGGGAAGCATTTGAAGATGCGAGAGACTGGCTGGCAGCCCTGTTCGGATAAATGCCGGGAACGGAGGAAGCATGATGAAAGGACGCAGAATCATTGCGATTCTGGCCGCGCTGTTCGCGCTTTTGGGGCTTGTTCTGCTCTTCCTTGGACCCAGGCAGAAGCCGGCGGAAAAGCGGCCGATCACAGCGGAGAACGGCGCCAATGTCGGCGCGCTGCTCGTTGACCTTGTAAACGCGTACCAGGATCCGACGGACGGGGATGCGTCGAAAATCGAGGCGGACCTGGAAGCGATCCGTTCCGTCAGTGAAGATGACTATGCCATCGCAAAAGGAATCGCGGACCACTGGAGCGCCGTGTATCTGGACCCGGATTACAGCCTGTACCTGCATCACGGCGAGGAAAAGGCGGCCGTGCCGGAAGACGCCGGGATCCCGGACGATGCCGGCCACGCCATCGTGGTGCTCGGCTATGTGCTTCGAAACGGCGAAATGCAGCCGGAGCTGAAGGCACGCTGTGAGGCGGCGGCTGCCGTTGCGCGGGAGTTCCCCAACGCGATTCTGGTCTGCTCGGGCGGCGCGACCGGCGACAACAATCCGCAGAAGCATACCGAAGCCGGCCTGATGAAGGCGTACCTGACGGAGGAATGCGGCATCGAGGCTTCGCGCATTTATACCGACGAGCAGGCGATGACCACCCAGGAAAACGCGGTCAACACCCTGAAGATCCTGCAGGCCAACGGCGTCCGGTCGATGACCATTGTCACGTCGTCGTACCACCAGCGCTGGGGGCAGGCGGTTTACAACGCCCTTGCAGAATTATATAGGCACCAGCACGGCTATTCGGTGGAGATTCTTGGAAATTATTCCTGCGACATCGCCCCCGAGGTGCCCGATTACCGGAACGATGCGCAGATTGCCGCGCGGCAGATTGCGGGAATACTTGAACTGCCCAGAGATGCGCTTCAGGGGATGACCGCCGGGAAACCGCCCGTACAGCCGGAGGAGGAAGCCCCCGCTGGGGAGACTTCCGCGGAGAACGCCGCCCCGCACGAAGAGGAAGCGTTGCCGGAAGCTGTTCCGGAAGATGAGGCCCTCCCGGAGGAAGAAGAGCCCGCAACAGAGGAAGAATTTGCTGCGGAGGAACCGGACCTGACCGAAGACTTTGCTGCGGAAACAGATGCCGGATTCGAGATGCCGGAATGGTCGGAGTTTACCGGCAGCGACGAGCTGCTCCCGGCGGCGTAACGCACGGCCCGCGTCATCCATGAGAAAGCGGAATGGATGTCCGTAAAAAATGCACAAGATTATCCAAGGGCTTCCGATGAAAAATCGGAAGCCTTTCTAAAAATTTGAAGGCCCGTTGACAAGCGGAAAAGCGAGGCCTATAATCAGCCCAACACAGGGAAGGAGAAGCTTTCGAATGCGTTTTGACAGCCGCAGCAGCATGATGATGGCGATGCACATGTGCAGCATGTGCATGATGTCGCGCGCAGAAAAGAATGCTTCACCCGACCGAAACGCCATCTGATTGAGCTTATTGGATTCAACCGGACCCGGACGCGAGTGAGCATCCGGGTCTTTTTGTTTCTCAGAATACGAGCGGGAGCAGCAGACAAATATGATTGAACTGAAGAATCTGTCAAAAACCTATGTCTCTCCGGACGAGGAGATCAACGCCCTGCAGGATGTGAGCATCCGCGTGGAAAGCGGCCAGGTTTACGGCATCGTCGGATACTCCGGGGCGGGGAAGTCCACGCTGGTCCGATGTATCAATTATCTTGAGAAGCCGGACGCCGGCAGCATTACCATCGACGGCATCGGCAGCATCACCGTGAAAAACGGAGTCAGCTTTTACCGGGCCGAAGGCTCGGAAACGGAAGTGAAGCTCACCGAAAGGCACCTCAAGGCGCTCAGGAAGAACCTGGGCATGATCTTCCAGCACTTCAATCTTCTCGACCGCAGCACGGTGTATGACAACATCGCCTACCCGCTGAAATATACCGGCCGGGACCGTGAGAGCATCCGGAAGCGCGTGCTGGAGCTGCTGGAGCTGGTGGACCTGACGGACAAGGTCAACGCCTATCCCTCGGAACTCTCTGGCGGCCAGAAGCAGCGCGTGGCGATCGCAAGGGCGCTTGCCAGCAATCCCCGCATCCTCCTGTCGGACGAGGCGACCTCCGCACTCGACCCGGACGCGACGGAATCCATTCTGAAGCTGCTGAAGGACCTGAACCGGAAGCTGAACCTGACCATCGTGCTGATCACGCACGAGATGGCAGTCGTCAAATCCATCTGCGACCGGGTCGCGGTGATGGAGAACGGACGGGTTGTGGAAGAGGGGAACGTCTACGACGTGTTTTCCAATCCGCAGCAGGCGATCACCCGGAAGTTCGTCGGCACCTCCTCGGGCCTGGGCAAAATCAACGAGCTCATCAAGCAGGATCTGGATATGGTCAGCAGCGACGATACCCTCATCAAGTGCGTGTTTGCCGAACAGAACGTCGACGAGCCTCTGGTTTCGGATGTGTCACGGCGTTTTGACGTCAACATGAATATTTATCTCGGGAGTGTGGAAATCCTTCAGGGCAAGGCTCTGGGAGGCCTCGTGCTGAAGGTGGAAGGCGAGCCGGAAAACCGGCAGGCTGCCATAGACTATCTGCGGCAGCACAAGGTAAGAGTGGAGGTGATCGAGCATGGCTGAATGGCTGGCGAGTATCATGCCGAATGTGGCGGCATATACCGATAAATTTGCCGACAGTTGCCGGGCGACCTGGCAGATGTTCCTGATCGCGGGCGGCTTCACATTCGTGTTCGGAGCGTTTTTCGGAATTCTCCTGACGATCACAAAGCCCGGCGGGATCAGCGAGAACAAAGTGGTCTACCGGATCGTTGACCTCGTGACCAACATTTTCCGCTCCATACCATTTGTGATCCTGCTGATCTTCCTCATTCCGCTGACCCGATGGCTTGTGGGCACGGCGATCGGCGTCAGGGGTGCGATCGTTCCCCTGGTGTTCGGCGCGGTTCCGTTCTTCACCCGTCAGGTCGAAGTGGCGCTGGCCGGCGTGAGTCCCGGTAAAGTGGAAGCAGCCACTGCCATGGGCAGCAGCAAACTAGGCATTGTTTTCCGGGTATACCTGCATGAAGCGGTTCCCGACCTCATCCGCGTGGTGACCGTGACGGCCATCAGCCTGATCGGCCTGACCACCATGGCGGGCGCCGTAGGAGCCGGCGGAATCGGAAGCTTTGCCATCAACTACGGGCAGAACCTGCACCACCAGGACATTGTCAACGTCTGCGTCGTTGTTCTGCTGGTCTTTGTATCCATTCTTCAAACCCTGGGGAACACGCTGTCACGGCGTACCACCAACAAAGCGCTGTTCCACCGCAACATCAAAACCGATCCGTAAAACAATCTCAATAAGAAAGAGGTACTCAAAATGAAAAAGATTCTCATTACCGTGATTTCCGTTCTTTTGCTCGTTTCCCTTTTGGCCGGCTGCGGCTCCGCCGCGGCGCCCGCATCCGCCCCGGCAGCCTCCGGCGAGCCCGTGAAGATCGGCATCCCCGACGACGCCACCAACGGCGGCCGCGCCATCAAGCTGCTGGAATCCGTTGGTCTCATCACCGTGGACCCCGCCGCCGGCTGGGTTCCCGAACTCAAGGACGTAACTGGCTATCTCTACAACGTTGAAATTGTCCCCACCCAGGCCAACACCCTGCCTGCCACCCTGGATGACTTCGGCGCCGCCACCATCAACGGCACCTATGCCATCCCGACCGGCCTGCTTCCCTCCCGCGACGGCCTTGCCGTTGAGAGCCAGGCGGATGCAACCGGCGACGAAGGCAACCCCTTTGTGAACGTCGTGGTAGCCCGCACCGAGGATAAGGACAACCCCCTCTACGCCGACATTCAGGAAGCCTTCCAGTCAGACCTGGTCGGCCAGTACCTGATCGCAAAGTACAGCGAGGCCTTCATTCCTGCCTTTGATTACAGCGACACTTCCTACTCCAACGACGAACTCCTCGCCCTCATCGACGGCTACAAATCCGAAAAAGACGGGAAAACCGTGGTGACGGTCGGCGTCTGCGGCGCTTCGAATGATCACTGGAACGCTGCACAGTACGTGCTGGACCAGAACAATGCGAATATCTATATCGAGCTCGTGGTCTTCGACGCCTACAACCTGCCCAACGAGGCGCTGAACAGTGGTGAAGTCGACCTGAACTCCTTCCAGCACAAGGCGTTCCTTGCCAACGAAGTAAACTCTCAGGGCTATGAAATCGAAACCATCTTCGATACCCTGATGGCCCCTCTGACCCTGTACTCCAAACAGTTTGACTCCGTCGACGCGCTGAAGGCCGCCGCAGGCGAAGCCGCCTGAGCGGAATCTACAACAGGGAAGAGAACATGAACGAACTGGAAGCCGGCCTGGTCCGGCAGATCCGGGAGGATCAGGCCTACGTGACGGCGCTGCGGCGGCATTTTCATCAGCATCCGGAAATCGCCAGGGAAGAGTTTGAAACCGCTGCGCGGATCGAACGGGAACTGGACGCCATCGGGCTGAAGCACTGCCGCGTCGCCGGAACCGGCGTGGTCGCGGAGCTGGAGGGGACAAAGCCTGCAGACGGGCCTGCCCGCTGCATCGCCCTACGCGCGGATATTGACGCGTTGCCGGTATCCCAGGAAAACGACGTGCCCTATCGCAGCCTGATCCCGGGAAAGATGCACGCCTGCGGGCACGACGCCCACAACGCAGCGCTGATCGGCGCCGCACGGATCCTTGCCAAAAACAGGGACCTGTTTTCCGGGAAGGTCATCTATACCTGGCAGCCGGGTGAGGAAGTGGGCTACGGAGCACGGCCGATCGTGGACGGCGGATATATTGATCCGGCAGACCGTACCTTCGGCGTGCACATGGCTTCCAACGTTTCGGTCGGTTCCGTGGTGCTGATGCCCGGGCCGAACAACGCCAGCGTCGACTGGTTCCGCATCCGGGTGCACGGGCTTGGCGCCCATGTATCCGTCCCGCAGAAGGGGGTCGACGCTGCTTACATCGCAAGCCAAATCGTGGTCTCTGCACAGGCACTGGTGACTCGTCGAACCAGCCCCATGGAAAACGTGCTGATCGGCATCGGAAAAATCCGTGCCGGCACAGCCTACAACGTGGTGGCGCAGGAGGCGGAACTGGAAGGGACCATCCGGGTCTTTTCCCCGGAAATCCGCCGCAGTGTCAAGGCGCAGCTGGAGGTGCTTGCAAAGCAGACCGCCGAACTCTTCGGCGGGACCGCGGAACTGGAGTGGAATGACAACACCTCCGCCCTTATCAACGATCCGAAAGCCACATCGGAGGCGCAGAAAACAGCGGTTTCCCTGTTCGGCAGCGAACATGTGATCACCGCACGGCAGCCGGACCTGGGCGGGGACGACTTTGCGGAATACATTCTGCGGATTCCGGGTGCCTACGCCTATGTCGGCTCCGGGAACCCGGAGAACCCGGACACACTGGTTGCCCACCACAATTCGCATTTTGATATCGACGAGGAAGCATTGCCTGTTGCCGTTGCGCTGTATACCTGCTATAGTGTGGAGTATCTGAATCGGCTCGTATAAGGAGCGCGGAAGGAATCAGGTCAGGAACCATGGTTTTTTGCAAGGCAATAGTATTTACGTCCGAGGGCTGGCTTCCCGGCGGCTTCCGGGTGGAGAACGGTTTCTTTACGGAAATCGTTCCGGGGCTCTCGGAAGGGGGCGTCAATCTGCAGGGCGCGAAGGTGATTCCCGGGCTGGTGGATCTCCATACCCACGGCTGCGCCGGGGCGGATTTCTCCGACGGGAGCCAGGACGGCCTGAAGACGATGGCGGCCTTCCTTGCCCGGAACGGCGTCACTGCTTTTGCCCCGACTTCCGTGACGCTGCCGGTTGAGGCTCTTTCCGCCGCCTTTCAGACGGCCCGGGCACTTCACGACTCCCGCCCGGACGGCTGCGCTCGCGTGCTGGGCATCCACATGGAAGGCCCCTTCCTTTCGGAGGCGAAAAAGGGCGCACAGAACGGAGCATTTCTGTGCGACCCGAATTTCGAGGCTTTTCAAAAGCTGAATGACGGCTGCGGCGGGCTTATCCGCATCGTGGACGTTGCGCCGGAACTTCCGGGCGCCCTTGAGTTCACGGAAAAGGCGAGCCGGCTCTGCACGGTCTCGCTTGCCCATACCGACGCAGACTATTCGCAGGCCTGCGAAGCCTTTGATGCGGGCGCTACTCACCTGACGCATCTCTTTAACGCCATGCCGCCCATCCTTCACCGCAGCCCGGGCGTAATCGGCGCTGCAAGCGAACGGGATGGGGTCACAGCGGAGCTTATCTGCGACGGGCAGCATGTGCACCCGAGCGCCGTGCGCATGGCGTTCCGGCTCTTTCCGGGGCGCATCTGCCTCATCTCCGATTCCCTGCGCTGCTGCGGCATGCCGGACGGGGAGTACGAACTGGGCGGGCAGAAGGTGTTCCTTGCCGGCGGAGTTGCCCGCCTTTCGGACGGTACCATTGCCGGTGCGGCCTCCAGCCTGTATGAGGACCTGCGCAACGCCGTCCGCTTCGGGATTCCCGAGGCAGAGGCCATCCGCGCCGCAACGATTGTCCCGGCGCGCCGGATCGGCGCGGAACACGAAGTCGGCTCCATAGAACCGGGCAAATTTGCGGACTTTGCGGTCTGCGGCGATGGCCTTGCCCTGCGGCAGGTTTATCTGGGTGGGGCACCGGTATAACTTCTGTGGAATCATAAAAAATGGCAGGCGGCTTCTGCAGAAGAACGATTCTGCAAAAGCCGCTTTTCATTCTGCCCGGGCTGTGATATGCTGTGGAAAAGAATGGAAACCCTTAAACACGGATTGCGGAAAGGACGGATCGAAATGCCGGAATCACTGGCCGAACTGAGCTGCCTGCGGTTCAGCGAACTTCTTGCTTCCAAAGCGGCGGCTCCCGGCGGCGGCGGAGCTGCTGCGCTGATGGGCGCGCTTGCCGCGGGCCTTGGCAATATGGCGACGAACCTGACAGTCGGCAAGAAAAAGTATCTCCCTTATGAAGCAGATCACATGCGCATCATCGCACGCAGCAACGAACTTCGGCAGCGCTTTCTGAAGCTGATTGATGAGGACGCCGCGGCGTTTGAACCGCTTGCAGCCGCCTATTCCATGGACAGGGACGATCCCTGCTTTGCACAGCGCTTCCGCACAGTCACGCTCGGGGCCTGCCGTGCGCCGTTTGCCATGATGGAGTGTTGCGCCGAGCTCATCGTGCTGCTGGAGGAACTGCTGGAAAAATGCAGCGTGTTGCTGCTCTCGGATGTGGGCTGCGCTGCCCTGGCGGCTGCGGCGGCACTGCAGGCGGCGGCGATGAATGTGTTTGTCAACACCCGCTCGCTCCCAGAAGACAGCGAGGCAGGAGAACTCGAGGAACAGGCCGTCGGTTTGCTGCGGGAATATCTCCCGCGAAGCGAGAAGGTCTCCGATGCCGTGATGCGCCATCTGAGAACAGCAAAGTAAACGTTTCCGGGATAAGGGATGGAACCGGCGGATGGCAGAAAGATTGCCTTTGACAAAACCGTTGAAATTGCCGTCAGCCCTATTTATAATGGCAGAGAACTCAGAGGACTCGGCCGCGGAGGAGGTCAGCACCGTGAAAACAAGTGTCATCGTCATCCTGGTTTGGCTGGTCGGCATCAATCTGCTGGCCTTCGGGATGATGTTTGCCGACAAGCGCCGGGCAAAAACCAAAAAGCAGAGAATCCCGGAGAAGACCCTGTTTGTTACGGCTGCCCTGGGCGGCAGCATTGGCGCAATGGCCGGGATGTGGGCCTTCCGCCACAAAACAAAGCACAAAATTTTCGTTTACGGCATGCCGGCGATTCTGGCTGCCCAGTTGCTGATCGTCTGGGTGGCCGTGCGCGGAATCTGAAGAATTGAAAAACTGAAAAAAGGCACTGTTTTTCGGGCGTTTTTCGAAAAACAGTGCTTGATTTTTATGTTCGACTGTGTTATAGTCTCCATTACCTGTCGGACGAGAGGCTTTCTTTTTGCGCGCTCTACGTCTTATACAGGGAGGCAATGCCTGCAATGCGCAGGTAAATAATAACAGGAGGTGCCGAACTATGGCTGCAGGCGCAAGAGTAAAAATTACACTCAGATGCGAAGAATGCAAGCAGAGGAACTACAACACGATCAAGAACAAGAAAAACACGTCTGATCGTTTGGAGCGCAGTAAATACTGCCCGTTCTGCAGAAAGCACACAAAGCACGTTGAGACCAAGTAACTGAGGGAGGTTTAAAATGGCTGAAGAAAAGAAAGTCAGCGGAGCACCTGCCAAAGCGGTTACCGCGGTCAAGAAGGACGAGACCAAACCCGGCTTTTTCAAGAGGGTAGGCAAATGGTTCCGCGAAATGCGGAGTGAGCTGAAAAAGGTCATCTGGCCCACACCTCAGGTGCTGGCCAAGAACACCGGCATTTCGGTGCTGGTAATGCTCGTCTCCGCAGTCGTCCTTTGGGGCTTTGATGAACTGGCGCAGATGCTGATCCGTGCGCTCTTCACGCTGGCTGGTTAAGAACAATGGCAGAAGAGGCAAAGTGGTACGTAGTCCATACGTACTCCGGCTATGAAAACGCGGTTGCGGCAGCCGTCATGAAGGCGGCGGAAAACCGTCGGATGACAGACCTGATCGAGGATGTCAACATCCCGATGGAAACCGTAACCGAAATCACAGATTCGGGCGAAAAGACCGTTGAGCGGAAGATCTTCCCGGGCTATGTGCTGGTGAAGATGATCCTGACAGATGACAGCTGGCATCTGGTGCACAATGTGCGCGGCGCGACCGGATTTGTAGGTGCAGACGGAAAGGCGATTCCGCTGACCGAGGAAGAAATTCTTGCCCTCGGTGTGGAACGGCGTGAGATTGAAGTCGCCTATGGTCTGGGAGACACTGTGCGCGTGAATGACGGTCCGCTCGCCGGATTTAACGGCGTGGTGGAAGAACTGGAACCCGAAAAGAACCGCGTGCGCGTGGTCGTCTCGATGTTCGGCCGTGAGACTCCGGTTGATCTGGAGCTGGATCAGGTCGAAGCAATTAAAGATTAAAAGAAAGAGGTGCTTTTAACATGGCACAGAAAGTAGTTGGATACGTCAGATTCCAGGTTCCTGCCGGAAAAGCGACCCCGGCCCCCCCTGTTGGACCGGCCCTGGGCCAGTACGGCGTGAACATCGGTCAGTTTACCAAAGATTTTAACGAGCGCACCAAGGGCGACATGGGCATGATGATCCCTGTCGTCATCACCGTGTACTCCGACCGCAGCTTTACCTTCGTCACCAAGACTCCCCCTGCCGCCCTGCTCATCAAAAAGGCCTGCGGCATCGAGTCCGGCTCCGGCGTCCCCCAGCGGGATAAGGTTGCCACCATCAGCAAGGAAGATGTCCGCAAGATCGCCGAGCAGAAGATGCCCGACCTGAACTGCACCGACATCGAGTCCGCCATCAGCATGATCGCCGGAACCTGCCGTTCCATGGGCGTTGTCGTCGGTGACTGACGAGCGGCCGTCCGCTCCTCATTGAACGGCGAAAGGCCGTTTATCGTGGGAGGATCGTTTATCCGCATGTAACCACATTTTTAGGAGGAAAAACAAAGTGTTCAGAGGTAAAAATTATAAAGAGAGCGCAAAGCTCATTGATAAACAGGCTCTGTATGAGCCGAAGGAAGCATTCGGCCTGGTCATTTCCGCCAGCAAGGCAAAGTTCGATGAAACCGTCGAGCTGCACGTGAAGCTGGGCGTCGACGGCCGTCACGCCGACCAGCAGGTCCGCGGCGCTATCGTCCTGCCGAACGGCACGGGCAAGAGCGTCCGTGTTCTCGTGTTCTGCAAGCCCGAGCGCGTGGACGAAGCCAAGGAAGCCGGCGCCGACTATGCCGGCGGCATGGATCTGGTTGAGAAGATCCAGAAGGAAAACTGGTTTGAGTTTGACACCGTAATTGCCAGCCCCGATATGATGGGTACGGTCGGCCGTCTCGGTAAGCTGCTTGGACCGAAGGGCCTGATGCCGTCCCCGAAGGCCGGCACGGTCACCCCGAACATCAAGCAGGCCATTACCGAAGCGAAAGCCGGTAAGGTGGAGTACCGCCTGGACAAGACGAACATCATCCACTGCCCCATCGGCAAGGTCAGCTTCGGTGCAGACAAACTTTATGAAAACTATGCCGCGCTCATCGGCGCCATCATCAAGGCGAAGCCCGCCGCCGCCAAGGGCCAGTACATCCGCTCCTGCGTGACGGCCTCGACCATGGGCCCCGGCGTGAAGATCAACGCCCAGAAGCAGCTGTAAGAATACCCACATTGACGCCCTGTAACGATACGCTTTGGCCGTATACTCAGGGCAGACTGAAATGAGGAGAAAAAAGCAATGAAACAAGGAATTCATCCCAACTATCAGCCGACGACCATTCGCTGCGCCTGCGGCAATGTGATCGAGACCGGTTCCACAAAAAAGAACATCACGGTTGAAATCTGCTCCAAGTGCCACCCCTTCTACACCGGCAAGCAGAAGCTGGTCGACACCAGCGGCCGTGTGGACAAGTTCAACAAGAAGTACGGCCTGAAGTAATTCAGCAAAAGCCGAAAGCCCCCTGCCGGGCGGGTTTGATCCGTTTTGATCAGTCCCGCCGGACAGGGGGCATTTTGCGCGATTGTACCACAAAGCAGCTTGACTGCAATGCAATTATCAGATATAATAACCTTGGATTGTACCATGGTTATTGTTTTTTTGAGTACTTTATTCTGCGTTTCCCAATGATGCGGAAGGAGATTAGAGTCTTGAAGAGAGAAGAAAAGCGGAAAAAGAAAAAACTGTTTGACGCCATTGGCATTTGCTGCGCCGTTCTGATCGTTGCGGCCTGTATTCTCGGCGTTGTCTTTGCCCCGAAACCGCGTCCCGGTATGGTAATGCCGGTTTCGGATATGGAGCATACCGGAAAAGCGGTTGCGAACAAGGTCCAGACGATGTCCGGCGTGACGCTGCTGCACGCGGCGGACTGGGCAGAAGAATATCCCGAGATCTATGCCAGCTGGCAGAAAAACCAGGAAAACGACGAGATTGAAGACTATCTGCAGTCTTATCCTCAGCTGGTCACGCTCTATGAGCCTTACGGTTTTTCCAAGTCCTACGGCAGTGCCCGCGGCCACTTCTATGATGTGGACGATATTCTGGAAACCGGCCGTCCGCATAAGCTTGCCCAGTGCTGGACCTGCAAAACGCCGGACTTTACCCATTACGTGAATGAACACGGCCCGGAAGCCTATCAGATGGAATTTGACAAGATGGGCGAAATGATCACGGAAGGCGTCAGCTGCTATACCTGCCATGCCAATACTCCGGGCGAGATTACCGTGACGCATACCTATGTCATGGATGCCCTCGGCGAGGATTGGGACCAGGTTTCCGCAGCCGATCTTGCATGCGGCCAGTGCCATGTGGAATACTATTTCTATCCCGGGACGGGCGTCACCAGTCTTCCGCGCTTTGACCTGGAGAGCATGAGCCCGGACGCCATCCTGAATTATTATAACAATGTCCTGCTGGATGAAAACGGCCTCGGCTTTGCCGACTACGTAAATCCGCGTACCGGCGTCCGCCAGATCAAGGTGCAGCATCCGGAATTTGAGACCTATTTGGGCGACGGAACCATTCACGGCGGCACTTATACCTGCGCGGACTGCCATATGGGCATGGTTGCAGGTGAGAAAGGCGACGTTTATCCGAGTCACTATCTGGTAAGCCCTCTGGAGAACCCGAGGCTCATCAATGCGGAATGCTCCAAGTGCCATGAGGACCTGATTTCCGAGGTTCATGCGATCCAGGAAGAGATCGATACCCGCACCACGGATATCTCCGACCAGCTGGTAGAGCTGACGGAAACCCTGGCCCTGGCGGTGGAGAGCGGAAAATACACCGAGGCGAAGCTGGATTCTGTTCGTGCCCTTGCCAGGGACGCCCAGTTCTATTGGGACTTCGTCTTTGTGGAAAACAGTGAAGGCGCACACAACCCTGATCTGACGCGGAACTGCCTGGACAAGGCGGAAGCGCTGACGCAGGAAGCCCTGGGGCTGCTTAAAACCGCGTAATGCCTGACCCTTTCCGGACAACGGCTGTCCGATGACTACAATCCCCCGCCGGCGGCGGGGGATTTCTTATGAATGACAAGTGAGAACAACGCATCGGAGATCGCCATGATGAAAAAGCTTTTTCAAACTTTCCGTTCCATGCGCTTCGGAATCCTGCTGCTGGTTCTGATTGCAGCCCTGTCCGTCATCGGAACGGCGATTCCGCAGGGCAGGGAAATTTCCTGGTATGCCCAGACGTACAGGGACTTCCACGGCCTCATTTTGATGTTGAAGCTGCATGACGTGTTCCACAGCTGGTATTTCCAGCTTCTGCTGGTGCTTCTCGGCCTGAACCTGACCCTCTGTTCTCTGGTCAGAATTCGCACGGTGATAAAAGCCCGCGGCTTGGAAACCGATCTTCTTCTCGAGCAGCCGATCACTTATCCGCTGGATGCTGCGCGGTGTACCCGTGTCAGAGAGAAACTGCTTGCCATGCGCTGCCGGGAAGAGATGGCCGGCGACAGCGTTCAGGTTTACCGGAAGTATGGCTTCGGGCGCTACGGGAGCTTCATCACCCACCTTTCGATTCTGCTGACGTTGATTTTTGGAGCGGCGGCGCTTTATCTTCCGAAAGTAACGGACCAGACCTGCTTTCCGGGTGAAGCCCTAAACATGGAGGACGGAACGCAGATCCGCGTCGAGAGCTTCCGCATCGAAGACGGAGAAGGAAATCTGGATTTTACCAGTGAAATCAGCATCCGTCTTCCGGACGGCAGGGAGAGCGGCGTGCATGAAATCAAAGTCAACCATCCGCTGTCCTTCGGCGCCTGGAAGGTATACCAGCAGACCTACAGCACGGCAGGTTCCATTACGGTCTGGAATCTGGAAACCGGCCTGGAAGACACCTTCACCCTGACAGACCTGGTCTTTCTTTCCCTGGATCATGTAAACGGCCTGTGGTACGAGGCACTGTATCCGGATATGATCCGCGACCCAAGCGGGAATGTGACCCTGATCTCCAATGTCTCGGGCAGCTACCCGAACCCGGTCTACCAAGTCGAAACTGCTTCGGACGGCGTGTATACGCCGATTCTTGCCTTCCCCGGGGATGAGCTTCAGGTCGGCGGACTTCGCTTCACCTTTGAAGATCCGGTGGAGTATCCCGGCCTTCGCATCAAGTACACACCCAAAGCCGCAAGCACACTGTTGGTAATATCCTTTGTGCTGATGATTGCCGGTCTGTATATCACCTTCTTCTGTCAGCCGGTTCTGGTGCGCCTCGACTCGGAGGGGTACACCGTCGGCGGACCGAAGCCGGAAGGCATGCAGATTGCAATCCAGGGCTGGCTGGAAGAGACGGACAGAAAAGAGGAAACCCTATGATGATGAACGCACTGTTTTTTGCAACGCTGGTCGCCTACTTTGTGGCAACGGCTCTGCAGTTTTCAGCCATTGCCTTTAAGAAGGAAGGCGTTGGCAAATCAGCGTGGCTGATGTTTCTGGCGGCGGTGATCGCCCACACGGTCTATATCGTGGTTCGCGGGATCATGGCGAAAAGAATCCCGCTTTCAAACCAGTTTGAATTTTCAACCGCTTTTGCCTGGGGCGTTGCGGTGCTCCTTGTGCTGCTTCATTTCCGTGTGAAGGCGGACTGGCTCAACGCCATTGCCATGCCCATGACCTTTATGATTCTCTCCTATGCGGCGCTGCAGCCCAGGGAAATCACGGACCTGATGCCCGCCCTGCGAAGCAGGTGGTTTGTCTTTCATATCGGCTCCGCGGTCATCTCCTATTCGGCCTTTGTGATTGCCGGCTGCATCGGCCTTCGCTACATTCTCCTCAACAAAAAGGGGCGGGAAGAGAACTCCCTGAAGCTCAGGCAGATGGACTGGCTGAGCTACCGCCTCGTGGCGCTCGGTGTCCTGATGCTTACGGTTACCATCCTGACCGGCGCCATCTGGGCGGAGGAGGCCTGGTCAGCCTTCTGGACCTGGGATCCGAAGGAGGTCTGGGCGCTGATCACCTGGATCATCTACATCGTCTACCTGCATCTGCGCCTGCGCGGCAAAAAACAGGGCACCGCAATGGCATGGTATGTCGTCATCGCAGTGCCTGTGGTGCTGTTCACTTTTGCAGGAGTCAATACCCTGATGTCAGGTTTGCACAGCTACGGCTGATCCGGATTGATCTGCTGTACCGACCTGACAGCAAAATAAACCGAACCTCTGTCCTCCATCCGGAATCCGGTGCGGAGGGCAGGGGTTCGGTTTTCAACGCAGGAACTGTGTCCGCGATTCCGTGATGACGGCGTCCATCGGAATGTCGTGTTCATCCGTAAACACCTGTTCCAGCTGCTGTGCTTCAAATGCAACCAGGATTTTGTATGCGCGGGTGCACTGCGGAAGAAAACGGTCATAATATCCGCGGCCCATACCGAGGCGGCGCCCTTCATCGTCAAATGCGGAGCAGGGGCAGAGAATCAGGTCGATCGCTTCCGGCTTGAAGACCTCTGCCTCCGTCAATACCGGAATGGAGATACCAAAGCTGTCTGTTTCCCAGTGCGCGCCGGGCTTCACGGCCAGCATGTGCGTCTGGCCGGTGCAAACAGGATATAAAACGGTTTTCCCGTCCCACTCTGCCTGTGAGGCCACTGCGCCGAGGTCCGGCTCGCTTCGGAAAGCCCGGAAAAGGAAGATGGTATCTGCGTCTTGGTAGGCGCCCGACGCAAGGATCCTTCTGCAGATCATCTCAGAGTTTTTGGCCCGCTGTTCCGGCTTCAGCTCATCCCGGCGGGAAAGTGCTGTTTCACGCTGCAGCTTCTTCAAAAACTTCGGAAACACGGTCCGTACATGCCCGGCCATGTAAAGAGACCCAAAGGCGACCGTGTCTTCACCGCACTTCAGCGCTTCCCGAACTCCGGCCTCAATGCTTTCACAGGCGCAGGCAGGGGTTCCCCTTTGCAGCACTTCCGCTGCGAGGTTTTCCGCCGGCAGCGCGCGCGGGCTGTCCGGCGTGACGCAGAGAAAACGATTTGAAAACGGCGCAATCAGATCCAGCATCTGCCGGTAATCCTTGTCTGCGAGAATCCCGGCGAGGAATGTGAACTGTTGCCCAGGCAGGTATTCTTTCAGGTTGCGGCAGAGCGCCTCAGCACACTGCGGGTTGTGTCCGCCGTCA
The DNA here is from genome assembly GCA_017395085.1 of Oscillospiraceae bacterium. Classification (GTDB taxonomy): domain Bacteria; phylum Bacillota; class Clostridia; order Oscillospirales; family Oscillospiraceae; genus Limivicinus. The sequence continues at coordinate 6,868 of JAFPWF010000025.1, read as the reverse complement.
ACAATGAACAGCGGTTCCCTCCACAGCACCTCAAAACGTGCCGGCCAGCGGACCGCCTTCAGACCGGTATGCACCGCTGCATCCGGAATCTCCCAGCCTTTTTCCCGCAGTGCGGCAATGGTTTCCAAAACCGTGCCGGCGTTGCGCAGCTGGTGCGGACCGAGCAGAGAAAGGGTGTACTCTTCCTCCTTCCAGGCAAAGCACTGTCCGTCCAGACTGTGTGAAAGCCCGTTCAGGTCTTCGGCACGCGCAATGCGGAACTCTGCGTCCCGCTCTTTGCAGATCTGCCGCAGGGTATCCATGACTTCGGGAACGGAGTCGTAACAGACAGCGGTGCAGCCGGGCTTGATGATCCCGCCTTTGGCGGAAGCAATCTTTTCCAGCGTATCTCCGAGATACTCTGTGTGTTCCAGACCGATGTTTGTGATGACTGCGGCTTCGGGGCAGTCGATGACGTTGGTGGAGTCCAGTTCGCCTCCCATGCCGACTTCCAATACCACAAGGTCGCAGCGCTGTTCCAGAAAGTGCTGCATGGCGATGGTCGTCACCAGCTCGAACTGGCTGGGGTGGTCTTCCATTGCGTCGGCAGACACACGGACCTGTTCCGTGATGCGGGCAAGATCTTCTCCGGAAATGTTCTGCCCGTTTACCTGCATGCGCTCACAGAAGTCCTGGATGTACGGGGAAGTGTAAAGGCCTGTCCGGTATCCGGCGGCGCGCAAGATACTGTCCAGCATGGCACAGGTGGAACCTTTGCCGTTGCTGCCCGCGACGTGGACAAACTTCAGCTGCTTTTGCGGATCGCCGATAGCATGCAGCAGTTCTCTGGTGCGCGCCAGGCCCAGCCTAGTCCTGCTCCACGTATATTTTTCTATGTACTCAATTGCTTCTCTGCCGGTCATAGATCAGCCAGTGCTCCTCTCCTCAGCTCCGCTCAGGCGGAAAACGCATGGTAATCGTGGTCCCCTTGCCGGGCGTGCTGTCCATGCTGAGTTCCGCATTGTGAAACAGAGCGACATGCTTCACGATCGAAAGGCCGAGACCGGTGCCCCCGATGGCTCTGGAATGGCTTTTATCCACCCGGTAAAAGCGTTCAAACACACGCTTCTGGTGCTCTGCCGGAATGCCGATGCCCGTGTCGTGGACACTCAGCTCGATGCGCCCGTCGGCATCCGGCTGCTCAATGCGCACGGTGACGCTGCCTCCGGACGTATTATACTTGATGGCGTTGTCGCATAGGTTGTAGACCGCTTCTCCCAGAAGCTGCCTGACGCCCGTCACTTCGACAGGTTCGCCTTCCAGCGTCAGCCGGATTCCGTCCTTTTCTGCCACACTGCGCAGCTCATCCAGTATTTCTGAGGAGAGCGCATACAGGTCCACCGGTTCTTCCGGCAGGCCAGTGCCGCCCTCATCCAGACGGGAGAGCCGGATAATATCATCCACCAGGGTGATCATCCGCCTGGATTCGCGGTAGATATCCGAAGAGAATTCCTTCACCCTGTCTGCGGGTACATCCCCTTTGGCCATCAGCTCGGCAAAACCCGAAATGGAAGTCAGGGGTGTTTTCAGTTCATGGGAAACATTGGCCGAGAACTCCCGCCGCAGTTGTTCCTGTTCACCGGCCTGTTCCAGAATTGTCTGCTTCTGTTCCCGGATATGGCTGATCAGCGGGGTAAGCTCCGGGTAAGGTGCGGAATCCAGCTGATCGAGTTTCAGTGCGTTAATGGGTTTGACGATCTGCTTTGCCGTCTGGAAGGCCAACAGTCCGGAGATCAGCAGCACCAGCACCAGAACCCAAAGCACCGGGCTTACTGCAACAAAGGCGTAACGCACGGCACTCAAAGGGCGGGACAGGCGGAGAATGCTGCCGTCTTCGCAGACCAGTGCATAGTACATGGTTTCCTCACCGCTGCTTTCAGACTTGCGAATGCCCTGGCCTTCTCCGGTTTCCAGTGCAGCGGAAACTTCCCTGCAGTGGAGCTGGTTTGCAATGGGCTGAGAGAACACGCTGTCATAGATCACATCTCCCTCCGCGGTGATCCAGGTAATGCGGTTCACTTTATCCAGCGTTTCCAGATAAGGCTGCCCGCTGATCATCAGTCCGTGTTCGGCATAAACGGCTTCCTGCTGCAGGGCGGCATAGGTCTCGTCCATGACCTGTCTGTACTGCAGGCCGAAGAACAGCAGGACACACAGCAGCAGGACGATCACGCCCATCAGGAAGCAGGAGCGAAAAACGGTTCGGGTCATGCAATCTCCTCCACAAAACGATAGCCCACACCGCGCACGGTCTGAATATGTTTGGCGGCAGATCCCAGCTTTGCCCGCAGGGTCCGGATATGGACGTCCAGAGTGCGGTTCTCCCGTTCAGTCCCCAGACCCCAGACCCGGTCCAGCAGGACCTCACGGGTCAGAACGCGTTCCCGGTTTTCAATGAGGAGCTGCAGCAGCAGAAACTCCTTGAATGTCAGCGCCACGGGCTGCCCGTCCACACAGACCTCATGCTTATCGGGAGAAACGGAAAGAGAACCGAACCGATAATCCTCCGTTCGCAGAGCTTCGATGCCGCTGCGGCGGAGCACCGCGCGGACGCGGGCAACCAGTTCCATCATGCCGAAGGGCTTGGAAATATAGTCATCCGCGCCGGCGTCAAGGCCTTCCACCCGGTCAAACTCGGTGTTGAGTGCCGTCAGGAGAATTACCGGCAGCGAAGCGGTGCGCGCGTTGCCGCGCAGGCTGGTCAGAATCTGAATGCCGTCTTCCTCCGGCAGCATTCGATCCAGCAGAACCAGATCGGGGAGCTGCTGCTCTATGGCAGCCCAGAAAGCAGAAGGACGGTCAAAACCCTTCGCTTCATACCCCTGGCTTTCCAGTGCATAAACAACGAGCTTGCGGATACTGGCGTCGTCTTCAACCAGAAAAATCATGCTTTCACCTGCTTCCAAATCGATCTGTTCCGGATTGATGATACCATAGACCGCCGGGAAAGAACAGGCCTTTTTCCAAAAAGTTTAACCTGGATTTAATACAGGCATGACCATGGATTTAAGGATGCTGTGGTATTCTGCAGCAGGTCTCGAATGAGGCGATCTGATTGAAACAGAGAGGGATAGAATGAGCATACTGGAAGGTATCACTCTGCTGGCAGGTGTGGCGCTGTTTCTGTTTGGGATGACCCAGATGGGAGACGGACTGACCAAAGTGTCCGGCAGCAAACTGGAACCGATTCTCTTTCAGCTGAGCGGAACGCCGCTGCGTGCACTCCTGCTCGGAACGGGTGTCACGGCGGTCATCCAGTCTTCCTCGGCGACGTCAGTTATGGCGGTAGGTTTTGTAAACTCCGGCATGATGTCCGTCCGGCAGGCGATCAACGTCATTCTCGGGGCCATCCTCGGTACCAGCATTACTGGCTGGGTGCTGTGCCTCAGTTATGTTGAGGGTACCGGCAGCCTCAGCAGTATTCTTTCCACAAGCACCCTGACGGCTGCCATGGCGATCGCCGGGATTATCCTGCACAAGTACTGCAAGAGTGTGCAGAAGAAGCACATCGGTGATATTCTGCTGGGCTTCGCGGTCCTGATGCTGGGCATGCATACCATGAGCGGGGCGGTCAGCGGCCTGGGGGAGCAGCCCTGGTTTACCGGGATGATGACCTCCATGAAGAATCCGCTGCTGGGCATCCTGGTCGGAACCCTGTTCACCGCGGTGCTGCAGTCGGCGTCTGCGGCGGTGGGCATTCTTCAGGCTCTTTCCGTTACGGGGGCACTGACTTTTGAAGCGGTTCTGCCCTTGCTGATGGGCATTAACATCGGCGCATCGATCCCGGTGCTGCTCTCTGCGGTCGGTGCGACTGCCCGGGGAAAACGGGCTGCTCTGGTATATCTGGTGGCTTCGGTTCTGGGGGTGTTGGGCTGCGCTTCCGTCTTCTATGTTGCCAATGCAATTTTCCGTTTTCCTTTCCTCAGCCTGGTGATGAATCCGTTTTCTACCGCCCTGCTGAATACGCTGTTCCGTCTGGCAAACCTGCTGATGCTGGCGCCGCTGACGGACGTGATTGAGACCATTGTCACAAAACTGGTTCCCGAACAGGACGAACAGGAAAAGAAGCAGGAGCTGCAGCTGGAAGAGCGCTTCCTGTCGCACCCGCCTCTGGCATTGGAGCACTGCAAAGCTGCCATCAGTGAAATGGCCAAACATACGCAGGATGCCGTCCGCCTGGCCGTCGGCCTGCTGCGGGAATTTGAGGAAGAAAACTATCAGCGGGTAGTGGAGCTGGAAGCCCTGGTCGACGTGTATGAAGACAAACTGGGTTCCTATCTGCTGCAGCTGAACGGACAGCAACTGGATCCTCAGCAGAGCAGCGAGGTGGCGAAGCTTCTGCATACGCTCTCGGACTTTGAGCGCATCTCGGACCATGCCCGCAACCTTGCAGAAAGCAGCAATGAGCTGCATGAGAAGCAGCTGGTGCTTTCACCGGGTGCGGCGCATGACATGACGGTGCTGATCCGTGCCGTCAGTGAGATCCTGCACATTACGACAGATGCTTTCCTGAATGGTGATATGAGCAGGGCGGTCGATGTCGAACCGCTTGAAGAAGCGATCGACGACCTCTGTGATGAAATCGAAAAACGGCAGGTGGAAAGGCTCCGGCACAGGCAGGGGAATATCACCCAGAATTTTGTGTTCAGCGACCTGATCACCAATCTGGAGCGTATTTCGGACCACTGCTCCAATATCGCCCTTGCACAATTGCGGCTGGAAACCGGCGAGTTTGACACACACAGCTATGAGGATAAACTGATCAAGACGGATGAGTACTTCCGGCAGAAGTATGTGGCCTTCCGAAAGGAATACGCGCTGTAAACAGCATATTGAAATAGAAAAAACAGGACTGCTTCTCCCATGGTTCGGGGAGGCAGTCCTGTTTTCATATTGAGTTGGATTACTCCGCCACAAGTTCGCCGTCGCGGACGTCCACCGTGATGGTGGAGCCGGCCCTCAGATCGCCGCGCAGGATGGTGCGGGCAACCAGCGTTTCCACGCTGCTCTGCAGCACGCGCCGCAGCGGCCGTGCGCCGTACAGCGGGTCGTAGCCGCGGTCGATAATGAGCTGCTTTGCCTCATCGGTCAGCACAAGGTCCAGGTCGCGGTCAGCCAGCCGTTTCCGCAGCGATTCGACCAGCAGATCAACGATATTCGTCAGATTATCCTTGGTCAGGGGCTTAAAGAGGATGATCTCATCCAGCCGGTTCAGGAACTCAGGACGGAAAGCCCTGCGCAGCTCGGCCATCACGGCGTCCTGCGCCTCCTGACGGATGCTGCCGTCCGGCTCAATGCCGTCCAGCAGGTACGGGCTGCCGAGGTTCGAGGTCAGGATAATGATGGTGTTCTTGAAGTCCACCGTCCGTCCCTGCGAGTCGGTAATACGGCCGTCATCCAGAATCTGCAGCAGGATGTTGAATACATCCGGATGCGCTTTTTCGATTTCATCGAACAGCACCACGCTGTAGGGTTTCCGCCGGACCGCTTCGGTCAGCTGGCCGCCCTCATCGTAACCCACATATCCCGGAGGTGCGCCGATCAGCCGCGAGACGGAGAACTTCTCCATGTACTCGGTCATGTCGATACGGACAATGTTCCGTTCATCGTCAAACAGACACTCGGCCAAGGACTTGGCGAGCTCGGTTTTGCCGACGCCCGTAGGCCCCAGGAACAGGAAGGAACCGATCGGCCTGTTGGGGTCGGAGATGCCTGCGCGGGAGCGCAGAATCGCTTCGGTGACCTTCTGGACGGCCTCGTCCTGACCGACCAGACGCTTGTGCAGGTATTCGTCCAGATGCAGGATCTTTTCCCGTTCGCCCTCCATCAGGCGGGAGACCGGGATCCCGGTCCACTTTGCCACGATGCCGGAGATCTCCTCTTCCGTAACGGTGTCATGTACCAGGGAGTTCGCACTCTTCTGCTCGGCGGCGTTCTCCGCCTCCTGCAGCTGCTTTTCCAGTGCGGGCAGGTCGGAATATTTCAGGCGGGCGGCCTTTTCGTATTCATAGTTCAGCTGGGCGTTCTCGATCTCCGCATGCATATGCTCAATCTCGCCCTTCAGGCGCTTCACGTCGTCCACACTGTTCTTTTCAGCTTCCCAGCGGGACTTCATCTCATTGAAGCTGTCCTTCAGGTTGGCGAGTTCCTCCTGCAGCTTGCTGAGGCGCTCGCGGCTGAGGTTATCGTCCTCTTTCTTCAGGGCCATTTCCTCAATTTCCATCTGCATGATCTTGCGACGAATGTCGTCGAGTTCTGCCGGCATCGAATCGATCTCGGTGCGGATCAGCGCGCAGGCTTCATCCACCAGGTCGATGGCCTTGTCGGGGAGGAACCGGTCGCTGATATAACGGTTGGAAAGCGTCGCGGCGGCAACCAGTGCATTGTCGTGGATGCGGACGCCGTGATAGACCTCATAGCGTTCCTTCAAACCGCGGAGAATCGAAATCGTATCTTCCACGCTCGGTTCATCCACCTGCACCGGCTGAAAGCGACGTTCCAGCGCGGCGTCTTTCTCAATGTACTTGCGGTATTCATCCAGCGTGGTGGCGCCGATACAGTGGAGTTCGCCGCGGGCCAGCATCGGCTTCAGAAGGTTTCCGGCGTCCATGCTGCCTTCGGTTTTTCCGGCGCCGACAATGGTATGCAGCTCATCGATGAAGAGGATGATGCCGCCTTCGGATTTTCGGATTTCCTCCAGCACGGCCTTCAGCCGTTCTTCAAACTCACCGCGGTCCTTGGCGCCCGCGATGAGCGCGCCCATATCCAGCGAGACGATGCTCTTATCCTTCAGGCCGTCGGGCACATCGCCCTTCACAATGCGCTGCGC
>JAFPWF010000024.1 GCA_017395085.1 Oscillospiraceae bacterium | reverse complement strand
CCGCCTGTGCCCGCTTCCGCGCGCCGGGCACGTTGTCCAGCAGCCACTTGATCTTTGAGCCGGAGAAGTAGGCGTCCGGCACCAGGCCGGTCTTCTCGCGGATTTCATCGCCGTGACCGTCTGCAACCAGCCTGTCGATGATATCCGAAGTTCTCCGGCACTGCCAGACGATCGCATGTGCGATGGGTTCGCCGGTCTCTTTATCCCAGACTACCGTGGTCTCGCGCTGGTTGGTGATGCCGATGGCGGCAATGTCCTGCGCAGTAACCGAGAGCTTGTGCATGGCTGCGCGGGCAACTTCCTGGGTAACTTCCCAGATTTCGTTGGCATCATGCTCCACCCAGCCCGGCTTTGGGAAAATCTGACGGAACTCCTTGTTGGCAACGGCGCAGATGTTGCCGGCATGGTCAAACAGAATGCAGCGGGAACTCGTCGTCCCCTGGTCCAGTGCCATAATGTACTTCAAATCTTTACCTCCAAAAATCAATACTTTTAAAGAGGCCGCCGTAGATGCGGCGGCCCGTGAGGAAAAGTGGAGTAATACTGAATTGACAGATCAGAACAGGTTGGTGTGAATTGCTGTGTTCATGACGCCGCAGAGTACATAAACACTGGAAACAACCAACGGGCCGAGCCAGTTCTTACCCGTAAGCTTATAGAAGGAACGAAGCATAAACGGAGCCAGGAACAGCTGCCAGATGCAGAAGCAGATAACAAGCACGTCGCACCACGGCATCTTGAACAGCACACTGCCGGTGATGACAAGCTTGCCGTACTGGATCAGCCACAGGGTAAAGCAGCCGAGGATGTTGCCAATTGCGCAGATGAGCAGTTCCTTCTTCTCATTTGCGCCTTCAACGCGGCATGCACCGTTGACCATAAGCGAGTTGAACAGATAGAAGAAGAAAAATACCGGCCAATACTGGATGTAGGTCAGGAGTTTTTCAGGAGTGAAGACCCTGATTGCCGGGGTCCAGAAGCGGAAATCGGTGTTGAACAGCCACTTGCAGAACCAGACAACCGCATACATGAAGCCCAGGATCGTAACTGTCAAGCCCAGGGTGTTCCAGAACTCCTTGCCGGTGATCTTCCAGCCGATCATCTCATCTGTGCGAACACCCGCGGCTTTATCCTGCTTGAAGCAGTGCCAGAACCAGAATCCGCCCCAAACCGCATTGAACAGCGTCCAAAGCCATACATCGTTCATTGCAGGTGCCGGGAAGAGATTGGACGCGTGGAACGGGTCATTCGCCCATGGGATCTTATATGTCAGGTAGACCGAGATGATTGCGGTAACGAAGGAAATAGCGCCTCCGACAATCCAGCCGGTCCAGAATTTCTTCTTGCCGGACTCGGTAAGCACCGGAACTTTCGGGCCTTCCTTGCCGCGGAGTTTTGCGAAGCATGGCACGCTCAGCAGCAGTTCGGCCATCGGCACCAGCATCATGAACAGGCCGATCATGGCCACAAGGTTGAAGCACTCTTTGATGAAGAAGTACTGGTTGTGAGAGCCCAGCGGGGTATCAATCTTCCAGCAGTAGGTGAAGAACTCAATTACTCTTGCCGTACTGTTCGGGTCGAAGTGGATCAGCGGATGCGTGATGATCGGCTGATACAACACACGCAGCGTACCATCATCGCGGTTCCCATAGAATTTGCCGTCTTCGACACTGGTGACACTGGGATCCACGGAATGGATATAGTTCAGGGCTTCAGGCGTGGCGCCAAGGACATTGGCCTTGCCGGTGCTCATGCTGTAGCCGCCCTCCTCATAGCGTCCGAACAGGAAGCCATGGTTGCAGTGTATGTAATTATACGCACCCGGTGTCGCCTCTGGACCGTTGCCGGTGGGCAGCGCGGCACTGATCTTATACTGGGCCTGCGCATAAGCCTGCTCCGCCTCGGTAATCTCTTCGCCGCCGTCGGAATCCGGCTCCTGTGCCGCCGCGATTGCCGCATCATATGCTGCCGCATAGCCCATCAACGTGAATGTGGACATAAAGCCGCCCATGGAGTGACCCATTACACCGATTTTCGTGGTATCAATGAAGTTCAGTGCCCCGCCGGCCGCATACTCCACCCATGAATGCATACCTTTATCGGACAATGCCATGTCGTTGCTGCTCATGCCATGGTTGACCGCGTCAATGGCAATGACAGCGATGCCTCGGCGTGAAAGTTCAATGGATGCAGCGTCCTGCAGTTCGCCGCTGTTCAGCCAGCCATGACACGTGATGACGACAGGTACCTTGTTTTCTGCGGATGCCTCCTTCGGTACAAACATAAGCGCATGGCTGTAGTTCTGGTCATCGACCATGATGCTTACATCTTTGATCCTGACTTTAAAGAAGTTTGTCTGGAGAAGACTGGCAAAAATACTGCCAATGAGGATCAAAACCAACGCTATACAAAGGCGTTTCTTTGCTTTTGGACCGAATTTCATACTTTACACTCCTTTCCTTTTCTCTTCCGTGAAATCCAATTAAACAACGATAACTGAAAAATGCACCGGTATCAGCGGATCACAGATTCTAATCGCCCCCCGTTCCAGTATTTGCTCAATCAATCAGCTTAGATAAATTTAATTGATACTAAATTTATCCAAATGGATTGATTTCATTATATGATTGCTACCGTTTTCTGTCAAGGATTTGCTCGTGTAGAAAAATGCAACAAAAATTTGTACATAATGCATAAAATGTATGGTGCTGCCCTTGACAAAGGCGTGAAACGCCATATATTGTTGCTGTTGAATATTGGATAACACAGAGATACTGAGATTCTGGAAAAGGCCATGAACAGGAAAAGAACTGCAATTCTATATCTCTCCGCCGTCGGCATCTACTGGATGACCATAAGCCTTACTATGGGAATGGCCGTATCCTATCTTGCCTTCCGGGGATTCAGCAACACGGAAATGGGCAGTATTCTTGCGGTTGCCAATATTTTGAGTGTTCTTATTTCCATGCTCCTCGCATCTCTGTCTGACAAGTACGGTGCAAGCGGCATTGTCCCTCTGCTCGCCTCCGGACTTGGCATCTCGGTTTTTGCTCTCGGGATTCTGCTTTTTACACCGTTTTCAAAGCCTTTATTTGCCGTGGCCTATTCCCTGCTTGCAGCCTCATCACTTGCCATCGGTCCGATAATAATTAAACTATACTTTGATCTCAGCCAAAGCACTAAACTGCCCTCTTTTGCAATATTCCGCGCTTTTGGCTCCCTCTGTTTTGCATTCATGTCTTTTTTTGCCGGATCCATACTGAAAACAAAGTCTCTCACTATTTTACCTGTCATCAACAGTCTTTGTGTTCTGCTTTTGCTGCTATGTATCTTGTTGCTGAAACCCGACCTGCGGAGTACAAGCTATTCACAAAAAAACACACCACAGACAGGATATATCTCCCTGTTAAAGAACAACACCAGTTTTCTTTATCTGCTGTGCGGCATATTTCTCATATTCATGGTACACAACAACATTTCATCCTTCAACGCCAATATCCTCGACAATCTCGGCGCCGGAGCAACCGCTGTTGCATATCTGAACGGCGTAACCGTAGTGGCGGAGATCCCGATGATGGCACTATACAGCCGCTTCAGGGGCGTATCTGCTGAAAGACTGCTCGCTATCAGTTTTATTTTCTTTTTGCTGAAAATCATACTGATTTCTGCCGCGACAAACATCGCGATGCTCTTTATCGCTTTTTCACTGCAGGCTTTTTCCTTCGGATTATATACCCCTGCCATCGTCGACTATGTGAAAGACAATTTCCCCTATGAGCAGGCCGGGCACGCGCAGGGTATTGTCGCAAACATACCTATCATAGGATCCATGATTGGAGCTTTACTGTTTGGTGCAATGCTGGATAATCTTCCCCTCTCCCGCTCTCTGTTCATTTTCTGCTTAATCACTGCAGTCGGAGTAATCTCGTGCCTATATGCGCTAAGGGAGAAGTAATCATTACGGCAAAAAACCCCGTCATCCTGTTACGGAAGACGGGGTTCATACTCCCGAGCTATTCGATTTCTATTAATTCTACTTCCTGCGAATCACGCGCTGAGGGAAGACCCAAAGTTAAATGATTCAGAGCTCTGGTAAATGTCTTTATACAATCATCACTCAGCGAATCAAGTTCTTCGAAAAAGCTGTTGAAACCAATACTCGAAGAACTTCCGACCCTTTTAGAATAAAGACTCTTACCATATTCCGTAGGACGAAGGACTATATTTTTGCGATTGCCCGCAACCTGATATTTTGAAATCAACTTATAGTCCTGAATCGTTTTCACAATTCGTGAAAACGAACTTTGCGGTATGCCCAGTTCTCGCGAAATCTCAATCATGCTAAAATAGGAATCGCTGTGTTCGATCACGAATTCCAACACCTGCCATTCCTGAGGATTCAGCATGATTCCATCGCCTATATCTGAACGCATGCTCAGACCTCTATTGACTACATTAGCATGCAGAACAAGCGCTGCGACAAGCGGGCGGTACCGTCCCATCCAGTCAGTTTCCATCTTGGCCTCCATTATTGAGGATAGATTTATTAAATCACAAACACACCCTTATGTCAAACAGCAGAAAACTGCAGACTTCTATCCCATTAGCAGACCCTTCCACGTATCCGCGCCGATTTCGCCCTCCGGCTCAACTGTGACGGAGGAGGAATTATCAAAGCACGTTTTTTTCCTGCTTTGACTCCGGTTTGTTATCGACTTCTTTCAACATCTTGGGTATAATTCCGCTCGTTGACTACAAGATGATGTTGGAGGACAGGAAAAATGGAACAGGACGCACTCAATCGCTGGCTTGAGAAGAGGAAAAAAACTTCGGAACCTGACGAGGAATTTCTGGAAATTCTGGCTGAAACGATGAGGGATCCCGGCATAATGAACGGCAAGTAATAAAGCCGCAGCACCGACAACACAGTTCTATTAAACTACACAGGGAGAGCAAACTGCTCTCCCTGTTTTCTTTCCCTGATATTTCGTCAAACACTTCCGCTGTCTCCGCAGTACGGGCATTCCCAGTAGCCTCCCCGGACATCGGCCGTGCTGCCGCAGGAAGGACAGCGCATTGTTTTGCGGGGCACGGGATTGGATGTCTTTCCTTTTTGGGCTTTGCCGGCAATGATCAAGGCTGCTGCCGCCACAGCCACTATCAGCAACTCAAAAAACGCAATCATTATCTTACTCCATCACCGGTTGACGACGTGGATTCTCTGGTCTCCTTGAAGTCTTGCAGCAGGCGAAAAATTATCCGGAAACTCATTTTTGCCTGAGTTTGTTGAAGAAATAAACAGCGCCCAAGACGGATACGACGACGTCAATCGTCCAGCGGAGCGTATGATCCACATCCGGATCAAACAGTAATTTTACGGACACAAAGAACAGGATCACGCAGGCGATCAGCGCCGCCAGATAAAAGCCGGCGAGGTTGCCTCCGCTGCTTCCCGTGTTGCCGCCTGACGGCGCATAGTGGACCTGGTTGGTCTCCATGTCCACCACGTGGCCGCCGCCCGCTTCCATGTACTGCTTTCCGTCGGAACCGGTCGCGAAGCCGTCCCCGTAATGATACAGGACGTCGTTGCTGTCACAGTCGAAGCCGAATTCACCCTCCGGCGCGTCGGCGTTCTTCCGGTCAGAATCGTGATCAAATTCGCTCATGGTTCGGGCACCTCTTCCGTGCGGTCTTATTTCATTTCACCGGTTGACGACTACCATTCTGTATGAAGCTCTTCCGCTGCCCTTGACCGGCCGGAGATGCAGGGACCTTATTCCTGCCAGAGGAACGGCATGAAGATGCCGAGCTGTTTCTCCCAGTCCTCTTCGCAGTGGCGTCCTCCAACCTGGCAGTAGAGCTTTGCCGCCCCGCCCGCCCTGATCACTTTGTTCGCGGTGGTCCTGCAGCTCCTGTAAAGCCAGCTGGATCTGTCCTCGGCATCCGGGTCCCTGATCTTTCCGTAGCCTTCCTTTGTCCCCCACGACAGGTAGATCCTTGTGTCGGGGCTCATCTCCGTCCGGTTCATCTCACTCCACAGCTTCCCGCTGACGCTTCCGATCGACGGCGACAGGCACGCCGCTTTGGAGATGTATCTGTTATACCGCACAAGCGCATATGCGGCCATCAGTCCCCCCATGCTTGAGCCGCCTATCGCGGTGCACTCGCGGAAAGGGATGACGGGGAACGTCCTGTCAATATACGGTTTGAGCTCCCCCATGATCCCTTCCATGACGGTCTCCCCGAGAGGCTCGATGCCGCGCAGCCAGCCGAAGCCCGTTCCGTACGGGAGATATTCCGACAGCCTTCTGTTGCCCTCATGGGCGCACTCGATGCCGACGATCACAAGCTGCTTGTCCCATGCCGCGCAGAATTCGTCAAGCCCCCATGATTTCCCGTACGTTGCATCCTCATCCCGGAACAGGTTGTGGCCGTCAAAAAAATACATGACGGGATAGGGCGGCGCCCCGTGATCCGGGATGCGGATGTGAAGCCGCCTGACCGCCGATATGGAATGAAAATAAAAATCCTGCTTCAAAAGCATGTTCCGTACACCTGTCTTCTGTAATCCCGCTCACGCCCCAAAGGGCGTTTCCACTGTAACACAGATGAGCGGGATGCGCAAGGACGGGAGAAAAAGAGCGGAGCTGCCTCCGGTTTTGAGGCAGCTCCGTTTTCGTTTCCGCCGTGATGCTTATCTCTTCAGCGGCATCTCGATGGACAGGTCGCTCACGGCAAAGGACGCGCACGGATGAATATACCCGTCGAGCTTGTCCTGGGCCCTCCTGCCGTCCGTATCCTCGGGGATGAACACATCCCCGGAGAGCAGCCTGCTCCGGCACCAGCCGCAGATTCCTCCGCGGCAGCGGTTCGGTCCGGCCACGCCCGCGCGTTCCAGCGCGACAAGGATATTCTCGTTGGCGCTGCAGGGAATCTCAAAGACCTTGTCGCACATTTTGATTTTCAGGTTGAAAACCTTGTCTTTCGCTTCCATCGGATATCCGGGATAATTCCAGGGCTTGCCGATGTTGTCGTAAAGTTCCTTCCGGTAATACTTTTTGATCAGTCCGAGTTTTTCCGCTTCGCCGTCCAGGAATTTGTACATTCCCTGGGATCCCGCGGCAAACACGCTGTAGATTCCGTCCCCGGCGTATTTTTTGATCAGGTCGGCGGTAATGAATCCGTGCTCGCAGCCTTCCGCCTCTTCTTCGCTGAGGACGTTGACCAGTTTCACCTTGTCCGTCCGCGCCATAATGGCGTCGAACTCCTCCTGGAAGAGGATGTCCTTTTTCGTCCTGCTGCCGTAGAGGACGGTCATCTCAAAATCCTCGTCCCCGTCGGCGATCGCGTTGGCCATCGCGTAAACCGGGGTGATTCCGCTGCCGCCCGCAATGGCGACCACCTTCTTCGCGTCGCGCAGCGGCTCGTAGAAGAAGGTCCCCTGCGGCCCGGAGGTCTCAACGGTGTCCCCGACTTTCCAGTTGTCGTGGATGTACGCGCTCAGGAAGGCGTCCTCCTCCACGCGTTTCACCGTGAGCTGGACTTTCCCTTCCAGCGTCATCGCCGGCCCGCAGGACAGCGTAACCGGGCGGGCGATCAGTTTCCCGTCGATCATCTGGCGGATCACCACAAACTGCCCCGCTCGGAAGAACGCGGGATTCCCGCCGTCGGTCCTGCGGAGCGTGTAGGTCTTCACATCCCCTTTTCCGCGGACTTTGATATCCTCAATGGTGAAGGTCTGGCTCAGGGGATGCCGCGCCGCGGCGTTCAGGTTTGAGGCGTAATTCTCAACCAGGGCGGTAACCGGCGTGCTGTCAATGATCTTGTCCCGCTGGACTTTCATGTTCTTGAAACGCAGCATATCCAGCAGGCCGATGAAACTCATTTTCACATTAGCCATTTACTTGCCCTCCTTCGCGTCCTGTTCCATCTCTTCCAGAATCAGCATGGCCATGTCGTTTCCGTTGAGATAGGTCTGGTTGAAGCCGTCGCCCCGGGCGCCCGACGCGCCGCAGGTTTTAAAGCCGTGGATGGGCTGTTCCTTCCGCAGCGACATCAGGCGCGACACCATCGTATCCCAGTCGTTGATTTCAAACCCGTAAACCGTCCCCTGCGGCGTGCCCAGGAAGTTGCAGAAGGTCCAGGGACTTGCCATCTCGATCTCTTCGATGCAGTCGTGGATGACAATGCCGGTGTCCGCCTCAAAATTCGCCAGCACTTTTTGGAAAATCTCCGTCTTCTTTTTCGCATAGTCGCGCTGCGAAACCGAACCCCACACGTCCTCCGTGTAGGTGATCGTGAAGGTCATGGCGGTCGTGCCCTTCGGGCTCGCTTCGGGATTCACGACATTGTAAATCACGACCACGCTGTGGGTGTTCAGGTCCATGCTCTTGGACCACTCGAAGTTCTTCCCGTTGTCCAGCACGCCGGGCATGAAGATCGTGTAGTCCCGGATGCCGAGCTCCTCCACGCTTTTGTTCAGGCCGACGTAGGCCTCGAAGAAGCGGACGCCGTGCTTCTGGGCGTTGAGGCGCTTGATCTCGCTGTCCGGCACTTTGATGCGCTTGTCCAGCAGTTTTGTGTAGGCGGTCTGCGGGTTCACGTTTGCAATCACATAGTTGGTTTCCACGAAGCCCGCGTCCGTTTCCACCCCGATGATCTTTCCGTTATCATCGGCGACCACCTTGTGCGCCTTGGTGTTCAGCCAGACTTCCGCGCCCAGTTCATGCAGCCTGCGGATTCCCGCCATGGTGAGCTCGTGGGAGGTCCTCGTGCAGATGGCGGGATAGTACTTGGTGTACATCAGGAACATCCACGCCTGATGCACAAAGCTCATCTTCTCATAGTCCGCGCCGATGTAGGTCCAGTAGACGTCCAGGATGTCGATGGCGTCTTCCGGCATCCCGATCTTCCGCAGCACTTTGTTGAACGGATACTCCGCCATCCTCAGGAAGTTCGGGAACTTCTTCATGAACAGGCCTTCGTCGACAAAGGTGTATCCCTTTTTGTCCAGGCCGTCCAGCATATGGTCGTTGAAGTAGTCGTACGCCGCGCTGCATTCCTCCGCCAGTTCAAAGAAGGTCCGCATCGGTTTTTCGGAACCCGGGACCGCCTTCTCCATGGCCTGGATCACATTCTCCACCCCGCACGGGAGGCGGAGGTCGAAGCGTTTTCCGCTTCTTGTGGTTCCGATGCACCGGTACAGTTCCGGAACCAGGCACCAGTCGATGTCCAGTTTGTACTTCTCCATCAGGAGCTTTCCTGTCATCGCCCAGTTTCCGGGAGAGCCGAGAGAACAGAATTCGTGCAGCGAGGCGTCGAATTCAAACCTTCCCCGGACAAAACTTGTCGCACATCCTCCCGGCATGTTGTGCTGTTCGAGAAGAAGGATCTTCTTCCCCTCCGTAGCAAGACTCAGCGCCGCGGACAAACCGCCAGTTCCCGAGCCTATTACGACAGCGTCAAATTTGCTCATAAACCGTTTCACCCTTTCTGATCAGATTGTCGTGTCAGGTCACTGAAAATTGTACAACTTTGACAAAAAAATTGCAAGGATGAGATCGATTCATTTTCCGATTAAAATGGGACTCGGCCCTGATTCCGCCGCAGATTATCTGGAGCAGACCGCGCTTGCCTTAAAGGAAGGCAACGCGTCAAAGGCTATCGGCATCGTGCACCGGTACAATGAGGAACTCCTGACCGGGCTCAGCGCCGCCGGTGCATTCACCCCCGGAGTTTCATAAGTCCGGAAGCTCCTGGCGGCTTTTTCTGTCGTCGGGTCCCACTCCGCATTTGCGGTTGCACAGGCCGCGATTCTCTGATACTATGGAACCGCATAGAAACCGCCAATCATTGCCGAGGGGAGGAAAACGATGGAAGGATATTCCGAATATACAAAGTCCGCGCTGGAGATCCTGCGCAGACCGGAGCTGACCATGCACTGGTACGCCGTCCCGCTGCTGCTGATCACGATGTACATCGTCACGAAACAGCTGCACGAGAAGAACTACAAGGTCGTTCTCGGCGCGTTCGCGCTCTGGGGCGTGGACATCTTCAACGAAATCTGGAACTCCATGATCTGTTTTATCAGCGGTTACGCGCCGGTCTGGGGCACGCCGGTCGGTGTGGGCAATACAGCCTGGCTGCTGATGATCGGGTATAACATTGAGATCTCCTTCATGTTCCTGATCATGGGCGTTACCGTCTGCCTGATGCTGCCCGAAGATCCGAAGAGCAAAATAATGGGCATCAACAACCGTATTTTCTACTGCATCGTCCTCACGACGCTTGCCGTGATCATTGAGTGCTTCCTCAATTACTGCGGCATTCTGACATGGGAGTGGGCGTTCTGGCAGCGCAGCTGTCCGTGGATCCTATGGCTGATCGGCTATCTGCCGTTCTTCGCCACCGCCTTCTACGTTCACGACAGGCCTACCGTCAGGCAGTCCGCCGCGATCGTCGGCGGGATCCTCGGCTTCGACGCAGTGCTGATAGTGATCTGCGCCTGCCTCGGCTGGATTTAAGGAGGGATAGAATATGGCCATTATTTCCGGAGGAGCCCTTGCCGTCCTGATCGGTGCGACCGTTGTGGACTGTGCGCTCGTTGCAGTCGCGTTTATCAGTTTCCTGAAAAAATAACCCACACATACAGGCACCGCCCGGAACGCCGGGCGGTGCTGCTTTTTATCCCGTCAAAAGTCTCCCCCAGGTATCCGCTCATGGCCAGAATCATGGCATATACGCAAAACAGGATCTTTTGTCTTGAAGTCAGTTTTTTCATCGTGCATTCCCCCTGATGGCCGGATCGCTCCTGATTCCGTCTCATTGAAATCCCGGCGTGAACCGTTCCGATATGGTTAGACACATCTAACCACAGCCCATATTATATTCCATTTCCGAAATAAATCAAGAGTGGAAAAGTTTATCTGCTTTGAGCGGTGCCTGATCATCAGGCCATGTAAGAAATGCTGACAGGCACGCTGTTTTTTGTTCCCCATTCGGAAAGGGCGGTGATAAACAGCCCGTAATCTTCCCAGAAAGGCTGTTCACCGGAAGCTGTGCCCGCGCGATAGTCAATGCGGTACTTTGCGCTGCTCTTCTCTGTCCGGATCGTCATTTCCCGAAACACATCCGGGGAATTGCGGTTAAAAATCTGCGCGGGAGAAACGCGGATCTCCCGGATCTCTCTCGCAGGGAGGCTCGTGTCGTCAATGATAAGTTTCCCCGGGAACAGCAGGATGCGTGAGGGGACGGATCGCCCGTATTCGCGGTAGAGCTTCAACTGGATCAGAATGCCCGGGATCATGATAGCGATGCAGAAGAGGAGCATATACAGCAGTTGAACGGGTCTTTTCAGAGAGCCGCAGGCCAGCTGGATGCCTCCGATCAGAAGAAACATTCCCAGTGCACAGATTCCCGTCCACCGGGCAATGCTGCCGGCTCTTTTCCCTGCTTTTTCTATGAGATCCGCTTTCGGAAGGATAAACTCCTGATAATCCGGCAGGCCGGGATCATCGGGTTCGTTTTGCCCCTCGAGTATTTCCCTCAGCTTCCGTTCCGCCTTTTTTTCCGTCCGGCCGTATAGAAACCACAAAAGCCCGTAGAGCAGGGAAAAGCCTCCGGTGATCATCGCAAGGATACAGAATGTGCCGCCCGCTTCCGAATTCTTTAACAGGGCAAAAATTCCGGCCGCAATCAGAAGAATCGCGGTGAAGATCAGGAACAGCAGACATAGAAACCTGTTGATCTTTTTCCCTTTATAAATTCGAAATCTCACAGACACGGCTCCTTCATTTCATGAATTCGAGGGGTTGGTCTTCCGGGACGATTCCCTTTATCCTTTGCATGAACCTGCTGCCGTAACGAAAGGATACCGGTTTCTTTCTCATTCTTGTCAATACCAGTCGTGCTTCTCCCCGCGGTCCAGGGCTGCAATGGCGGCCATCTCATCTTCGCTCAGTTCAAAGCCGAACAGATCCAAATTTTCGATAATATGATCCGGGTTGCCGGATCCGGGGATCACCACGATTCCGCGCTGCAGGTCCCAGCGGAGGATCACCTGCGCCGGGGAGACCCCGTGCGCCCCGGCAATCGCGCGGATGGTCTCATCTCCCAGCAGATCCGCGGTGTAGCCCCTGCCGCCCAGCGGGTACCAGCACTGCACGACAATTCCCTTTTCCTGAATAAAGGGCACGACGTCCCGCTCCTGGTAGTACGGATGGATTTCGTTCTGCACCAGCGCGGGCGTGATCGTGATCTGCGGCAGGAAGGAAGTCAGTTCCTCCACATACCAGTTGGAGAGGCCGAGGGAGTGGATCTTTCCCGCCTCCGCATACTTCTCCATCGCTTTATATGCTTTCACATCGTCGGTGCCCGGGTGGTGCAGCAGCATCATGTCGATGTACCCGAGGTCCAGCTTTTCCAGCGCTATGTCAATGGCCGCTTCCGGGTCATGGAACTGGTTTGGATAGATCTTCGTAATGACAAAAATCTCCTCACGGGGAATGCCGTATTCAACCATGGCCCGGCGGACGCCTTCCCCGACGGCCTCCTCGTTTCCGTACATGTACGCCGTGTCGATCAGCCTTCCGCCGTTTGCAAGCAGCGTTTTGACGGAATTGACGCAGGTATCATGGTCCAGCGCATAGGTGCCGAGGCCCAGGATGGGCATCTCGTACCCGCTGTTGAGCAGCACGCTTCTGTTTTCAAAGTTGAACGCTCTCACTTCCGCTGTTTCCTCCTCCTTCACGAGTTCTCCGGGCCAGGTGTTGATCCCGCCGAATTCATAGATGTTCGTATAGCCCATCTCTGCCAGTTTCTGCGCCGCCTGTTTCGAGCGGTTTCCTGTTCGGCAATAGATCAGGATGACCTGGTCACGGTCGGGCAGCTCCTCCGGCGGATCGCTGCCGATGGACTCGTTCGGGATCAGGATTGCGCCCGGGATATGTCCCGCATCATACTCATCCTGCCGGCGCACATCCACAACGACGTGGCCATTGTCCTTTTCCATCATTTCCAGAGCTTCTTCCGGCGTGATCTGGGAATAGGCGGCCTGCCGGATCATGCCGTCTCCATCCATAACCCGGCCGGAGGAAGAACAGCCTGCCAGCAGGACGGCCGCGGCGGCCAGAAGCAGAAAGCAAAAACGCTTCATCATATTGGGACTTCACCTCCTGCAATCGCTCACATAACGGTTTCCCCGTGCGGTTTGTGCTTTTTCTTATTATTCCAAAAAATCGCCTTCCGGTCAATATACGGCACAAAAGAACCGGGAGAAAACCGGAAGATTACAATAGCATATTATTTTCCTTTTTCTATGCTTATCTAAGCTGAAATAAGAGCCGCCCAGGTATCTGCCCCAATCCCGCCGTCAGGCTCCGGCGCCGCTTTGGCCCGGAAGCTCCTGACGGCTTTTTCGGTTGCGGGGTCTGGCTTGATGAGAGGCGGGAAGGCGGGACTGAGGCGGCTACTAATCCACAAAACTGTAGAATTCTACATTATTGTCAATTTCATTGTTTGCATGTGCAAATGGTACAGCCGTAATAATAAAGAAAAAAATTGATTAATACGTAATAAAAATGGAAGCACGATTTCACTCGTGCTTCCATTATTTTATGCTGTTAACTATGGGGTACATAACAAACTGCTTAGAAAATGGTTCTGTATTCAGTTCAGCGCTTCCGCCTGATATAGCTTGATTTCCGTCTGAATGCCATATTCCATACTCATTTTCCCGAATGCGGCAAAGTTGGCGCCTTTCATGTGTGCCTGCAGCGCAGCCATGTTTTCCCAACGTTCAATGACATACAGACGGCCTTCTTTCCCGGCAGACGCAGCAAGTTCATAACTGATATTCCCTTCCTCCTGTTCGGTTGCAGGGATGACTCCGGACTCATTGACTTTTCCCAGAAACTCTTTCTGTTTTGCCGGATCAATTACAGCTTCGCAGATGACAATGATCATTGATAATACCTCCCGATGATGTTTTTTATTTGTGATATTCCGCACATTTCTCTGGCTGTTTGCAAAGTGATTCACCGTTATGAATCCATGAACTGATAGATTTTGAAAGAGTATTCCAGCTGAAACAGGGTATCAGGATCCAGAAAATCAATCCCGGTCAGATCAATAATCTGCTGTCTTCGATAGGAAACCGTGTTCCGGTGAGCGAACATAAGTTCTGAAGTAAGCTTCTGATTGCAGTTTGTGCTGATATAGACCCGCAGGGTTTCCAGAAGCTCTGTATGATTCTCCGCATCGTAGCGCTGCAAAACTCTTAAGGCCGGATGGCAGAAAGACCTCAGCTTTTCGCTGGAGGGTATTTTACACAGCATGGAATAAAACGCAAAATCCCGGAAATAAACCAGATTGCTTTCTATATGCAGGCGGGCAGCCAGTCTCAGGGCCGTTTCGGCTTCTTCGTAGTACTCCGCAAAAGATTCCAGCTTGATAAACTCGTTGCTGATTCCGATATACAGACGGTTGGAGAGTGCAAGCTGACGCAGAAAGACCATTGCCTTTTCGTTCTGCTGTGCCAGTTTGGGATCCATATTCTGGAGCAGGATCAGGCGGTTTTCAAGGTGAAGCGGGGCAAACGGTCCGAAAAACAGCGCCAGTTGGGAACTGAGTTTTTTTAACGCCTCCCTTTCCCGCTCAGCATAATAAAACTGCACGACAAGAACCCGCATCAGCGGCGGGATCGGCAGTTTTCCGGAAGCGATGCGCGACTGAACGGAGCCCGAAGATTCGCCGTGAAGGATGTCTCGTACCAGCTCATGGAATATGTGGTTTCTGCTGCTCACGCCCTGATTGCTGCGTCTGAGGTAGTCCCCCATCACCTTGCTGAGGACCGGAAGAATATCATAGGCAACCGGATCAAAGTCTTCTTTTTCGGACAGGAGAAACACATAGCCGTAGGGGCTGCCGTCAACAATCACCGGACTGCTCAGATAGGTCAGTTTTGTCTGATCACAGAGGTATATGAACGGCGTGGATGTGATTTCCGTGCGCGTCAGCAGTCTTTCCCGAAGATGCTCCATAAAATCTACGGGGCAGTATCCGTTTTTAATCGCCTTAATCCAGTCTTCCGTCAGGTAGTTCTGTACAGGAGAATAGCCCTGTATCTTGCCGCTTATATCCAGGGCAACCAGCCAGCGTCCACAGCGTTTTGCACCCTCTGAAAGCAAATAATAGAGATCCTTCCCTTCAATGACCATTCGCAGGAACTCAGAGTAGCTTTCCCCTCTGTTCTGATCTCTCAGCATATAGTCCTGGATATCATTCATGATCTTCTCATGGTGTTCCCATGATGCATAGATCATGTTTGTCGGTCCCCTGGTCTTTGTAAAGTGATCCGTCAACGTCGCGCGTTCCTGATCGTTCCGGAAAAAGGTGATCATGTTGTGCGGAAATACTGTTTTGGTAATCGCCCTCTCGCCGTACACCACATAAAGCGTATCCGGCAGAAAGCTCTCCTCGTCGCCTAGAAACTGCAGTTTTTTCACAAGGCTGTCGTCGAGGATGACAGATCCGGTTTCGGGGTATTTTCTTTTCAGTTTGTCCGCAAGTCTGGAAAACAGCATATCCTCTTCCTCTTCAAATCACGGAAAATCCATGAAATGACCCATGATTATTATATACAATCTCGCCCGATCTGTCCAAATATTCCATGCATAATTGTACGGCTGTTTTTTGTGCTCCATGACTATGTTAAATATTTGGCAGCTAAGTTATTAATACCGAAAGAATTGTCCTGTCAAGCAATCGTCGGACAATTCCGGGAACCACCAAATAAAAGAAAGGAATGATTGCATGAAGTACGAGAAACTTTTCTCAAGAGGCAAGATCGGATCCTTGGAGCTGAAAAACAGGATCGTCATGCCTCCCATGGGGTGCAGCCTGGCGAATGCAGACGGCACCGCTTCCCCCGAGATCATCCGCTACTACGAGGAGAGAGCAAAGGGCGGCTGCGCGCTGATTTACACAGAAGTTACCTGTGTAGATGAAGAGCGCGGCGGGGCTGGATATTTCCAGCTTCATGCTGCTGAGCCCAAGTACGTGCAGGGGCTTCAGAAGCTGGCCAATGCTGTCCACAAGTACGACACGAAGATCTTCCTCCAGCTCCACCATCCCGGCCGTGAAATCTCCGCTTCCATGCAGAAAGCCGGAGAAATCATCGCCCCCAGCGCGATCCCCTGCCCCGTCGTCGGTGAAATGCCCAGAGCTATGACCACCGAAGAGTGCGAAGCGATGGTCAAAAAGTTCATTAAGGCCGCATTTATGGCCAAGATGGCCGGTATGGACGGTGTTGAGCTTCATGCCGCACACGGCTACCTGCTCAACCAGTTCATGAGCCCGCTGACCAACAAGCGCACCGACAAATACGGCGGCAACTTCTTCGGCCGGATGCGTTTCATCTCTGAAATTATTATCGGCATTCGTTATTCTCTCCCCGGATTCCCCGTCAGCGTCCGCATCAGCGCAAGCGAATATCAGGACGGCGGCCTGACTCTGGAAGACGGTGTGAAGATCGCCCGCTATCTTGAGAGCATCGGCGTCTCCGCCATCAACGTAAGCTGCGGCACCTATGCTACCGGCAATACCATCGTTGAGCCGTACTTCCGTGATGAAATGTGGAAGAAAGAACTTGCAGCCACCATCAAGAAAAACGTTAAGATTCCCGTTATCGCCGTCAACACCGTAAAGCATCCGGCAACTGCCGAGAAGCTCCTGGAAGAGGGCGTCAGTGACTTTGTCGCACTGGGCCGTGCCCAGCTGGCCGATCCGGAATTCGGCAAGAAGGCAAAGGAAGGCAAGGAACACCTGATCCGCAACTGCATGGGCTGCATGTTCTGCTTCAAGGCTGCGGCCATGGGTCTTCCCATCATCTGCAATGCCAACCCGA
Organism: Oscillospiraceae bacterium; assembly: GCA_017395085.1. Taxonomy (GTDB): domain Bacteria; phylum Bacillota; class Clostridia; order Oscillospirales; family Oscillospiraceae; genus Limivicinus. The sequence goes on along the minus strand of JAFPWF010000024.1, from coordinate 230,238 downwards.
ACCTCGGCATGGAAACCCTTTACAACGAAGACACACTCATTAAGAACGGTGATGGGCGCACTGTTGCCATCATCGGCGGCGGCCCCGGCGGCATGCAGGCTGCTTCCGTTCTGGCAAGGCGCGGATTCAAGCCGGTCCTGTTTGAGAAGTCCGACAAGCTTGGCGGTTCCATGAACTTTGCCAAGATGCCCCCCCACAAAGAGCTGGTCGGTGAACTGATCGATGTTCTCGCGGCCGAACTGAAGGAGTATGGCGTTGATGTCCGTCTCAACACCGAAGCCACTGTGGAAGCTGTCAGGGAACTGAATCCCTATGGTGTGATTGTCGCCACCGGCGGTGCGCCCATCAAGCTCCCGGTTCCCGGTGCGGATGCGGATAATGTCCTGCTCGCACAGGATGTTGTTGCAGGCAAATACGACATCAAGGGCAAGAATGTCGTTGTCATCGGCGCAGGCATCACCGGTCTGGAAACTGCCGAAATCCTCGGCGCTGACAACAAGGTCACCGTCATCGAGATGACCGGCAACGTCGGCGAGCCGCTCTATCCCAGCGTAAAGCGTTATCTGCTCGGCGTTCTGGCCGAACAGGGCACAGTGATCAAGACCATGGAAGGTCTGACCGAGATCAAGGACGGCAAGGTCATTACGCGCAACAGCGTCACGGCATTCCCGACCGAGCTCGATGCCGACTATGTCGTCTTCGCTGCCGGCGTCCGTCCGAACACCGCTTTTGCGGATGAGTTCTTCGCCGCCTTTGATAAGGTCACTAAGGTCGGTGACGCCTCTGTTCCCGGCCTGATCGGCGACGCGCTCCGCGAGGCCAATGCGAAGGCCTGGGTATTTTAATTAAGAGGAGGGCAATTTTATGAAAGATTTCAAAGATAAAGTATTGGTCGTCACCGGCGCCGGCAGCGGTATCGGACAGGCAATTGCTCTGGAAGGCGCAAGACGCGGCATGAAGGTCGTTGTGAACGACATTGACCCTGCCGGCCTTGCTTCCACTGAGGAGAAGATCAAAGAGATCGGCGTTCCCGTTGTGACCCAGTGTGCCGATATTACCAAGGCTGAAAACGTCGAAGCGCTTCTGAAACTCGCTCTTGACAACTTCGGCAAAGTCAATATCGCCGTTTCCAACGCAGGCGTCACCGCCCCGGGCCCGGTTTGGGAACTGCCCATTCAGGATATCAACTGGATCTCCAAGGCGAACTTCGTCTCTCACACCTACGGCATGCATTACTTCCTCAAGCAGATGATCGAACAGGGCGACGAGTGCTGCTACATGAATGTGGCCTCCGGCGCGGGTCTGTGCATTTCCTTCAGTTCCTGCATGTATCATGCCACCAAGACGGCGGACGTTGTGCAGACCGAGTGCACCTACCTCGCGCTCAAGTCCCGCGGGATCACCAACATTTCCATGCATGTGCTCTGCCCGGCCTACGTAAAGACCACGATCCATCTGAGCGACAATCACCGTCCCGACTGGGCGGCCATCAATGACGATCCCTACTATCAGAGTGAGGAATTCATCTCCGGCAAAATTCGCGCTGCCCGCGGCGTTTCTACCGGTATCCCCATCGATTCCGTCGGCCTTACTGTTTTCACCGCCTTTGAAGAGGATCAGTTCTATGTTCTGACCCATCCGGAAGCCCTCTCTTTGCAGGAGGCCAGGGTCAAGAACATTATGAATCTGTCGAAACCCGGCTGATCAGCTTCCGATTAACACACTGTCCCGATGCCTCTTAAAACACATCGGGACAGGAGTACTACTTTCAAAGGAGAACTTGAAATGATCACTGATTATAAAGGACTCAAAGCAGTTGTAACCGGCGGCGCCAACGGTATCGGCAAGGCATTCGCTCTCGGCTTCGCCCAGAGAGGCGCCGATGTTCTGGTTGCCGACATTCACGGGGATGAAGCGGAACTTGTCGCTGAAGAAATCCGTGCGCTCGGCGTACAGGGCTATTCCATTCAGGCTGACGTCTCCCTGAAGGAAGAGTGCAAAAAGATCTACGACAAAACAGTCGAAGTATTCGGCCGCTGCGACATCCTTGTGAACAACGCCGGCGTCAGCGCCAGCGGTGACTTCACCAACATTCCCGAGCAGGATATTCGGTGGGTTTATGAAGTCAATGTCTTTTCCCACTGGTTCATGCTCGGTTACTTCCTGCCGATGATGGAGGCTCAGGACGAGCATGCGCAGATCATCAATGTTTGCTCGATTGCCGGGCTGATCACTTCCCCGGCTTCCCCGACCTATTTCAGTTCCAAACATGCGGCTGTCGCGCTGAGCGAGGTGCTCTACAAAGAGCTGAAGGCAAAGGGCTCCAAAATCGACGTTTCGATCTTTGCCCCGGGCTTTGTCCAGACCGAAATGTACCTGACTGACCGCCACCGTCCCGAGCGCTATGCCATTACCGATGATCCGTACTATCATGATGAGGATTATCAGAAGCAGCTTGCCATCAGCAAGTACGTCACCACGACCGGTACGCCTCTGGACGAGGTCATGGAGTATGTCTTCAAGCTGCTCGGCACCGAGTGCTTCTATATTCTGACTCATGACAAATACGACGGTCTGCTCCGTGCGCAGGGTGAATACCAGGCGAACAAGACCCGCCCGGTTGAACTGAGCGACGTGGCAGTCAAGGCAACGCTGTAACCCGAAACCCGGGTTAACCGAAAGCCGCCGGGAAAAAGCAAAAAACGGCGGCTTCTCTTAAGGAGGATAATATATGGATAATAAAAAAGGCGGCATTTTCTACGGTTGGTGGATCGTGGTCGTCTGCACCCTGATCATGGCCACTTTCTTTACCCTGCTGCTTTCCTGCATCAGCCTGTTTATCGTGCCCATTACCGAAGATCTCGGCATCACCCGCAGCGCTTTTGGCGTCTTCAGCACGATCCTGATGATCCTCGGTATGATCCTTTCCCCGATCGCCGGAAAAATCTGCGCGACAAAGAACACCCGCATGATTATGGCCGCAGCACTTCTGCTCGGTGTTCTGGGCTATACCTGCCTGTCCTTCGTCAACAACATCGGTCTTCTGTATGTGCTGGCTGTTGTGATCGGTCTCGGCAGTTCTTTCTCCACCACTGTTCCTATCGCCATCGTTCTTACCCGCTGGTTCGTTAAAAAGCGCGGCACGGCGATGAGCATCACCTTCGCCGGCAGCAGCATCGGTGCCATGATTCTTTCCCCGGTCATCAGCAGCCTGATTGCTGCAAACGGCTGGCGCATGACCTTCCGCATCCTCGGTCTGGGCATGCTTGTTGTTCTGGTTCCGCTGACCTTCCTCATCATCCGCAGCAAGCCGTCCGACAAAGGTCTTGTACCTCTGGGTGCTGATGAAGCCCCTGCCACGGATGCCGCAAAGGCCGCACCGGCAGTCGAAGCCGGTATTCCGTTAAAAGAGCTGCAGAAGAAGCCCGTATTCTGGATCTATGTGGCTGCCATTTTTGTAATGCTGCTGACCATGGGCGCTCTGTATCATATGGCGCCCCACGTCACCGGCATGCTCGGCGCTGCCACTGCAGCCCGTTTCGTTTCCATCTTCAGTCTGGTCGCAATCTTCGGCAAACTGCTGATGGGCGTCGTATTCGACAAATGGGGCGTCAAAGCCGGAATCCTGATGGGCACGGTCTGCATGGGTCTCTGCTTTGTGTTCCTGCTGATCGCAAAGAACTTCGCCATGCTGCTGCCTGTCGCAATCTTCTACGGTCTCGGCAGCTCTCACGCGACCATCTTCCCGCCGACGCTGACCTCCCGTCTCTTCGGCACCAAGTATTACGGCGAAACCTTCGGCTTCGTAAACTCCTTTGCCAGCCTGTCGATGGCGGTGAACAACCTCGTCTATGCCGCGGCATACGACGCCACCGGCACCTATACTTTGGCCTGGATGTTCGGTCTTGCAGCTTCTGTTCTCGCCACCTTCCTGCTGTTCATCTCTGTTAACGGCGCAAAGAAGATCGTAAGCGCCGATTAAAAGTCTGTCCGGAGGGTAAGATGAAAAGCAAATACGGAAACGTGATTTGTGTCCTGTTATATGCCGTTGCCGCATTCTTCTGCGGGAAAAAGAAATACATTCCCCTGGTCGCTTTAGCGGCTGCCCATACGGGAGAATTCTTCCTGAAGGGCAGACCGATTGCAAAAGCCAAAGGCATCGGTATGGCGGAAGCCTTCATCAACTGCCTGTTCTTCGGGATCGCATGGTGGCGTCCGCTTCGCGACAGTGACTGACCGGGTATTCACCTGTTTGCGATCTTGTTCGGATGAGAGATGTTCTCTCTGATAATTCCGGAAACAACTGGGAACTGCCCCAAAAGCCAGACCCTGAAATAAGCGGGAAATCAACGGCAGCCGGCTCTTTACAAGAGCCGGCTGTTGGCTGTTTTTCTGGCGGTTTTTTCGGTGGCGGGCAGCTTTGTCTTCAGCAGTCAATCTTCTGTCAGGAAGCCCTTACGTATTTTTACCTGCTGTATCTCACATTTTTTATCTTGACAGATCGTCCAAATGCGTATAGAATGCAGACAATTTCATAGCGAGAAACCGTTGATGAAGAGTAAGTAACCGGTCTTTTGACGTCACAGAGAGCCGCGGGCGCTGAGAGCGCGGTACAGACAGGACTGTGTGAATGGACTTCGGAGGGCAATCGGAAGGCGGATTTTCCGCCCTATGTGCGACGGAGCGGCACTCCGTGATCAAAGCCACCGTATGATGGTACGGGTGAGCCGGGCGCAGTTTTGCGCCAAGCCGGGTGGCACCGCAGGATTCTTTTATCCTGTCCCAGCAGAGTATGCAGGGACGGGATTTTTGTTTTGTAAGGAGAGATGCAGCATGTACATTCTGGACAGACGATGGCGCCGATGGTGACGCTGTAAAACAGAGAACAATCTTTCAACAACAAAACAAAAAAAAGGAGCAGTCAAAATGTCAGAACAGAAAATTCCGTATAAAATCTATCTCGAAGAATCGGAGATGCCGAAATATTGGTACAACGTCCGGGCGGACATGAAGACGAAGCCCGCGCCGCTGCTGAACCCCGGAACCCTTGAACCCATGAAGCCGGAGGAACTCGCCGGCGTGTTCTGCGATGAACTGATTCAGCAGGAACTGGACAACGACACCCGTGAATATCCCATCCCGCAGGAAATCCTGGACTTCTACAAGATGTACCGGCCCTCCCCGCTGGTGCGCGCCTACTGCCTGGAAGAGCTGCTGCAGACCCCGGCAAAGATCTACTACAAGTACGAGGGCAACAACACCTCCGGCAGCCACAAGCTCAATTCCGCCATTGCGCAGGCGTATTACGCCAAAAAGCAGGGGCTGAAAGGCGTGACGACCGAGACCGGGGCCGGCCAGTGGGGCACGGCGCTCTCCATGGCCTGCTCCTACTTCGGACTGGACTGCAAAGTGTACATGGTCAAGGTCAGCTACGAGCAGAAGCCTTTCCGCCGCGAGGTCATGCGCGTCTACGGCGCCTCCGTCACTCCCTCCCCCTCCGACACGACGGAAGTCGGCCGGAAGATCCTCGCGGCGCACCCGGGCACCACGGGCTCCCTCGGCTGCGCCATCAGCGAAGCGGTCGAAGTCGCGGTGTCGAACCCCGGCTACCGGTACGTCCTCGGCAGCGTGCTCAACCAGGTCCTGCTCCATCAGAGCGTCATCGGCATGGAGACCAAGATCGCGTTGGACAAGTACCACATCAAGCCGGACATCATCATCGGCTGCGCCGGCGGCGGGTCGAACCTCGGCGGCCTGATTTCCCCGTTCATGGGCGAGAAGCTGCGCGGCGAGGCGGACTACCGCATCATCGCCGTGGAACCGGCGTCCTGTCCCAGCTTTACCCGCGGCGTTTACGCCTATGACTTCTGCGACACCGGCATGGTCTGCCCGCTGGCGAAGATGTACACCCTGGGCAGCGATTTCATCCCCGCCCCGAACCACGCGGGCGGCCTGCGCTATCACGGGATGAGCCCCATTCTCTCGCAGCTCTATGACGACGGACTGATGGAGGCGGTCAGCGTGCCGCAGACGGCGGTCTTCGAGGCGGCGGAGAAGTTCGCGCGGATTGAAGGCATTCTGCCCGCGCCCGAAAGCTCCCACGCGATCAAGGTCGCCATCGACGAGGCGATGCGCTGCAAGGAAACCGGCGAGGAAAAGACCATTGTATTCGGCCTGACCGGCACGGGCTACTTTGACCTCGTGGCCTATGAGAAGTTCCACAACGGCCAGATGGACGACTATGTGCCGACCGACGAGGAACTGGCCAAATTCCGTGCAAACCTCCCCAAGGTCCGGTAAAGGCGCTTCCGCCGTTTCCCTCCCGGTCCCGGCACGGGAATCCTAAATCATATGCAAACAGGGCAGCAACCGCTGCCCTGTTTCTTTTGCATTTTTCTTTCCGCGCTGCTTTTTCACGTTTCGCTTGTTATATCGCCCGTTCCCCTATACGCCCGCAAGGCCAGACAGGCCGCAATCACAACGGAGAGCGCATCGGCGGCTGTGTGCGCAGCGGCGATTCCCGTCAGCCCCATCCATGCGTGCAACAGATAAAGCAGCGGGATCAGCAAAAGTCCCTGCCGCAGCACGGAAGCCAGCGTGGCCTGGAAGGCGCGACCCGTTGCCTGCAGGAAGTTGCTGCTGAGATAGTAGAATCCGAGGAGCGGACTGACCGCAATGAGCCAGATCATGAGGCTGCTGCCGAGCGCAAGGTTTGTCGGATCCTGTAAAAAAAGCTTTAGCAGCGCTCTGCGTCCGAAGAAGCAGCCCGCCGCGGAGAGCAGGCCGAAAGAAAAGCTCAGCAGCGCGGTCTTTCCCAGCGTTTCACGCAGCCGGTCACGGGCCCCGGCCCCGAAAGCGTAGGACAGCAGGGGCGACACACCCATACAGATCCCCATCTGCACCATGGTGATAATCATCACCGATCGCCCCGCGGCGGCCATGGCTGCGATCGCGCCGGAGCCGTAGCCATGCAGAAGCCGATTGGAAAAAGTGGAGGCCAAACCCGAGAGGATGCTGCTCGCACCGTTGGGAAGGCCTGTCGCCAGGACAGACGGAAGCCGGGGCAGCATGCCGCGCGCAAAGGTCGGAGAGAGACGAATGACCGCACATTTTCCGCGAATCGATCGGACGAGCAGCAGCGAAGCAGCCAGATTGCCGATCACCGTCGCCAGTGCCGCGCCGCTGACGCCCATATGAAGGATCAGGATGAACAAGGGGTCCAACACCAGATTCGTCATCGTCCCGGCTATGTGGCTCATCATGCCGGGGATAATGACGCCCTCGGCGCGGACAATGGACGCTGTTGCGACAGAAAACAGCATCAGCGGGGATCCGATCGCGAGGATGCGCAGATAGCGGACGGAATAAGCAAGCAGGTCTTCCGTCGCGCCGAGGATATGCAGGGCAGGGGTGGAGAAAACCAAAAGAAGAGCGGCAAAGACGAGCACGAAGCCAAGCGCCGTCCAGACGCACAGGCTGGCCAGCGCAGAGGCCTTTTCCCGCTTTCCTGCGCCGAGGGCGCACGCAATCAGCGTGCAGCCGCCCGCGCCGATGGTCGTCGCCACTGCATTGGCCACACTGAAAACGGGACCGACCACCGCCACGGCTGCGACCTGGGCGTCGTCACCCAGCATGGCAATGAAAAACATATCTGCCAGGTTGTAAACGACCATGACCAGAATGGTCAGGACAGAGGGAATCACAAGGCTCCAGATCGCCGTCCAGACCGGCCTGTCCCGATATAAAGCCTCGTTTTCCACGTCCTCCCCTCCCTTTTTATACAGCGCTGATTTACTGTTTATATGCCCCGAGGAAGGCCAGGCTCTCCTTGGGCGTTCGCATCTGTGTGGCGCGGTCGACGGCGATGAGGCCAAAGGTCATGGAAAAGCCCTTCTGCCACTCGAAATTGTCCATAAGGCTCCAGTACATATAGCCCTTGACAGGGATGCCGTCTTTGACGCAGCTCTCCACACCGGCAAGCGCGCGGCGGATGAATTCCACCCGGCGCGAATCGTCCGAAACGGCAACGCCGTTTTCCGTGACAATCAGATTCCCTTTGAAGTCCTCTGCAACGCGGCGGATCACATGCTCCAGGGCCTCGGGGTAGAACTCGTAGTCCATCTGGGTCAGCTCCGCACCCTCGGGGCAGGGCAGCTGCCCGGCGGGTCCGTACTGCGTGCGGGTATAATTCTGCACGCCGAGGAAGTCGTCGTCCGCAATAAACGGCAGGTAGTGCCTGAACTCCTCGTCCCAGGCGGCCTCGGCAAAACTCTCCCCTCCCGGCAGCGCCTGCAGATCGTGCACGGAGAGCGTAATGCCCACTTTGATGTTGGGGTACAGCGCCTTAACAGCCTCCTTGGCCGCCTGATGCGCGCGGAAGACCAGCGCGTCGCCATCGGGTGTGCGAGAGCTCACAAAGATCTGCGGCTGTGGCGTTCCGAAGGCCTGGGCGTTTTCGATGGCGGCGAACTTCATGTTCTCCATCATTTTCTCGAAGTTCATGCCGACCTGTACGGTGCCCTCCGCCTTCTTCGCACCGGAGGCCGCGTTCTTCGCCGCCTGCTCGGCCATCAGGCGGAAGCGCCTGGAGATCGCCGCCAACTGCAGGCCCATGTTGGCCTCGTTGATCGTGCAGATGTAGTTTAACTCCGCACCGAGCTTTTCGGTGACATAAGCGGCGTAGCGGCGGAAGTACTCGATGGTGCTCTCCGCTTCCCAGCCGCCCTTGCGGATCAGCCACGCGGGAGAGGTGAAGTGCAGCAGCGTCACGATGGGTTCTACGCCGTTTGCCCTGCAGCAGCGGATCACGTCGCGGTAGTGCTCGACTTCCCGCTCGTCGAACTGCCCTTCCTCGGGCTCAATGCGCGCCCACTCGACAGAAAAGCGGTAGGCGTTCAGCCCTGCCGCGGCCAGCAGTTTTATATCTTCTTCATAACGGTGGTAATGGTCGCAGGCCTCGCCGCTCGGCTCAGTGAAACTGCTGTGCGGCAGATGCTCCTGGAGCCAGTAGTCGCTGTTTGTGTTGTTGCCCTCAACCTGATGGGCGGCGGTCGCCGCACCGATCATGAACTCCTTCGGAAATGCCATTTCGTTTCCTCCTTACAGTTTCACACACTTGCCCTCAGTGATGCCGTTTTCGTTGAAGGCGTCCACACGCACATAGTATTCTCTGCCCTTGATCAGCGCGCCCAGACGATGTTCACCGGCAGCGAAGACCATGCAGCTGTGATAAAGCTTCTCGGGGCTGCTGCCGAAGAGAATGTTGTACCCCAGCGCGCTGTCCTGCGGTTTTATGCCGACCAGCATATCCAGGTCGTTTGCGCGTACTGCCGTAAACTGCGGCACGGCCGGCTTTTCGCCGCGGCCGAGACCGAACGCACGCAGGCCGGAGACGCAGGGGTTCTGCCCATAGGGCACCGCCATGTCGCTCAGCCGCAGATATCGGGCGGCAAAGCCCTCCTCGCGGATGATCAGATCGTGACTCAGGTCAGTTTGAGCCTCGGACTTATCTTCAATCACAAACCAGCTTTCCCCGTCGGTGCTGCCCTCCAGCTTCCATTGGGTGAAGTGATCCGCTTCTTCAATGTAGCGGGCCTGAGAGCCGGGGCGGATCTCGCCGGGGCAGGGGATGCTGATCTGATCGTCGGCAAAGTTAATCTGCACCGCATGGATATCGTATACGCAGCCGAGATCCGCGCACAGCCACTCGTCGCTGCTGTTGCTTGCTGCCCGCCACCAGGTCCGCACGTTCTCCTCCGTTGCCATGGAAGGCTCATGGCCGGGGACAAAAGAAGAAGCGGTTGCCTCCTTGCCCACGCTCAGGAGCATCCAGGCCGGATCCCGCCAGGGATCGCCTTCAAGTGCCATGGGCCAGTCGCCGTAACGCTGGTTGCAGAAGAGCTCGTCGTCGGCGTCGAAGCCCGCGGGCCAGAGGCCGCAGCGGCGCTCAAAGTCGTGGTTCACGGAAATGCGCATCGTTGATGTATGCCAGAGGTTTCCGTGCCTGTCCTCCATGGTGGAGCCGTGGCCCGCGCCGGGAAGAAAACCGCCGGGCTTGTAGGAATAGGGATTGTTCTCCGCGAGGACAAAGGGGCCGAGGGGAGTGTCCCCGACGTAGACGCCGTCGGAATAAGTGTTGTACTGGGCGCCGGGGCATGCATATTGGAGATAATATTTCCCGTTGTGCTTGTCCATCCATGCGCCTTCAATGTAGGGCCTTTTGCTGAACATCCCACGGATAAGGGGCTTGACATCCGGGGGCAGCTGTTCCTCCGGAACGGCGCTGTTTGCAACAAAGGCACGGTATCCGGCCTCTATCTCTTCCTCGGAGGCGGGGAGGGTGGAGTTGTTTTCCCCGATGCGCTCATAGCCGTTGGCGTAGGGATCGCCGAAAACCAGCTCCTTCTTTTCCCCGATGGGTTCCATGGTGTCCGGATCCAGTTCCACGCCGTAAATCGGCGTCTGGTTGGAGCAGCCCCAGTAGAAGTAAACGCGCCCGTCGTCATCCGAAAACAGGTTCGGATCCCAGTAGGAGAAACTGCCTTCAATCCGTTCATACGGGCCGTTCAGGATATCCTTCGTGCGCCAGCGGTCACAGTTGCGGTCACGGTTGGAAGCGCAGAAGTACACCCACTCGCCCAGCACCCTCACGTCGGGGGCGTAATCATAGAGCGGCAGCTCCTGCGGCAGACGGTGGTTTTCCCAGTTTGCCAGATCGTCCGACACCCATACGCCCAGCGTCATGGAAGCGAAGATATAATAGCGCCCCCTGAAGCAGATCATGGAGGGGTCGGCAGCCTCGCGGCAGATCTGGAGTTTCCCGTGCAGGCGGGGATCGGCGTTGAACTGATAGCGGTAGTTGACGTTGATGGGATTACAGTAATATTTCATAGTGGTGGCTGCCCTCCGTTAGCTCGTATTTCTCACCGTTTGGCAGAATGACCTCTGCCGGACATGGAACCAGAATATCAAAGTTGAGATGACTGCCTTCATACGCCCATGCGCTTTGTATTATTCCCACGGGAGAATGCCATTCGGCTTTCGCATGGCCAAGGGCTCTGCCCGGCTGCGGTTTGATCGTCAGCTTGCCCGCTTTCAGGGAAATGCCGCAGACGCCGGAGAAGAGCCAGCCGCTGACAGCCCCGTAGGAATAGTGGTTCAGCGAGTCGTGCACCGTGCCGTCGGTGCGGACGCCGTCCCAGGTCTCCCAGATCGTGGTGGCGCCTTTTTTGACGGCGTACAGCCAGCCGGGGCAGTCCTCCTGCAGCAGGAGCCTGTAGGCTGTTTCTGTATGACCGTTGTCCGCCAGCACCCGGCAGAGATCCGGCGTGGAGAGAAAGCCCGTGTTCAGATGGAAGTTGTTCTTCTCCACCAGTTCGTTCAGCTCATCTGCCGCGGCCTGAACTTCCTCGCCCGCCAGCAGGCCGAAGGCGATGGGCCGCACATACTCGCACTGACGTTCGGATGTGATTTTTCCCTTTTTCGTGCAGGTATGGCGATAAGCCTTTTTCGCGTTTTCCGCGATGTCCGAATACTGTTTCGCATCCTCCGGCCTGCCCAGAATCTCCGCGATTTGTGCCAGCAGAGATGCGGAGCGGTAATAATAGGCCGTGGCCACCTCCGGTGCGCCGAGCATCATCGTCTTTTTCATCGCGGCGCCGTTGTCCACATCGGGCTGGCACCATTCCCCGAAGTGAAATCCCTCGTCCACCAAATACTTGTGATACGGGTTTAAAAGGTTATGCGGCCGGGTCTTTTGGGCACGTTTTTCGCAGTAGCTCATCCAGCGGCGCATCATGTCGTAATTCTCTTCCAGAATCGTTTTATCGCCGTAGGCTTCATACAGCGCCCAGGGCACAAGGATACAGGCGTCGCCCCAGCCGGCGGAACCCTGCAGCATGTTGGAGATCATGCTGCCGCTGTTGTTCACCGGGGCGATGTTCTGCACCTGCCCGTCCTCCTTCTGGGCCAGGCGGCACTCGCCCAGCCACTTGCGGAACACCGACCGGCAATCCATCAGATAGACCGCGGTCGGCGCGAAGACGCCTGCGTCGCCTGTCCAGCCCGCACGCTCACGGGTAGGGCAGTCGGTGGGAATGTCGCAGAAGTTTGAGCGCATGCTCCAGAGGCTGTTCAGGAAAAGGCGGTTCACATCCGCGTTTCCGCACTCGAAAAAACCGGTCTGCGGCATTTGGGAATAGACGGCGACGGCGGTAAATTCCGCGTCTTTGAGATCAATCTCCGTCTCGATTTTCGCATAGCGGAAACCAAAGATCGTGAAGGATGGCTTATAGACATTCTCTCCGTCCTTGCAGATGTATGTGATTTTCTGCGGGATGCCGTTTTTGTTGCGGTCGCCCGGGTCGAAGTTCGTCTGGGTAAAGTTCCCGTTTTCGTCCAGGGTCTCGCCGTGCCAGAGCGTCATCGTCTGTCCGGCTTTTGCCGTGACGCGCAGTTCCGTGTAGCCCGAGAGATTCTGCGAAAAATCGATCACTCTCTCGCCGTTCGGCGTGGTAAAGAGCATTCCGTCAAAGCGCTCCTGCTCCAGAATGGGTACGCTCTCCGTCGGTGCGAGGTTTTCATTGTCAAAATCCCGCACCGTCACGCCATGCCAGTCGCGGATCTCTTCCATCCGGGCATCATAGCGCTCGCCCTGCTGCAGGTCGTTTTCCCTTGTCGGGCCATTCTGGCTGGCTTCCCAGCGCTCGTCGCTGCAAAGGACGGCTTTTCCGTCCGCCTCAAGCTGGCACAGGAGCGCGAGATCCTCGCCATAGTAATTGCGCAGGCCGTCAATGCCCACGCTGCCGCGGTACCAGCCATCTCCCAGGGTGACGGTCAGCTCGTTTTCGCCTTCCCGCAGCAGGTCCGAGACCTTATAGCACTGCACCGTGAGCCGCCTGGAATAGTCACCCGTTCCGGGCGCGAGCACAAAATCACCCACGCGCCGCCCGTTCAAACGGGCTTCATACAGCCCGTGGCAGGTGATGTACAGGAAAGCGTTTTCCGCCTGTGCCGCCGTGAATATGCGCCGCAGGATCGAAGCAGGCTGCCTCTGTGCGGGATCGTGCGGCGGCTCCGGGTCAATCCACTTTGCCTGCCAGACGTCAGGGAGCTTATTTCGAATCAGGCTCATGTTAAAACCTCTCATTTAACCATTTTGCGCTGACTTCCAGGCTTCTGACCGGATCTTTGCCGATCCAGTTTTTATGGCTCTCCAGCACTACGGCTTCGATGCCGTTGGAAACGGCAATCTCCTTCAGGCCGTCCAGATCCATGCTCCCGGTGCCAAGCTCCATGCTGTCCGCTTTCAGGATCGGTGTCATGGCGGGACCCTTTTGACGGCTGCCCCGGTCCGTGACATGCCAGAGTTTCATGCGGCTGCCCAGCTTTCGCATCCACACTTTGGCGTCCGCGCCTCCGTCAGTGAACCAGTAGCTGTCAAACTCAAAGCTTACATTGCTCCGGTCTGTGTCTTCGATCAGGATTTCATAGGCGCGAAGACCCGGTTTGACCGGCAGCAGCTCAACGTTGTGGTTGTGGTAAAGAAGCGAGAGTCCGCTCTCCCTCAACATTTCGCCTGCCCTGTTCAGCCGGTTTGCCAGCCCGCGCACCGCGGCTTCGTCGGAATAGTCATAGCGGTACATTCCGGTGATGACGACTTTGTCGGTGCCGAAGCTCTCCGCTTCTCCGATAATTGCCTCCGGCTCCCGCTCCAGGCTTCCCAGATCGGTATGGAGGCTTACGACCGCAAGGCCGCTTTCGTTTACGAGTGCGTTCCAGTCGAGCTTCCCTCCGTTTCCGGTGGGCATCCCGGCGGCGCGGGTCATGAGCCGCACCATCAGAGAGCTCGGGTGGATCATAAAGCGATTGAGCTCAAGGCCGTCGTATCCGGCGGCCTTGATTCTCTGTAAGGTTTCGCGGGTCTGTGCCTCGTTTCCGGTCACAGTGCCCAGCATGATCTGTTGTACGGCTTTTTTCATTTCTTAATGCCCTGCAAAACGCGATTGAGCTGTTTGATGCTTTCTTCGTCCGCGCCGCCCTGCTTGAGGAGGCTCAGCATGGTCATGCGGCCCATCATCCGCTGCAGCGCGGGATTGTCCTTCACCGCATCGGCCACATCGCCCCGCTCGGAAGCGCCCCTGGCCATCATGGCGTCCACGATCGCCCCGGCCTGCGGATGAGAGCGAATCTCGCCCAGCGTATCGTTGATGGAAAAGCAGCTCGGGTCAATCTCATCGGCGTCGAACCAGTTGGCAACGGAAGCGGCAGCCTTATTGAAGATGTAGCTCTCGTCCGGCTCGTTTACCCGGCGGATCATCATGGTGTCGCTGCAGCCCTCCGCTTCGGCGCGGATCAGGTGTTCTCCCATAAGCGGAACCGTAAAGCGGAAGACCGTCTCGCCCTGCTGCTCACCGATCAGCGTATCGTCCACATAGAGGCGCACCCGGTCCGCGTTGGAGTATGCTTTGATCTCGGTTTCAGCCTCGCAGCGGTTGATGTAGCGCTTGCCGCAAAGATGAACAAAGGATTCTTTTCTGTTCCAGGCGGCCTTGTAAAGATAGAAGGCGTCCTTCCTTAGCGTGCGGTCAAAGGAGACGAGTCCCTTTTGGTTTTCACCGTGCTTGCCGCCCTCATCACGTCCGTCGGCGGCGAAGTCGAAGAGGTTCCAGACGTGCGTTGCCCAGAGATACGGGCGCGCTTCGATCATGCGGAGCATATGCTCATGATAAAGCGCCTGGTATTCCTCGGTATAGTCGCCCTTCTCCGGGTGCTGGGAGTGGAAGGACGGATTGGCGTCCGCGCCGTATTCGGAGAAGCCGATGACCCGGTTGGGGTACTTGGCGTGGTATTCGTCGAAGAATTCGTCCGTCTGCTCCAGCTCTCCCAGGTACCAGCCGAAATAGAGGTTATAGCTGTTGATATCGGGAATCTCCAGAATGGGGCTTTCAATCTCCAGCATAAAGACGTTGGCCATGGTTGTCAAGCGCGTAGGATCGAGGCGGTGGCAAAGATCGTTCAGGAGCCGATGGTTCTCCAGCAGTTCCTCGTTGACGGCGCTGGCGGCGGTGATCTCATTGCTGAGACCCCAGACCGCGATGCAGGGGTGATTATAGCACTGGGTGATCAGTTCCCGCATCTGGCTGAGAGTATTCTCCCGCCCGTTTGTCATATGCATGGTGATATAGGGGATCTCGGCCCAGACAACGATGCCGTTTTCATCGCAGAGATCGTAGAACTCCTGTGCGTGCTGATAATGGGCCAGCCGCAGGGTGTTGGCGCCCAGCTCCCGGATGATGGCCATGTCGGCCGCATGGTCTTCATAAGACAGGGCGTTCCCCCTGCCCTTGAGATCCTGGTGGCGGCTCACACCGCGCAGAGGATAGCTGCGCCCGTTGAGGAAAAAGCCCTTTTCGGGATCGCAGGTAAAGACGCGGCAGCCAAAACGGCACGACACTTCGTCGCCGGAGGGCAGTTTTGCCGCAGCCGTGTAGAGCCAGGGATCGTCCACGCCGTCCCAAAGGCGTACGTTTTCGATGATGAACTGCGCGCAGCGCTCCGTGGTTTTCGTTTCGCCGTTCACGGTGATGTCCACGCTCGCGGCGTTGTGCCAGGTCTCTACGGTGACCGTCGCCGTCTTCTTTTCAAGATCGACCGCCGGCGTGACTTTGATGCCGGGGGTGCCGTCCTTCAAAAGCTCGAAGTGCTCGGCAGGCACGGCGATCAGGTTGACCGCGCGGTACAGGCCGCCGTAGAAGGTGAAGTCTGCTTTCTGGGGATAGACATAGTCGTTGCTGCCGTTGTCCACGGAGATCGCAAGCGTGTTCTTTTCCCCCAGCTTTTCGGTCAGCTCCACGCGGAAGGTAGAGTAGCCGCCCTCATGCCGGCAGAGTTTTTCACCGTTGAGATAGACCTCGCAGGTATGAGCGGCGCCGTTCAGCTCCAGGAACAGCCGGTCTCCAGCGGTCTCGTCTTTGGCCAGCTCGCGGACATACCAGCAAATGCCGCGATGATAGTCGTTGCCGCCGTCCTGGCCGTCCACGGCGTTCCATGTGTGTGGCAGGGTGACGGTCTCGCCCCGCGCTGCAGCCGTGTATGCCTCCTGCGCGGAGACGGCGTTTTTCAGAAAGCGCCAACCTTCGGTCAGAGTCGTAATCTTACGCATTGTCAGAGTCACCTTCGTGCAGTTTTTTCTCGAAATACTCGCTCTTTGCTGCAGCCTTTTTGTCGGCAATGCGTTTCTGCACCTCGACCATCTCGGGCCTGTCGAGTTTGCAGCCGCGCATGGCCAGCAGCGTGCAGATGAAGCCCAGAACCGCCAGGCCGTAGCGCAGGAACATAGTCATCCAGAACACGCCCGGGGTCGCCGCGTCGGTGGGCTGGGGCATGGTGGTCGTGTAGCCGATCAGGGCAACACAGCCGGTAGCAATGGCGGCGGAGAAGGAAGAGACGATTTTATCCACCAGACTGTAGGTGCCGGAGACGACGGCGGGAATGTACTTGCCGGAGCGATCCAGTTCAAAGTCGATCAGGTCGGCCATAAAGCCGGTGTTGGCGGTGGTGACGCCCATCGCAAAGCCGTTGACCGCGAACGTCAGCACGACAAAGAGGATCTTGAAGATCAGCGAAGTGGAGATAGCCGTGGTACCCACTGTATGGCGGGTGATGATGAAGAAGGCAATCATCGCGATATTCGCGATGAGGCTGTAGCGCGTCCATGCGACAATGGATTCCTTGTTGCCGTGCTTGCCGGCGTAGCGGGCACCGATGATCGCAAACAGAATGGAAGGCAGCATGCCGATCATGCTCAGAGTGGTGGCTAAGCCCATATTGCCGATGAGGATGCCGTTTAACATCGTGCTGACGATGGAGGCAGCTGCGGCCTGCTGCGCGATTTTGTCAGAGGAGGCGGAGATGATGTAGCTTTGCAGGGGTTTGTTGTTCTTCAGCACGTCCCACATGTCCTTGAACTTGAGCCGCTCGGTTTTGCCGATGCCCTTGAAGTTTTCCGGCTTATCAAAGGCAGAGATGCCGATGCAGACAAGAACCACGCCAACGAAGGAAATGCCGATGCAGAGCCAGGTCACAACATTCAGGAATTCCTGGTTGAAGCTGCCGCCGAAAGCGGGCATGAGCTTCGTGTAGACCACGATGTTCAGCACCATCGGCGTGATGTAATTCAGTGCCGTCTGCCACACGCCGACGGTGGGGCGCTGTTTGGGATCGTTTGTCATCAGGGCAGGCAGGGTCTGGGCGGTCATGTTCACCATGGTGTAGCCGATGACGTAAATCATATAGAACAGCAGGAACATGCCGACGCCATGGCCTTTGCTGGAGAAAAAGTTGAACATGCACAGCACACCCGCGCTCTGCACGGCCCAGCCGAGGAGCATCAGCGGCCGCACCTTGCCGAAGGGGGTGTTGACCCGGTCATAGACGAAGGCGAGGAGAGGGTCGGTGATCGCGTCAAAAATGCGGGTGAAGGTCAGCAGGCCGCCGACCACCAGGGTCGCGATGCCGTAACCGATGCTGGCTGAGTAGCTGGCAAGCCCAATGAGAAAATACATTGCCATGCCGTTGAAGGCGTTGAAGGCCACCAAAATGATCTGCCACAGTTTTGCACGGCGGTAGTCGACGCCGTCGATCTGACTTGCGCTGAGTTTTTCCTTTGCCATGATGCTTTCTCCTTACTTCTTGTAATGATAGTATTGGGGTTCCCGATGAGCCTATCTTACAGGAAAACAGAAGAGATCGTAAACTCAAAAAATCCGGAAAAATTACAAAAATTAAGGAAGTTTCTTGCGTTTTTATCGGAGCCGGTGGTACTATGATTGCAGAAGTTAGGGAGGTGATCTGCTGTGGATCTGAGAGGTGTGCGGCAATGGATGACCCGCGGGGAGCAAAACCTCGTTTTGCTTGAAAGCCTGATCCCCGCAAGTGAGAAGCTTTATGTCTGGTGTTATGATCAGGACGGCAGTTTTGTTGCCACCTCCTGCCCGGAGCCGGAGCGCGAGATTTTGGAGAATGCCTTCACAATACTGGGCGGCCGGGAAAAACTTCTCCGTTATGCAGAGGATACCGACAACACCCGGCCCCAGATCATCGGCTCTCCCATCGGGATGCAGTGGGGGCTGAGTTACGAGTCCGAGCGCAACCGGAGTCTGTTCTTCGCCATCGGCCCCGTATTCTACACGCTGCCGACCGACCGGCAGCTCAGGGCAGCGCTGAGCCCCTGCTCCCGCAGTATGGAGAACGCTGCCTGGGCCTCCGCACTCATCCGGCTCCTTCCGGATCTGCCGGTCATGTCTTATGCGATCTTCACCCGTTATATCATCATGGTTCATAATACGCTCACCGGGCAGCAGCTCGGTCTGGATGCGCTGTGTGCCGACGCAGAGCAGGCAGAGCAGATTCAGCGCGTGCCCGATGAAAAGATGCGGGATCGGAACAAGATTTATCTTGCCGAGAGAGCCATGCTGCAAATGGTGAGAAACGGCGATATCAATTACTACAATGTCTTCCAAAACAGCGTCCGTTTAAGTCCGGGTGTTCCTATCCGGGGTCAGGATCCGCTGCGGCAGATGAAAACAAGCAACGTCGTCTTTACGACTCTGGTCTGCCGTGCCGCCATGGAGGGAGGATTGTCTCCGGAGATAGCCTATCCCTTGGGGGATTCTTATATACAGGCTGTGGAAGACTGCCATGATTCCGGGGAACTCTCGGCGCTGGCCCACACCATGTACCATGACTTTATCTACCGTGTCCACCACTTACGTGTAAACCCAAACTATTCTCACGCTGTCCAGAAATGCTGTGATTATATTGAGCTGAGCCTGGATCGAAAAATAAAGACCGCCGATTTGGCGGCTCTGGTCGGCTATACGGAGTATTATCTGACGGAGAAGTTCAGGAAAGAGACCGGGCAATCTGTCAGCAGCTATATCCGCTATGTGAAGATTGAGCACGCGAAGGTGCTGCTGGAATCCACGGATCTGAGCATCAAGGAACTGTCGGATCGTCTGGCCTTCAATACCGTGAACTATTTCATCCAGAGTTTTCGGGACACCACGGGTTACACACCCGCGCAGTACCGTAAAAAAGTCCAGAAGACATCAGCTGTTTCGTAAAGGACCCGAAAGCCGCAAAGAATCTGCTGTCTGCCTTCCTCAAGATCCCTGACGGTCATGTCATGCTTCCTGTCAGGTTATTTTGTCAGTTCCCAACTGATGTCCAGCAGTTCTTCAAACGTTTTCTGATCAATGGCGTCCAGTATGATGCTGACCCAATTTGTTTTGTTCATGTGATAAGCGGGGAGGATTCCCTGCATACCAAGATAAGAACCCTGGAGCAGCGGCCCCGTTTTTACGTTGAGGATGGATGCCGCTCCGCTGCCTTCCAGTCCGAGACGCTTCCGCTCAACTTCCATATACAGGGCAAACCATTTTTTGTTGTTGCCGTGCCTGAACACACAGTCCGTCTGATCATCTTCCCAGGGGTACTCGGGATCGGCGCTGAATCGGTTCGCAATATAATCAAACAGTTCCGGCTTCGTCATCATCGGTTTTCTCCTCGCAACTACTCCAGTTTTTCAATGGTCAGTTCTGCCGACCTTTCTTCGAGAGAGTTGTATTCATCGTAATGAATATGGCTTCCCGCCGTTTCTTCCGCGAGAGCTGTCAGCTGCTGCGCAAGAGAAAGCAGCCCTTCCTTATTCGCTGATATCACCGCTTCGCCGTGTTCGACGCTTACACGGATTTCAAATCCGTCCACCCAATTGATTGTCATCGTCAGCCCCTGTATTCATAAATCAGCTTGTCATATACCCGGTCGCCGACCGCAAGGCCGTCCTTTTCCGTATAGACGAACCGCATCCCCGCCTTTTCAAGCACCCTCTGAGATCCGGTGTTCTCCGCGGCGCACCACGCGGTCACGCAGGGAATGCCTTCATTTCCCGTCAGGTATTCCAGCACTTTCTTCAGCGCCTCGGTCGCAAGGCCGCGCCCCCGCCAGCCCTTTACGACGCTGAAGCCGACCTCGATCCGGCCGTCCTGATAATCATAGGCCCCGATCGTTCCGACGATGACGTCATCACTATCCATGATCCACGAATAGGTGTGCACGTCACCGTAGCCGTCGATAAACCTGCGCACGGCTTCCCGGGCCGATTCCGGGGTCGCGTAGGGGTTCCAGCCCGAGTATTCAGCCATGGCCGGATCCGTCCCCAGATAGTGGTGCAGGCCGTCCGCGTCCTCCGGGCGGTACCTGCGCAGGACCATGCGCTCCGTCCACAGTTCAACCGTCCCGTGCACTTCGATTTCCTCTATCGAGACGATCTGCGAATGGTAGATCAGGCAGTCTTCCACGAAAACGCCGTCTTCCCCGCTGCCGTATTCACACTCCAGGAAATCGCGGTTTCCGTATTCCGCCATGCCTTCGAAAATTTCTCCCCACCGGTCCGTGATCCGGACATGCTTTCCGTCGTATTTTGCCAAATCCGTCATCATGGCCTGTTCACCTGCCTCTGTTGCATATTATAACGATCAACCGTAATAATCTCAACGGTGAATCCGGAATCATTTTACCCTTGCAGGCTGTGAACCGCCTGTACGAAAAAACGCTGAAGCCGTTCCCGGCTTCAGCGTTCTTTTTCTGTTCTCTTCGGAAACGGCGCTCCCGGTCAGTCGTTCGTGTCCATGAGCGAGTTGGACATGAAGCCGGTGTTCACCGCATAGGCCTGGTCGGAGAACGGCGCCCATACAAACTCCAGGATGCTGCCGTCGCTGACGCGCAGGTCGCAGACAAAGCAGTCTTTCTCGGGCACCAGATACTCCAGGACGATCAGGTCGTTGACATAGCAGATCACGGATTCCTCAATCCCCTCATACTCCTTCAGGATGTCCTGCCACTCGTAGAGGGATTTGATCTTCTGCTCATACACGAGGTTCGTAACCGCAAAGATCCAGTTCTCGTCTTCGTCGGTCGCATAAGCGATCATGCCGTTCTCAATGTCTTCGTCCGTGAGCTCCTGGAATTCCAGCTCGTCCGGCACCCATATGTCGAGGCCGTAATAGTTGAACGTGTAGAACTGTCCCTCCAGGCCGAGAGCCTCGAGATAAGGCTCCAGATCCGACCAGTAATACTCCGGCGTATCGTCCGTCTCCTGTTCAACGGGGGTCTCAGCCGGCGCGACGGCCTGCTTGTTCCCCGCTGCGAATGCAACGCTCGGGATCGAGGCCAGCAGCAGGACGGCAAGCAGCAGCGCAATCAGTTTTTTCATGATGGTTCCCTTTCTTCCGTCATATTTCGGTATTTGCCTGATGATTATTATAAAGTCACGGCAAATCGTTGTCAATTCCCGATTCGCCCCTGCCTCAGGCAAAAACGCCGAAGCCGTCCCCGACTTCAGTGTTTTACTTATACTCTGCTGCTCTTTTAACTAACACCGGTTTTCTGATCCTTAGCTGATATGGACAGTTGTAACGGATATATTTTGATAATGAGTATAAGTATTCAGGTTATAAATCTTCGTCTTTCCTTTGTTTGCTTTTTTCAAAAGGAAATATCTGATTCCTATCAATATATCATTGTAGTCCTATGCTTATAGCTTGGGATGTATAAAGGCTTCGACTACTGGGCCAGCAACCAGTGGTCTTTTTTATATCTGATTTTTTTGCTTGAACAAAAAAGACCACATCTACCGAGTAATCTCAGTAAATGTGGTCTTTCTTTGTTTCACCGCCTGAAGACGCCGCTCAAAACACCGTTTTCATAGTGTCCCTAATCTGCACCGCCTTTTCGGGCCGGGGTTTGGCGTTTCATGCCGGCTGTCAGGTCTTATCGGACAGCAGGTCCATGAAGGCCTGCATCTTGCTCTCAAAGAATTCCGCCGGGAATAGGGCGATGCCCACCTCGTCGCTGCCTACGATCAGCCGGTCCCCCGCCTTCAGCCCGAAGCGGTCGCGGGCGGCCTTGGGGATCACGATCTGCCCGCGGTCGCCGAGCGTGACGGAACCCCAGAGGTTTTTGCCGTTCTGCGCCGGCGGGAGGACGCCGACGCCTTCCACCGTCAGCGTTTTCATCAGGCCGTCGATCGTCACGCCGTACACCTCGGCGAGGCGCGCGGCCTTTTCGATGTCCGGGATGGTCGCCCCGCTCTCCCACTTCGCATAGGCCTGGCGGGAGATCTCGATTTTTTCCGCGATCTGCTCCTGGGAGTAGCCGTTCAGCTTCCTGAGCATGATCAGATTTTCCTTCAGCATCGCCTGACACCTCTCTAGAGATCAATCTTTTCAAAGTCCGCGCACGCCTTCCGGTACGCCAGGTACGTGATCGCGGCGTAAAGCAGCGCGCCGCCGAGCAGCAGCGCCAGCTGCAGGCCGATATGCTCAAAGCCGAAGGCATTCAGCGCCCCCAGTCCGGGAAAGTGATGCAGCGCCTCGGCCGCGCCGATCACCAGGAAGGCCGCGATGATATACAGCACAAAGGGCTTCCCCAGCTTGTATCCCGTCCGGAAAAAGCCGCCGACAAAGATGGCGTTGAACAGCCCGAACATCAGCAGCGCCGTGCCCAGGTAAAAGGGGTTGGCGTTCATCAGGGCGTTCTGCCGGTACACGGGGGCATCCGCCAGGGCTGTCATGCGCAGCACGGTCAGCGCCGCCATGAGGGCGAAGCCGCCCAGCTCAATGAGCATGGCGAACTGGAACTTCCCCTTCACCACGTCGCGCTTGGCAACCGGCAGCAGCGCCGAGAACACGATATCGTTCGCTTCCCGGGCGCTCTGGAAGCTTTGGAAGAGCCCCAGCGTGATGAAGAACACCCCGCAGAGGATCGGGTACCCCGGGATCAGCGTCATGAAGCCGAAGGCCATGAACAGGTAGGTCAGCAGCAGCGCCGAAAGGCGCATTTCTTTTCTCAGCATCGGGTTCATGCTCTCGCCTCCTTTTCCAGCCGCAGGAACACTTCCTCCAGGGTTTCGTCCGCTTTGCCGCAATCCCGCATAAAGTCCGCTTTGGGGCAGTCCGCCCGGATCTCCCCGCGGCTGATGTAAATGATGTTGTCGGCGCACTTTTCGAGGTCGGAAGTGATGTGCGTCGAAAACAGGATCGTCACGCCGTGCTCCTTCAGCGTCCGGAAGAGATCCAGCAGTTCATCCCGCGAAAACGGGTCCAGGCCGCTGGTCGGCTCGTCCAGGATGAGGACCTCCGCCCGGTGTGAAAGGGCCAGCAGCAGGTTGAACTTCACCTTCATCCCTTCCGACAGTTCCATCGGCTTCTTGTTCTCGTCGAGGGCGAAGAGCTCCATGTACCTGCGGTAGGCTTCCCCGTCCCAGTTGGGGTAAAAGGTTCTGGTGACGTCAACGATCTCTCGGATCGTCTTCCTCGGATACCAGCTGACCGTGCCGGTGGAGTAGCCGATGCGCTGCTTGATCTCTGTCTCATGTCCGGAAAGCGGAATGCCGAAGTAGGAGACCTCGCCGCTGTCGGTGTGGATCAGGTTCAGCATGGATTTGATGGTGGTGGTCTTCCCGGCGCCGTTTCGCCCGATGAAGCCGGTGATTTTGCCGCGCTCCAGCGAAAAGGAGACGTCCTTCAGGCGGAACGCCGGGTACGTTTTGCAGACGCCCGCAACACTGACAATGCTCATATTATAACATCCTCCGGAAATATGAGAAATGTGATTTCTGTGAATATTGTAATGTCAGGTTGCGCATGATTCAACCAACCGGAGATAACATCCTGTGTTATATTTCGTTGCGGGCGTCGGCCTCCCTCCCCTGCTGCCGGAACCGGAGAGCATGCTTTTCAATCCGTTCCGGGTTTTTCCGGAATCTCCTTCGGAAAAACTGTGGCGCGTTCGCACAAAGTATGCTATGATAAACAGTAATCCTGAACAGGCAAGAAAAAACCAATCTGAACAAGGAGTAAGAACCATGAAGAAAAGAAGCATTCTGAGCATCGTTCTGGTCCTGGCCATGCTGTTCTCGCTGGCAATCGTCGGAAGCGTTCAGGCTTTTGCCGCCGATGCCAACGTCAAGACCAAAGACCAGATCAAGCTGATCGCTGACATGTTCAGCACCCTGAAGCAGGCCGAATCGAAAGACGTGACCTGGTACTACGCCGTCGCGGACCTGGATCACAACGGTCTGCTGGAGTTCATCGCGGCCACGCAGGCGCAGGATCTCTCCACCAGCGCGAAGATCTGGACCGTCAGCAAGGACGCCAAGAGCCTGACCGAGTGCAAGATAGACCAGTCCGGCGGCGCTTCCTTCCCCGACATCCTCACCGATATGCTTGATACCTACCATGTCACCGACACCGACACCTGGTACTACATGGTTACGGACGCCGTCATGGTCAGCGCCACCAACATCAACACCGCCGAGACGGCGCTGAAGCTGAAGGACGGGGTCGTCTCCTACGAGACCTACGCCATCGAGAACACCATCATCCAGAACGGCTACCGCGCCGTCACGCATCTGGATAAGTCCGGCATGCCCATCTCGGCCGAGCAGTACAACGCCGCCGGCGCCAACGCCTTTGCCGGCGCCGAGCGCAGCAGCACGGCCCTGGAGTGGCTGACCGCCGACAAGGCCAAGACCGCCGACAGCCTGACCGAGAGCTACGACGTCTTCATGGGCACCAGAGAGCCGACCGAGGTCTTCCCGGTCCCGAAGACCGACGGCAAGGACGCCCCGGTCCCGGTTCCCGTTCCGGCGCCCGTCCAGCCGGACCAGCCCTGGCTGTACATCCTCAAGAACCCCACCAATGAGAACCGCGTCACCGGTGAGAGCGCCATCTTCATCGCCGGCGCCAACGCCTTCGATTCCCTGACCTGGACCTTCGTCTCCCCGGACGGCGGCGAATACACCCCGGCGAACTTCGTGGCCGGCTCCGGCACGTACGTCAACGGCGAGCACAGCACCACCCTCACCGTCTCCAACCTCGAATCCTGGGAGAACGGCTGGGGCGTCTACTGCACCTTCTATTACAGGGGCCAGACCGCCCGCACCACCGTGGCCTACATGTACATCACCAACCGCCCGACGCCCACCCCGCAGCCGCAGCCTTCCTACGGCAGCATGAGCGGCACCGCCTACAAGAACGGCGGCTGGTACTCCATCCGCCTGCAGAACGGCACCAACGTGAGCGTCAGCAGCGGCATCTGCAAGGTGGAAGGCCAGTTCTACGACGGCTGCTCCGCCATCGTCTACTACACCAACTCCCCCACCGCCACGAACATCTACCAGGTGAACATCTACGGCAACCAGGGCCTGATCGTTCCTGACCAGCCCACCCACGCCACGGGCCTGATCATTCCTGACGGCGCCCTCGGCGGATACGCCGGCAGCCAGTACTACAACAACGAGCCCACCGAAGCAGACCAGGGCGGTTGGGCCGGCATGCACTACTACGACAACGAGCCCGACGAAGAAGACCAGGGCGGCTGGGCCGGCGCTCACTACTACGACAACGAGCCCGACGAAGACGACCGGGGCGGCTGGGCCGGCATGCACTATTACGACAACATGCCCTGACCGACCGGCAGTCACCTTTAGGCAGATCCTGTTTTACACGTACCCTTTCCGGGGCTCCCCGCCGCACGGCGGGAAGCCCCTTTCTTTTTTCATCCCGCGGGATACAGGCGGCAAACTATTTTACACATCCTGCACATTGACTTTTCGTCCGAAATATTTAATATGGGAGGGTGGACGCTGACCTCCATCCCGTGACGACGATACGTTTGGAGTTTTTGATATGCGCAGAAAGCTGAAATGGTTGATTCCCCTGCTGATCCTCCTGGTCCTGGCCGGCGGATTCCTGATTTATACCGGGAACTATTATCATGCGGACGGCGCGGCCATGGCCGCTCTGGACCCGAACCCGACCGTGACCGTGAGCCGGACGGACTACGGATGGCATTTTGACGGGCCGGGTGAGGAAGCCGCGCTGATCTTTTACCCGGGGGCCAAGGTGGAAGCTGCCGCATACGCTCCCTTTTTGCGTCTGCTTGCGGAGCGCGGCATGGACGCCTGCCTGGTGGAAATGCCCTTCCGCCTCGCCTTTCTGGGCATGAACCGGGCGGACCGGGTGATGGCGGAGCACGGCTACGACCGCTGGTACATCGGCGGGCACTCGCTCGGCGGAGCCGTGGCGGCCATCTGCGCCGCAAACCGCGGCGATCGGCTGAGCGGCCTGGTTCTCTGTGCAGCCTACCCCACCAGACCGCTGGACGAGCACCTCCGCGTCATCAGCCTTTACGGCTCCGAGGACGGGGTCATCTCGGCCGACAGGCTTCTGGAAAGCTACACCTATGTGCCGAAGTACTACAACGAATATGAGATCCCCGGCGGAAACCACGCCCAGTTCGGAAACTACGGCCCGCAGAAAGGCGACGGCGAGGCGTCCGTCAGCGCCGCGGAGCAGCAGCGCATCGCAGCCGACAAAATCCTGCTGTGGTCGGAGCTCCCCTGAAGAGCTGACCACAGCAGAGCTGAAGTCCATCGTGCAGAGAAGTCTCACAGGCTTCTCTGCTCTTTTTTGCTCCCTGAATTAATATAGTTTTACGATACAATAGTCCGCATATGCGGAGCGATACGATATTGACAAGTGTTTTCCCGCGTGTTAAACTCCAAATTGGAAGGAAGAAACCGGCCCCGGAGGAAAGGACGGTGCCCCATGCGGTACGACACGGCGCCACAATACAACGCGCTCCGCGAGCGCGGGGAGAACACGGTCGGCCTCCGGATCGCCGAGGCGCGCAGCGCCAGGAACTGGAGTCTCGCACAGCTGACCGCGATGCTGCAGGCCAGCGGCGTGAAGCTCACCAAGGCGGCCGTCAACAAGTGGGAGACGGGCGAGACGGTGCCGAACGTCTACCAGTTCCTGGCGGTGGCGGCGCTGCTGGGCATGGACGAGCGGCTCGGTGCCTACCGGGCGGATTGCCCGCCGGAGCTGAACCCCGAGGGCCTCCGCAAGCTCAACGAGTACCGTCAGGACCTCATCAGCAGCGGCAACTACCGGCCCGAACCGAAGCCCCTCAAGCCCGCCGTCCCCCTGCGCGAGATGGCCGTGGCCTGCATGCCGGCGGCCGCCGGCACCGGCAACTGGCTGGACGACACCGAGGCCTATGACAGCATGAGCTTCCCCGCGGACGAGATCCCGAAGGGCGCGGAGCTCGGCATCCGCATCTCCGGCGACAGCATGGAGCCCGCCTTCCACGACGGGCAGATCGTCTGGGTGCAGAAGTGCTCGGAGCTGAACGTCGGCGAGGTGGGCATCTTCCTCTACGACGACCAGGCCTACATCAAGATCTACGGCGACCGGAAGCCAGCCGAGGACCTGCGCGAGCTCTTCACCGACAGTTACGGCGTGATGCGCCGGCAGCCGGTGCTGTACTCCTTCAACTCCGCCCGGTACTCCCCCATCGTCATCTCCCCCTACAGCCCCTTCCGGATCTTCGGCCGGGTGCTGCAGGCCTGAGGGGCGGGAAAGGAGCGTCCGGCATGATTGAAACCATGGCGCGGGTGAAGGAGCTCGCGGCCGAGCGGGGCCTGACCCTTTATCAGCTGTCGCTGCTCTGCAAGGTCTCCTACCACACGCTGAAGAGCACCGAGGAGCGCAACGGGCAGCTGAAGCTCGAAACCATCGACAAAATCTGCACCGGGCTGCGCATGCCGCTGCGGGACTTCTTCCTCTAGGCGCACGCCGCCCGGAATACGGAAACACGCAGCTCGCACCGTCCTGCCGGCGGCGGGGCGGTATTCTGATACCCCAAAAAGGAGGCTAAC
Organism: Oscillospiraceae bacterium; assembly: GCA_017395085.1. GTDB lineage: Bacteria > Bacillota > Clostridia > Oscillospirales > Oscillospiraceae > Limivicinus. The sequence goes on along the minus strand of JAFPWF010000024.1, from coordinate 202,454 downwards.
CGGATGGAAACCAGCTACTGCGAATCTCCCTCTGCCAAAGTCTATGTCCAGGTGAAGGTCTTTTTCGACCCGGCCGGGTTCATGAAGCCGGTGGAGCTCATCTGGAAGGATGGGAAGATTTTCCGCATCGAGCAGGTGATCGACATGCACGAGTCCCAGGCCGCCTACTCCAGCGTCCGCCGCGACAAGTATACCGTCAAAATCTGCGGCCAGCAGTGCAGCCTCTACTTTGAGCGCACCCGGCTGCCCCACGGGATGCAGGTCGGCCGCTGGTACGTCGAGCGGAAGATCCTCACCCCCTTGAAAAAGACTGCATAACCGAAGGAGAACATCGCATGACAGACCTCACCACCCTCTGCCCGAAGGGCGAAACCGTACGCGTCAGCTACTGCAACCGTCAGTACGAGCCCCTCTTTTTCCTGACCTCGCCCAGCAGGGTCACTTCGACCCTGGCGGCGCAGACCGGCGCCTTCACCCTGTACGAGGTAACGGGCGGCGCCAAACCGAAAGCGAAGAAACTCGGCCAGGGCGGCAACCCCACCGAGTTGGAACTGAAGTACGGCGTGCGGGAAAAGATGACCGCGTAAGTAAAGAAAGCACAGGAGCCGGATGATTTGCCATCCGGCTCCTGTATTTTTGTCACTCTCCAATGAAAAACGGCTGAAACGTCTCCTTCAGCTCATCCCAGTACGCCGGGAACTCATTGCTCCCGTGGGTATTTCTGACGCGTTTATCGGTTAACCGGAACTCCAGCTCCCACTGTTCCCCGTCCAGGATGTAGGGATTCACGTAGGATTCTTTCCACTCGTGGACATACAGGCTGCAGAAGAGCCTGTCCAGCAGCTTTTTCCATTCCTTCGCGGAGAGTTCCCCGTCCGCGTCAAACGGCGGCCGGGATGAGCGTGCGTGAACGGCAATGCGGTCCGGCAGCTTCTCAATGATCACCTCGTCGAAACCGGCGCCGAAACCGCCGTCGGAAAACTTCACCGAAGTGACGATGTCCCGGTAATCCTCTTCTCCGTATTTGTTGGTCAGCAGGACGGGAGGCTTGCCGACATTCTTCCCGCAGTCAAAGCAGTGGAATTGCGGATCGCAGCCGGTGATGCGGCAGCCGCCGAGGAAGAGCTCCTTCTGCTCAACCCGGCGCTTCGTCTCCTCGTTGAAGGCGGGATAACCGTAGTGAATCGGGGCGAGATGCTCCCCGCCGCATTTCGGGCATTTCTTCATGGCTGTCACCTCCCCTGAATACTGTGGCTCAAGAATACCATACCTATAACGTGAACTGGTCAACCGGGAATTGACCCGTGAATGATTCATCAGCTGTTCTGTATGATCTTTTCCGCAAACTCCCGCAGGATTCCGCAGGCTCTGTCGTCATCCCTGCCCCGGAACATGTGCCCCGCACCCTCAAGTTCCTCGTACCGGCAGTCGGGGTAGATTTCTTTCAGCGCCCTGCCGTAGCGCAGATTCACGATTTTGTCCTCCGTGCCTTGCAGCAGCAGGACCGGACCCTTGTACCCCTGCATCTCCTCATACGGGTCCATGCCGATCACTGTTCTGGCGTAGTCCCCGCCCAGCTTCATCGGCAGCTTCCCCAGCAGATCGGGGATGTTCTCCGGATCGAAACGGTAGAACATCATCTTCCCGCTCCGCGAATCGTCCGGGATGCAGATTGCCGGGTAAAACAGCATCAGGCTCCTGATCTCTCCCGCTCCGGGATCCGCCGCCGCGAGTCCCGACACGAAGCCGCCCTGGCTGCAGCCCAGCAGCGAAACGCTGAGGGGCAGAAAGCGTTCCCGCACTCCCTCGAGCACTGCCAGCAGGTCGGCCTTCTCCGTCAGCACTGTCATGTCCTGCGTCCTGCCATCGCTCCTGCAGCGGATCCCCCCGCCGCAGAAGTCGTAGGTCACTGCGAGGTAACCCAGTCCTGCCAGCAGTTCCGCGTACCGGAAGCACATCTTCTCATTCGCCAGGAAGCCGTGGCTCAGGATCACCGCGTGCTGCCTGCCCTCCTGCTGGCCCCAGACATGCCCGCGGATAGTCAGGCCGTCGCGTTGAAATTCGATTTTCTCTTTTAGTGGTTTCATCTGCCGAAGTCCTATCAATTTTCAATGTTTGTCAGATTATCATTCGCTTTAACAATAATCATCAAACACATCTCCACCAGTCCATTCTTCGCCTCTAGCTAGAGTCATATATTTTGACAAGCCTTCTCCTGTGAAAAAGCTTTGAGTATCATATTCAAAACCGTCATTACTCAAAGTAACACCTGTTAAGTATAAGGGCTTTACCTCACTATGATTTGTCGTTGCAACAGATAAAATATTTGTTTCTTTATTTAAGCAAAAATCAATTATATAGAATGAATACCTTCCACTTGGATAATCTTTATAACAGAACACTTCGTCTGTTTTAAGACTATGATAATAAGCATCAAGTGATGCCTCTGCACCTTGTGGTTCTAATGGGTATATAAATCCATTACGCCCATTTCTATATTCTGCCGGGATTTCATGCTCTTTTCTTTCTGATGCTTTATCAACCCATTTATTCAGCCTATCATAATAAGCACCAAGTGGCTCATTCACACCATTTGGATTTGATGAACGTATAGGGCTGTTTCGTTTGTTTTTATATTCGTCCGCTAATAGCGTATTTCTTTTCTTTTCCTTGTTTTCGGATAACCAATTAACCCATTTCTTCCATGTTATAAGTGACTGTTCCGCCTCTTGCTTACTAACGGCTCTCATCCACTCAAATTGTGGTGTCAAAGGTATGTTTCTTAGAATAGATAAATCACTTAGTATTTCATCAATAGGGCAACCGCATAACTGTTCAAGTTTTGATCGTGTTATATCATTCAATACAATATTTTCTAATCTGGTTAGCCATCTCAGATTACTTGGCCTATTGTTCTGTCTGTTGGTATCAATATGGTCTACAACATGTTTATCCGATGGCTGCCCACCTAAAAAAGCTGTGGCAACAATTCTATGAACAGCAACTAATCCAATCGTTAAATATCCATGTTGGGTATCTAATTTCCCAAAAGTCCACTTATTATCAAGTGGTCTTGGCTTTTTACCCTCTTTATTGTGGCGCATAACAGAACCATTGTCACGCACTGAATATACTTCGCCTTTAAACTCGCACGTTCTCTCTTCATCAAAGATATCAATTAATTCGCTCAATTTTTTCTCCTTACTGCTTTTAAGCCTTTTATCCCGCAACCAGCATTGTTTTTTTCGTTTATCAATTTATTATTCAGGTTTGATTGTTTTTTTCGTTTTAATATGACATAATATTATCATAGGAAAACGTACAAGACAATAAAACAGTTCTGGGTTTATCAGATTGTCGATGATCTGGATTGATGTGTCCAGCAAGTAAAAGAATGGTGCAAATTAGGCAAGTTTTCAGGAGAAAAATATATGCGTGACGCTTTTGTCTTTCTGCTGCTTTTCGGCTGCATGCTGATCTTCGCAGCCGCCGCCCTCTGTTTAAACAGGGATCCGAGGAAATCGGTGTTCTTCGCCAGAGTGCAGGGCAAGCTCACAAAAGAGGAAGCCCGCAGGACCGCGCGGCAAATCGCCGCCGCAGTTGCGGGCGTTGGGCTTGCAATCATCATCTATAGTCTGATCGGTATTATCGGGGGAGCTTAGGCTCCCCCTGTTTTTTCGGTTAAGTGCGGATTGACCTCCCGGGCACTGGCCAGCACCCGGATTTCTCTGCCGTCAACCCACGCTTTCCTTATCCCCTTCGGCATACGGTGCAGCGGTAACAACCATGCGCAGCACTTCTGCACTCTCGTTGCGGATCTTATGCGCTTCGCCGGGTTCCAGGTGGAGATAATCCCCTTCTGCCAGCTTGTTGTCCGCCCATGTGCCGTCTTCCCGGAGGACGGAAATCGTCACACTGCCCTCCAGGATGTAAAAACTCTCCTGCATTACGCGGTGCACGTGGGGCGAAACGGTATTGCCCGGCTGAAGCATGACGACGCCGAAGTTCATGCGCGGCCCCTGTTCCAGGTACTTCGGCCCGTGGTCGCCGTGCCGGTATTCCCGTTCGCTTTCATTCAGATAAAACATGTTTCCTCCTCAACGGACATCTCTTCCGTGTGACCTTCTACCCTATACTGGAACTGTACCACGGAACAGTTTGATGCGCAAGGATAGAAAATGCCCCACCGGAGAGGAAACTACCCGGTGGAGCGCGCCGCCTCCAATGCAGGCGACAAAAGAGAAAGAAGGAAGTAGATAATCGCGAAGCCGGTGATTGTTATTCTGTGTCGATCTCGTCAGTATCCTCAAACGGCCGTACCCAGTTCTCAGACGGCGTATACGGGATGATCGGCAGCAGCAGATAAGACGGATGATTGTTATCGCGGTAGATTTTATACGACGTTGTAGCTGCAGCAGGAATCACATTCATATTGCCAACCTTGCCAGTCCATGTCTCGCTGTGGCAGGGATTCGGACACTGACTCGTAATCTCCAGCTCAAGCCAGTGACCGGCGGGAATCATGATGGACGTAGGATTGATCTCGATAACGTATTCCCGGATTTCTCCTGGCGTTACAGGAACTGAAACCGTGTTGTCGTGCACAGGCGCGCCAATTTTGCTTCTCTCTTCATCTAGCGGATGGGACGCACGAAGCGCACCGTAGCGATAGAGCGGCATCCGCTCTCCGCTCGGCAGAACATCGCACAGCTCCACGAGAATATTGGCATCCGGCTGATCGAAAGCCGCCCAGAGATGAAGCTCAATCGGTCCTGTGATTTCCATCGGATGCGGGAAGCGGGATGTTTTATATACGAGCCTGTTAACTTCTGTCGATATGGACGGCGGGAGATGCATAAATCCGTCCGGCGGAAGATCGCTGTCCGGTTCACGATCCCAGCGCAAACGTCCAAAGGAGCGAAGATACAGTTTCTTCCATTCGGTTCGTTGAAGCGGCCACTCATTTTCATAGCGGACTCCGCTGTTGAGAACCGTGAACTTATACAGCGGCTCATCCATGATGCCGGTATCCACGCCCTTCAGCCAGTGGTCATACCAGCGCAGGCACTCCTCATTCAGGGCTCTGTAGGGCAGTTCCAATCCATCATACCCTTCGAGAACGCCAAGCCTCTTGGGGCATGACAATCGGTCATCGGTCATTGCGTTGAAGATCGGGGCGCTCCAACGGCCGATCGGACTCCAGGCGCAGTGCAGGTACACCGGCACTTTCACCTTGTCATAGATCTGATTTGCGCTGCGCTGCTGCCAGTACTCACCGTCAAGCGGATGCAGCAGATAATCCAGATAGAACGTATGGTACTTTGGCGGCCATGTTGTCAAAATCTTTGTGAAATAGCTGTTCACTGCTATATCCGGATCCTTTAACCGTTCTGCCATCATCGCGCGCACTTTTTCTTCACCGTACATCTGCACCGACCATGGCACGGGGTTTGAAGACGGGCTCAGTTCCCAGTATATGCTCATGTATGTGGACGGAACGCCGCCATAGTAACCGTGCTGATAATAATCATCCACAAATGAGCATGGCATGATGCACTTCAGGTGCGGGGGCTGCCATGCTGCAGCAAGAATCTGGCAAATGCCGAAATAAGAGTAACCGACCATACCGACATTGCTATCGCACCATTCTTCCGCTGCTGCCCATTCGATGACATCATAGACGTCCCTCATCTCCACGGGGTTGTATACCCCGTACCACTCCCCTTCACTTTTACCTATTCCGCGGGGATCCGGTATGATATAGGCATAACCGCGTTTGACGAAATAATCAATGTCACCGGCTTCCAGACTGTGATCAAAAAGAAGAGATTCCGGCGGGATGGCACCGCGCTTGATTCCCTGCATTGTTTTTGAATAAGCCGACCAGCTGATCAGGGCAGGAACCGGCCCCGCGTCTTTCGGCAGATAAATGTCGACACAAAGCCGCACACCATCCCGGAGCGACATCCAGACATCTCTGTGACACTCCACCTCATAACAGGGGCGGGACAGTTTATCAATATTCTTCACATAGCGTTTATCCCAATAATTCGGCAGTGTATCAATACCCAGTATTTCCGTGATTCTTTTCTTCATAATCTATCTCCTTCCGAAAAAGATAATATCAGCGTCCCAGGCATATGCATCATAACATATGCCCAGGACGCTGTCTGTCATCCGGACACCATTCCTGATTATCCGGACAATAATATCATAGAAAAATCAAACCGCTTTATCGCCCAAAGCCTCTTTCGCTGCCTGCTCCCTCTCTTCCCAGGGCTGGTAGGTAGCGCGCATTTTATCGAAAAGACTGACCCCTTCTTTTTCCTTAATCTGGCGATAACGGAAGTAGACAAAAATGGCAGCCGCCACATAATAGCAGATCATGACGATCCAGTTGTGCGGCTTCATCTGGAACAGCACATAATAGCCTAGCATAAAGCATACCACCATTGCTACCGCAGCAAAAATACAGTTGAGCCAGTGAGGCGTTTTAATATAGGAGTTTTTGTAGCAGTTCGGATAATGTTTTTTGATGGTGAAAACACCAAGGAAAAGAATCGGGCTGAGCAGTAGTCCGGGGATTGTCGTGATTTTTACCACATCTTCCAGGTCAAAGCCGCTGATGATAAACAAGCTCGCCATGATTCCAATCAGCCAGAGGCTCACATAGGGAGCATTATGTTTATTTGTCTTGCAGACCGCATAAGGAAGAACTCCGTCCCTGGCAGCCGAGAAATTCAGTCGTGAGAACATGAGCATTGCGGAGTTGACGCTGGTTACAACTGCCAGGAGAGCGCCGCCGGTAATGAAGAAGACCAGCAATGCCTGCGGCAGATACTGCGAAGCGACGGTCGCCAGGTTGTCAATCTGGTAGAAGTTTGGCATAACACCAACGCAGATATAAGCCATGACTGCATAAATGATTGCCGTGATACCCGTTGAAACTGCAAATGCAATGGGAATATTCCGTCCCGGATTTTCCACCTCTTCTGCGGCGTAGATCAGCACATTCGCGCCCATCAGGCTACCGTGCATAATACCCATTGCCGCCCAGAGAGCGCTTAGTTGTACCGTGGTTGAAATGACTTCGCCAAAGCTGACTTTCGTAGCGCCCAATCCTCCGAAAATGAAAACGCCGAGCGCGACTATGAGTACCGCAACGGAAATATTCTGTACGGTTGCAGACGCCTTGATGCCGTAGCAGGAGATAATCGTAAAAACAATACAGACCGCAACAGCCACCAACTGTGCCGGAATTGCCGGAAACAGCATGGCAAAATAAGTGGAGAACGTCAGCGCCATCGTTGCAATTTTCAGCACTCCGACCATGAGCTCGTTGAAAGTCTCAAGAACTCCGAGAAGCGGATGAACGAGTCGGGACAGGTACATATAGGATGCACCGTTAGCCGGTAGTGCTGCCATCATAATCAGTTCCGGCAGTGTCCTCAGCACAACTACGAAGGCCGCCAGAATAAAGCCTATGACAACGCCGTTGCCTCCAACAATCTTGATCGCTACGGGTGTTGTAGCAAAGATACTCGCGCCAATGATGCTGCCAACAGCCATCAGGATGCATGAAAACAGACCGATTTTTTGCCTACTTTGGTTGTTCATGAAATTCCCCTCTTTCGATTATTATATTTGCGGATGAAAGAAACTATGCCTGCAGTTTCTATACGGCTGTTTTAATAATAGCATCCTATCACTTAGGTTCGCTGTCATCCAGCTGACACAAGGCAAGAGAATTCATTGTTTTTTTTGGCAACACCGGGAACAAGTGCTTGCGCTCGACCGAAGCAGATGATACATTGAATCACAGGGACTTTCCGTTCAGTGAAGGGAGCGGCAAACATGGACATCAAAAAAACTGTCTTTCAATTTTTAAAGAATACTGAACTGTTCTGCTCAGTGCCTGCCGCAATGCTGGAAGAAGCAAGCGGGAACTGCAGAATAGCCCGTGTAAAGCGCAGCCAGTTTCTGTACCAGAAAGGCGATGTGGCAAACTACCTGTACATTCTGAAAAAGGGTTATCTCATGGAACTCTTTTCCTACAGAGAAAGCCTTGAGATGATTGTGAAAGTAAAATCACCGGGTGAGTACTTTGGTGAAACTGCTCTGCTGACTGACATGAATTATCTGAATACTGCGATCACCATGGAAGATTCAGAGCTCGTCATCATGCCAAAAAGCGTTTTTTTAAAACTAGCCTGGGCGAATCCCGGTATTTGCAGGGTCGTGATTCAGGAGCTTGTGGAACGGCTGACCAACAGCGCCCAAAACATGCTCAATTCCATGTATATGGACGCACCCGGCCGGCTTGCATTCACTCTCATTAATCTTCTTCCCTCAAATTCCGAGCCTGGCAGCCCCCGTGAAGTCCGAATTACACAGCAGGCACTGGCATCCACCGCCGGGATGGCCCGCCAGACAGCTGCAGTAATTCTGGGAGACTGGCGAAAAAACGGATGGATCAGTACAGACCGCGGCAAGATTTCTGTTCTGGATTACGATAGCCTGATGGAGATTATCATGAACAGCGAACTCAGGACGTAATGCGGAAAAAACCTCTTTCTGTCAGTTTCATGACAGACAGTGTCTGTTTCGCGTATTAGAATGATACTATCATCTGAAACCAGATTTCAACAGAAAGGAATGACTGTGCAATGCATCAGGACGAGTTTGTACAATTAACCGGGCTCGACAACGCACCTGTTTATTGGGACAGGCGCTATACAAAAAACCTTGAGAAACTGTCCAAGCCTGAGTACACCGTTGCGGTTGAGAAAGATGTTCCTATTATTCTCAGAGACGGCTGCAAGATTTTCTGTGATGTGTATCATCCCGCAGAGATTGAAAAAGCTCCTGCTCTGATTGCCTGGTCTGCTTACAGCAAAGGTATGCAGGCCATGCGGCATGGCTCCCTTCCAGGAAAATCCAACTATTTTGACCATAGTCTGGAAGCCGGCGACATGGATTTCTATGTCAAGCGCGGATACACCTTTATCATCCCGGATCCGAGAGGAATTGGCAAAAGTGAGGGCGAGTTCCTTGGCGTTTACAATCCCCAGGAACAGCTTGACTGTTATGATACTGTCGAGTGGGCGGGTACACAATGCCAGTGGAGCAATGGGAAAGTAGCCCTTCACGGTTACAGTTATTTTGGTATCATCCAGCCTCTGGTAGCAGCACTTCAACCTCCGCATTTGAAATGCATCATGCCGCTGAGCTATACGGACGATTATTATCAGCACGGGCATTACGGCGGTGTCGGAAACACCTACATGAACATGTACTGGGAGCTCTGTCCCTCCAACAATCCCGCTTCCTGGACGCTTCATGAGGAAGGTGAGGAGGCCACAAAGAAACGGATCGAAGAAGTGCAGAAAGACCCAGACATTGCAATCAACACTTTCTTCAGTAAGATTTTCTCTGTATGGCCCCCGAAATATCACACCTTCTATCTGGATTATCTGCTGCACCCCAACGAGGACAAATACTGGAAAGACCGGTCCATGAAGTACAAATATGACAAGCTGACGGTACCGGCTTACTTTAAATGCGGTTGGGCTCCCACAGGCCGCTGGAGCGCTCCTGTCTTCAATGCCATGAACTCTCCTGACACCAAAGCATATAAGCGCTGCGGTGTAATGGAAGGTTATAATGGAATGGAGCTCCCCTACCGCTTTATGGATGCGGAATGCCTGCGCTGGTACGACCACTGGTTGAAGGATGTGGACACCGGTATCACGGAAGAGCCTCCGATGAAGATGAACATTCTTGGGCGCGGATACTGTTATGAACACGAGTATCCTCTTGCTCGGACACAGTGGAAGAAATTGTTCCTTCACACCTTCCATCAGCTTCGCTGGGAGTGCCCTGCCGAAGGGAATCTTCCTCCTGACAGCTTTACTCACCGTCCTCCTCATATCACGACCGAGGTGGAAACACTCGTTTACCGTACCGACCGCTTCAGTATGCCTACCCGTTTCACAGGCCCCATCGAACTGCATCTCTGGGCTTCTATTGATGCTCCAGATGCAAATATCATCGTAAAGCTCTGGCAGATCACCGCCGGCGGAACAAAGATGCCCGTGTGCCGCCCCGGCATGCTGAAGATGAGCTATCCGCTTGATCCGGAAAAGAGCCAAATCGGCAGACCTGTTCATGATTACTCTCACCGCGAGCCGATCACGCCGGGCGAAATCCGGGAATATGTCATCGAGGTCAACCCCATCGGCATGGTCTTCGGTCCCGGCACATCGATTGAGCTGGAAATCAAGGCGATGGATAACTTTGAAGCCCAGAAGGATGCCTGGGAGGCAAAAATGAGCCATCTGGGGCCAATCCCCAGTTGCAACACCATCAATTATAAGATCTATCGGGATAAAGACCACCCATCCTACCTGTTGATGCCGTACATTCCTTATACACCGCAGGAAAACTGGCTTCAGCCGATCTGTGACGACGATGTAGTCATCGGTGGGAGCGGCAAGGGTGCAACGCACTGAGTCGTCTGCCCAAATACAGAATGCGCGGTTCTCTCAGCAAGAGGGAACCGCGTTCCGTGCTCCGGTAGCATGACACCATATAGGGGGATTTATGGAAGCATATACATGGACCTTTGCCAAAAGTTTTCTGGTATTTCTGATCATTGTTTTTGTTTCAGAGTCAGTATCGACAAAACTGAAGTGGTTCTTGCCAATGCCTCTTGTTTTCGGTGTTTTGCTTTGTATCGGCTTTGCAAAACACATCCTTCCCGAAGACATGCTGCTATCAGCAAATCTGGTTAGTGTCGGCACCATTGCTTTCAATGTCCTTATCGTACATTCCGGAACCATGCTGGATTTCCGCACAATAAAAATGAAAAAAACAGAGACTCTCCATGTCGTTGCCTGTTCACTCATCATGACAGTACTTTTGGTCGGTATTCTCTGGCCTGTTTTCGGTCGCTCTCTCGCGCTGCTTTCGCCAGGAGCCATAATCGGCGGCGGTGCTTCATGCGCGATCGGGTCCCGATGGGTTATGGACAAATACCCCAGCTTGTCATTTTATCCTTGGATTATCTTCATGTTTCAGGGTTTTTTTGCTATGCCGTTCTTATTCTGGGCGCTCAGGAAAGAAGCAAAACAACTTGAGGATGAACTGCCTGACGGAGCAGAAGTTGCCCGGCACAAAAAAACGGAAGGCAAGAAGAAAACTGTTGATCGCCTCCCTGCAGAATATAAAACAACAGCGTGGTATCTCGGAACAATTATGTTGCTGACAGCACTCAACAATTTGCTGCATAGCACACTGCTCAGGAATTCCGGAATCAACCCCAACATCACAGCATTGCTGTTCGGCATGATCGCTGCTAATCTTGGCTTGATCGACAGAGCGCCTCTGTTTAGATCCGACACCTACGGGCTGCTGATTCTAAGCCTGATGGGATTGATGGCAAACAATCTTGCCCACACATCTTTGACGACTCTGCTATCTTTGGTTGCCCCCACATTGTTCTCTCTGTTTATCGGTACTTTAATTCTTGCTTTCTGTGGATACTTCCTGGGTAAGCGGATGTCTATCGGCCCATATGCGGGGATGGTATTGGCTCTGAACTCTATCATGGGCTACCCTGTTAATCGCAGCCTCGCATCCCTTATTGCCAAAACCGCAGCCCCTAACAAGCAAGGCGCTGTTGAAGGTGCGCTTTTATCTCAGTTAAACTTCAGTACAACTCTTATCTCAAATGGTCTGTCAGTGATCATCATCGGAATCCTCGTATCACTGATTTGATCCGTTTTGAAAAACAGTAGAAAACAGAACTTTTACAGTCCTGTTTCGGAGTAGTTCAGTTTCTTTTTTATTATATTGCCTGTCGACAAAAAACCGGCCGGTTCGGAGCTTTCTCCGGATCGGCCGCTTAGTTTTGTGTTTTGCAGCTTATTCTTCGATCCTGTACGCCGCCATGATTCTGCCGTAATAGGCAATGTGAGACTCCGTCTCTATGGAATAAAACTTTTTCCGGATGTCCTCCGGCAGCCGGGAGGCGTCTTCCGGCTCGCGGTACAGCACCCGGCACTCCAGCGTGAGGGGGAACTCTTTGATGGCGGGAACGCTGATGACTTCCGGCTCCACCAGGGTGAGGCCGGCTTCCGCGATTTTGTCCGTATCCCGGCCGCTCTTTCCGCCGCAGATGGCCAGAGTTCGCCTGTCGACGCCGTTCACGGGCACGTTCACGGTAAATTCGGGATTTGTGTCCAGCAGTTCCCGGGTATAGCGGCATTCACGGACATAGGCGATGAACACCGGCAGCTCCCAGATCCTGCCGATATGCCCCCAGCCGATGGCCATGGTGTTGACCTTTTCGCCATTTTTGGTTGTGAGGAACACACCCTTTTTCAGCGCATGGGTGATTTCGCCGGCGCAGGCCAGCGGGTCAATGTTTCTCTTTGCCATTCCGTCTTTCCTCCGGAAAGCGTTTTACAATTCTGTCAGCGGCTTATTTCTTTTTCTTGTTTTTATTCTTTTCCTTCTTCGGCTTCGGCGCGTCTTCCGGCGGCAGTTCCTTCAGCAGTTCTTCCTTATACTTTGCAAACGTCGCCAGCCGCTCTTCCGTAACCTCCGGATAGCGCGGGTCCATGTCCTTCAGGGTCGCAAGGATGATCTCGGAAACCACATAGCGCATATACCACTTGTGGTCGGCCGGGACGACGTACCACGGGCAGTGCTCCGTCGCCGTGGCGTTGATCGCGCTTTCAAAAGCTTCCTGGTAGGCGTCCCAGTAGGCGCGTTCCTCGTAGTCGCTGCCGCTGAACTTCCAGTTCTTCTCCGGTTCCTCGATGCGGGACAGGAAGCGTCTGGCCTGCTCCTCCTTCGACACATGCAGAAAGATCTTGACCGTACGGACGTTGTTCCGGTAGAGGTACTCCTCAAAGTTCCGGATGTCCTCGTACCGGTTGTCGATGACCCGGTCGAGGTCGATGCGGCGGGCGTTGGCCTGACCGCGGTACAGTTCCTTGACCTTGCCGATGAGGACGTCCTCATAGTGCGAGCGGTTGAAGATCGCAATTTCGCCCTTGGCCGGCACCACTTTGGCAACGCGCCACAGGTAGTCGTGCGCCAGCTCGTCGGAACTGGGCGCCTTGAAAGCGGCTTCATACACGCCGTGCGGGGACAGGCAGGTCAGCACCGCGCGGATCGTGCCGTCCTTGCCCGCAGCGTCCATTGCCTGGAAGAGGAAAATGACGCCTTCCTTCTTTTCAGCGTACAGCTTCTGCTGCAGTTCGTCGATCAGGCCGTTGTTTTCCTCCATTTTCTTTTCCGCATCCTTGCGGTCGTCGCAGAGGCTTGTTTCATCCGTGGAGCATGCTGAGATCTCAAACGGACGGGAACCGTCAAAGCGGTATTTCTGAAATGACATCCTGATTACCTCCCGGTTTTGATATCACGGATCCTTTTTTAAAGGACAGTTTGGATTGCCTGTTTATCATACCATAAAGCGGCGGTTTTGCCTATCGGAAACAGAATCTTTTTCAGCCCGGGGTGCAGAAGGCCGGGAATGAAACCGCGCCGCCGTCCCGAGGCCGATTGTGAAAACACCCCTGTACAAAAACGGACTCCGGGTGTATAATCGCGGGCTGTGAAAGCAGCTTCCGCGTCCCGTTTTGCGGTGCACGCGGGAATAATGATTTTTAAACAGTGAGGAATATGAGATGAAAAAAATTTTATCCCTGGCCCTGTGCCTTGCGATGACGGCGCTGCTGCTGACAGGCTGCGGCCTGTTGCGCAAGCCCAACCCCGTGCCGACGCCGACTCTGGTGCCCGCGGCCACCCTGGCCCCGACGCCCACTCCCACGCCGGAACCCACACCGACGCCTACTCCCACTCCGACCCCGACTCCGACGCCGACGCCCACTCCTGCCCCGACTCCGACGCCGACCCCGGCTGCGACCCCAGCCCCCGCGGGGCAGCTGCCCGTGATCACCAAGAGCCCCCTCGGGGAGACCGTGGACAAAGGCGGCAACTGTTGGTTTACGGCAAGGGCCGATAACTACCAGAGCCTGGCCTGGCACTTTGTCAGCCCGGACGGCCAGACCGACCTGACCGGCGCCGCCGTGCAGGAAGCGCACCCCGATATGGAGATCCTGAACGCGACCACGCCCAACCTGCAGTTGAAGAGCATCCCCGCCTCGGCAAACGGCTGGCGCGTGTTCTGCCGCTACACCAACGCCGCCGGCTATAAGGACACCGATACGGCCATGATTACCGTGCGCGGCGCCGACACGGCAGCCGCCGCGACGCCCACGCCCTCTCCCACTCCCACGGCCGCGGTCGTGCAGGGGCCCGGTGACGGCAACGGCACCACCGTCATTGTGGGCGACCACAAAAAAATTACCGACGAGCAGGCTCTTGCCGCGGTGAAGAAGTACTGTGTAACGCAGGACCCGTCCCTGGAGGACAACACGGGTAACGGCGGCGCGCCCTTCTACTGGGATATCGCTTCCAGCGGCGATCAGGAGATCGTGGTGGTGTTCCGCGCATCCACGGGTGCCATCAACCGCTACTACATCGACCCGGTTTCGGGCAGCACCTATGTGACCGAGCAGGTCCCCGGCATCATCGACGACGAGACGAAGACCGACGTAACCCTGAACCTCTGGGACTACATCGGCTGATTCCGCCTGAAAAATTCAATAACAGGCATGAAGAAACAGCGCAGCGGATTTCCGCTGCGCTGCTGCTTTATTGTTGGCATTCCGGTTAACGCTTCAGGAGTCCTTCCAGGGTCTCGAACAGGACGTCCGGCTCCACCGGTTTGCTCAGGTGCGCGTTCAGGCCCGCCTGCATGCTGTGCTGCACGTCCTCGTCAAAGGCGTTTGCCGTCAGCGCGATGATGGGAACCGTTTTGGCGTCCGCCCGGTCCATCGCCCGGATTCTCCGGGTCGCCTCCAGGCCGTCCATCTCGGGCATCCGCATGTCCATCAGGACGGCGTCGTAATAGCCCGCTTCGTGCGATGCGAACATCTCCACGGCAATGCGCCCGTTTTCGGCGTGCTCCGCTTCGATCTCGCGCATGGAGAGCACCATCATCATGATTTCGGCGTTGATGGCGACGTCTTCCGCCAGCAGGACCCTTCGGCACCTGAGGTCCGCCTTTTCCCCTAAGCGAGCGGCGTTCTTCTTTTTGAAGGCCTCGCGGAACTCGTCCAGCACCGTCCCGGCGAAGAGCGGCTTTGCCACAAAGGTGTCCACGCCGGCCTCCCTCGCCTCGTCCACCACTTCATCCCAGTTGTAGGAGGTCAGGATGATCACGGGCGTTTCGGTGCCCACGGCGGCGCGGATCTGCCTGGTTGTTTCCATGCCGTCCATGTCGGGCATGCGCCAGTCCACCAGGATCAGGTTGTAGGGCTCGCGCCTTGCGTGGCGGAGCTTCACCATCTGCAGGCCCTCGGCCCCGGACAGGGCCTTTTCGCAGTTCACGCCAACCTGCCCCAGCACCAGCTGGGCGTGCTCGCAGGCGATGGGATCGTCGTCTATGACCAGCACGCAGAGTTCGTGCGGCTGCAGGACGTCTTCCTCTTCGCCGGCGCTCTTGCGCTCGCTGTCCGTCAGCGTGACGGTGACGGTAAAGGTCGTTCCCTTCCCCTTTTCGCTCTCGACGGCAACCGTCCCGTGCATGAGCTCAATGTAGCTTTTGGTGATGGCCATGCCCAGGCCAGTGCTGCCGAAGCGGCTGGTGGTGGAGGAATCCTCCTGGCTGAAGGCGTCGAACAGTCTGGGGAGGAACTCTTTGCTCATGCCGATGCCCGTGTCGCGGATCACAAAGCGCAGGGTGGACTTGCCTCCGAAGCGGGCGGCCTCTTCCACGTCAAACTCGACGCTGCCGCCCGCGGGCGTGAACTTGACGGCGTTGCCGAGGATGTTGATGAGGACCTGGCGCAGCTTCATGTCGTCGCCGATGTAATAGTCGTCGACCGCACCCTTCATGCGGCATTCGTACCCGAGGCCCTTGTCCCGGCACTGGCCGCCGATGATCGTGTTGACCTGGGCCAGCATGTTTGCGAAGGAGAACTCCTCGTTCTTCACGGTCAGGCGGCCGGATTCGATGCGGCTCATATCGAGGATGTCGTTGATGATGCTGAGCAGGTGCTGCGCCGAAAGGCCGATCTTCTGCAGGTGCTCGCGCGTCTCCGGGGAGATGCCGGGGTCATTCAGGGCGATGCGGTCCAGGCCGATGATGGCGTTCATCGGCGTGCGGATCTCATGGCTCATGTTGGAGAGGAAGGCCGTCTTCGCCTTGTTTGCCTGGTTGGCCTCCTCCAGTGCGATGCTCAGCGATTCTCGCTGCTGCGCCAGTTCCCGGATCATTTCCTTCCGCTCGGTGATGTCGATGAACACGCCGATGTATGTGATGGGCGTGCCGTCCGGCCGGCGCGTGGGTTTTCCGACAGCGCGGTACCAGCGGTAGCCCCGGTTCTTCGTCAGCAAGCGGTACTCCACGTCGTAGGTCTTCCGGCCGGTCCGGTCGGTAATCGTTTCGTTGAATTCCCGCAGCACGCGGTCTTTGTCGTCGGGATGCAGCAGGTCGGACCAGGATTCCAGCACGTCGGGGAAGTCGTCCGTCCCGTGGTAGCCGAGCATCCTGCGGAATTCGTCGCTCCAGCTGACGCGGACCATCTCGCCCGCTTCGTCAAAGTCCATGTTCCATTTTCCGGAGCCGAGCATCTCGTGGATGGTGTCGAGCGAGGCCGCTTCGTTCTGCAGTGCGGCGTACAGGGCGTCGTGTTCCTTCACCTCGGTGACGTCGATGGTCACGCCCCGGCACTGCACCGGCCTGCCTTCGTCGTCCCGCGCGAGTACGCCCATGATGCGGAACCAACGGACCGTGCCGTCCTTCCGGCAGAAGCGGAAATCGTAGCCCTTTTTGCCCAGAACGTCTTCGTCAAAAACGCCGGAGTTTATATGGCTGAGCACGGCTTCCCGGTCTTCGGGGTAAACGCCCCGCACGAAGGGTTCCAGTTCATTTGGAAAATCGTTCCGGTCGGTATAGCCGATCAGCCGGCGCAGGCCGTCGCCCCACTGCACGGACGCCGGAGTGCCGTCCGGCGCAAAGTTGATGGTCCAGCTTCCCGCCTTGGTCAGGTCGGTGAGGAGGCGGTTCGTCTCGGCCAGTTCCTGTATGGCGCGGCTGTTCATTTCATCGTTTGTCGGGTTCATAAAGGTCTCCCTTATCAGGTGCTTTTTGATATGATACCATACTTGCGCGGACTTTTCTATCCTCCAATTATTAAAAAGCACCCCGCAGGGGCGCCTGTGCAGTGCAGTCATTTTTACCGGTTATATACCGCAAAATGAACGGAAGCACAAGCACGGAACAGGCTGCGGTTCTCTGACCGGAATTTTAGCGTGATCTGCAGCAGTATTTATGCAGAATGGACAAATTGTTCCTCCTGTATTTGTTTCAATTATAGAATATCACCTAATTTCTTGACTCTCCACCAGATGGAGAGTTTATAGTGATATTAGGAAAAAGATCCGTTTTACCGCAGACGGATCCGAAAAATCTGATACAAGGAGGAGGAACACATGCAAAAATATGATGCCATCGTCGTCGGTGCGGGTAACGGCGGTCTGTCCACGGCATGCACCCTGGCGAAAGCCGGGAAAAAAGTGCTGCTGATTGAACAGCACAACCTGCCCGGCGGCGTAGCAAGCAGTTTCCGCAGAGGGCGTTTTGAGTTTGAAACCGCCCTGCATGAGTTGGCAGCCATCGGCAAGCCCGGCGCCAGAGGTGAAGTGTACGAGCTGGTCAACGAGAACTACGGCGTTCCCATCAACTGGGTCCCGGTTCCGGATCTGTTCCGCGCCATCCATGTTAAGGACGACGGGACGGTCATCCGTGACTTCACGATGCCGCACGGCAGGCAGGCCTTCATGGACAAGATGGAAGAGTACGCCCCCGGCAACCGTGAGGCAGTGGCAAGGTTCTATGAGCTGTTTGATGAGAGCAAGGCCGCTCTGAACTACATCAGCAGCGCAAATGGCCACCCGGATCCCAAAGTGCTCCGCAAGCAGTTCCCGAACTTCCTCAAGGTGGGATCCTATTCCCCGATGGACGTTCTCACCGCGCTGAAGTTCACGGACGACGCCAAGCGGATCATGGGCACCTACTGGAGCTACATGGCGGTGGACATGTACCGGCTGTCCTCAATCTTCTACCTGATGATGGTGGGCGACCTGGTCGACGGCGGCGCGTACATCATGGAGCATACCAGCCACCAGCTGACAACCGGGCTGCTCGAGGCCTTCCGGCGCTTCGGCGGCGAGAGCTGGTTCAACGTGCGGGCCGAGGAGATCCTCTTTGAGGGCAAACGCGCCTGCGGCGTGCGCACCACGCAGGGAACCGTCTATGCCGACCATGTCATCTGGAACGGAAACCCGAACATCGCCTTCGCAAACATGGTGCCGAAAGGCGTCATTCCCGAGCGCGAACTTAAGCTTGCCAACGCGCGCAAGTTCTCCGCCCGCATGTTCGTGGTATACATTGGCCTGAACAAGACGGCAGAGGAGCTCGGCATCAAGGACTACAACATCTTCATCTCGCCGGGTCTCGACACCGCGGACGAGTACAAACGCGTGGGCCGGATGGAGAAGATCCGCTCCACTGCGGCGCTCTGCTACAATGTGGCGAATCCGAAGATCGGTCCTCCGGGTACCTGCCAGATGAGCTTCACCATGGCCTACTCCAAGGATGTCTGGGGCGATGTGGAGCTGCGGGACTATGTGAACCTGAAGAATCAGAAGGCGCGGGAGATCCTGGAACTCTATGAACGCGCCACCAAGACAAGCATCATCCCCTACATTGAGGAAATTGCCGTCGCAACGCCGTGGACCTTCTGCCGCTACGCGGCGGTGCCTGAAGGCGGCGTGTACGGCTACGAAGCCGCCGGCTGGGACAACTGCATGGCGCGCATGATGTCGCTGGACCGCGACTTTACAATCCCTGGCCTCAAGTTCACGGGCGCTGCCGGCCCCCGCGGCGACGGCTTCAGTGAATCCCTGCTCACGGGCAACATTGTGGGTAAAATGGTGCTGGGAGAAATGATGGCAAAGGAGGGCAAGTAAGATGGCACTGAATGTAAAAATCGGAAAAATCGGGCCTCTGGACATGCTGAAGTTCTCCAAGATGCCGGATGTCCGTGAACAGGTCATCCAGTCCACGCCGCTCTCTCCCCTGCCGAAAGCCTATGCGTCCAACGCCAAGGCGGAGCTCTATCACCCGAAGTGGCAGAAGGTTGTGATCGACGAGATCCGCCAGAACGGCGCCGACGCGAAGACCCTGGTGCTGAAATCAGAGAACGGCAAGGCGCTCGCCCCCTTCCGGGCGGGCCAGTACATCAGCCTGGCGATCACGATTGGCCAGACCTGCACCACACGCTCCTATTCCCTGTGCGGCTCGCCGGAGTGGGCTTACCAGGGCATCTACAACATCACCGTGAAGCGGGACGACGAAGGATTTGTTTCTCCGTTTATTCACGATCACTTTGAGGTCGGCCAGAAGCTGACGATCTCCTCACCGGAAGGCCACCTGTACTACGAGCCGATCCGTGACTGCAAAAAGGTGCTGGCCCTGGCCGGCGGCTCCGGCATCACGCCGTTTATGGGAATGGCCTACGCCATCCGCGACGGGTTTGAGGACTTTGACCTCACCATCATCTTCGGCTCACGCAAAGAGGAAGGCATCGTCTATCGCAAGGAGCTGGACGAGGTCGCGGCCGCGTGCAGCAAGGTGCATATTGTCCATGTCCTCTCGGATGAGGAGAAGGAAGGCTTTGAGCACGGTTTCATTTCGGCAGACCTGATCGAAAAGTATGCCGCCGGAGAAGAAGTCACCGTCTTCATGTGCGGCCCCCAGGCCATGTACAACTTCCTGGACGGGGAAATCGGAAAGCTCGGGCTGGATTTCAAGCATGTGCGCAGAGAACTCTTCGGCACCATCAAGGATCCCTGGAACCAGGAGGGCTACCCCGAAGAAATCCACGGCAAAACCTATCAGGTCAAGGTCGTCCAGTGCGGGCAGATCTATGACATCCCCGCATCCGCGGACGAGCCGCTGCTGGTTGCTTTTGAACGTGCCGGGCTGAAAGCCCCGTCGCGCTGCCGCAGCGGCGAGTGCGGCTGGTGCCGCAGTAGGCTCCTTAAGGGAGATGTGTTCATCCCCGCGAAGACGGACGGAAGACGCTGGTCCGATCTGGAATACGGCTATATCCACCCGTGTTCCAGCTTCCCCGCTTCCGACCTGGAGGTCGAGGTTCCGGCCGAATACCTGAACCTGTAAATCTCGCAATCTGACTCCAAACAAGCACACGGGACTGTCACTTCTGATAGTCCCGTGTTATTATTATGCATCCGGTTTTATTCCACCCTGAATTCCGTGGTCAGGCAGTAGTCCGCGCTCGAAGGTGACGAGGAATCGATCACCGAACCGCTGTTGATCATCGGCCCGGTGCGGGTCAGGCCATGCTCGCGCATGAAGGCGCGCAGCAGGTCCATGGCCTTCCTGCGCTGTTCCTCCCGGTTCTGATACACGATGCGCAGATACTTCCCCGCTTCCAGCTTGTAGAGGGACAGCCCGTGTTCCGTCTGGTCCCCGCCGATGCCGACCAGGACCTGGATTCCGTCGAAATCCTCAAACTGTTCCTCCGTCACATCGCGGATCATGTACATGGGGGCTTCGGTGTCCGGATCGTACAGGGTCGCGACACGGCGGGTCAGCAGCATCGCCTCATCCACCGAATGGATGACCTCCCTGCGGACGGACAGCACCCGTTCTCCGCATTCTACCGGCGTCGGGACCAGGAGCCGCCTGTCCTTCCTTTCGCTGATTGCCCGGATCTTTTTGGACAGAAACTGTTTTCTCTGGCGCAGTTCCTCGATCTCCGCGTCAATCTCCCGCTCCTGCTGCTGCAGATACTCCGTCAGCCGGTCCGGATCCCCGCTCCGTTCGAAGTATTCCTTAATCGTCTTCAGCGGCACACCCAGCTGGCGGCCGAGCGCACGGATCAGGTCCAGGCGGAAGATGTCGTCGATGGAATAATAGCGGTAATTGCTGTTTTCATCCGTCTGGGACGGCGTACACAGGCCGATGCTCTCATAATATCGGATCGTCTTTACCGGGATGTCGATCATGGACGAGACCTGGCCGATTGAATAGAGTTTCATTGCGGATCACCCCAAACAGATGATTAAAACTGATTTGAATTCAGCACAGTTGCCGCTGCGTGCGTTCTGCACGCCTGTTTACATCATGCCGAGTTCTTCCTCGGCCCGCGTGCCGATCCGGTCGTAAAACAATTGTCGGTCGGCCGGGATTACATAGTCCCGGTAGTCCGCCGGGCTGGGGCTGGCTCCCGCCTTGCTCCTTTTCCCGACCCCTCGCTCCGGGAACCGATTCCGTCTGAAACCATATTATAAAAGCGCATGCTGCAGGATGCAAGCGCAAAGCGCGAGAAATGCACGTCCCCGGCAATTGACGGAAGCGAAACGCCTGTGATATATTGTGGGAAAAAAAGTGGGAGGTATCCTACCCATGATGAAACTGAAACGAATCCTTTCCCTGCTCCTGACCCTGAGCCTGCTGATGGGCATCTGCGTCTGCGGCACGGCCTCCGCGGCCGGCCCCGCCGACCCTGCCGGCGGCTACCTGCTGACTGGCGTGACCGGCGGCGAGGGCAGCGACCTGGAGATCATTTCCCGCGCGGTGGAACTGGGGGCGCGCTTCTACCTCTTCCTGGAGGAGGATGGCAGCGGCTTCATGCGCTTTATGGAGGCGGAGATCCCGCTGAGCTGGGACGAAAACGGCATCACCATCGCGCCTCAGCGGAAGCTCACCAAAAACATCACACTGCCCTGTGCGTATGACGCGGGCGCTGTCAGCATCCGCACGCCGGTTTACACCATGGACTTCCGCGCCCTGACCGCTGCTGAGCTCCGCGACTATGAAGTGAACGGCCCCGGAAGCCTCGGCGGCATTCTGGGCGGCATCGTGCAGGGCCTGCTGGGCAAGCTGGGCAGCAGCCCGGTGGACAGCCTGCTCTCGGTGCTGGCGCTCGGGTCCACGCTGTTTGACAAGGAAGTGCCCATCCCGGACGGCGCCGTCACCGCTGGGACCGTCAGCGGGACCGTGAACGGCCTGGACTACGTCATTCTGGGTGCAGACCATGTGCAGGACCCCGAAGCGGGCGACCTGATTGTCTTCTACTTTGACGTGACGAACAACACCGACGAGTCCCGCACGCTCTGGATCGAGACGTTTGACGCAAGCCAGGGCGGCGCGTTCCTGGAGCCGGTTTTCGGGGCCGAGGCCGTGCCCGAAGCCTTCAACGTGAACTACGATTTTGTACCCGGCCGGACCATCCGCGCCGCCGCGATGTTCCAGTTCGACCCCGCGGGCGGCAAGGTCAGCTTCCGCATCAGCTCGTACTATGACCAGGGCAGCACGCTCTGCTACTACGCAGACCCGAAGGCTCTGAGCGGTGCGCCGGAGACGCCCTTCCGCTTTGACGACGACCCCAGTCTGCCGGAGATGTTCCTGGACCTCCCGGAGGGAACCGAGAATGTGAGCTTCGGCGGCGTGGAGTTCTTCAACTACCAGGACGAGTACAGCGCCATGCGCTTCTTTATCCGCTGCCCGAACGACAGCGAAGATGACGCAAACTACCTGTACCACTTCTGGGATGCATACCAGGACGGCGTTTCGCTGACCGGCATCTGGGACGACCCGGACACCGTCGATAGTGAGGAAGATCACATCCGCGCCGGCGCCGTGCGGCTGCGCACGGGGAGCCCCGTGATCATTGTGGTGTACGAGGAGACCAACACCGACATTGACATTGTGGCGGCCAAGGTCTTCGAGGTCGGCTGATCACAAGTGAATTGACAGCAGAAACACCTGCCGGAAGAATCATCCGGCAGGTGTTTTCTATCGGCATTTTTTATGCGGTGCCGCTCTCCATCTCCTCCCCGGCAGGAGCAGGGCCGTACTCGAAGGTGATCTCGCTGTTTTTTTCCATTTCGTTGATCAGCCTTTTGTTTTTGCTGTTGACCGGCATCTTGATGACCATGATGCCCGCGGCTTTGCTCAGGGCGAGGGAGCCGAGGATCGGGATCAGGGAATACTTCAGCACTTCGACGCGCTTCTCCAGCGCCAGGCTCAGGACGATCAGGACGGAGCCCACGATCAGCAGCGCAACCAGCGTGCGGAGCAATTCTTTTTCGACCTTCCGGAAAACAGCCTTTTCGTCCCGGATCCAGTTGGACACCGCCGCGCGGAACTTCTCCTCGTCGAGCGGGCGGCGCGAGCGCACCGTCATGCCGATTCCCTGGTGGTCGCCCTTGGAGACGACTCTTGCGCGGATATACTCTTTTACCGACGAACTGAAATCGGCTCCCGGGCTGAATTTGTTGTACAGGTCCTTTTCGTCGTCCACGACAAGCGTGATATTCATCTGTTCCGTCTGGTCCATTTTCTGTTCCCCCAACAATAAAGCTGCAGCTCCCGGCGCGGGCGGAAGCGTTTCCGCTCAGGCGGTGAGTTTCCTGGAAAGATAGTACATCTTCTTTGCGATTTCGCGGCTGCTGACCGGGAAGCCCTTGTCGATCCACTCCCGCAGCATGCCGACGGTGCCGTTGGCGATATAGTGCCGTATCAATGCCGAGGACAGTTCGTCCTCATTTTCAACGCTCGGAATATGCTGCGTGCAGAGCAGATTCACCATCCGGGCGGAGAAGCCCGCGTTCACTGACTCGCTGAAGAGGATGCGGAAAACCCGCTCGTTCTCCCGGACGTAGTCAAAAAAGGCCTCAGTCGTCCGGAGGAGGCTTTCCTCCCCCTGCCGGTCCAGGGGCAAGGCCGGTGCGGGAATCCGGTCCAGCACTTCCTGCTCAATTTCCCGGAGCAGGTCGGACGGGCTTGCGTAGTAACTGTAAAAGGTCGAGCGGTTGACGTCTGCCGCCTCGCAGACCGCCGTCACGGAGATGGCGGACAGCTCCGTCCGCTCCAGCAGATCCAGCAAAGCGTCCTTCATCAGGCGTCTGGTCATCCGCACGCGCCGATTCTCCGACTGTTCTTTCATTCACGGCCTCCAACTCCCGACAAAATCGGCCGATTTGTCGGATTCAAAACATTACAGGGCAATCTGACCGTTGTTTTTCCAACAGTTTGTAGTTAAAATATGCCATAAGGAAGACTGTTTGTCAAACTGTCTTTTAACGCAAAAAACACATTCAATGGAGCGTGAACACAACCATGGCAATTACCCTGTTTGAACGCTGGAGTCCGGAATACGCGCTGAACAACGCCTTCGACGATATGCGCGCGGACGGAGTGGACGGCCTGAAAAAGCACCTCACCGCAAACGCCCTCAAAGTCGTGAACGGCTTTCAATCGCTCAGCGGCAGGCCCGAAGTCAGCCTGTTTACAACGGCGCTTCTGGGCGGCGACGCGGTCAACCTGCTTCTGGACAGGCTTTCCGAGTGCGACTGGACCATCAAGGAAGTCATGAAGGGCAGCGAGACATCCAAGGCGGTCGTCGGCTTCGATTATCACGACATGATGGTCGGAACCATCGAGATGAACATGATCAAAGAGGACGGCATCTGGAAAATCGACGGTCTCGGCGTGCCGAAATTTGAGAAACTCAACCTGCCGAAGGCCGATGGCGAAACTGAATAATCCGCGGAGTCATAAGGAGCTTGCAGCAACATGAAAAGTGATACGAAAAGTTATCTGAAATCGGTCTTCAGCAAAGAACTGTTAGTTTTATGGCTTGCTTTGGCTGCGCTGATCTGCGCAGCTCTGAGCCTGAATTCTTCACTGAATAAGCTTGCAGGAATAGAGCAGGGGTAAAAACAGTGAAAAGTAAAAAACTGCTCAGAGATCTGCTCGTTGTATGGATTTCCGTGACCGCTCTGGTATGCGCTGCGCTGAATATGCATGTTGTCAGGAACATGCTCGGAATTAAAGATTGACAAGGAAACACATCCGGCTTTAAACTTCCCATAAAGATTTATGGGAAGTTTAAGCTATATGGGGAATGAATCCGCAGCCTGTCCGCTGAACCGGAATATGGGAGGGATGTTATGAAACGCAAAACCGGCATCTGTAAACTTCAGCTTATGGTCATCGTTTTTTTGATGATCACGCTGATTCTGCCCTCCTTTACCATCCCGGCCTTCGCCGCGGAGGATCCCCTGCCCGAAGCCCGGGCGGAGGATGCTGCGGTCCCCGCGCCGGTTACCTTTGCCGACGAAAGCGGAGTCGGCCGCGTGGAGCAGATCCGGCTTCCCTTCCCCGACATGTCCGATGAGGTCATCGAGTGGGACTTCCCGTACTCCGACGGCTTCTTCAGCATGCCCCCGGAGGAGTTCAGCATCACGATGGCCCGGGCTTCCCTGGGCCTGACCTTGTCCGCCTTCCGCAGCCCCGGTCTGAGTTACCAGTATGAGACCTATCTCCGCGGGGCCGGCTTCACCGGGATCACCGGCTTCGGCTACGACAGGGCCCCCAGCGAAGACTCCCTCTCCGGCGTGATCGGCATGAAGCGCGTGGGCAGCTGCACGGTGATCGCCGCGGCCGCCTGCGGGCAGGGCTACGGCAACGAATGGGCCAGCAACTTCAAGGTCGGCACCGGCGAGCGGCACGAAGGCTTCGAGGCGGCGGCCCGGCTGTTTGAAGAGCAGCTCGCGCAGTACCTGGAAGACCACGGGGTCGAAGGCAGCAAAATGCTATGGGTCAGCGGCTTTTCGCGCGCGTCGGCAGTCTGCAACATCCTGGCCGCCGACATGGCTGAGAGCGGCGAGTACGACGCGGTGTACGCCTACCTCTTCGGCGTTCCGCGGACTACCCGGCAGCCCGTGCAGTACCCGGGCATTTACAACATCTGCGGCCAGTACGACCCGGTGCCCTCGGTTCCGCTGCAGACCTGGGGCTACGAGCGCTATGGCACCGACCTCTTCACCCCTGCACAGGAATCGGACGCGGGCTATGCGGAGCTTGCCTATGCGGCGAACGTCGTCGGGGACAGGCTCGACGGGAAGGGCTTCCGCAACAACCCGGAGATCAATTCCCAGCTGCGCCTGGTCCTGGAGAGCTTCGGGGAATTCTTCCCGGACAGCGCCGCCTACAGTGAGAAAATGCAGGGCCTGCTGGCCGACGCCATCGTCAACCACAGCGAGGCCCACGTCCTGGAACTGCTGACGGAGGCCTTTGCGGACCTCGAGCCGGAAAAGACACAGGACCGCGCAAAGATCGACACCTTTATGGACTACGCCGGCTACATTATCGGGCAGCATCTGCGCGCCGACCAGAGGCAGGTCGAGGACGGCAGCTGGGCCCCGGACGCGCCGCTGACGGAGAATCTCGCGCTGGAGCACCTGCCCGCTACCTATGCCCGGTGGCTCTTTTCTGACGGGGAGCCGCGGAAGATCTTCGCGGGTTCCGACGTCTCGAGGCGGGTCTCGGTCATCGGCCCCGTCGACATCACCGTGCTGAAGGACGGGCAGGCGATCACGCGCATCGACAAGAGCGGCCGCCTGTCCTACCCCCTGGAGGAAGGCTACGGCGGGACCCGCCGCAACCCGGGCGTCTTCATGATGCGGAATGAAAACGTGACGGTCGTGAGTCTCCCGAACAACGCGGAATACGTGCTGCAGGTCGACGCCGGCAGGCGCTGCACGGTGAGCTTCTACGACCTGCTGATCTCTCCGGAAAAGCTTGCCACCGAAGCCGGAAAAATGAATCTCGCCACGCTGGCCGCGGGCAGCTACGCCTTCCGCGTCACGCCTGGGAGGGAGATCCCGCCGGCGCCGGAGGAGGCTGACGGGAACTATACCCTGCTGGGATCCAGCGACTACGACTACTCGCCCACCGCCGTCATGAATGACGAGCTGCAGGCGACCAGGCACTACTTCTTGAGCCTGCGGCGGGTCTACCGCCTGGTCATCAACGTGGTAGTCGGCCTGGTGCTGTTCCTGCTCGCGTGCCTGGTGCTGCATCTGGTGCACC
The DNA here is from genome assembly GCA_017395085.1 of Oscillospiraceae bacterium. GTDB lineage: Bacteria > Bacillota > Clostridia > Oscillospirales > Oscillospiraceae > Limivicinus. Next base: position 175,405 of record JAFPWF010000024.1, on the reverse strand, counting down.
GGCACAAGGTGAAGAAGGGGCATCCCCCCTACTCAAAATGGTATGTGATCGCGCCTTACCTGACGAGCATCGCCGCGATGACCGTGCTGACCGCGATGCTCACCTACCACCTGTTTGCCATCGACGCGGTGAGGATCGTCTGCGGGTCGTTCACGATGCTGGCGATCTTCCTGCTGTCGCTGCGCGGCACGCTCCGGTACAAAAGGAAAAGCAGCATCCTGCTGACCACGTTCCTGTTCGTGCTGTTCGCGGTCACCTTCCTGTTCTTTGACAGGACCGCGAAGCTGTCGTTTTCCTGGGTCCGCATGACCGCCTTCGCCCTGGGTGTGGCCCTGCTCTCCGTGGCGGCGGTGCGCACCTTCCGCGATCCGGAACCAAAAGAGGAAGGCTCCGCGGCCGACTGAGGCAAAAATGATTACCAACGGTCTCTATAAGAAACACACGATGAACCCGGGCAGCACTTGCCCGGGTTCATCGTGTGTTTGTATCAATTTGGTCACTGCATCCCATCACAATTCCATATCGATTTCTCTAAATTCACCGGTAAGCACATCGCCGAAAACAGCGGCGATGGTGTCCGGGGCATGGATTGACTTATGCAACAGCAATGCCTTGGCCAGCGATTCTTTCGTGTGGCATATCCTCAGGACCGTATAATCCTCTCCGTCTTTCTGTATCACCGCATAATACTTCATAAACCAATATCCTCACCACTGGAAATTCCAGCTGTTTCTCACAGTTCCGAACTACGCCCTCCCGGGCATCAGTCAAAACCTTTCGGTCAAGTCTCCGTAATTACCCTGCGCACCTTGCTGTTCAGATCCTCCAGAACAGAGGCCAGGCCCGCCTCGGCGATGACGTCCGCCGCATAGCCCAGGTTCGGCCCACGGTCGTGCAGATTGCAGCAGTCGCTGCCGAGGAAGTGGATGTCCCCTTCCTCCAAGTGCTTCAGCGCGCGCTCCCTGCTCCTGCGGTGGAGGAAAAAACTCCCATTTGCCTGGATGAGCATGCGCCGGCCTTTGGTGCGGGCGATGAGGCTTTCATCATGGAGGAGACGCATGCATCGGTCAATATGAGCGATGACGGGAACACAGCGCAGCGTCACGACACAGCGCTCAATCTCGTCCAGCATGCCGTCAGGCCAGGGACCCTCGGGCGGATCAATGAGGAGGAAGGGGGTGCCCTCCAGACAGAGGTCGCGGATATCCTTCGCCTCACTCAACCCAGGGAAGTACCGCACCTCGGCCCCGAGGCGGATCTCGGGAAATGCTTTGCCGCCGGCCTTCTTCATGACGCTGCGCAGATAGGCGAAGGCCTCCTCCCTGCGGCCGAGGAAAGAGACGACATCGTCCTCGTCGGCGGAAAAGTGCGGGGTGGCGCAGAGGATGTCCACGCTCTGGCGGGCGCTTTCCCGCAGCATGGCGAGGCTGGTTCTGAGGGAGTCGGCCCCGTCGTCCATGCCGGGGAGAATGTGGGAATGAAAGTCTACCATCGTTCAGGCGCCCTCTTTCTTCAGAAAAACAGAGCAATTGCTCATCGTGGAAAATCTCCGGATCTGTTTAAAGATCTGCAAGATCGTTCCTGCTGCATCAGTAATCGTCTTTCTGAAGAAAGAATACCAATGCGGATTTCACTTGTCAAGGCGGAAAACAACATATTGACAGCTCTCCATCGTGAAAACGGTTAAACCGCAAAATATAGTGCATCAATTATGAATGTGCCGGGTTTCCCGATCCCTTGGTTTCAGGTGAAGTATCATCCGTTTTCCCGCAAAAAAAGAGCCCGCCGCGCGGGTGCAAAGGGACTTGCAATTGACTGTATGATCGCACTTTGGAACTGCAGGTGAAGAACATTGCCCGGACAGGAAGAAAACTTCAAAGAAAGAATTGTGTTTTTGATGCTGCCGTGGTATAGTAGCGGCGTTCTCAGGGAAGAACACGTCAAAATATCATATCGGTCATCGGAGGACAGTACGCCGTAGCGTAGGGGATCGTAAAGCGAAAGCTTTGCAGGCCGCCTGTTGGATAAGATGTCGAGTGAGCTCGGAACAATTGGCTGGGGAAGCCTTTTGTTGCCGAGCATTTTTTCTGAAGGAGGCATGATTCCATGGCAGGCATTACCCTCACCCGGCTCACAGACGAGGACCGGGAACAGTTCATTCTCGACAACCAGCGCGCATTCCGGGTTGGCGCGATGGAGGAATTCGGGAGGCGGGACGATCATCTTGAGGAAGACGGCGAGATCATTTCCCGGAAAACGATAGAAAACAGCATCGACGGCGGCGCAGCTTACCGGATCCGGGAAGACGGGAGGATCGTAGGCGGTCTTGTCCTGAAGATCGATGAAGAAACGCAGCACAACAAACTGGAGCTTCTGTTTGTCACTCCGGAAGCGCACAGCAAAGGGATCGGGTTTGCCGCATGGCAGGAAGTTGAGCGGCTGTATCCGGAGACATCGGTGTGGGAAACCTGTACGCCGTACTTTGAGACAAGGAACATCCATTTCTACGTCAACAAATGCGGGTTTCACATTGTCGAGTTCTTCAACAGCCATCATCCCGAACCGGAATCCCCGGATGAGCCGGAGGCCGACACACAGCACGGAATTGAGCCTGTGGGAGAGCAAGACGGTATGTTTCGCTTTGAGAAGCAGATGAAGCTGAGGTGACGGAAATGGAAACGGCATCAAAAAGGCTGAAAATTCTCGCTGTTTTCACATTCTTCCTGTCTCCTCTGTTCTCCTGGGGGAGCGTCACCGCAACCGATGAAACCGCGGTGTTTGCCTCACTTTCACGCATGATCTGGTATTCAGGTTCCGCACAGCATATCTTCATCGCCATGCTGGTTCTGTTTATCCCGATGCTCACAGCCTTTTTCCTTGCGCACACCATGATCGGGCTGACAAAGGGCCGGAAACTGGCCTGCAGGATCTGTATGATCGTTTCCTGTGCCGTCCTGTACATCGGCGCAATGTGGGTCATTCCGAGCGACGGGAAAACCATGACGTCTGAAAATGTCTGGCACGGAATCCTGAGCTTCAGCGGTATGCTGATGATCTTTCTCACCTACTGCCTGTATACGGCATTTATCTGCAGAAAAGACAGAGCCGGGGCCGGACTGTTGGCAGCATTTCTTTTGTTTTCCCTGATCACAGGGGCGTTCTCTGTTTTGAACGTTTTTGACGACAAGTCCTACGTAATCGCTTCGGCAGTCTCTGAGTTATATGTGCTTACGATGATGAGTGTAATCGGATACCTGACATACTATCTCGCCTGGAGGAACGCAAAACCGGATTGAATCGAACCCTCAAATAAAGAGAAACCGAATTCACTGTAAGATCTTCCGGAAAACCGGATTCTGTGGTATACTCCTTGAAAAAAGGAAGGGGCGGAGCCGGATGAAACTGTTTGACGAATACCCCGAGCTGCGAAACGACAGGGTAATCCTGAGGAAAATGAGCCCGGCGGATGCGGACGCTCTGGCCGAGCTGACAGCGCGGGAAGCCGTGTACGGGACGGTCCCGTCCTTTCTCTACGAGCTCAAATATGAAGACAAGCGCGATGTGATCGCAAACATGGACCGGGAGTGCTTCGATCCGAAGGAGTCGCTGCTTCTAGGCGTATACCTCACCGCGGAACCGGAGCGCCTGATCGGCATCGCGGAGTTCTACAATTATGAGGAGAAGAAGAGCAAGGCGTCGATCGGCTGCCGGCTGCACGACGCCTGCTGGGGCAAGGGAATCGCGACGGAGGTCGTGGCTCTGATGCGGGACTACCTGACGGAAGACGTCGGGCTGAGGACGGTCACTTCGCATGTGCTGAGAGTGAACGCAGGCTCCGCCGCCGTCATGAAGAAGACGGGCTTCCTCAACAAGTATCCGGGCATCTATGAGGACTGGGGATTCGGCGAGCTGATGCTGACCGATAAATTCGTCTACAAGAAGGCCTGGAACGAAGCGCCTGATTCCGAAAGGAACCCGGCAGTCAGCGTCGAGCGGTTCGTGCTGGAATACCGGGTCGGCCGGGAGGATCAACTCCGCTCCGTGATGCCTGAGGGATTTGAGTCCCTGCGGCCTGTTTTCCGGATCGTTTCGGAGATCCGGGACGACAGTGTCCTGTACCTGGAGTTCAACACTCCGGTCGCTGCCGACGGCAGAAAAGGCTGGCTCAACATCGCAAACTGGAAGAGCACAAACGACGACATCGCATTCTCCCGGGAGGGCGGCACGGTCAGGATCTCTTCCCCGTTTCTGGAACTGGAGTACGCCGGAACCGGGGCCGAAGGCAGACGGCCGGATGAAGCGGATGACGAGGGCTGTTATTACCGTGGGAACGACACCGAGTTCCGCCCCGCCGAGAAGCCTGAGGGAAACTGGGAGCGCTGCGAATGCACGTTTTCGTGGAAGTTCGACGCGGCTGAGAAGCAGGATGATAAGCCGGCCCTGACAGCGGAATATGCGGCGTCCATCCCCTGCGGGCAGATCCTCGCTTCCTCGATCCTGAGGTTCATCCGCAGGCGGTAATGGAAAGCGGAAAAGCGGTACCGGAGTGATTGCTCCGGTACCGCCTTTTTGTGCATTCAGCCGTATTATTGTCTTTTCAGTGTCCCGCAAAAGAGCTTCGAATCTGCTTCAGGAAGCGTTCCGCGATCGGCGTGAAGCTCTGGTACTTGTTCCAGATCAGGTACATCTTCATTTCCAGATGCGGATACAGCGGCCGGAACACCAGGCCGCTTTCCGGGGATGTGTCGATCAGGTTATTCAGTGTGAGCAGGATCCCGAGGCCTTCCCTCGCAAACATGGATCCGTTGTAGGCAAGGCGGAAGGAGCCGTCCAGCCGCAGCCGGGGGAAATGTTCCTTCGCCCAGGGGCGGATGTCGTTTTCCCAGCTCTGCTCGGAGGTGAACAGCGGCAGCCCCGCAAGGTCTTCCGCGGTGATGCGGTCCTTCCCTGCCAGGGGGGAATCCGCCGGGACGACCGCCCCGAAATAGTCCGCCTCCGGGAAGAGGATGAAGCCGTACTTCCGTTCATCGGGGATCCCAAAGATCGCGGCAAAGTCCAGCAGCCCTTTGTCCAGTTTTTCAGTCACCTGCTCGGTATCGCCGCTGGTGATATGATAGCGCAGGTCCGGATACAGCTTCTTGAATTCCCGGATCTCCCTCGCCAGAGTCCGGATCTGATACGACTCCGCCAGGCCGAAGTAGAGATCGCCGCCCGTGATGTCATCCAGCGACAGAAATTCCTGCTCGATCTTGTCCGCCATGGATACAAGGTCCTCCGCCCGGTTGCGGAGCAGAGCGCCTTCCTCCGTCAGGGCGATGCTGAAGCTGTGCCGGGTGAAGAGCTTTTTCCCCAGTTCATCCTCCAGCGTCCGCAGCGCTTTGGAAAGCGTCGGCTGTGTCACATGAAGCTGCTCGGCCGCCCGGGACATGTTCTCCTCCCGTGCGACGGCGAGAAAATAGCGCAGCGTCCGTAAATCCATTCCCCGTCCTCCATGATATGCTGTTTTTGAATATCATGATATTCATTATAACCATTAGCGAATCGGATTGCAATATGCTATCCTGTGACCGTAAGAAATCTGCGGAGGAAGGACAGCGATGGAAGACTGGACCCGAATCAGGGAATGCATGGAAGACTCCGGATGCAGTGCGGCGGCCGTCCGCCGCGCGGAGGCGCTCTTTCAGGGGGGCGCTGTCGATGACCTGATCCGCTGTCTCCGTTCCTGCCGCTGCGACGCTCTGGAAGAGATCCATGAGAAGCAGAAGCAGCTGGACAGGCTGGACAGGCTGATCCGCGATACCAAAACCAGGTAAAGGAGAACCAGAATGAAACTCGAACAGCTCGAACTCACCCGGGAGTGGGATAAGACTTTCCCGAAAAGCGACCGCATCAACCACAGCAAGGTGACCTTTGTGAACCGTTACGGCATTACCCTCGCGGCCGATCTGTATCTTCCGAAAATGGCCGGGGGCAGGCTCCCTGCGATCGCCGTTTCCGGCCCCTTCGGCGCGGTCAAGGAACAGTGCTCCGGCCTCTACGCGCAGACCATGGCCGAGCGCGGATTTGCGGCGCTGGCCTTTGATCCCTCCTTCACCGGCGAGAGCGGCGGGAACGTGCGCTATATGGCCTCGCCCGACATCAACACCGAGGACTTCATGGCGGCGGTGGATTTCCTGTCCCTGCATGAGCAGGTCGATCACGAGCGCATCGGAATCATCGGGATCTGCGGCTGGGGCGGCATGGCGCTGAACGCCGCCGCGCTGGATACCCGCGTTAAGGCCACGGTGGCTTCCACCATGTACGACATGACCCGCGTCAACGCCAAAGGCTACTTCGACTCCGCCGACAGCGAGGAAGCCCGTTACAGCATGAAGGCCGCCATGTGCGCCCAGCGTCTGGAAGACCTGAGGAACGGTGAATACAAGCTCGGCGGCGGCGTGGTCGATCCGCTGCCGGAGGACGCCCCCTTCTTTGTGAAGGATTATTACGATTACTACAAGACCCCGCGCGGCTACCATCCCCGCTCTCTCAATTCCAACGGCGGCTGGAACGTGATTGGCTGCGAGAGCTTTGTCAACCAGCCCATTCTCCAATACTCCAACGAGATCCGCAGCGCCGTTCTCCTGATCCACGGTGAGAAGGCCCATTCCTGCTATTTCAGCCGTGACGCCTATGCGGACATGATCAAAGGCAGCCGGTATACCGACAACAAGGAACTGATGATCATCCCCGGGGCGGTGCACACCGACCTTTACGACGGCGGCGGGAAAAACGCGATCCCGTTTGACAAACTGGAGAGCTTCTTCAGCGCCTATCTGAAATAAGCGGGCCGGAGAGGAACCCGGACATGAAAAAAACGATTCTGATCCTGTTTGCTTTTCTGTGTCTCTTCTGCTGTACCGGCTGCGGGCGTGCGCTTGCGCAGGATGCACAGCCCGACCGGCCTGCGCAGCCTGAAGCGACGCAGGAAACTGCCTCAGCGGAGGAGGAAGCGGCGCCCGCCGCAGACGCATTGGAAGGAGAAACAACGATGGAGAAGTCTTTACGGCTGTTAATCAATGAAACCGAAGTCCCTGTCGGGTGGGAAGAGAATGAATCGGTCGAGGCGCTGGCACGCCTCGCTGCCGCGGAACCGCTGACGGTGCAGATGTCCATGTACGGCGGCTTTGAACAGGTCGGGTCTCTCGGGTCAAGCCTTCCGCGGAACGATGTGCAGACCGTCACGCAGGCCGGAGACATCGTGCTCTACGCCGGGAATCAGATCGTCTTGTTCTACGGCTCCAATTCCTGGGCCTATACCCGGCTCGGGCGGATCACGGATGTGTCCGCAGAGGAGCTGACAAATCTGCTCGCAAACGGTGACGTCGTCATCACCCTGTCATGGGAATAAAGGGAGGAAACCATGAAGAAAGTACTGATCGTATCGACAAGCCCCCGCGCGCACAGCAACTCGGAGGCACTTGCAAATGCCTTTGCCGAAGGGGCGCGGGCTGCCGGCCACGAGGCCGAAGTGATCTCCCTGCGCGGCAGGACGGTGAACTTCTGCCGGGGCTGCTTTGTGTGCCAGGAGAAGCTGCGCTGCGTGATCCGCGACGACGCGGATGAAATCTGCCAAAAGGCGCTGCAGGCCGACGTTCTGGTCTTCGCCACGCCGATCTACTACTATGAGATGTCGGGTCAGCTCAAGACCCTGCTCGACCGGCTCAACCCGCTTTTCCCGAGCGATTACGCTTTCCGCGACGTGTATCTCCTGACTGCCGCCGCAGAGGATGAGGAGCACGTCCCCCAGCGCGCCGTCAGCGGTCTGGAAGGCTGGGTCGAATGCTTTGAGCGGGCGCGCCTTGCCGGAACCGTCTTCATGGGCGGCGTCACGGCCGCCGGGGAAAACCCGGAGCACCCCGCGCTGGTGCAGGCGTACCGGATGGGGCACGAAATCTAAGCCCGGCAAATACTTGACCGTGTCCCGCCCCCTTGCAGGTCGGAGATCAAAGGCTGAAAACATGACAGCAACGGCGTCTCACCCTTGTGGTGAGGCGCTTTTCTCATCTGCCGCGAAAGAAAGCATCTTCCGAAAGCCGGGGATTCATGGTATAATTTTTTTAAAATTGATGACTATGCGATTCATTTCCGGTTATTTAATAATCCCCCTGCTAAGTATTGCCAGGAAAACGCAAAGGAGAACAAACTCATGAAACAGTATGTTGTTGACGCATTTACCGACCGGGTGTTCCACGGCAATCAGGCCGCCGTCTGCGTGCTGGACGAGTGGCCGGGCGAAGAACTGATGATGAACATCACGCAGGAGAACAACTTCCCCGAGATCGCTTGAGCCATGAAAATGACAACGCTTTTTCTGCTTTTTGGCCTTGCCGCCTTGCTGCTGGCCGGATGCGCCGGACAGGAACCGCCCGAAGTTGAACTCTCTGACGAAACCGGAATGGATGAGATTGTCGACTTCTACTTCACCTACGAATGGGACGGCTTCAATGCGGAGTACCAGCGGTACCGCTTCTATGTGGAAGACGGCAGACACATGTTCTTCCACGAAACGAGGAAAGTGCATAACACTTACGGCCCCGCGACGGAAAAGCACACCACGGCAAAAGGAAGCCGGGAGCTGACGGAAGAGGAATGGCGGAACTTCCTGGCGTTTCTGGATCGCGGAAAACTCAGCAAATCGGAGGAGTCTGTCCTTGACGGTGATTCCGGTCCGTGGCTGTATGCTTACAGGCAGGAGAAAAACGGCGTCGTGCGGTATGCGTTTGACTTCACGCCCCGTGACGGTCTTCTGGCCTTTGAAGACTTTTGTGAGAGCTTGGCGAAATCCGCCTGAGGCACGGCTCTGCTTATGGCCCGGGGATCCGGCACTGCGGACAAACAGATTAAACAAAGGAGAACGGCAATGTACGAATACAGAATTGAGACTTTCCACGGCAGAAATACGGAAGACAATGTCAACAAACTGGCGCTGGAGGGCTGGCGCGTGATCGCGGTCTGCCCGAACATGGCAACCGGAATCGGCCTCATTTTCACCTTTGAGAGACCTCTGCCGGAGCAGGAATAATCACTGCTTTCAGGCTGTGCCGCAGCTATGATCTCCGTGGCAATTCATTCCGGAAATTATAGCCGCCGGATATGACATTGGATATATTGTACAAATAACATATATGATTTTTGTGCAATTTGTACATTGCTTTTTCGGGATTTCGGACTATAATGCGGGCCATCACAAGAAAGGAGGACGTTTTTGTGAAAAGAACATTCAAGCAGATAGTCCATGATCTCATCGAGGATGGCATTTATGCCTATGCCATGAACCTGGCCGTCCAGCGCGGCGATTACGAGATGCTCCGCGCATTTGAGGAGAACATTCACTGATTCCCTCACTCATTAAAACAAAAAAATTTTATAATTCATAAATTCATAGACTATCTGAAACAGGGCTGCTTCGGCAGCCCTGTTTCCTTTTCAAGGATAGGGCCGTCTGCAGTAATCTCCGCTTGTGCGGCAACCCGCCTCTGTGTTAAAATAGATACATACAGTCACAAATAGTGAAGGCAGTGAAACGCAGTATCCGGAACAAGGAGGCGAACCCGGTGCTTTACGACAACAAGATCGAGATCCGCACAGGAGGAATGAAGCCCGAGTACGACATTGTGGATTCCCACCTGCACTTCCTGGATTTTACACAGGATTCCGACGGCTTCCCCGCGCTGGCAAAGGCCATGAACCTCTCCGGCGTCTCCGAAGCAGTCGTGTTCGGGATCCCCATGGTCAAGAAATGGGACTCCCTGATGCCGAACCGGCCCCTGTACTACATGAGCAACGACAGCCGATGCTATTACTATTCCGGTACGGACCACATCCTGGCGCACGAGCTTCTGTCCCTGCCGGACGAATTGCGCCGGAGGTTCCACCCCTTCTGCTGCGGCTTTGACTGCACCGACAAGAACGCTGCGACGCAGATCGAGCGCCTGTTTAAAATGTACCCGGACCTCTGGTGCGGCATCGGCGAGCTGATGAGCCGGCACGACGACCTGACCGCCCTGACCTACGGGGAAGGCGTCCGCATGGACAGCCCAGCCTTTCGGCTGATCTACGACCTCGCCGCCGACTATGGCCTGCCTGTGCTGGTGCACCACAATCTGTCGCCGCAGTATTCCGGGGTTCCTCTCTATGAGGACGAGCTGCGCGCGGCGCTAGAGCACAACCGCAGCTGCCGCATCATCTGGGCGCACGTCGGCGTTTCCCGCGAAATCCGGCTCGAAGAACTGCTGATCATCGCGGGGAACCTCCTGAATGACAACCCGAACCTGTATGTGGACATCTCCTGGCTCTTCTACGACAACTATGTCCGCGGGGATATGATGCAGGAAGCCGGGGATCCGGGGATCTTTGCGGACATGTGGGCCGCCCTGATCGAGAAGTATTGCGACCGCTTTATGCTCGGCACCGATGTTGTGGGCCACTGGTCGGACTACCCGAAGCAGATTTTCAAGTACTACCCCCTGCTGGAAAAACTCAGCCCGGACACGGCGGAAAAGCTCTGCAGGAAGAACATCCTCTCCCTGATCGCTCGAAGCTGACTCCCCGCCGAAGCCGACACAGGGGAGGATTCCCTCCCCGGAAAGGATCACTCATTATGAGCAAAGCAAAACAGTATCTGCTTCTCGGCATCCTGTTTCTTGCTCTGGGAACCATGATGCTTTTCTCGGGCTCCGTATCGAGGACCATCGCATACGGAGACTTTGTGTTTGCGATCGTCTTCTTCGGGATGTCCGCAAGAGCGCGCAAACAGTCAGACAATAACAAAAAGGACGAACAGCGTCCCGAATAAACCGGGCACGGATTTTGAGAAGAGGAGGGTCAGGACCATGAACGAAATGCGCAAAACGGCAAAAACCAGGTGCCTGGAAGCAATGATCAGCGCGGCGCTGGTTGCGGTCTGCGTCTGTATCGGCGTGACGATGAATCTGACCACGATTTACGACGTCAACTTTGACCATATGGGGCTGCGCACCTTCTGTATGTTCACGGTGAACTCGAATATCCTCTGCGGCGTCGCGATGCTGATGGCGCTGCCGTATACCATCGACGGCCTGAGGACAAAGACCTTCGGTCTGCCTGACTGGATGGTTGACCTGCTGTTTGCCGGCGTCACATCGGTCGGGCTGACCTTTCTGATTTCGCTGTGCATCCTGGCGCCGGTAAAAGGCTTTGTCCTGATTTTCACCGGCTCCCGCTTCTTCCTGCACGGGGTGTGCCCGGTCGTTGCGATGATCGCCTTCTGCTTCTTCATCTCCAACCATGTCATTTCCCTGCGGGAATCCGTCTTCGCCCTGATCCCCGTCATGCTCTACGCAATGGTCTATTACTTCATGGTGGAAATCCTCGGGCCGGACAACGGCGGCTGGGACGACTTTTACGGATTCCTGACCCGGATCCCCTCCTGGATTTCCCTGATTTCCTTCATGCCGCTGACCTTCGGCATCGCCTCCGTCCTCCGCGTGCTTCACAACAGGACCAGCCGTAAGTTGAGCCCGGAACAGACAGAGATCGTATGAATCATCCCTTCCCGGCGGGTGACATCCTGCTCCTTCTGGTGATCCTTCTCACCGTCGACGTGGTTGTCGTCATGCTTCACAAAATCAATAGCGTTGTCCTGAAGGCGGATTATAAGGAATTATTCCTGTACGAGCTCATCCTCTGCGGCGTCCTTCTTCTGTTCGCGCTTGACGTCCGCTTCAACCTCTTCACCCGGTCCGGGCACACGGTTCTCCTCATTGCGGGCTGGGTTCTGCGTGTGCTCCTGATTCTTCTCGTTCTGGTAATCGTGTTCTTCAGCGGCAAAGTGATCCGCGGCAGTCTCATGAACACCGCCGGCCCGGCTGACAACGCCATCGTGCTCGGCCTTGCCCTGGAAAACGGCAGGCCGCCTCGTGATCTGCTGGCGAGGCTGGACACGGCCCAGGAATATCTGGAAGAATACCCGGAAGCGCATCTGATCCTGACCGGAGGCAATGCGGATGCTTCGGGCCGGACCGAAGCCGCCATCATGCGGGATATTCTGGCGGAACGCGGCGTGCCGGAGGAGCGGATGCTCCTGGAAGATCTGTCGGAAAACACAAAAGACAATTTCCGGAACACGGCGCAGATCATCGACCCCGCCGCGCCTGTCGTGCTGATCAGCAGCGGCTACCATATGGACAGGGCCGTTCAGACCGCGGAAAGCGCCGGGTTTTCCAACGTCCTGCGCCTGCCCGCGCCGTCGTCCTTCCTCAGCTACGGCGCCGATGTCATCTCCGAAGTCATGCTGGAGCTGAATGAACTGACGTTCAAAAAATAAGCCGATCGCGCAGCTGTCGGTTTGAGCTGGTTAACACGTAACCGTATTTGGGATTGAGGGCTAGACACACATGACGGAAATCAGAACTGCAAAGCCGGAAGACGCGGGGCGGCTGCTGGAGATTTACGACTACTATGTCACCAGCACGGCGGTGTCTCTGGAATATGAGACTCCGTCGCTCGAAGAATTCACGGCCCGGATGGAACGCACATTAAAGAAGTACCCCTATCTCGTTCTCGTGCGGGACGGGAAAATCGAGGGCTATGCATACGCCGGGCCTTTTAAAGGCAGGGCGTCCTATGCCTGGTCCAGTGAAATCAGCATCTACCTTGATCACCGCGCCGTGAAATGCGGTTTGGGCAGGATGCTGTCCGAGGCGCTGGAAGCAGAGCTCAAAAAGATGGGGATCCTCAATCTTTACGGCTGCATCGCCTATCCGGAAAAAGAGGATGAATACCTCACGACAAACAGCGCGGATTATCACAGACATCTCGGCTTTGAAACCGTCGGCGTATTTCACCGCTGCGCCTGCAAGTTCGGCCGCTGGTACAACATGATCTGGATGGAAAAAATCATCGGAGAGCACGTCGGTCACCCTGCGTCGGTCCGCTTTGACTGCCGGCTTCCATGAGGGGCAGAGAGGTATTTCTTAACATGGTTCAGGATGACGGTGAACCTGACTTATTCCCACTCCTTTCTCCGTTTTTTCTGATACAAAAGATGAGTTGATCGGAATTCATCGGAAGCCTGCATTTGTCCTGTTACTATGTGTATCCACATAAGTATGGATAGTCGAAGCACAAATTAAAAAAAGCCGGCCTCACCGTAAGAGGTCGGCTTGCTGTACATTTATGCTGCCGCACTGCAATCGCAATCTGTTGTTCTTTTCCCGGGCGTATGATAAAATCAGGAGAGGAATCATCCGTCTATTGTGCCTGCACGGAAAGGAGCCCTGTTTATGAGAGCCGGATATTTTGAAGCTGTTCGTGTCGCCTGTTTCCGCAACGACTGCCCGGAACCCCAAATTGAGAAACCGGATGACGTTAAAATCCGCATCCGCAACTGCGGCATCTGCGGGTCCGAGGTGCACGCCTATCACGGAAAGCATCCTTTCCGCATCCCGCCGATCGTCTCCGGGCATGAAGCCGCCGGCGACGTGGTGGAAGTCGGCCCGGAGGTCAAAGACTTCAGGGTCGGCGACCGGGTCGTCATCGAGCCGCATTACGGCTGCGGCAAATGCTGGTACTGCCGGCACGGCCTGTATAACGTCTGCCCGGACAAGAAGGTTCTCGGCGCCGGAGGCTGGAGCGGCGCGCTGGGCGAGTACGTGGTGACGCCGGAGAAAACCGTCGTCCATCTGGCGGACAAGCTCAGCTATGAAGAGGGCGCGCTCATCGAGCCCGTTGCCAACGGCATGTACGCCGTGCGCAATGTGGGCATCACGCCCGAGACCTCCCTGTGCATCATCGGCGCCGGCCCCATCGGCATCGGCGACGCGATCTGCGCCAGGCTCTGGAACCCGAAGCTCATCGTCATAGCCGACATCTCCGACTTCAACCTGGAGAAGGCAAAACTCATGTGCCCGGAGGCGGTCACCGTCAACAGCCGCCGCGAGAGTCTGGAGGAAACCGTGCGCGAACTGACTGGCGGCGTGGGCGTCGACAAGACCTTCCTCGCCTTCGGCGATGAACCGACCATCACCCAGGCAATGGCTGTAACCCGGCGCGCCGGGCAGGTCGTCCAGCATGCGATGATGGAAGACGGCATCGGCTTCTGCTACCGGCTGCACCAGCAGCACGAGCTGGACTTCAAGGCCTTCAACATGTATCAAAGGAAGGATTTCGAGCTGATCTGCCGGGCGCTGGCGAAAGGGAAAATGAATCTGAACCACTTCGTCACCCAGCGCTACCCGATTGAACAGTTTGAAGAAGCCATGCACATGGCCGACAAACGGCCCGAGCCGGTGCTGAAGGTCATGATGGAATTTTAATTCCATAAACCCGGTAAAGGAATCGTTTTTTCAGAAAAAACATCCCCATGTGAGTGCTGTCTCACGTGAGGATGTTTTCTTCTAATTCTTCTCTTTTTCAGTCCGCCTGATAAAACCGGATATGCAGCCCTTCCTCGTCGCGGATGCCCTCGCCGACGAAAGTGCCTTGCTGAAGGATCGGCGCAAGCACCGCAGAGTCCGTGATGAATGTCGGGACGGAATGCCATGGCCGGGGTCTTGCCCCATCGGAAAACCATGCCTCATTCTGGACATAGATATGGCAGGGCGACCCTGTATGGTCAACGCCCGTCAGCATATAGCGTGCGGACATGTGACGAACGTCGGCAGCATTTGTAATCTGCGTATCCACACCGCAGGGTTCGATCCTTCCCTGAAACAGCGGGCCGGTTACAGTGCCTGAAAACGGGATCATGCGGACCCTGCCTGCTGTGCTTTCCAGCTCAACAATTCCTTCCGCATCTGTCTGCACAAGCAAATCCAGAATCATGTTTTCCGATTTTAAGTTCATCCCTTAGGCATCCTCCGGTTCCTGCATGATCGTTTTGATTGTCTGTCCCTGAAAAAGCTTCACGGCCTGTGTCCGCAAGGAAAAGATTCAGATATCCAGCGCGGCGTGGTGACCCTGGTAGGTGGCCTTGGTGATGGTGCCCACCGCGCTGGCGTCGCCGATCACGCGTACCCAGGGCGCACAGTCGTAGAGCTCCTGCGCGACGTTCCAGCGGGGCCGCTGACCCAGCGCACAGATGACGGTGGTGCCGGGGACGAGGACCTTTTCGCCCTCCTTGGTCTGGCACCAGATGCCCTCTTTGGTGACCTCCAGCCCCTTGTAGCCGGTGTGCACGGTGCAGAGCTTGTTGAGCTTCTCCAGCAGAAGCGGGCGCTGCCGGATCACGGAGTCCAGGGCCACGTCGTCCCGCATCTCGACGAGATGCACAGTCTTGCCCTCCATGCCCATGTGGATCGCGCATTCGACGCCGGAAATGCCGCCGCCGAAAACGACCACGGAGTCGGTGATCGGCTTTTCGTGCTTGTACTGGTCGTTAACGAGGATCACGTTCTCGCCGTCCAGTCCGGGGATCGGCGGGCGCAGCGGGGAGGAACCGGCCGCGATGATGATAGCATCGGGCTTGTAGGCGTCAGCAAATTCCTTCGTGACTTCCTGCCCGGTGACGATCTTCGCTCCGGCCTTCTCGGCCAGAAGCCTGTAGGTCTCGCCCAGCATGAACATTTCCTGCTTAAAGGGCAGGACCTCTTCGCTCTTAAGGATGCCGCCGACTTTGGTCTCCTTCTCGCACAGTAGCACGTCGTGGCCGCGTCTGGCCGCGGTATAGGCCGCATACAGGCCGCCGGGGCCGCCGCCCACGACCAGGACGCGCTTCTTCACGGGCGCCGGGGTGATCTCCATGCCCTCGTCCTCCCGGCCGATGATCGGGTTAATGGCGCATCTTCTGGTGCCGGTGGCCGCGCGCTCGGACATGCAGACGAAGCAGCGCATGCAGCGGACGATCTCGTCGTCCCGGTTCTCCATGACCTTCTGGGGAAGGAAGGGATCGGCCAGCAGCTGGCGGCCCATTTCCACGATGTCTGCCTTGCCGCTTGCGATGATCTCCTCCATCTGCGCGGGGTCGCTCAGGCCGCCGATGGTGGCAACAGGGATGGAGACGTGCTTCTTGATCTCCGCCGCGAGATACACGTTGCGGCCGTGCTCCTCGAACATGCTGGGGTGCGTGATGCCGAAGGTGCGCTGGTAAGTGCCCGCAGTGACATGCAGCAGATCCACGTAAGGCTCCAGGATCTTCGCGATTCTGACGCCCTCGTCCAGGTCATAGCCCTCTGGGACGAACTCCGCGCCGGAGAGGCGAAACTCGATGGGGAAGCCGGGGCCGACGGCCGCGCGAACAGACTTCAGAATCTCGATGGCCAGGCGGCAGCGGTTCTCGGTGGAACCGCCGTACTCGTCGGTGCGGTGGTTGAACATGGGAGAGAGGAACTGGTTGATGAGCCAGCCGTGGCCGCCGTGGACCATCAGCATCTCAAAGCCCGCCCGCTTGCAGAGCCCGGCCACATGGCCGTAGGCCGCCACGATCTCGGCGATCATCTCCTTGCTCATGGCCTTGTAGGGCACGCCGTCCGGGCGCACGCCATCGTCGGCCGACCACTGGTTCAGCCCGTGGGCCTTGGTCTTGTCGGTCATGTAGGTGCCGGCGAACATGCCGGAGTGGCTTAGCTCCGCGCTGGGGATCGCGCCGTGGCGGCGGATTGCGTCGGCGGCATAGGTGGCTTTGGGCAGGGAGTTCAGAATGCTCTCGTCCAGGCGGTAGGCGTGGCTGCCGTCGCTGGGGTGCACCATCAGCTCGCTGATGGTGACCGCCGCGCAGCCGCCCTTGGCGCGGTACTCGTAAAATGCCTGGGACTTGGGGCCGATGCAGCCGTCCAGCTCGATATCCGTGCCGCCCATGGGGGTGGAGAACATGCGGTTGCGATACCAGACGTTGCCGATGCGGATGGGCTTGCAAAGGTTCGGGTACTTGCGTTCCATTTATTGTTCCTCCTGCAGATTCAATGACCTTCCATAGGTCTGGGGCTGCTGTGGTATGCCGTGGCGTGGTACATGCGCAGCCGCTCAAATACGTGCGACGCCGGATTCTCTTGCCGCCTGCATAACTGCCCCTGCAACAGCGTCCTTCACCCGCGGATCAAAGGCTGCAGGCAGAATGTAGTCAGCGTTCAGCTCCGCATCGCTGACAAGCCCCGCAATGGCGGAGGCGGCAGCCAGCTTCATGGCGTCGTTGATGTCGCTTGCGCGCACATCCAGCGCGCCGCGGAAAATGCCCGGGAAGCAGAGGACGTTATTGACCTGATTGGGATAGTCGGAGCGCCCCGTGGAGACGACTGCTGCACCGCCGGCCTTGGCGTCCTCTGGGAAGATTTCGGGAGTGGGGTTCGCACAGGCGAAGATAATCGCATTGCTGTTCATGGTTTTGACCATTTCGGTCGTCACCGCGCCGGGGGCGGAGACGCCGATGAACACGTCAGCGCCCCGGATGACCTCTTTGAGGCTTCCTTTGCGAAGTGTGGGATTGGTGACCTGTGCGATCTCCTGCTTAGAGGGGTTCATATGGTCGGGCCGTCCGTTCCAGATGGCGCCGCTGCGGTCGCAGAGGGTCACGTCCACTGCACCTGCTGTGATGAGCAGCCTGGTGATCGCCGTTGCCGCAGCGCCTGCACCATTCAGGACAATACGGACCTCAGGAAGCTTTTTGCCCACCAACTTGAGGGCGTTCATAAGTCCGGCAAGCGTAATGACGGCGGTACCGTGCTGGTCATCGTGAAAAATCGGGATATCACAGCACTCCTTGAGTCTGCGCTCGATTTCAAAGCAGCGGGGCGCGGAGATATCCTCGAGGTTCACGCCGCCGAAGCTGCCGGCGAGCAGGCGCACGGTGTTGACGATTTCGTCCACATCCTTGCTTCTGATGCAGAGCGGGATCGCGTCCACATCGCCGAAGGCCTTGAAAAGGACGCACTTTCCTTCCATGACGGGCATGCCCGCCTCGGGGCCGATATCGCCGAGACCGAGGACTGCCGTGCCGTCCGTGACAACAGCGACGGTGTTCCAGCGGCGTGTGAGCTCATAACTCTTGTCCACATCCTTCTGAATCTCCAGACACGGTGCGGCGACTCCGGGGGTATAGGCAAGGCTCAGGGCTTCCGCGGAATCCACGCTGGCGCGGACCGCCATTTCCAGCTTGCCCTTCCATTCCTTATGCAGGCGCAGGGATTCTTTTGCGTAATCCATAACATCCTCCAACAATGAAACTTTCTTTCTGTTCGGGAATCCCTGCCTCCGGGGAAGCAGGGATTCGGTTTGCTCTGGTATCAGACTTCCTCACCCATATAGAAGAGCGTACCGTCAGCCGACTTGGAGTAGCGGCACAGGAACTCGTCATAGGCGATCCAGCTCTCACGGGGGTAGTTTGCGTGGGTCATGCCCGCAACCCGACCAACGGTGAGCATGGGAATCTTGTTGGCATTGCGGTAAACAAACCAGCTGATCTCCCCGCAGGTGTACTGAAGGGGTTTTTCCTCCAGGTCATAGAGCTTGATGAGGTTGCGGAGATAGGCTGCAATGGGGGCTGTGACGCCGAACTCCATCTCGCCGTGCTCGCGGTCGGCAACCAGCCAGTCGCGGTCACCGAAGAGGAACATGTAGGGGACCATGGGTTCGATCTTCTCCGGCAGCACCAGGTCGTGATCCGGGTCAACCAGAGCCGACCACGGGGACACTGCGGCAAAGACTCCCGGAGCTTTCTCCGCAAGGGCTGAGGTCACCATGCCGCCGCTGGACTGGCCGCAGGCGTAGACGCGGGCGGCATCCACTGTGCGGCGGGTCTTCACATCCTCGACGACCTTCAGGAGGAAGGCCACGTCATCGATCTTCTCGCCCTCATACTCGCCGTTCCACAGCAGCGTGTTGCGCACACTGCCGGGGCGCTGCTGGTAAACGCCCGCCTCTGGGATGACGGCGATAAAGTTCCGCTCTTCGGCAACACGGCTGATGCCGGAGAGGCTGAGGAAGGAATCCGCCGTGCCGCCGCGCCCGTGCATGCACAGCACCAGCGGAGCCTTTGTGCCGCTTTTTTTCACGCTCTCGGGTACATACTCATACCACAGGCGGGAGAAGCCCTGGTGCTCCATGGTGTGGAGCTCGAAGCCGTAGGCGTCCGGGTCAATACGGTTGCGAAGCATCTTGTGGCCGTAGCCACGATGGCGGCAGGCCCTGGACAGGAAAGCCCAGACCGCATCCGCAAGCTCGCGGGTCATGGGGCCGGTATAGCCGTTGGTCACGCGCACCTGGGAAATCTTCTCCTCGTTAATCTGGCTGGATTTGCAGACGGTTGAAGGAAAGTAAATCTCGTCGGCGAGGCGGTTTTCGAAACGCTCAGCATCGGCATCGTTCTGCTTCTTCCAGTAGGCGCAGACGGCGGCGTTGTCGCCGGTGTTTTCCTGCCAGCCCATCCAGACCGGAACCTGCACCTTTGCGGCGCTGATGGAGAGCTCGGTCTTTCCTGTGCTCTCGCTGCCGTGGAGGACCTCGGCGTTCAGCATGGCGTCCGCGTTCAGCTCGCCGAAGGTCGCAAGGCCGGACCATTCGCTGCTCATCTTCATGACGGCCTGCTGGGCGATGACTGCCCCGTCGCCGAGGCCGAGAGCATAGATGTTGTCCTGCATGGTGACATAGGCTTGGCGGGACTGGATCTGCATGTAAACCTTGTTCATGTAATCGGCGTCGCTGCCGTCAGGCTTCCATGCACCGTTTTCGGGGATCATGATGTGCAGGAACAGGTCGTGCTCCTCGGCGAAGGAGAGCCAGAAGCTCTCCTCCAGCCAGTTGAGGACAGATTCGGAAGCGGGCGGGGCCACGACCAGGCAGGGCTGGTTGTAGTGAAGGCCCGGCTTCAGATAGGTGTAGAAGCTCCGATTGCCGCTTTCCAGCTTGACCGTTTCTTCAAACAGCCCGGAAAGGAAGCACTGCTTCGCGTCAGCGCGGTTGACTTCAAAGACGCTCATGTCTTTGGGGAAGTTTTTCACTTCAAGCATCGTCATAACCTCCGCTCAGAACGGCAGATTACATGGGGAACACGGTCATGATCCAGAAGACCGAGATCACGCACAGGATGGCTGCGGGCAGAAGGGACTGCTTGATCAGCGACTTCACATCATAGCCGCCCATGCTCATGCACATCGGGACAGCCGGCGTGGCCATGGGAGTCATGAAAGAGCTGAGGCAGGCGGACTGTACCAGGATCATGATGCCGATGGGGTTTGCGTTCAGAGATTTGCAGGCAAGGATTGCAATGGGGATGAAGACGATCATCACGGTGCGATTCATCATCACCTGGGTCAGCAGGAAGGGTACGATGAAGAAGACGAAGCCGATGAGATAGCGGTTGCCGAGCTTGTTGGCGAAGCTGGCCAGGAAGTTGCCGACGACTTCACCGGCTCCGGTTTCGGTCAGTGCGCCGCCCATGGCGAAGGAACCTACAAGCAGGAAGGCCATCGGCCAGTTGACGGAGGCAACAGCCTCTTTCTCTGTCAGGACTCCGAAGAGAACCATGGCGACAGCGCCTGACACGCAGATCACCCAGGTATCAATCCCGATCTGACGCTGGAGGATCAGGGCGATCGTGGTGAGGATGAAGATGATATAACCGGCTCTCTCTTTGAAGGGAGGCAGCGCTTCGCGGTTGTCCTGACGGGTCTGGACTTCCTTTACCGCAACGATGGGCTGATCCGGAGCAAATTTGGTGGCAAAGAAGATGCAGTAGATAATGACGCCGATGAGCATCGGGAGGCGGGCCTTCATCGGGTCGGTCAGGCCGACCACGTAGGTGGTGTATTCATTTGCCTGCAGATAACCGTTGAGTTCGGCAAACTGGGTGGCGCCGGCGCCGAGGGGAAGGGCGGAAATTGTCGCGATGCAGATGATCGCCATGGGGAAGAGGGCTTTGGATGGGCTGATGCCGAGCTCTTCACAGCTGGCCATCATGAGGGGGGCCATGATGCCGAAGACGATGACGGAACTCTGGATGAACTGAGAGAGCAGGGCTGCAATCAGCACGTAGCCGAGCATGACGCGGGTCAGGGAGCCTTTGGCGATCTTGTTGACGCTGGCAGCGCATTTCTTCACAAATTGTGTGCGGTTGAATCCTGCGGCAACGATGAACATGGCCACGATCATAATGCCGTTGGCGTTGCCGAAATAGGCAGCCGCCGTGGAGGCCTTCAGGCAGCCGGTCACGATGAACAGAACCATGCTGAGCAGGGCGGTCAGGCCCATGGGGAGTTTGCCCCAGATGTAGCTTGCCATGGTAAGCACGCAGATAATCAGGCAAATGGTAAGGTGCGACATGATCTTTTCTCCTTTTCTGTTACTCTTTCAAATTATACATAACGGCAAACATGATCTACCGCGATGTCCGAGAATCCGTAGGCTTCCGCCTTTGTGAGCCGTCCGTTTGCGACCTCATGGATGGTGTGCAGAAGCTCTGCGCCCATCTCTCTGTAGGTTTTCTCACCGCGAACGATCGCGGAAAGATCCACGTCCATATTATCCTCCATGCACTGATAGGTCCGGCCGTTTGCCGTGACTTTGAGCACAGGGGCAATGGCGTTTCCGGTGGGTGTTCCGCGTCCGGTGGTGAAGATGACCACCTGGCAGCCGCCGGCCACCATGGAGGTAACGGAGGAAATGTCATAACCTGCGGTGTCCATGACGAGCGCGCCGCGTCTGGTGGGCCGCTGCGCCTGCTCAAGTACCTCCATCACGGGGCGGGTGCCGCCCTTGCGGATGCATCCCAGGCTCTTTTCATCCAGGGTGCTCAGTCCGCCCGCCTTGTTGCCCGGGGTGGGCTGGCCGGCGCGGCAGTCCTGCCCGGCGGCCTTAAGGTGCTCCTCGTAGGCCCGGCAGACTTCAATGATCTCGTTGTGGATCTTCGGGGTTGCTGCACGCTTGGCAACCACATGCTCGCCGCCGATCCATTCAATGGACTCGCTCATCATGGTGGTTGCACCGAGGTCGACCAGCAGGTCGCTCAGCTCGCCTACTGCCGGGTTCGATGCAATGCCGGAGGTGGCGTCGGAACCGCCGCACTCGATTCCCATAAAGAGCTCGCTGATCGGGAACAGTTCCTTCTGCTGCATGCCGGCAGCAGACGCCATTTCGCGCGCCGCACGCACGGCCTTCTCAATGGTTTTGAGCGTACCGCCCTCCTCCTGGATCCCGAAAGAGACGACCGGTTTGGAGGTCATCTTCCGGATCTTCTCGCGCAGTTTGTCATGGCCGACCGTCTCACAGCCGAGGCCGATGATGACTACACCGTAGACGTTGGGGTTGCAGGCAAATCCGGTCAGTACCTTCTGGCTCATCTCCGTATTGGCTGCAACGTCGGAGCAGCCGGTGTTGAAGACAATGTTCACCGCGCCGCGAACCTGAGACGCCACGATGCGGGAGCTTTCGCTTCCGCAGGCACAGGTGGGCAGGATCAGCACATGGTTGCGGATACCGGGGCGGCCCTCCGCCCTGCGATAGCCCCAGAAGCTGAGTCCGTCGTCGGTCCTGACAGGCTTGAAGTCTTCCGCTTCCGCGCCGGTGTCTTCCACCAGCTCGCTGTCGTAATCTCTGGGAACACTGTGGATGTTTTCGTGGTTGACAAGGTGCCCTTCGGCAATGGCGCAATCGGTTTTTCCGATCAGTTCACCGTACTTGATGACCTCGTCACCCTCGGCAAAGTCCTTCAGCGCGATCTTGTGGCAATAGGGAATGTCCTCTTCGGCGCGGACGGTAAGCAGCTCGCTGCCTTTCTGATAGACAACGTCTTCTCCCTTCGCAACCTCGGTGACGCAGGTCACCACATTGTCGGTCTCATCCATCATCAGCGCATTTACTTTCATGGCGGTCCTCCGATCTTCTGGCACTGTTTTGTCGCTGTGGTCTTTTGATGTCTTTACAATAGCACGGGAATAATATATAATCAATTTCATGTATTTTATATAACTATAAATCTGGTAAATACTATGGAGGCGGCAATGGAACAGGACATGAAGTATATCTACCAGGTGTATCAGGACGGCAGCTTTTCTGTCGCCGCGGACCATCTGTACATGAGTCAGCCCGCACTCAGCATTGCCGTCCGGCGCGTGGAGGAGGCCATCGGCGCGGAAATTTTTGACCGCAGCCGGCGCCCCGTGGCACTGACCGAGGCCGGGCAGGCATATATCGACACGCTGCATTACATCCGCTATTTGGAGGAAGATCTCGCCCACCGGATCGAAGATCTGCGTGATCTGCAGACCGGAACGCTGCGCCTCGGCGGGACGCACTTCCTGAACTGCTATATTCTTGCGCCGATCCTCTCGGAATTCTCCAGACAGTATCCCGGCATCCGGCTTGAACTGTTTGAGGACAGTGCGCTGAAACTGCAGGGTTATCTGCAGCGGCGCGATCTCGACCTCACGCTCAGCTGCGCGCCGGAGATCGTGGAACAGTTCGAGCACAGGCCCGCATTCTACGATCACGTGCTGCTGGCGGTACCCCGGGACGTACCTCTCCCCCAGGAACTGGACGCGCTCGCACTCACGGCTGACGACATCATGAAGCGCCGGCATCTGGAAGCGGATTGTCCCCGTGCCGATCTGCTGCACTTTAGGGACGTGGAATTTATTCTGCTGCGCCAGGGCAACAACCTCTATGACCGAGGGCAAAAAATGTTTGCCGAAGCGGGATTCGAACCCAAAATAAAAATGACCATCTCACAGATGGTCACTTCCTATCGTCTGGCGGACAACGCCCTCGGTGCAGCGTTTATCAGCGATCGGCTGGTACGTTCCCGACGTTCGCATTTAAAGTTTTTCAGGATCAATTCGCAATATGTCGATCGTCTGTTTTATTTCCTCCTTCCAAAGCGGGACTACACTCCATTTGCAGTCCGCCGCTTCATCGACTTCGCCGCCGCACATATCCCTCATCCGGGGTTTCACCTGGAATCGGAAGACGCATAGCCCTGCTGTTCCAGTTGTAATTCCACAATGATTGCGTTTCAGTCTACATGTTATTTCTGTGAGCGATGAAAAGGCAGCCTCCGGAGAGGCTGCCTTTTCATTTCTTCTTGCCTGTTCGCAACATCCCGGCCGGCGGATCATGCCGTCTTCAGCCGTCCACCATGCGGGAAATGTTCTCGAAACCGATTCTCAAATCCTCCAGCATGTCGCGGGCGGACCTGTCCTGGTCGATAATGAAGGTACCGCTGAAGTTTGGCAGGGTCCCGGCCAGGTCGATGCATTCCTTCGTGCCGCCGTACAGGGCGTCGTAGGCCTCGTTTGCACTGAGGCAGCCCAGTGCGTCATATCCGTTCTGATTCAGGAAGGAGCAGACCGCGCGGTTGAGCTCGCGGTCGTCCTCGACGACTAAAAGTTTAAACATGAACCTGTCCTCCCACTGCCGTCATTCCACGGCAGTATAGCACGCCGATGTTAAAGTATTGTTAAAGCCGGAAAGGTTTTATAAAAAAGCAGCCCCGGGAGAGGCTGTTTTTTCATGTCTTATTGCTTATTCGTAGCACTCCGAACGGCGGAGCTGGGTGTAGGGCTTCGCATCGCGCATCCTGCGGGCACGGGTCAGGTCCAGCTCACACAGCAGCAGCTCTTCCCCTCCGCCGGCCAGCGCCAGCGTCGCCCCGTCCGGCCCGCAGACGATGGACTCGCCCGAAAAGTGCATGCCGTCCTCCTGCCCCACGCGGTTGCACATGGCAGCAAACACGCTGTTCTGGAAGGCCTGGATCTTGATCTCCCACTGGAAGAGCTCCGAGGGCTCGTCGCTGGTGTTGGCCGTCGGGATCAGGATCAGGTCGGCGCCGCGCAGCGCTTCGGTTCGCATGCTTTCCGGGTAGTGCCGGTCGAAGCAGACCACGATCCCGAGCCTGCCGAGCTCGGTGTCGAACACCTGAAAGCCTTCGGCCGAGGGAGCGTAGTAGTCCTGCTCGTAAAAGCAGGGGCATTGCGCGATATGCACCATGGCCTGCCGCCCGACGATGCGGCCGCCGCGGTCGATGAGCAGGCTGGTGTCGTAACGCCGTCCCCCGTAACTGAGGTAGAAGTTCGGCGAGGCGAAAATCCCGGCTTCCCGGCAGGTTTCGCACACTGCCCGGACCGCCGCGCTGTCCTCCGTCAGGACGCAGTCCGACACGTCCAGCCCCGGGTACTGCGGGAAAAACAGCGTCAGCTGGATCTCCGGAAAGACGATCAAATCTGCCCCCTGTGCGGCCGCCTCGCGGATCAGTCTCAGCGTCTTTTGGAGGTTCCGCTCCATCTCTTTCGCCATCTTCATCTGTGCAAGCGCGAGCTTCATGGTTACCCTTCTTTCTTCTCTCCCGGTTAAGTTGCAAACCCAGTATAAGCGGAACAACCTATCCCGTCAATAGGATTTTCGGGCGAAGACAGAAAACGATTGACGCTATCCGCTGCGGATGCTATCATTTTACCCGGAAGAAACCCGCAGACTTTGAGTTTGGAGGCAGAGCGATGTACAGAGTGGTAGCAGCGGACCTGGACGGCACCCTGCTGCGGAGCGACAAGACCATCTCGGAGGAAACCATTGAAGAGCTCCGGAGAATCACGGAGAAGGGGGTCTTCTTCATCCCCTCCACCGGCAGGACGCACCGGGAGCTCCCCGGGGTGCTGCGGAAGCTGCCTTTCCTGCGCTACGCCCTGTGCTGCAACGGCGGGGCCGTGTACGACTACCTGGAGCAGCGCTATCTCTACGAGGAGGTCATCCCCTACGACCTCGCGCTGGAGGTGCTGGAGTACACCAAAACCATCCCGGTGTACGAATCGGTAGTCGTCAGCGGCGAGCGCATCTGCAAAGGCGAAGACGACGGCAGCATCTGCGAATACATCCGCAAGCGGGCGGTGAAGGACATCCTCTTCAACTTTACCGGCGCGTCTGACGTAAAAAAGGCCTTTGCCGCAAAGCACTCGGACTCGCAGAAGATGCTGCTGTATCTGGACGACCGGGCCGACCGCGAAACCGTCATCCGCGGTCTGAGGGAGCGCTTCCCGCAGTTGGAGATCTCCTCCTCCGGGCCGGTCTTCATCGAAGTGAACGTGAAGGGCGTGGACAAGGGCAAGGCGCTCATACGCTTCTGCAGGATGCAGGGCATCCCGGCGGAGGAGTCTATCGCCTTCGGTGATGCAGAGAACGACCTCACGATGCTGGACGCCGCGGGCCTCGCGGTGGTGATGGAAAACGGCACGGATGAGGCCAAACGGCACGCGGACATGGTCTGCCCCTCTAACGACGACGACGGCGTGCGCATCGCCCTGCAGAAACTCATCTGAGAGCCCAAAACATGGAAAGAACACCGGCCGGCGTTTTGCCGGCCGGTGTTCTTTCACCGGAAGCTTTTGACCCAGTTCAGCAATGAGTCGCGCCAGACGTTGTCCGTTACGTCCCGGCGCATGCGGTCGGTCACGGGGCCGTTTTTTGCCATTTTCTCCAGGATGGCGCCCTGCAGCTCCTCAACCGTCATCTCCTCGTAAGGCTTGCCTGCGGGCGGAGCGACAGGTCCTGCGGCCTCCGCTTTGGGCACCGGTTCAGATGCCGGTGCTTTTCTTTCCTCTTTTGGGGTGTCCTGCCCCGCGCGGTCCTGAATCGGTGCCTGCAGGATTTCCGGCAGCACGGGTTCCGCAGCCGGGTCGTACATTCCCTCCGGGAGCCAGACCTCGCCGGAGTTCCCGGCCACGAGGAAGCGGAAGCTGCCCTCTGCGGCTTCTGCCCTCCTTCCGGAGAGCGCGCCGACATACGAACTGCCGTCCCCCGCCGGGACGCGCAGTTCTGCGGCGTTGGAATCATTGTTCACTGTCACGAACACGCGCATGCCTTCCAGCTCCCTGCAGAAGGCGTACTGCCGGGTGGTGAGCTGCAGCTCGCGGTAGTCCCCCGCCCACAGCGCGGGCACCGACTGCCGCAGGCGCCCCAGGGCGGCAATGAGCCGGGTGTACGGGTTCTCTCTCAGCGCGTTCTGGTAGTCTGTCAGGTTCAGCGCCGGCCGCAGCGAATCGTCCGAGCCGCGCTCCTTCCTGCCCTCCACGCCGAATTCCGACCCGTAGTACACCGAGGGGATGCCGGGCAGGGTGTACAGCAGGATGTGCAGCGGCACCCAGTGCGCCTTTTCGCGCAGGCGGGTCAGGATGCGCTCGACGTCGTGGTTGTCGGCAAAGCTGTAGAGTCTCGGCCCGCCGGGACGGTTCAGCCCCATGTCGCGGATGCGTTTGACAGTGTGGGCGACTTCAAAATAGTTGTGGTCGTTGTGGGCCGAGTACAGCGCCTTGTGCAGGTGGTAGTCCGTCACCGAGTGCAGCATCGCGGCGTTTACCCAGCGGGTGTACTCTCCGTGGATGACCTCGCCCATCAGCCAGAACTCGGGCTTCACCTCGTCCGCCACGCGCCGCAGTGCCTGCATAAAGCCGAAGTCCAGTACGTCCGCCGCGTCCAGGCGCAGGCCGTCGATGTCGAACTCGCGCACCCAGGTCCGGACGACAGTGCACAGATAATCCTGAACTTCTCCGTTGCGCTGGTTCAGTTTCACCAGCAGGTTGTAGCCACCCCAATTGTCATAGGAAAAGCCGTCGTCATACTCGTTGTTGCCCCAGAAGTTCACATTGCAGAACCAGTCCCGGTAGGGGGAGTTCTCCCGGTTCCGCTTCAGGTCCTGAAAGGCGAAGAAGTCCCTGCCCACGTGGTTGAACACCCCGTCCAAAATCACCCGTACGCCCTGCCGGTGGCACTCGGCCGTAAAGGCCTTCAGGTCGTCGTTCGTGCCCAGGCGGCTGTCGAGCTTTAAATAGTCAGTGGTGTCATAGCCGTGGCTGCCGGACTGGAAGAGCGGCCCGATGTAGAGAGCATTGCACCCG
Organism: Oscillospiraceae bacterium; assembly: GCA_017395085.1. Classification (GTDB taxonomy): domain Bacteria; phylum Bacillota; class Clostridia; order Oscillospirales; family Oscillospiraceae; genus Limivicinus. The sequence goes on along the minus strand of JAFPWF010000024.1, from coordinate 147,578 downwards.
ATGCTTTTGAGGTGCCCCACCCACGGGAGCAGCGCGTTCAGCCGGTGGGCGGGCTCAGAGTAGTCGTTCGTCTTCGGCGCGCCGGTGAGTCCCAGCGGATAGATATGATAAAACACGGCACTGTCGTACCAAGCCATGGTAAAAACCCTTCCTTTTTCCTTTTGGGCCATTTTACTACGATTCGCGCCTCTGGTAAAGAGCCGCCGCCCGGAGAAAAATCCCGCCGCACAAAACTCGACAGACCCGGCCGGGGATGGTATAATGGCGGACAGATATGGTTTCCCGGGTTATTCATTTTTGACACGAGGATTCTCACTTGGAAAGGAAAAAAGCGATTGTAACCGGCGCCGCGCTCGGCATGGGCAGAGGCATCAGCACGGTGCTGGCCGAAGAGGGCTATGACATTGCCTTCTCCTACTATCCCGGCACCCAGAACGTGGAGGCGGGCATCGAAACCACCGTGGCGATGCTGCAGGAGCGGGGCGCGCGCGCCTGGCACTTTCCCGCCGACCTTACCAAGCCGGGCGCTGCCGAAGACTTCTTTGCGCAGGCGGTGGACGCCCTCGGCGGGCTGGACCTGCTAGTGAACAACGCGGGCGTGAACATCCCGCAGGCGCTGCAGGACATCACCGCCGAAACATTCGATTACCTCATCAGCCTCGACCTGCGGGCCTATGTCATGATGATGCACTGCGTGGCCCGCTATATGATCGACCACGGCGTGCGGGGCTGCCTGATCAACGTCAGCTCGTCCCGGGGAGAACGTGCCTACCCGAACGCGGGCGTTTACTGCGGCATCAAGGCCTGCCTGAACCGCATGGCCGAAGCCTTTGCGCTGGACCTTGCGGACTACGGCATCCGGGTTAACAACGTGGCGCCGGGCGCGGTGCGCGTGCGCACCGACGAGGAACTCCTTGCGATGAAAGAAGGAAAGAAGACGGATTACTTCTGGAGCAAGGAATTTCTGAAGGACCCGTCCCTTGTGCAGGAACACGATTTCTGGGATCTCCTCGGCCCGCGGATCCCCCTGGACCGCGTCGGCACGCCGGAGGACATCGGCAGGGCCGTCGCGTTCCTCGCGTCGGAAAAGGCGTCGTACATTACGGGCGTCACGCTGCGGGTCGACGGCGGGCTGATCCTGCCCGGCATGCCGGAAGACGTGTCGAAGCCGGACCCCGGCTGGAAGTAACGGAACGCCCTCTGCAGAAGGCGATCCTCCCGGCAGCCCAGGGCAGCATGAAACCCAAAGCCTGTACCCCAACCCCCGGAGAATGTGAGACTATGAAGAAAATCAGCAGAATGAATGAGGCCGCCTGGGTGATCGGCATCGTCGGGTGCGCGCTCGGGGTGTGCCTTTGCACCAAGGCGGACTTCGGCCTGTCCATGATCGCGGCGCCCCCCTATATCTTCCACCTAGCCCTGCGCGACAGGCTCCCGTGGTACACGCAGGGGACCTCCGAGTATCTCTGGCAGGGCGTCCTGCTGCTGGTCATGTGCGTCGCCACGGGCCGCTTCCGCTGGAAGTACCTGCTCTCCTTTGGCACGGCCGTCATCTCAGGGCTGTGCATCGACTTCTGGCTCCTGCTGCTGGGCGGCAACGGGCCTTATGAGAGCCTGTGGCTGAGGATCGCGGCTTTTGTCTTCGGCGCCGGGTTTACTTCCCTGGCGATTGCCTTTGTTTTCCGGACATCGTGGCCCATCGCCATCTATGAGCTCCTGGTCCGCGAGGTTGCCGGCCGTTTCGGGCTGAACATCAACCGTGTAAAGCTTGCAAACGACGTCGTCATGCTGCTGCTTTCCGCCGTGCTGGCCTTTGCCCTGACGGGCGGCTTCCACGGCTTCGGACCCGGCACCATCCTCATCACGTTCATCAACGCCCCGCTCATTGCCTTCTTCGGCAGGCTCATTGATCGCAGGTTTACCTTTGAGCCGCGCTTCCCGAAGCTGACGAAAATGCTGAGCGAGTGAGCAATGGTTTTTGTATTTGGAAAGGTTACTGTCCCGCCTCAAGAATGGTCGAGACAAACAAAGCGCAAAAGGAGCCCGCAAGCCGCGGGCTCCTTTATCATATTCAATTCAGCCCGCTCACCCGAAGCGCCGGCCATAGTCCCGGCGGATCCGCTCCAGCTCCTCCCCGTCCACCTCGGTATACTTGCCGATCATGTTCAGCTCGGCCAGGCAGTAGAGGATCCGGTAACTGAGGCGGATGAGCTTCCTCGCCCGGAAGTTGCACAGCAGGTACGGCACGGTCGGCAGCTCCACGTTGCCGAAGAGCCCCCAGTTGATCTGCGCATCGGTGGCGCCGGCCCTGCGGAGCTCTAAGTTGATTTTTTCCAGCAGGGCGTCGTACTTCGCCATAAAGTACTCCATGTCCGCCTGCGCCCGGGCGCGGATGTCCTCCGCCACGGCCGGGTCCGTCAGATTTTCTCCCGCTGTGACGTAATCCTCTTCAAACAGCTCCGCCAGCTGCTCCATTGCCCTCCTGTCTTCGGGGTCGATGTCCTGCAGCCGCTGATAAAACTCCCGCCGCTTCATCAGAACCAGTATTCCTTCATGGCGAGCCGCAGGGAGTCGTCCATCTCGTAATCACCGCACCGGCGATCTTAAACCAGCGTACCATTCTGTCTCCTCCTCCGCCCCTCAAAGCTCCGTGTACTTTGCCGAGCTGCCCCGGGCTTTTTCCACAGGGTACTTCGCCTCGTTCTGGGTCAGCTTGGCGTTGATGATCTCGTCCGGGTCCAGCTGCAGCCGGTCGAGCATGTTGATGCAGTACACCATCACGTCGGCCAGTTCTTCCCGGACGGCTTCCAGATCAAAATCTTCTTCGTTCCACTGGAAGCATTCCAGCAGCTCGTTCGCCTCAATGGAGATGGACTTGGCCAGGTTCGCCGGGGTGTGGAACTGGTCCCAGTCCCTGTCGGCGACGAAGCGGCGGATGCGGTCGAGCGTTTCCTGTTTCATGTGTTTCACCTTCATTCCCTGCCTGCTATTGTAGCCGAAAGCCCCGGAACAATCAACAGGAATCATGAGCCGGACATACCAATCCGGAGTTGTCTTTTTCCCCGCGATTCCGTATAATGGGCAGAGAGGCAAAAACATGCCCCGCTGCCGGCGGAGAGAGGGAGGAGGCTGAAACATGAAAGCAAACCGGATCCTGAACCTGGTCGTCGGCGTCCTCGGCGTTGCGGCTTCGCTGCTCATGCTCCTCACCGGCAGGGAAACGGCAGGCATCGTGCTGCTTGTGTTCTCCTGTTTCTGCCTGCTCCGCTGACTGCTTTGCGGGTTGCTTTTGCATCAGCCCCCGTGCTATACTTCATGCATACTCAACCGAAAAGGAGATCAAACCATGGAAGATACCACTTTAAAGGATCAGGAACTTGAGAGCGTAAGCGGCGGTGAATTCCGCACCGTTAATACCGGCGATTCTCGGGACGCCGCGATCAGGGCTTATCCCGCATTGAACGCCCCGGTCATCGCAGTTCTTCCGAACGGGACCGCTGCGAATTCGACGGGAAAGTTCACTTATGCGGACGGCCGCAACTGGGCGGAGATTGACTACCCGGTGCGGGGATGGATCAAGGGCGCTATCCTCGGTTACGCGTACTGACGCGGCCGGATTGGCCGAAAGCCCGGGAACAATCAACAGGAATGTGCGGTTTCCTGTGCTGTGACGGGTAAAATAACAGACAGGGCAGCAAACGCTGCCCTGTTTTCTATTGCGGATATCTCTCTGTTCCTTCTTCAGTCTCGGATATCGGCGCCCATGCCCTTGAGCTGCATCTTGCGCTCGTACATCCGGCCGTCCGCCCGCTTGAAGACCTCGTGGAAGGTCTCTCCGCTGTCCGGCTCGTATTCCGCCATGCCAATCGAGGCGACGGCCCCGCCGCTGCCGAGGTTCACTTCGATCTGCGCGTTGACCTCCTGCAGGAGCTCCTCGCGCGCCTCGTAGTCCTGCCCCTGCAGCAGCACCGCAAACTCGTCGCCGCCGATGCGGTAGACCGGGCTGTGCTTGTAGCACCGGCACAGCATCATGCAGGCGGCGCGGATATACTCGTCCCCCGCCTTGTGGCCGAGGGTGTCGTTGATGCGCTTGAGGCCGTTCACGTCGCAGACGATGACGCCGAACTCCACCGCTTCGCCCCCGGCGATGCGCGTCTCCATCCGCTCTTCCACCTCGGTAAAGGCGTGCTTGCTCTTGACGCCGGTGAGGGAGTCGGTGTTGGCGGCGGTGCGTGCCTGGTCGCGCTCCTTGGAGGTGATGCTCTCCCATTTCTTCATGGAGGAATAGTTCGCGATGAACACCGCAAAGGACATGCCGAACAGCGCCAGCATGACGATGGCGCTGGTGTTGTCCGCTTTCAGGAGCCGCTCGCGCTGCATCTCCATGAAGGTGGTCCCGTCCAGGGCCAGCGTCTCGCTGTCCGCCTCGCCGCTCATGTAGCGCTCGATGTCGTCAACGACGGCGTTTTCCCGCTCTTCGTTGACGCGCACCGCCAGCGTCATCGACATCAGCACGATGAAGGCCAGCAGGAAGATCCACACGATGATGGCCTTGCCGAAGTTCCTGGCGTGGTCCTTGCGGATGACCCGGTTGAAGAAGATCAGGCCGAGCACCGACCACAGGGCGAGCAGCACATAGGTCTCCGTTTCAATGGTGTGGTCGGAGAAGACGCCCGGCATCAGCATCACCGCAAGCAGCGCGGCAAAAACGGCGAGGCTCACGCCGGCTGCAAGGCGCACGGGTTTCTGCCCTTCCTGCCCGGCGGCCTTGAACACCGCCATCGAGGCGAAACCGTAGAGGATGGTTGCGCCGATGGTGCTGGTGTCCACCGTCCAGCCGATGGCTGTCCTGCCCACAAATGGGATCGGCAGGGAAACCAGCAGCACCAGCAGGATGGCGTTCACCGGGATCTGCCTCCTGCTCAATTTCGCGTAGCGTTCGGAGAGGATGCCGTCCTGCGCCACAGCGTAGCAGAGGCGGCTCAGCGTGCGCATCATGCCGATCAGGCTGGTCAGTATCAGCGCCAGCAGCGACGCCATCAGGGTGTAGACGCCGGCCGGGCCCATGTAGTGGTTCACTGCGTAGAAGGCGGGCAGCCCCGCGATGCCCTTGTATTCTTTCAGCCGGGTGATGTAATCCAACCAGCTTGTGCAGTCCGAAGGGTAGGCGGAGACGCTCAGCAGGATTACGAAGATATACAGCGCCGTGATGACCAGCAGCGAGAGCACGAGCACGCGGAACATGTTTCTGTGCCGGAAGCGGTACTCCGCCGCGGAATGGGACACGCTTTCAAACCCGATAAACGCCCAGGGGGAGATGAAGGCGATCCGTACGACCTGGCGGAAGGCGCCCGGCTCCGGGAGGAAGGCCGGTTCCATCATCATGCCCGAACTGCCGTGGCCGAGCATGGCGGCCGCAAAGCAGACCGTGATGCCGACCGTGAAAGCAATCGCCAGCACCTCCATGCAGCGGGCCGTCGCCACCTTGCTGACCATGCACAGCACGGCGACCAGGGCGATAGCCGCCAGCGTCACCAGGACCTCTCCCAGATAGACCTCGTACCCGAAGATCGTGTAGAGGTATCCGACGCTGAACACGTTCTGCAGGAAGTACCGCGCAAACAGGGGGATGCTCGTGGCGTTCGCCCAGAAGATGGAAATGTAGACCAGGAACATGAACCACGCCACCAGGAAGGCGCGGTCATAGCCGAAGATGTACTTTACATAGTTGTAGAGACCGCCCGTGCCGGGATAGCGGTTGGCCAGGAAGTGGTAATGGTAGGCCACCAGCAGCATCACGGCAAAGCCGGTCAGCAGCCCGAGGATGGAACCCAGCGGCCCCGCCTTGGTGAGATAGGTGCTGCCGGTAACGACAAGCGAGCCCCAGCCGATGGCCGAGCCCGCTGACAGCGCCCAGACAGCCAGCGGCGAAAGATAGGGCTGCAGTTTTGTTTGTTTTTGGACGGCAGATGACTGTTCTTTCACGCGGATCCTCCTCTGCACGGATGGCCGTGCCGCCGTACTGAATGGTATCACAGTCGGCCCGCCGGCGCAAGAGTTCAGGCTGCATATCTTCCAAAAATAATATGGCACCTTCCCGTTGATTTCTCCCTTCCGGAAGGATATAATCCCTCTCATCAAAAAGCAGGAGGGATCGGCGTGACGCGCACACAGGCCGAACAGATTGCACAGAAGCGATACATCAAACTCCATGGAAAAGACTGGGTGGAGCAAAACGCCGTGCATATCACCGCAGAACGGGCGACCCGCAATGACGGCAAATACGAATACCGGATCATCTACCGGATGCCGCCCCGCACGGAGTATTCTAAATCTGGGATCCCAATCCTGAAAATCGGAGACACCTCCAAGCCGGAGCACCGCACTGTATTCCTCTTCGACCTGAAAGCCGGAACATACGGAATAATCGAACACTATTAAACACTGATGAGCCGACCTCAAACGAGGCCGGCTCTGATTACAGATCTTGGAAATTCAACAATACGAACCGATCATCGTGTATGTGCACGAAAAGAAAATCGTCAAAACAGACGACAATTTGGAAGAGAATTGCCCCTAAAAAACGCAAGGTTGCATGCAACGGCCGCTTTTGATATATTTAAACTGAGATTGAGTAATTATCTGGAGCGGATATGGACGAAAAAAGGTTCCGGATCAAAAAAGAGAATATGTTGAAACTTGCGGAATACCAGCGGCAGCTCCGCGAACACCCGAGGCTGCAGTTTCTTTTCTTCGAGCTGACGGACCGATGCAACCTGCAGTGCCGGCACTGCGGGAGCAACTGTGCGACGGTGAACGGCACCTTCCTCCCCTATGAGGATATCAGGAAAGTGTTGAAAGATGTCGCACAGGCATACTCGCCGGAAGCCATCATGGTGTGCATTACAGGCGGGGAGCCGATGCTGCACCCGGATGTATACCGCATGATTTATGCCGCCCGCACCCTGGGTTTCTCGGTCGGTATGACGACAAACGGAACCCTGATCGATGAAACGGCCGCCCGGAAGCTCGCTGCTGCGGGGCTGACCACCATTGCAGTCAGCATTGACGGGGTCGGAGCAGTCCATGACGGGTTGCGAAGGAAGGCCGGAAGCTTCGGGCAGGCGATGGAAGGGATCCATGCGCTCCGGAAATTCGGATTGGAAGCGCAGGCCATTACCGTGGTCCACAAGGGAAACCTCGGTCATCTGGAAGAACTGTACGCCTGCCTGAAGAAGGAAGGCTGTTACTCCTGGCGGCTGACCAACGTGGACCCGATTGGACGGGCCCGCGGAAACGAGGATCTGATTCTGGACGCGGAAGAGCTTGACAGGCTGCTCGCCTTGATCCGGTGGTACCGCTATGATCCGGAAAACAAGATGGAAGTAACCTACGGTTGCTCCCACTTTCTCGGATTTGAGTACGAAAACGAAGTCCGGGACTTCTACTTTCAGTGCGGCGCCGGCATTCTGGTCGGCAGCATCATGGCCAACGGGGACATCGGCGCATGCCTGGATATTGAACGGAGGCCGGAACTCATCCAGGGTAACATCCGCAGAGATGATTTTGTGGATGTATGGGAGAACCGGTATCAAGCGTTCCGCAGAAACAGGGCGGAGGAAAGCGCCGTATGCCGGGACTGCGAACACCGGGAATACTGCATGGGTGACTCGACCCACACATGGGATTTTGACAGAAAAGAACCGCGGTACTGTGCGGTGAAGAGAATAAAAAAGGAGGGGTAAGTATGTTGGAAAAACTGCTGACATCAGAGAAAGCGTATATCGTCCTTGTGAACACCACGGCACTTTATGACAAGGCAATCGAGTTGGGTTATCAGGATCTTGCACTCGTAACCGGAAACCGCCTCTCTCCTGCTGAAGTGGAGAAGCTGGCGGCTCTGCAGCGTTTTGTGCTGCTGTACTTTGATTGTCCGGAAGGGAATCCGCAGCTGGATCAGATACACAGGCAGCTGAAAGATGCGGATATCAAATGCGATACTAACAATCTTGCGTCATTGCTGGATTTCAGTTTAAGAGCTGATACAATCCCTGCCAGTGAGAAGATGTTTACTTTGGAAGAACTGGAAAACTATCTTGCCAATGTGGGTTATATTCCCAGCACTGACTACACAAACCGCTGCGGGAACTGTCAGGAATATATGGGCAAGGAAGACAAGTACTGCAAATACTGCGGTACCGCCAGAGGAAAAGGCGCATTTAAGCCCTACTACAACCAGATCCACGTTGTATACGGGCCTCCGATATCAGCTCGTCACAAATGCAAAAAATGCGGGCACCTGTGGGTCGAAAACACCCTGGGGGGCGACGAGCCAAGCTATTGCCCGAATTGCGGAAGCAAGAATATCAGGGTTGTCAGTTCCGAACGGTTTGACAGATCACGATCACAATCTGATTATTTTGAAATGGATGATCTGTTTGAGGAAGACTAGCGTCCTGTCCGGCCACCTATTTCGGGCCGACTAAGTGAATGATGCTCTTTTGCTTCCTCTTCTCCGCAGCAGATCAGGGTTTTCACTAAGCATATTATTTCTTTCAAGGAGGGCTTAACAGCTCTCCTGTTTTTCTTTTCGCCTTACTCTTCGTGATGAATCCGGTTTTTCGTTTTTTTATAGGCGGGATGCTTCCAAATCAACTGGGGCCGCTAGAAATTATCTTCCCCAGTCGCGGGAACTGTGTTATACTTTCGGGGAGTAAACCCGGAGGATGCCGAATGAAAGTCTTTTACGCCGAAGATCTCGTGCGCTTTGCCTGCCGTGTCGCCGACGAAGTGCCGACCATATACCTGTTCGGCGGGCTGGGCGACTTTGTCACCCCCGAACTGATTGAAGAAAAAGCCGCCATGTACCCCGAATGGTACACGGCGGAAAAGCGCGCGGCGCTCTACCGCCACGCGGACGCTGGCGTGCGCGGCTTTGACTGCAGCGGCCTCATCAAATGCTGGCTCATGGGCGGGCTGGAAGAGTACCATTACGACCCCGCCATCGACTGGAACACCTGGCGCATGTTCGACGAGGCCTCCGAAACTGGCCCGCTCGACACCCTGCCCGAGGAGCCCGGCGTGCTCCTGAACATGGAGGGGCACGTGGGCGTGTACCTTGGCGGCGGCCGGGTCATTGAGGCCACGTCAGCCTTCCGTCCCGACGGCGGTGTGCAGCGCACGACCATTGAAATGCAGAAGTGGACGGGCTGGTACCGCCACTGTCTGATCCGCTACGGGGACGAACCATGAAACGCGATGTTTTCGACCTTTACCGCAGGAACGGGCGCCTGATCTACCGGAAGCTGCTGGAATTCGTGCCCATCATGACCGTCACGAACCTCACCGTCCGCTGACGGCGGGAACCGCCAAAGATGAAAAAACCAGGGGAGCAATCCCCTGGTTTTCTGTTTTGTTTTCAATTCAGCCGAGTGCAGCCAGGCCGGCTTCCGCCACCGAGGTATTCTCGGCCACACTGCCGCCGGATACGCCAATGTTGCAGGATGGAATGGTTTTCAGACTTTCGCGTATACGGTCAGGCCGGCGATGACGATCATGATCTGATCGCCTTTTCCGAACTCGTCCCGGTGGATTCCGTTCAGCGTCATGCCGCCCTGCACAACCTCCACATCCACAAGGTCGGTGATCAGTAGTTTTTTCAGAGGCTCCGGGTCAACGCCCGCGGGATCCGGCGCGCCGATCTTCATGCTGACGCGGATTTCGGATCTCAGATCTTTGACCCCAAGCGTTTCGACCAGGCCGCACATACAGCAGCGGGAAACGGCGTCGTTTACCGCGCGCGTGGCTGCCTCCATCACATCCATCCCGTGCAGGTCGGCGCCGTAGCCGATTTCAACAAGATATCGTTTCCACATGGTAAATTCCCCCTGTCTGTTGTTGCGTGACGGGTTCCGTCACGGTTCAGGGTTTCAGCTCCCCCGCCGAAACCTTTTCCTGGATGGTCTGCGCGATTCCGACCTCCTCATTGGTCGGGAGCACCAGCACCGCGGCGGGTGAATCCGGCGCCGAGATTACACCCTCCCCGCATACAGCGAGGTTTGCTTCGCAGTCAAACTTTACGCCAAGGCAGGCAAGACGCGTGCAGATCTTTTCACGGACGAGGGCTGAGTTTTCGCCGATGCCGCCGGTAAAGACCAGATAATCCATCCCGCCGAGTTCTGCATAAAAGGCGCCGATGTACTTCACCACGGCATCGCAGAAGGTGTCGATGGCGAGCGCCGCCCTTTCGTTTCCGGTCTCTGCAGCGTCCTGGATATCGCGCAGGTCGTTGCTGACGCCGGAAATGCCCAGCAACCCGCCTTTCTTGTCTATCCCCTCCATGATTTCATCCAGGCTCAGCCCCTGCGACAACAGGAAGGGAATCACATAAGCGTCCATGTCCCCGGAGCGGTTCGCATGTGGGATCCCGGTCTGCAGGGAGAAACCGAAAGACGTATCCACGGACTTTCCGTCCTCGATGGCGCAGATGGAACCGCTGCCGCCCATGTGGCAGGAGATCAGCCGGAAATGGTCTCCTACGCGGGCACGGATCTGACGGGCAATATAGCCGTGGGAGGCGCCGTGATAGCCCAGGCGGCAGATGCCGTACTTCTCATACCACTCATAGGGCAAGGCGTAAATCCGGCGAGCCAGCGGGATAGTCCTGTGAAAGGCGGTTTCAAAACAGCCAACCATCAGTCTGTCCGGAAGCAGGGACCGGAACACGCGGATCGCCTCGATATAAGGCGGATTATGCGCCGGCGCCACGGTGACGTAGGCTTCCATTGCGGCAAGGACTTCATCGGTCAGCTCATGCACGCCGTAGTACCCCTTTGCCAGAACGGTTTTAAACCCGATGGCCTCCAGTTCTTCGATGCTTTTGAGCGCGCCGGACTGTTCGCCGAGAAGATAGCGGAGGAACAGCCGGATTCCGTCCGCATAGCCCGGAACCGGGATCCCTTCCAGCTTTCCCGAGAATCCGTTCCGGTTGTTTCGGTATGAAAAAATCGCGTCATTGCGGCCTACACGCTCGGTCTTCGCTTCGACAAGGATGTCGGTGCACGGCATGTCAAAGAGCTTGTATTTCAGCGAGGTGCTGCCCACGTTGCAGACCAGAATCAGCATAGTAATCTTTCTCCTTCCGTCACTCTGCGGCAGACCGGAAGACCCGGCGGATGCCCTCAACCGGATAATCCACAAAGCGGCCGTCGGCGATCATGGAAAGGACTTTCTCTTCACCGATCCATCGGGCTTCGGCAACTTCTTCCTCCTCCAGCTTCAGGGCGGCCGGGTCCACTTCCGCGTGGGCAAGATAGTAATCGTCCAGCACATAGGAGAAGGGCTCGGTGAACAGGAATCTGAGCTCCTCCGTCGGAAGCGTCAGCCCCAGCTCCTCGGACAGCTCGCGTCGGGCTGCCCGGGCCGAATCTTCCCCGCTCAGCACAAAACCGCCCGCACTCAGATCCCAGCAGCCGCCGTAGTGCTTCTTGGCAGGCTGGCGCCGCTGGCAGAGCATTTCGTTTTTCGCGTTCAGGACGCACACGTGCGCAACCAGAAGGCGCTCCCCTTCTCCAAGTGGCTCGCCCCGGCGGACACAACGCCCGGTAAGCCGGTGCTGTGCATCATAGACGTCAATGATTTCCTCTGCGGAATTCTGCTCCCGGATCTCATCCATGCTGCTCTCTCCTTTTCTTTCGCCGCGAAGAGCTTCCGCATGTGCGGAAGCTCCTCACTTTTTTCTGCGCTTACAGGAAAATCTCGTCGCCACTCTTGTTGTCAAGGCCGGGGTGCAGGTCAAACCGAACCGCGCCGATGCGTGCCTTGCCGGCGACGGCCTTGTCGATGAGGGCCGTGCCCTGGATGCCGAACCCGCCACAGAGCTCAATCGCGCCGCAGCCGGCATCCGCCATTTCCTTGGCGACGGCGACTGCCTGGTCGATGGTCTCTACGCCGATGGCGGTCAGCGCGACGCCCGGAGTTTCAACGGTTTTGCGGTGAACGGCCGGATCCGCGCCCGGCGCCAGGAAAATGAATGCTGCTACCAACATGGGTGGTTCCTCCTTATTTATTAGGTATATGGATGGCCTTCTTGTCGACGTTCAGGGCGCATTCGCGCACAGCTTCGGCGACAGTCGGGTGGCAGTGGATTGTTTCGGTGAACTCTTTGACGGTGGCTTCCAGCTTGATGGCGAGGGCGGCCTCCTCGATGAGTTCGGTGGCACTGGGTGCCAGAATGTGCACGCCCAGGATCTCGCCGTACTTTTCACCGGCGAGGATTTTGATCATGCCGTCGGTGTGGCCTGCGACCAGGCTCCGGCCATTGCCGCTAGTCGGAAACTTGCCGACCTTGTAGGCGATGCCCAGTTCCTTCGCGCGCTCCTCGGTGTAGCCGACACCCGCGAACTCCGGCCCGATGTAGGCGCAGGAGGGGCTCATCTCAGGCTTGAAGCAGCGGTCTCCGCCCACGGCGTTCTCAGCAGCCACTTCGCCCATGGCCATGGCCGCGTGGGCCAGCATCAGCTTGCCTGTGCAGTCACCCACAGCGTAGACGCCGGGCACACTGGTTTCGAGCTTGTCGTTTGCCTGAATGTAGCCGTCTTTCACGTCGATGCCGGCCTTGTCGAGACCCAGGGACTTGGTGTTCGGGCCGCGGCCTACGCAGACCAGGATCTTCTCGGCGTCAAGGACCTTCTCGCCGTCTGGACCCTTGATTTTGACCTTCGCGACGGCGCCGTCGTCGGAAACCGAGACGACCTGCGTGGAGGTCAGAATCTCCATGCCTTCGCTTTTGAGCTTCGCTTCGGCCAGCATGGTCAGCTCGCCGTCCATCAGCGGGAGCAGGCGCGGCTGCATCTCGACCACCGTCACCTTGGTGCCGTAGCGGCGGTATACACTGCCGAGCTCCAGACCGATGACGCCGCCGCCGATGACGACCATGCTCTCGGGGATGTGGTCAAGTGACAGGCAGGCGGTGGAGTCGATGGTGGCCTTGCTTTCCTTCAGGCCGGGGATGCCCGGGATGATGGGATAGGAACCGGCGCAGATGATGATCTTTTCGGCGGAAAGCACTTCGTTCCCGACCTTCACGGCCTTCGGGCCGGTAAAGACGGCCTCGCCGCTGACGACCTGGACCTTGTTCATGCGCAGCAGCGCCTTGACGCCGGAAGTGAGCCTCTCGACTACCGAGGTGCGGAAAGCCTGGACCTTCTCCCAGTCGACCCGGACGTCGGCGCCGATGATGCCGATGTTCCCGCTGCAGGTCGCGGCTTCATATACTTCGGAGCTGTGCAGCATGGCCTTGGTGGGCATGCAGCCGCGGTTCAGGCAGGTTCCGCCCAGCTCGCCCTTTTCGACCAGGGTGACCTTGGCGCCGAGCTGCGCCGCACGGATAGCGGCCACATAACCGCCGGGGCCGCCGCCGATGACCAGGACGCTGTTGCCTTCGGCGGCTGCAGGGGCGGCTGCCGGCGCCGCGGCCGGGGCGCCCGCGGGGGCCGCAGCCGCAGTCAGGGAACTGATGTCTTCGTCAGCCGCCGCAATGACAGCAATCTTTTCCAGCACGGGGACGGTGGTTCCGTCTTCCACAAACAGGTGGCGGAGCACGCCCGAGGCGGAGGCTTCGATGGTGTTGGTGAGTTTGTCGGTTTCCACGTCAAACAGGGGTTCGCCCTCCTTGACCTCATCGCCGACCTTCTTCAGCCATCTGCTGACCGTACCCTCGGTCATGGTCAGGCCGAGCTTCGGCATCACAACTACTTTTGCCATGATGTTCTACCTCCTTTTCCTGCGGCGCTCAGGCCAACATCAGCGCGGGGTTCTCAAGCAGGTTCTTCACGCGCTGCAGGAACTCCGCCGCGACGGAACCGTCGACCACGCGGTGGTCAAAGGTCAGGCTCAGGGTCATCATCGGGCGGATGACAATTTCGCCGCCCCGGACGACGGCGCGGTCCTCCATGGTGGTGACGCCGAGGATGGCGACCTCGGGCTGGTTGATAATGGGAGTGAAGCTCTCAATCCCGTACATGCCGAGGTTCGTGATGGTGAAGGTGCCGCCGCGGAGCTTCTCCATGGGCAGGCCGCCTTCGCGGGCGAGCTTGGCAAGCTCTTTAATTTCGGCGGAGATTTCAGTCAGGCTCTTCTTGTCGGCGTCGGTGACATTCGGCACCACGAGGCCGTTGTCCAGTGCGACTGCCACGCCCATGTTGACGTAGTGCTTGTAGCGGATCTTGTTGTCCTCGACTGAGCAGTTCAGCAGCGGGTACTCGGTCAGCGCCTTGGCCACGAACTTGACGAGCAGGTCGGTATAGCTGACCTTGATCTCCTTGGCCTTCAGCTGTTCACGGTAGGCCTTCATGGCACTCATGTCGACGGAAAGGTTTGCCGTGACGGTGGGACTCGTCATGTGGGAATTCAGCATGTTCTTGGCGATGGCCTTGCGCATGCCGTTCATCGGGACAAGTTCTTCCTTCGGGGCTTCCTCGGCCTTCTCGCGGGTGCTTTCGAGATACCGGAGAATGTCTTCGGCCAGGACGCGGTCCTTTGCACCGATCTTCTCCAGGTCAAGGCCGAGGTCGGCTGCCACGGCGGCTGCCAGCGGCGAGGCCTTCACCTTGGGTACTTCCTCAGCCGCGGGTGCGGCGGGAGCTGCCGGCGCGGGCGTGTAGTTCTTCACGTCGTCCTCGGTGATGCGCCCGTTCGGGCCCGTCCCGGTGACGAGGGTGAGGTCAATGCCCTTTTCCTTCGCGAGTTTCTTGGCCGCTGGACTCGCGATGACGCGTCCGCCGGCCTTCTTTTCCGCAGGGGATGCCGCGGGTGCGTCCGCCGGCGTGGGTGCCGCTGCGGCTGCGGGAGCCGGGGCGGCGCCGCCCAGGAGACCCGCGATGTCCTCATCGGCCGCGGCAATCACGGCCACCTTTTCCAGTACGGGGACGGTGACGCCCTCCTCCACAAAGAGATGGCGCAGCACGCCGGACGCGGATGCTTCAATGGTGTTGGTAAGCTTGTCGGTTTCCACCTCAAACAGGGGCTCACCCTCACTGACGGCGTCGCCGACTTTCTTCAGCCACTTGCTGACCGTGCCTTCGGTCATGGTGAGACCGAGCTTCGGCATAACAACTACCTTTGCCATATTGTTCCTCCTTCGCATGGTTATGATCTAATTTTATATTCTTTTGCTTTTGGTTTATGTAGAAGGGGTCGCACCCCTGAACATTCCGAGTTGTTGCGCAAATGCGATGGCCTTCCGCGGCAGAACACGCCACGGCCCATCGGTACTGATGACAAAGTCGGCTCGGTCGCCGGGGAAGAGTTTCACTTCGCGTTCACCGTCCAGTGCGATCATGCAGGGGCGGTCCGCGACAACGGTATAAGGCTCGCCCAGCGGCAGTTCACGGGAACTGCGGATATTCATCGGCGTGAGGATGCCGGCCGCAATCGGCGCCCGGACCGGAGTGCCGCTTTCACCCAGCGCCACGGCAAAGCCAAAGGGGTCAGTGTCTTCCACGATGCGGTAGGCCCCGGGAACGGCGGAAAACCCGATGGACGCCGGATGGCAGCGCGAGACGATGATGTGCTTCATCTTGACGGGATCCCAGATGGCCTTCGCACCGGCGAATTCATCGTCCGAGATGACAGCATCAATCAGCGCCATGTCGCGGTACTGCCCGTTGACGAAAACCTGAATCCTCTTGTCGTGGATGCAGACCGAGTAGGGGTCCTTCATCAGGGCGGTGGCAGCCGCGGCCATGCCGGCGACGGTGCCTTCCATCATGGCGGGATAGACGTTGTTGGTGCCGGTGGAAATAGACAGCATCGGTGTTTTTTTCAGGCTCTTTGCTGCCGCGCGTGAGGTGCCGTCTCCGCCGAGTACGACAACGCAGCCGAGGCCCATCTCTTCCATCATCGCAGCAGCCTGAACCGTATCTGCCATGGTAGCTTCAAAATTAAAGTCCAGGACCTCAATGTCGCAGCAGGGCATCTTGTCGTCCTCCAGCTGGTACTGGACGCTGTAGCCCATGGTGAAGGTGTCAGGCATAAAAACGGCCTTTTCGATGCCGATGCCGTAAGCGGCAAGCACGATGCGTTTGCAGATGTTGACCTTTTCGTTGTTGTCAATGGTGGTGGCATAGGAAACAAGTCTCCGAATGTCCTTGCCGGACTGGGGATTTGCGATAATGCCGATGGACGCCATAAGGATCCTCCTCTGTAAATTCTGTGCTGCGGCAAAATGCCGCAGCACAGTCTGTTGCCGTCCCTCCCGGGGAGAAGCCCGGAAGGGACAGGCAGAGTATCAGAACATCTTCTTCGCGGCAACCACGATGTCTCTCTCGTTGGGCATGTAATACTGCTCCAGGTTCGGGGCAAAGGGTACCGGGGTATCCAGAGAACCGATGCGCGCAATCGGAGCGTCGAGCAGGTCGAACATTTCCTCACCGATGGTAGCGGAGATTTCGCCGCCGTAGCCGCCGCGTTTGGTCTCTTCGGTAATGATAATGACCTTATTGGTCTTTTCAAGGCTTTCGCGGATGATATCCTTGTCCAGCGGGAACAGGGAGCGGATATCAATGACTTCGGCCTTGATGCCGTCCGCCGCCAGCTCCTTTGCAGCGTTCAGAGCGGTATAAACCTGACGGCCGTAGGTGACAATTGTCAGGTCTTCGCCTTCGAGAGCGATACGGCCCTTGCCCAGCGGAATGGGATCGAAGCTGGTGACTTCGCTCTTGGTGGCATACAGGCACTTGTTCTCGAAGAACATCACCGGGTTATCATCGTCAATTGAGGTCAGCATCAGGCCCAGAGCATCCTGTGCATTGCTGGGATACACGACCTTCAGGCCGGGAACGTGAGTCAGCCAGGCTTCCAGACTCTGGCAGTGCTGTGCCGCACCGCCGGTGCCGGCACCTGCGGGCAGACGCACGACCATGGGCATGGAAATCTTGCCGCCAAACATAAAGCGCATCTTGGCCGCCTGGTTGACCAACTGGTCCATACCGACGGTCAGAAAGTCGTTGAACATCAGCTCAGCAATCGGACGGAGGCCGGTTGCCGCGCTGCCGACGGCGCAGCCGATGATGGCGCCTTCGGAAATCGGGGTATCGCGTACACGCTCGGGTCCGAACTCATCGAACATGCCGGCGCTGACACCGAAGCAGCCGCCGAATGCACCGACGTCTTCACCGAACAGGACCACAGTAGGGTCTTCGCGCATCCGGATGGACATTGCCTCGCGGATGGCTTCACCGTAAGTCATCATCTTACTCATCTCTCACGCACCTCCGCATTAATATCGGAATATACATCTACGACGGCGCTCTCCTCGGGTGCATAGGGCTGAGCATCTGCGAACGCGATGGCTTCCTCAATCTGTTTTGCAACGCCGTCCTTTACGGCCTTGATCTCCTCGGCCGTCATGACGCCGTTCTCTTCCAGGTACTTCTCGAAGCGAGGCATCGGGTCTTTGGCCATCCATGCGGCCTGCTCTTCTTTGGGCTTGTAGGTAGCGGGGTCGCCCTCGAAGTGACCGCGCTGACGGTAGGTCTTGCACTCAATGAGCGTGGGGCCTTTGCCGGCACGGGCGCGGGCAACAGCCTCCTCGGCAGCTTCGAATACGGCGACCGGGTCGTTGCCGTCGACAGCCACGCCGGGCACATTGTAGGCGGCACCGCGGTCGGCGATGTCCTTAATGGCCTGGTGGCGGTCCTGGCTCATGGAGATGCCGTAGTGGTTGTTCTCGCACACGAAGACGATGGGGAGCTTCCAGATGGAAGCCATGTTCAGGGACTCATGGAAGGTGCCCTGGTTGGTGGAACCGTCGCCGAAGAAGCAGACGCAAACCTGATCGGTTCCACGGATCTTGATGGACAGACCGGCGCCGCAGGAGATGCAGTGACCGGCGCCGACGATACCGTTGGCACCGAGGATGCCCTTGGTTCTGTCAGCGATGTGCATGGAGCCGCCCTTGCCCTTGCAGTAGCCGGTGTAGCGGCCGAAGAGTTCTGCCATCATCAAGTTCAGATCGCCGTCCTTGGCGATGATGTGGCCGTGGCCACGGTGTGTACTTGTGATGAAGTCATCATCCCGCAGGCACTCGCACACGGCCGGAGCAATCGCCTCTTCACCCAAATAGAGGTGGGCAAATCCGTAGATCTTGCCTTCGGCAAACAGATCCTTGGCTGCCGTCTCAAAGGCACGGATGCGGCACATGCGGGTATAGATGTCTCTCATCTGTTCTTTGCTGATTGACATGTCAAACCTCCTATCTCGTGTTGTAGGAATGCGGGTACATTCCTTTTTCCGCAGACGTTCCGTCTGTGTTCCTGCGGATATTATAGATTTTTCTCGCAGAATTCTCAACAGGGAAATCGGCATCCGATGGATTTTCTGTGTTTTAGCCAGTTTATCAAGCAAAAACTGGACAGAACCGCCAAAATGTTGAAAATTTCGGCCGAGATTGTGAGACGATTTGAGAAAACTAGATGAGAAATAATCAAAAATTCTCAAGCGTGAGAATAATGCCGCCGGCCCGGAGCGCGCAAGGTTCCGAGCCGGCGGTAAAATGGGGAAAAGATTCAGAGTTTCAGCTGTTTTGGATTGATGTTGTACTGTTTCAGCCGCCGGTACAGGGTGGCGCGGCTGAGGCCGAGGCGTTCGGCGGCTGCCTGCACGTCGCCGCGGCAGATGGTGAGCGCGGCCATGATGGCGCCTTCGCCTGTGTCGGTTATCGCGGTTGCCGGGCTCTCCTGCGGCTCGGAGTGTTCCAGCGAGAGGGAGAGGTCCTCCGCCGACAGTACCGAAGATTTGCCGGTGTAGTAGGCGCGGGCCAGGCTGTTTTGAAGCTCGCGGATGTTGCCGGGCCAGCTGTATTCCCTCAGCCCCTCCAGAAACTCCTCAGACATACTTTTGGGCGCGGAGAGGCTGTTCTCGTTCAGCGTCTGAAGGAAGCGCCCGGCGATGAGCGCGATGTCCTCGGGCCGCTCGCGCAGTGGCGGGATCTCCAGCTTCAGGGTACTCAGCCGGTAATACATGTCCGAACGGAAGTCGCCGCGTTCGATCAGGCGGGTCAGATCCTGGTTGGTCGAGGAGATGATGCGGATGTTCAGCTGGATCTCGCTTGTGCTTCCGAGACGCTGGATACAGTGCGTCTCCACGGCGCGCAGGAGCTTGATTTGCATCTCCAGTGGCATGGCAGACACCTCATCCAGAAACAGTGTGCCGTTCTGCGCCAGTTCGAAGCGGCCTGGCTTACCTTCATCCACTTTACCAGGGAAAGCGTTCGTTTCATATCCGAATAGCTCCACATCGAACATCTCACGCGGGATAGAAGCGCAGTTGACCGCCACAAACGGACCTGAGGCATTCTTGCCCGCATTGTGGATAGCCTGGGCAAGGAGCTCCTTGCCGGTGCCGCTCTCACCCTGGATGAGGATGTTGCCCTCGTACCGGGCAAAGGTCGCGGCGAGTGCCAGGGTCTTCTTCATGTCCTCGTTGACGGTGAGGTAGTCGCGGAAGCTGTGCACTGCCCGGTTGCCCGCGAGCTTGTTGGCAATGCGGATGAGGCGCTTCTGTTCGCGGAACATGACGCCAACGGTGTAGGAGCCGTACTCAATCAGCGGTGTTGCGGTCATGCTGCAGTACTTGGTCTCGCCGTCCACCAGCATTTGCACGTTGTCCAGTTCCAGGCGTTCACCGTTCTTCCAGCTGTCGGGGTTCCAGTTGATCTTCGGAAAAATGCTCGGCAGGCCGATCCGCCGCAACTCGTCCAGGTCCGCGTGCAGCAGCTTCTTCGCGGCGTCGTTTAGCCAGAAGGGCTCGCCGTCGCGCCGCAGAAGCATCATGCTGTCAACAGTCCTGTTCAGCAGCGATTCCACCATCTGCTGATAATAGGCGTGGCTGATCTGCACCTCGATGTTGCGGGCGGCCTCCCGCACCGCCGCCAGGGTGTGCGGGTTTACGTCCTTGTAGTCGCCGGAGAGATTGATGCAGCCGATGATCTCGCCATTCGGCCCGTGGATGGGAGAGGCGGAGCAGGTCCACGAGTGGTGCGAGACGCAGTAGTGTTCCGGGCCGACCATCTGGATCGGCGTGTCGTAATCCAGCGCGACGCTGATGGCGTTGGTGCCTACTTCCAGGTTGCTCCACTCGGCACCGGGCACAAAGCGCATGTCGTTGCAGCGGGCGATGATCTCCGGCGGGCCGAGTATTTCCAGCAGGTAGCCGGCGCTGTCAGTCAGCACGATCAGAAACTGTGTGCCTTTGATGAACTTGAACATCTCGTGCATGATTGGCACAGCGGTGTCCAGGAACAGCTGGTTTTCCGTACGGACGCTGGCCAGCACGCGCTCGTCGATATGGCGGCCCTTGCCACCGCCGGGGTTTACGCCCGCGGCCTTGCATCTTTTCCACGACTCGGCGATGGGCGTCCTGATTTTTGGGCTCATCTTGTCCTCATAGACAAACTGCGCCCAGAGTTCGGTCATTTCAGCAAGGTCCATGTTCAGTCTCCTTCCCCCAGCATCAGGCCGAGAACCTCGTCTTTCGTGATCCCCCCGAACACGGGGGCGAGCTCAAAGCGGGACAGCGCTGCGTCCAACGCGGAGCGCTCCGTTTTAACGCCGCGCAGGGATTCGGTCAGGGTGGCCTGCGATGCGGTCGCCATAAAGTCGCCGTAGAATACGATGTCGGTGATTGCGCCGCGGTGCACGTTCATACGCACTTCCAGCGTGCCGCCCGGAAAGCGCCCGCGCCGCTGCACCTGGTAGTCCGGGCTGCGACCCCAGGTCCATTCCCAGCTGCGGTACTTTTCGTCGGCAAGGCGGCGGACCAGCACGAGTTCCCGTTCTGTCAGGCTTTCCCGCAGGATTCCTTCCGGCGCAAGCTCCTGCAGGATCCGATCCCAGAACGTGCACAGGTCGGTTCCCGCAGGGAGGTAATCACGCAGCATGCCGACTCGGCTCCGCACAGACTTTGCGCTTTTGGACCGGAATTTGGCAGGGTCCGCCCGCAGCGAACCTGCAATCATCGCGGGGTCCGAGTCGAACAGCAGCGTCCCGTGATGGAGGATCCGTCCGCCTGCGATACGCTGAGCCACACCGGAGACTTTTCTGCCATCCACCACAATGTCATTCCGGCCGGAGGTCTCCGCCTCGACGCCCAAGGTGGCAAGCGCCCTGCAGATCGGCTCGGTAAAGCGCCGGATGCTCAATTCTTCCGCATTCCCAACGTCCGTAATAAAGGAATAATTCAGGTTCCCAAGGTCATGGTAAACCGCACCGCCTCCTGTCATGCGCCGCACCACGGTAATCCCGTGCGCCGCCACAAACGCGGGGTCGATCTCTTCGGCGGTGTTCTGGTTCTGTCCAATGACAATGGTGTTGGCGTTCTGCCAGAGCATCAGCCAGTCGCCTTCAGTGCGGTACTCCAGCACAAACTGCTCCAGAGCCAGATTATAGCAAGGGTCAAGCGACCCGGTTTCCAGATAATGCACGGGCATGATTCTTCACGTCCTGTCCGTTGAAGCTCAGGTCAAAACAGCGGGTCAGGGTTTCTTTGCCTGGGTCTTTTCGAGGAAGCGCTGCCGCTTGATGATAAAGCGCTCGTGGGTTCCCTGCCCGATCACTCCGCACTCGTCATAGGCACAGACGTCAAACACCAGCCTGCGGCCGTCGATCTCGGTCAGGCAGCTCTCGGCCCACACCTTCATTCCGACGGGGGTTGCGGCGTCATGGCTGATGGAAAGCTTGGTGCCGACCGTGCTTTGCCCGTCCTCAAGATACGGTGCAACCGAACTCTGCGAGGCCTCCTCCATCAGGGCGAGCATGTATGGCGTTGAAAAAACAGGCAGGTCACCGGAGCCCACGCTGGCAGCGGTATTCTGTTCGGTAACAAGGCTTTCCGCACGGCCCCGAATGTTGAGTTCAAGCATACTGAATCTCTCCGAATCATTGATATATTGTGGTTGTTTAACTGTATTTTAACCGAAATACAGCAGCATATCAAGTGGAGAATCGTACTCGGATCCGCTCCTTCATAGGCAGAAACAAGGAACTCTTTTGCCATTCACATGTGAATGCAAAGTCTCTGGTATACACTGCATTTCTATGGTAAACTGTAAAAAACCTGCTCATATGGAGCATGGAAGCTCCAAGCAGAATGTTGGATTCATCTTACAGAGCATTCGAGCCTTTTGCACAGAGAAAGAAGTGATCACAATGTATTCAAAAGAAGCCTTTATCTGTGACTGCGTCGCCATATTCGCGAAGACGGAAGGGAACACGGTGGAGATCCCCGGGGTCGGAAGCATCGTCCTGTTTGATGAACCGCTGATCGGGTTTGCCGACGCGGAGGATGCGCTGTTTGAATCATACAGGCAGCCGGAAATCATCGGGACAAACTTTATGTCGCCGAAGGAATGGCTCCCTGCAGCCGGGACCGTGGTTTCCTTTTTCCTGCCGTTTACGGAGGCGGTGCGCCGCAGCAACCGGGCTGACCGGACGGATCCTTCCCCGGAGTGGCTTTACGGGAGGATTGAGGGGCAGGCGTTCATCTCCCGGTTTACGGCAGGTTTAAAAAAGATGCTGAAGGAGCGCAGAACCGAATGCTGCGTGCCGAGCCTGGACGAGAGATTTGGAATCCGGTTCGAGGCGGCCTTTACCGGGGAGAAGCCCGACTTTCACGCGGACAGCAGATGGTCGGAGCGGCACGCCGCGTACGCCTGCGGTCTCGGAACCTTCAGCCTGTCAAGAGGGCTCATCAGCGAAAAAGGGATCGCCGGCAGATACGCCAGTCTGATCGTTTCCGAAACCTGGCCCGCCACAGTACGCGATTACACGGGTGTGGACGATTACTGCATCAAATGCGGCGCCTGCGCCAGAAACTGCCCCGCGCAGGCCATTACAGTGGAACACGGCAAAAACAACGTTCTCTGCAAGGCGCAAGTTGACCGGATGCAGGAGAAGTACTCCCCCAGATACGGTTGCGGCAAGTGTCAGGTCAACGTGCCCTGTGAATTCAGGGTTCCGGGCAAAAGGCCTCGCGCTGAACGCGCAGGCAAAGCGCCCTGAGTCTGCACGGATAGAAAAACCGCTTTACAACGGGCCGTTTCCCATATACACTGAAAATAGTTCTGAAAATAGGGTGAATCGCTCCGTTTCCGCGGAGTAAGGAAGAAAATAATTACCGAAGCACCGGGGAGGAACGAATATGCTGTTGGACAAACCGATCCAGATCGGAAAACTGAACGTAAGCAACCGGCTTGTGATGCCGCCCATGCAGACAAGCATGACGGACCGCGGCCACGTTACGGAGGAACTGGTGAGGTATTACCGTGACCGCGCTGCCGGCAGCCGGCCGGGCATTATTATCACGGAGCACAGCTGCATCGTTGAGAGCGGGCGCGCCGCCGAGGCGCAGCTCTCCATCGCCGCGGATGAGATGATCGACGAGCACCGGAAGCTTACCGACGCAATCCACGAGGGCGGCAGCAGGGTCTTTGTGCAGCTCAACCACGCCGGCAGCAACGGCGTTGGGGAGGCGGTATCTGCAAGTGAAGTGAACACCCCTTTGAAGAAGCTGGCAAAGCGTCCCCGCGCGCTCACCTTGGAAGAGATCCGGGAGCTTGAAGGCCTGTACGCGGCGGCGGCCGTCCGGGCGGTCAAAGCGGGATACGACGGAGTGGAGATCCACTGTGCGCACGGCTACCTGCTGAACCAGTTCTATTCCCCCATGACCAACAAGCGCACGGACGACTACGGCGGGGCCCTGGAAAACCGCCTGCGCTTCACGCTGGAGACGGTGGCCTGCGTGCGGGAGGCCGTCGGCGGCGATGTGCCGGTCGCGGTGCGGCTGGGCGGCGCGGATTACCTGCCCGGCGGCTCCAAGGAAGAAGATGCGGTGCAGGCCGGCATCCTTCTGGAAAAAGCCGGCGTCGACCTGCTGGACCTCTCCGGCGGGATGTGCTTCTTCATGCGGCCGGGCCATCTGGAGGCGGGCTACTTCTCCTCCATGTCCGCAAAGGTCAAAGCGGCTGTGTCCGTGCCTGTCATGCTGACGGGCGGCGTGAAAAAGGTCGCCGACGCCGAGGCCCTGCTGCAGGCCGGGAAGGCCGACCTCATCGGCGTCGGACGCGCCATACTGAAGAATGCACTCTGGAGAACGGCCGCGGACCGTTAAGCGGAAAAGGACATTGCCGGAATGAAAAACGGAAGCATCCTTATCGGTGCTTCCGCTTTTTGTATGATTTCATAGCCCTGCCGAGCGTCATTCCTCAACAATCCTTAATCCGTCCTGCCGGAAAGGATCTCTCCGCTGTGGGCGTCAATTATGTATTCGTATTCTGTCCTGCCTCCTTCAAAATCGATCTCATACCATGCGGAGCCGGCGCTGCGCTCCAGTTCAATATCAATGTCCACGACCTGGTCTTTTGTCAGGCCCGCATCTGTTAATGCGATCTCGAGGGCTTCGGTTTTTCCGATTTTTTTCGTGCCGCCCAGAACACAGCCGGACATCACCAAGGAGAGGGCGAGGACTATCAGGGTCATTTTTCTGAATGTTTTCATGTTTAATTCCCTCATTTTCAGGTAAGATTAATCCGTGTTCTTCCTTAAGCAGCAATGAAGGATTCTTCACCGCAGGCTGCAAAATGCAGCGCCTCCTGATACGGCACTGGCTCCGTGTCGATTCCGGCCACTTCACCGGTTAAGACATCCACATAGAACTCGTACTTCAGATACGGCGTCCATACGGTGATGTGATAGAAGCCATTGCGATAGCTGTTGCTCAGGCAGCGGGGTTCGGTGTTTTCAATTCCGGCGTATGTCAGGGCGATGTTCAGGGCCTGTTCCTTCGTCATGCGGTTGGTTGTGTTCATGATTCATTCTCCTTTTTCATTGATTGCTTTCATACAGTAGACGCACGAACACGGCAAAGGTTACACAGAAATAATAAAAAACGGAAGAGCGGTTTTACGCCGCTCTTCCGGCCATATTCTTTGATTTCTCACCTCAGGTCAATATCGCGGATCACCGTATACCCGGAATTAGCGTTTACCTCAATCTCATACTCGCTTCCGTACACATCTTCAAATTCGACCTTGTACACATAAATTGCGTCAAAAATGCTGCCCGTATACCGGAGATGCCGATGGGCGTAATCCACATAGAATGTGCCGGCACGCTCCTCCCCCACCTGTTCAACCAGACAGGCATACGCTGCCTCAACAGCCTGTGCTTTCGTGATTTTCTGCTTGCCGGAGGCGGAAATGTTGGAGGGAATGAAAAGAATCGCGCAGACGATTGCAGCGATGGCAGCCAGGCTGCACAGGACAATGGCAACTGTGCGTATCAGGGTTTTTTTGTTGAAAGCCTTCCTTGCTTTCTGTACGGTGTCCGTCTCCGCCTGTCCGATTTCCGGAGATAACAGCGTGGGATTATCCAGGATCGCGCTGATTTTCCGGACATTTTCGAGCTCACGTGCAACAAATGCGGCTTCCTCATCCGTTGCGGTTCCTTCCCGCAGTCTCTGATAGGCTTCTTCAAAATTCATTGCTCTTCCTCCAAAATAGTCCTGAGTTTGTCGCGAGCCCTGCAGAGCAGAACCTTAATGTTGGTTTCGCTTTTTCCCGTGATTTCCGAAATGCTTTTGACCGGGAGCCCGGAAAAATAAAAGAGGGTTACGACTTCCTTTTGCGCATCGGGCAACAGGCCGATTGCCCTGTATAAGGAGCGGTATTCTTCCCTGCGAATAATGCCTTCGATGACTTCTTCCCGGTCGTCTGCCAGGTCCTCGGGGATTTCCTCCCCGGTAAACCTGCAGTTTTTTCGGCATACGCTGATGAATTCGTTCCGGCAGACGGTCAGGAGCCAGGGCTTGAAGTCGCGGATCGAATCATCCGCCAGGGTCAGTGCCTTAAAAAACGCATTGGAAACAACATCTTCGGCAATCGTGCGGTTCCGGCACAAAGAAATCGTGTACAGCAGCGCCTCGTTATAATATTGGGAAAAAAGCTGGTCGATGATGTCAGATTTCATAGATCGTTATCGCATCTTTCCAAATAGTCCTGTTAAAATGACGCAGAAAGCGGAAAAAGGTTACATGGATCATCTGCTTTTTTCCTGCCTGTTCTCCCACGCACTTCGTTTTTCCATGCTGTCGGTCAGCATGGGCAGCGGGAAGAGAATGCCTGTGCCCGTTATCCTGTCGGGCAAGCTGAAAACCGCCCTATTCAAACCATGCAACGGCGCGGACGGGCGAGCCGTCGCAGTCCGCGATCTTCAGAGGGAAGCAGCTGAACCAGAACAGTTCGGACCCGCACAGCCCCAGGTTGCAGAGGTTTTCGATGTTGACGATATCCTTTTCCCGAAAGAGCTTCCGGTGCCGGGTCAGGTCGTCGATCGGGTCGAGGCTGATCACGTCAAAGCCGATGCCCTTGTAGTCCCCGGCCAGGATCAGGTTCAGGGCGGCGTCGTCGATGCAGGGGAAGTCCCCGAAGTAGGCTTCCGTGCCCCAGCGCGAGTCCCAGCCGAGGTGGAACAGCAGGAAATCCGCCTCTTTTACCTTTTCACCATAGGGCAGCAGCTGCTCCATGGTGATCGCTTCGCCCTCCTGCAGCGCGGTACAGTCAATGACCAGCGCTTTCCCGATGAACTGCTCCGGCGGGAAGGCGTCCAGCGTGGTCCTGCCCCGGAAGATATGGGCGGGCGGGTCCATGTGGGTTCCCGTATGGGAGTGCATGGAGATCCTCGTTTCTTTGAAGCCGTCCTGTTCCCAGGTGTTGGCCGTCACCAGGGTCGGCGGTTCCGTACCCGGATAAACCGGCATAGTGCTCTCAATCACATGCGTTAAGTCAATTACCTTCATGGCAGACTACCTCCTGTCGATCCACGCCGATTATAGCAAAACCGGGCCTGTGATTCAATCCGTCGGAATTGACTTTCCCCCTTGCCTGTGATATCTTTCAACTGCTCCGAAAAGGGCAGTGTTTTTTTTGCAAGGGGGCCGTGTTTTTGCACAGCGGCAGGAAAAACAGCATAGCAGCGCGGGACTGGCACAGAGACCTCATCACGGGCACCGTGTGGAAGCGTCTGATCGTGTTCTTTCTCCCCATCGCGGCGGGAACCTGCATCCAGCAGCTGTACAACACCGTCGACGGGCTGATCGTCGGCCGTTTTGTCGGCACGGTAGCCCTTGCGGCCGTGGGCGGCAGCGCCTCGCAGATCATCGCCGTGCTCATCGGCTTTTTCGTGGCCGTGACGGCCGGGGCCTCAGTGGTCATTGCGCAGCTCTACGGTGCGGGGCGCAGCGATGCGGTGCGGCTTGCAACCGGCAACGCCATCGCGATTTTTGCCCTGATGGGCGCTCTGCTGATGGTCGTGGGCCTTGCCGCCACCCCTGCCATGCTCCGTCTGCTGCGGACGCCGGCGGACACGCTTTCAGCGTCGGTTCTCTATCTGCGGATTTACTTCCTCGGCGTGCCCTTTATTCTGGTGCTGAACATCGAGTCGAACATGCTGCGCGCGGTGGGCGACTCCTACAGCCCCTTCGTCTATATGGTGGCCGGATGCGTCACCAACATCGTGCTTGACGTGGCGTTCGTCGTCGTCTTCCACTGGGGCATCGCGGGCGTCGCCGCGGCAACGGTCGCCGCACAGCTTATCAACATGCTCCTGCTGACGCAAAAGCTCATGCGGACCGAAGAACCCTACCGGCTGAGCGTCCGGGAGCTGCAGTTCAAGGGCGCATACCTCGCCAGCATGTTCCGGCTCGGGATTCCCTCGGGCCTGCAGAACACCATGTACGGCATCTCCAACCTGATCGTGCAGATCGGCGTCAACTCCCTCGGCACGGTCGTGGTCGCCTCCTGGGCGATGACCACGAAGATCGACGGCGTGTTCTGGGCCGTGAGCAATGCGCTGGGCGCCGCGATCACCAGCTTTGTCGGGCAGAACCTCGGGGCGGGAAAGGAAGACCGCGTCAAACTCTGCGTAAAGCAGGGGCTCTTTCTCGGCTTCGGGATCACCGTCGTGCTCAGCACCCTCATAATGCTCGTGGCGAGGCCGCTGCTGCACATCCTGACCAAAGACCCGGCCGTCATCTCCACCACCTGGGAAATGCTCTGGTACTTTGTGCCCTTCTACTTTACCTGGACGCTCATCGAGATTCTCTCGGCCGTGCTGCGCGGTTCCGGCGATGCGGTCCGCCCGGTGGTCATCATCGGCCTCGGCATCTGCAGCTTCCGCATCCTGTGGATGGTGACCATCTTCCAAATCATCCATACCCTCCCGGTCCTCTGCCTGACCTATCTGTGCTCGTGGACGCTGACCAGCATCATCATTCTGGTTTACTTCCGCCGCTCCGACTGGCTGAACCGGAGCCGGAGAATTCTGGACAACTGATTCTCCGGATAAAACCTTATTCAACTACCACTCTGAGACTGGGCGTGATCCAGATGAAAAACATGAACAGATGGCTTGCTCTGATCCTGTGCTGCTGTATGCTGTTCCTGCCCGCATGCGGGGCAAAGCGGCAGGGACCGGTCCCGGAACGTTCGGACCTCGAGTACATTTTCGTGCACGGTCTCTCCGGCTGGGGCAGCTACGACAAGCGCTACCAGCGGATGCCCTACTGGGGCATGTCCGGCGGGGACCTGATGGAGTACCTGCGCAGCGAGGGCTTTTCGTGCTATGCGGCTTCCGTCGCCCCGGAGGGCAGCGCCTGGGACCGCGCCTGCGAGCTCTACGCGCAGCTTGCCGGGACCGTGACGGACTACGGCAAAGCCCACAGTGAACAGTATGGGCACGAGCGCTTTGGCCCGGACTTTACCGGGCGGCCGCTGATCCCCGATTGGGAGAGCGGCAGGAAGCTGGTGCTGCTTGGCCATTCCTTCGGCGGTGCGACCATCCGCCTCTTTTCCGAGCTTCTGGCAAACGGATCCGCCGAGGAGCAGGCCGTCACCCCGCCGGAGGAGCTCTCGCCCTTCTTCCTGGGCAGGCAGGGCGAACGCCTGCACGCGCTGGTTGCCCTGGCGGCGCCGACCAACGGCACCACCGCCTACGACCTGTACAAGGATGAAAGTTTTGACGTCAATTCCGTGAAGGTCTCCCGCTGGGACGACCTGTGGGGGAACTTCTTCAGCAACCGCAAGCAGGCGGAAAAGGACGGCCGGTCCGAGGACGACTACGCCGCCCACGACATGTACATCGACAACGCGCAGGCCCTGAACGCGCGGATTTCGACCCTGCCCGGCACCTATTACTTTGCCGTTCCCTGCAGAGCAACCGAAGCCGTGGACGGCGTCCAGCGGCCGGTCCGCGGCAGGATGGAGGCCATGTTCCGCCGGACCTCCGCGCGGATGGGGGCCTACACCGGCAAGACGGCCGGCGGCGTTGTGCTGGATGAGAGCTGGCAGGAAAATGACGGTTTGGTCAACACCGTTTCCGCCGGGGCGCCGCTGGGCGCGCCAAGTACGGCTTATGACCCGGCGCACATTGAAGCGGGCGTCTGGCAGGTCCTCCCGGTTTATGACGGCGACCATATGGCGTTGCAGGGCGGCATGACCAAACGGAACAATATCCGCCCCTTCTATCTGGAACTGCTTGAAACCGTCGACGCCCTCCCAACGGCGTAACGGGAACAAAAACACACGGTGCCTCCGGCCGCCCTCTGCGGGCTCATCCGGCTGCACCGTGTGTTTTTTATGCTTCTTTTTTTACTGCCTCACGGATCCGACTCCGATTCCGGCTCCCGGCCTGAAGTCTGCCTCTCGATGCGCTCAATCGGGGCTTCGTCGATCATCGAAAGCGGGATCCACTCGACCTCCACTTCGGTGTTTTCATCAGTATACCACTCTTCGCGGATGCCGGCCGCTCCCTGCAGGAACCTCTGCCCGGAGACAAAAGCGCCCCGCGCGCTTGTTCCGCGGGGCCGATTATAATACAATCTTTTCAGAAAAAGGAGGCCGGAGCGGATGAAACACGAAGTACTCCCCTGCGCTCCGGACAGGCTTGGCAGCTATATCCGCAACCGCAGCGGTGAGGTCGTCGGATACGCCTTTGCCGAACTCCTCCCGGGCGTACGGAACACAAAGCTCTCCGGCAGGGACAAAATGAGTGCCCCTTCACGAAGAAGATACACTCCTGGGATCAAGGTCGCTTTATCGGAGAGTATCGGTTTTATCCTTCCGATAAAGCAGGAAGTATGCGCCGAAGAATGTCAGCGATCCGAATACTGCTAGGATTCCCTCCAGCGCCCACGGAGAAAGGCTTATCACGTCAAAGATGCTCAAAGCCGCGATGAAATCCATTCCGGTATGAAGGACGATTGCCAGAGGATACAGCCAGAAGCGCTTCTTGTCCCGGCAGGCGTAAAAAACCAGGATGGACGCCCCTATATGGAACAGGACCGCGAATACCCGCTCCACGAAGGCGATGCCCAGATCTGCAAAGGAGAATCCCGTGAGCAGATTCACAACGGCCTTGATACTGCCGAGCTGCTCCGGAGCCTGAGCCGCGACCTGATCGATTACGGTGCCGAAGATGCCGGTGTTGATCATAACGGCGTAAGCAATGTACTGGATATAGGCAAGCCCAAGGATCAGGATCACTTCAAAACCGCCGTGCCCGATGCCGTATGAAATGGAAGTCTCTCTGTTCCTGCGCTTTCGCAGAACCGTCTGAAAGGCGGCCAGCCGCCCGGTTTCTTCAAACACTCCGGGGAAAAGCCCTGCGACAAGCGCCAGCAGCACAGGGTTTGCACTCAGAAACCGGCTGACGGCATGATCCGGAAGGCCCATCGCAGTCGGGAAAGCCAGCACGTTCTGAATGGGCTTTTCAAGGATCAGGGCGAAAAGCAAAAATGCTGCAGCTCCGATCAGGATGGATGTAACAGGTTCTTTTTTCCTGACTTTCCAGATAAGCGCTCCCGCCACCGGAACTGCGATCCAAAGCACGGCGCCTGCGATCAGCCAGATGAAAGACGCAGTTCCGACATGAGCATTCTCTATCACTTGCCGTCACCTCCCCAGACCTCCACACAGAATCCCTTGTGACCGCAATGGGTGCAGGTCAGCTTGCGGGTGGTGGGGGTATGATTTGCCCAAAAAGCTTCTTTCAGTGTCGGCTTGAACACCTCGTGGCACTCCGGGCAGATGTATTTTACATGGTTGAAGTAGTACCTGCTGACCAGGATGCCCCAGGGAACAGCCGCCAGCACCCAGACGACGAACGGCCACCAGATCCCTCTGACAATCCAGAAAATGATGGAAAACCATTGCAGCGCCGTGACCGGGATCCCGGTCAGGATCATCATCCAGCGCATCTTTTTCAGTTTTTTCTTGCCTTCCATGATAACCGCTATGTCGCCGATGGTTTCAAGAGAGAAGGCTGCTTTGCTTTTCAGCCCGTTTTTCAGTTCCTGCAGCTTCTCGAGCTTTTCCTGTTTCTCATTAATCTCATCCGAAAGAACCGATTCCTGCTGTTCAATCAGCAGCGCGATCACTTTTTCGGGATGCTCTTCTTTCAGAATCTGAGAAATCGCGTCGAGCGGAATGTCCAGTTCCCGCAGAAAACAGATGACCTTCATCCTTTTCAGGTCATCCTCCGAATAAAGGCGTCTTCCGCCTTCGGAGAGTTCGCTGGGAATCAGAATTCCTCTGGTATCATAGTACTGGACCGTTCGGACGGTAACGCCGCAAAGCTTTGCCATCTCTCCCGTGGTATATTTTGACATAGCTTTCACCTCCTTACGCCATGGATTCTACAACATGACGCTGCGTTACAAGCAATACCTTACGCAGGGGTATTTTTCATTTTTTGAGAGAACTGAGCGCAAATTTCAGAAAATGCTCCGCTGCCGGGGAACGCTCCTCTTTTCGCGGCGCCGCAATTCCGATCTCCACCTCGAACGACGGGCTCGTCGGGAGTGTGATCACATCCGAGAGATCCAGCCCGTGGGCAAGGATCGCGTTGTTCAGGCTGACGCCCAGCCCCGCCGCGACCATGGCGTGGGTTGCCTGGACGTCTCTGGAGAGAAACCGGCTGTGCGGTGTGATCCCGCCGGAGTGAAACGCCCTGTTGTTATCGGTCTCCTGGCCGGGGTAAGTGTCAATATAGGGATCCGTTTCAAAGTCCCTGAGCGGGTAATGACCGTCTTTCGCCCGGGGATGGCCGGGCGGTACCCACGCCAGAAGCGGATCCTCCCTCAGGAGACGGAATTCGTAATCGCCCTCCCGCCTGCTCACAATGCAGAAATCCACCTCGTGCTGCGCGAGTTTTGTATAGAATTCGCTGCTGCTGCCCTGCAGGAAGTGGACTTCGATCCCTGGGTGCGTTTTTGAGAAACTCGCGATCGTCTGCGCCAGCCAGTCGTAATAGGCGCTGTACACGCTGCCGACGCGGAGCACGCCGGTATCCAGCCCGCGCACTGCCGAACACCGCGCCTCATAGAGCGCCCCGAGGCGTGCCAGATCCCGCAGCGTAGGCAGCATGCTTCTGCAATCCTCGGCGGGGACAACCCCTGTTTTGCTGCGCAGCAGCAACGGGAAGCCGCTCTCCGCCTCCAGCGCGGCCATCATCCGGCTTACTCCGGAAACGGTATATCCGAGTTTTTCCGCGGCTGCTGTGATGCTGCCGCTTTCCAGCACGCAGAGCAGGGCCGCACATTTTTCGGTATCCATAAGCCCGGTTTCTCCTTGACGTTTCATCAAGTGTTTATTGATATAATATCGCTTTACGCAAGGATAACACCCCGTTATACTCTATGTCAAGTAAAGACAGGGAGGTTTGGAAATGAAAAACGGCATCCGCTCCCGCAGCCGTGCGGAACTGCTCCTTGCCGGTGTGATTACGGCGCGGGCAACCAGCTATCTGTTTTCCAAGCTTATTATGCAGAGCATGAGCATGTTCAACATGCTGGGAATCCGTTTTCTGCTCGCCTTCACGCTGCTGCTGATTCTCTTTTTCAAACGGATCCGGAAAATAAACCGGAAAACGTTCGCTGCCGGGGCCGTCATGGGCTGCCTCTACTTTCTGGTGATGACGGCGGAGCTGAACGGGCTGAAGCGCACCAGCTCCGGAAATGTATCCTTCCTGGAAAACACGGCGATCGTGATCGTACCGCTGCTGCAGGCGCTTCTGCTGCGCCGGTTTCCGCGATGGAAGGCCGTGATCTGCGCGCTGCTCTGTCTGATCGGGGTCGGTTTTCTGACGATCGGCAGCGGAATGGCTTTCGGCGCCGGCGAGATGTTCTGCATGCTGGCCGCATTCCTGTACGCCTGTGCGATCCTGACGACGGACCGCCTGACCCACGGGAACATTGACGCACTTGCATCGGGGATCGTGCAGGTCGGCATAATCGGCGCGCTGAGTCTGACGGCAAGCCTGCTGTTCGAGGCCCCCAGACTGCCGTCCGGGATGCTGGAGTGGACGGGAATCGTCATGCTCGCGGTGGTATGCTCCGGCTTCGGCTTCACACTTCAGCCGGTCGCGCAGAGCGGGACGACAGCCGAACGGGCGGGCATGTTCTGCGCACTGAACCCAATGGTGGCAACCATACTCGGGATCGTCTTCCTGCACGAAGCTTTCACGGTCCAGAGCGCCGTCGGCGGCGGGCTGATCCTGGCGGGAATCCTGATTTCCGAATTGCCGGAGCCAAAGCCGAAGGAAAAACTGCTCCGCGTATAGAGGCAGTATCAAACCGGACGGAAATGTCACGTTCGGAAAACCAGATACCGCCGCACAACGAATCTTAACGCAGCCGGACAGAAACGGGCGCCCCTTCCCAAAGAAGAGGCGCCCGTTTCATATCTTCATAACCGGTTTCAGAAAAACAGCTCGCCGATGAAGAGATTGTACTTCACGTTGTTTCCCTTTCCTGTTCCATGTACCGGATCATGGCCTCGGCGGCTTTCTTGGCGCCGTCCACAGCGTGGACGACCGTTTTCGCACCGGTGACGACGTCGCCTGCGCCGAACACCCCGGGCCGGGTGGTCATGTAGTTCTCATCCACCTCCAGAAGGCCTCGCTCTGTCAGTTCCAGGCCCTCGGTCGTGCGGGCAAGCTTCCTTCTCGGCACCTGGCTGATGGAGATGATCGTGGAATCTGCCTTCACCTGCACGGGCTCTTCCTCGTAGCCGGTGATCTGGTCGTTTTCATCGAAGATCGCCTTTTTGAAAACCGGCCCCTCATCGGTGATCTTCTCAATCTGCATCCCGAACACGAATTCCGCGCCGTCCAGCTCGGTATACGAGACCTCGCTGGAACTGGCCGTCACGTTTTTGCTGCGGGCGTACAGCGTCACATGGCGGGAGCCGTTTCGCAGGGCGGTGCGCGCCACGTCCATCGCCGCGTTGCCCATGCCGATGATGGCCACGGTGTCACCCAGTTTGTGGCCTTTTGGATTCGCCAGATAGTTCAGGCCGAACATCACGTTGCCCAGGCTCTCGCCCTGCAGGCCGAGGGTGCGCGGCAGTTCCGCCCCAGTGCCGATGAAGATGCTGGCGTAGCCGTCGCGCAAAAGCTCGTCGATCATCAGCACCGAGCCGATCGTCGTGTTGGTGCGGATGGTGATGCCCAGTTCCTCCATGCGCGTCTGGTAGCGGTCCAGAAAGCTCTTGGGCAGACGGAATTCGGGGATCCCGTACTGCAGCAGCCCGCCGATCTTGCCCTTCCACTCAAACACCGTCACCGGATAGCCGGCCTGCGCAAGTTTGATGGCAACCGTCATCCCCGCAGGCCCGCAGCCGATGACAGCGGCCTTCTTGTCCTTTTTCTCCGGACGTTCGATCACCATGCGGTCGAGGTACATGTCCGAGACATACTCCTCAATACTGGAAAAGTGCACCGGCGTCTCCTTGATGCCGCGGATGCAGTTGCCGGCGCACTGCTTTTCGTGGTTGCATACGATGGCGCAGACCGCGGACAGGGGGTTGTTCTGGAACAGGATCTCCCCCGCCTCCATCAGGCGGTTTTCCTTGAAGAGCTGGATCACGTGAGGGATCGGGGTGTGAACCGGGCAGCCCTGCTGGCAGCGCGGGTTCTTGCAGTTCAGGCAGCGGTTTGCCTCGGCGACGATGTGAAGGGCCATGGGGTTCCTCCTTATTCATATCTGATAAAATCGGCGGATCGGGAAAGCCCCCTGATCCGCCGCATTCTGATTGGTCGGTCAGAAAAGCAGGGCGCTTGCGATGCCGAAGTAGACGAGCAGGGAGAGTGCGTCGACAATGGTGGTGATGAAAGGGCTTGCCATGACGGCCGGGTCAAAGCCGACCCGCTTCGCCGCCATCGGCAGCGTGCAGCCTACCAGCTTTGCGATGAGCACCGTCACCGACATGGTCGCGCAGACGACTGCGGCCGTCAGTGGGCTGATGTCCGTATTGCCCATCATCATGCGGTCGACCAGCATGATTTTCACAAAGCAAAGGGTGGACAGCGCCACGCCGCAGAGCACGGCCGTCTTGATCTCCTTCCAGATCACCTTCGGCGCGTCGGAAAACTCCAGTTCCCCGAGGCTGAGCGCACGGATGATCGTGACGGATGCCTGGGAGCCGGAATTGCCCCCGGTGTCCATCAGCATCGGGATGAAGGCCGTGAGCACCACCTGCGCCGCTAGGGCGCTTTCAAAGCCGGTGATGATGAGCCCGGTGAAGGTGGCCGAAATCATCAGCAGCGCAAGCCACGGGATGCGGTGCACGAACAGGTCCCATGCCGAGGAGCGGAGATAGGTCTTCTCGGACGGAAGCATACCGGCCATCTTTTCGATATCTTCCGTGGTCTCTTCGACAAGGACGTCCATCGCGTCGTCGAAGGTTACGATACCGACCATCCTGTCGTCCTGGTCCAGGACCGGCAGCGCGAGGAAGTTATACCGGGAGAGCATCTGGGCGACGGTCTCCTGGTCGGTCAGGGTGTGCACCGAAATCACGTTTTCATCCATGATCTCGGACACCGGGGTGCTGTCGTCCGTCTGTAAGAGCAGAGTCTTTGCCGAGACGGTGCCCAGCAGCCGGCGCTCATCCGTGACGTAGCAGGTGTAGATGGTCTCCTTGTCCACGCCGGTCTGCCGGATGCGCTGGAAGGCCTCCTTCACCGTCATGGTGGGCCGGAGCGAAACGTACTCCGTCGTCATGATGGATCCGGCGGAGTCCTCCGGATAGCGCAGGATTTCGTTGATTTCTTTCCGCATCTGCGGATCCGCCTGCGCGAGAACGCGCTTGACTACATTGGCGGGCATTTCCTCGATCAGGTCCGCAGCGTCGTCCACGTAAAGCTCGCTCACGACGTCCCGCAGCTCCCGGTCGGAAAAGCCCCGGATCAGAAGCTCCTGCCATTCCGGTTCCAGCTCGGCGAAGGTCTCTGCGGCAAGCTCCTTCGGAAGCAGCCGGAACAGAAGTGGCGCGCGCTCCTCATCCTGCTCCTGAAAAACTGCCGAGATATCCGCCGGC
Source organism: Oscillospiraceae bacterium (assembly GCA_017395085.1). Classification (GTDB taxonomy): domain Bacteria; phylum Bacillota; class Clostridia; order Oscillospirales; family Oscillospiraceae; genus Limivicinus. The sequence continues at coordinate 111,151 of JAFPWF010000024.1, read as the reverse complement.
TCCAGCGTAACCAGAATGTCCCTCAGCGTCTGGAACTTCTTCTCGTCCAGAAGCTTTCTGATCGTTTTCTCGAGAGTAACATTGCGTACTGCCATCGGGATCCCTCCTTTTCGGATTTCGTCCAGGCAAGGAAGTCCGACACGCAGGCCGAAGTACTATTCTCTTGTGATGGGAAACGCACAGACCAAGTGACTGTGCGTTCTACTTCGGCCCGCTGACGTGCCGGTACTACTTCCACCGTCCATGACGTTTCCTCCTTTTTGTTGTTGTATTGACCAGTTCCGGAATCGGAACAGGACTAAATTTTATTATACGATACAAAAAACGGCCTGTAAAGACAAAACCGGGCGTTTATCCAAAAAAGCACGGAAAAACTTGACAAGCATCCGCCCGGTCATTATAACTGGAAAACGGACCGTCTCCTGCGGATCCGCAGATCTTATAAAACTGAGGGAATACCATGAATACAAATGACTGCAGCATTCGTTTGGAACAGAAAGAAGACTATGGAAAAGTCGAAAACCTTGTGCGCGAGTCTTTCTGGAATGTTTACCGTCCGGGATGCAGCGAGCACTTTGTCATCCACGTCCTGCGGGATGATCCGGCTTTTGTGAAGGATCTGGACTTCGTTATGGAACAGGACGGCGAACTGATCGGGCAGAACATGTTCATGCGCACGGTCATCAACGCTGACGACGGCCGGGTCATTCCGGTTCTGACCATGGGGCCCATCTGCATTACCCCGGCGCTCAAGCGTCAGGGCTACGGCAAAAAGCTGCTGGACTACTCGCTGGAAAAGGCAACTGCAATGGGCTTCGGCGCGGTGCTCTTTGAGGGCAACATCGGCTTCTACGGCAAGAGCGGCTTTGACTACGCCCGAAACTTCGGCATCCGCTATCACGATCTTCCGGAAGGCGCGGACGATTCCTTCTTTCTCTGCAGAGAACTCATTCCCGGATACCTGGATGATGTGACCGGCGTCTACCAGACGCCGCAGGGCTATTATGTGGACGATGCGGACGTGGAGGAGTTCGACCGGGCGTTTCCGTCGAAGGAAAAGCTGAAACTGCCTGGGCAGATTTTTGATTGATATGATCAAAACAGAGCGCTTGCAATTATACCCTGCCTCGCGGGAGCAGATGGAGGCTGTCATCGCTTCCGAACAGGATGAAGAACTCCGGATGGCGTATTCCGAGATGCTGGACGGCTGCCTGCGGCATCCCGATCAGTGGGACTGGTACGCCATATGGCTGATCGAACAGAAAGACGGAACCCGGATCGGAGATCTCTGCTTCAAAGGGCTCGGGGAAAACGGTGTCGCGGAGATCGGATACGGAATTCTGGAAGAATACCGTGGCCGGGGCTATGCCGCCGAAGCGGTCGAGGCGGCGTGCCGCTGGGCGTTCCGGCATCCGGAAGTCACGGCGCTGGAAGCCGAAACGGACGCCGGGAACACTGCGTCGCAGAGGGTCCTCGAAAAATGCGGCTTTCTCCCCAACGGAACGCTCGGAGAGGAAGGACCCCGCTTTACCCGGAACCGCTGAACGGTTTTGCAAAAAAACGGATATCCCGGAGGAAACACCGGTCTGCTGCATACCGCGGCAGACCGGTGTTCTTCTCAGTTCAGGCTTCCTGACGCCGGAGCACTTTAATCGTTATACCAGAGATTCGATATAAAAGTACCTTGAACAATGAAACGCAAAGCATTATATTAATAGCATCATGAAACCATCCGTTTTCAGTCAAACACATTCACAATGAGAGGTTAAACAGCATGCTTGATTTTTTAAGACAGGAAGGGATTGACGAGAGCCTCATCACCCGGATCGAGCAGTACCGGAAGGATTATCCCGTTGCCGAAGGCGACCGGATCCGCATTCCTTCCCCGAAGTTCAAATACTTTGGCAGCTATATCTGGAAGCTTGCCATCACGGCCATCCTTTCCGGTGAGAACATCCTGCTCGTCGGGCCGAAGGCAACCGGCAAAAACGTGTTTGCGGAGAACCTTTCCGCCGTGTTCGGAAGGCCCGAATGGGACGTCTCGTTCTATCTGAACACCGACGCATCCAGCCTGATCGGAACGGACACCTTCAAAAACGGCGAAGTCTCCTTCCGCAAGGGCCCGATCTATGCCTGTGCCGAGGCCGGCGGCTTCGGGGTACTGGACGAGATCAACATGGCGAAGAACGAGTCCCTCGCCGTGCTCCACGCGACGCTGGACTTCCGCCGGATCATCGACGTACCCGGCTACAGCAGGATCCGCCTTGACCCTGCGACCCGCTTTATCGCCACGATGAACTACGGCTACGCCGGCACGCGCGAGCTCAACGAAGCCCTCGCCTCGCGCTTCATGGTCATCAACATGCCCATCATCTCCGGCGAGGATCTTGAAAAGCTCCTTCGTGAGCAGTATCCGACGCTCAAGGCAGAATACGCTGCGCAGCTCACCGCCCTCTTCGGGGAGATCCGCAAAAAGTGCGAGAGTTCCGAAATCTCTACGAAGGCGCTGGACCTGCGCGGCCTGCTCGCGGCCGTCACGCTGGTTTACAACGGCCTGACCATGCGCGATGCGCTGAACATCGCCGTCATCAACAAGAGCTTCGACGAGTTTGAACGGACCCTGGTGGAAGACATCGTCGCCGCCAGGATCGACGGCAAGCTGTCGAGAGAAGAGATTTTCGTTTCGGAAAAGGCCTGACCGCAGGATTGTTCCCGCAAGGCCGCTTCCCCGCCCTGAACACTGCCGCGTATGGAACAGAACATTACCGACCTTCAGAAAAGGCGCGCTGACAACATCATATGGAACTGCGCGAAGGACTACTCCTTTGTGCCGGACTTCAAGGCCTACAACTCCAACGGCGATGTGGACATCTACTGGAACATCATCTTCGGTTCCGCGAGGCGGCACTATGAGTACGGCAAGCTCGAAAAGCTCTTCGCCATGCTGGACAAGTACCGGGACTCCGCCTTCTACGAGAACCTGTTCTGGCACGCGCTGGAACCCGTCCTCTTCCGGACGGAGCTTTCCGGCCGCCCCGTCCTGGAGCGGATCCGCCCCGCGCCGGTTGAAACGGAGCTGAAGTTTGACGACGGGATGACGACGGATGAAATCGTCGATACCGCCAGGGCGTTCTTCCTGGAGCGCTACGGTCTCTTCGGTGAAGGGAAAATGCGCCTCCGGTACCGGCTGCCCCGGTTCCGGAGGCTTTCGGTGGACAGCTTTCTGCAGCGTGACATCACCGTCATCCACGACAGGGACCTCTATCACGGCGATGAGGACAGCTGGAATCATGACTTTTCCCTCACTACCAGGCTGAGCGTGCCGGAGCTCCGGGAATTCCTCGAGACCAAATTCGGGAAGGCCATCTATCCGGTGGAGCGCGTCGTCCGGCTCGAAAAGCAGCTCTGCACCGGGAATCACAAGTTCACCCACCTGTTCTACACACGCGGCGAGGTCGTGGAACTGCACGGGGTTTACAGCACCTTTGAGATGCATCAGCGGAAGCGCCAGGCGGACCTGATCGCGAACAACCGCGCCTATTACCAAAAGCATTTGCTGCAGAACCGCCTTCAGATTTCCCGGCTCAGCACCGGCATCATGAACTCCATTCTGCTGCACATGCAGCCTGCGCCGGTCAAGGCCAATTCGGGCACGGTCAATCCTGCGCTTGCGTGGAGGGCCGCCAGGCTGGACGACCCGAAAGTGTTTACCAGAATCGAGAATGAAAACGCCGGCGACTTCAGCGTGGACATCCTGCTGGACGCCTCGCACTCGCAGTTCCGGCGGGCGGCGAAGATTTCCTCCCAGGCGTATATCGTCTCCGAAGCGCTTGCCCGCTGCCGTGTCCCCTGCCGGGTGATGAGCTTCTGCTCCATGAGCGGCTTCACTGTGCTGCGGCTCTTTAACGACTATTCTTCCGCCGGCGACAACAGCGGCATCTTCGACTACTACACCGAAGGCTGCAACCGCGACGGCCTTGCCATCCGGATGGCGGGGAACCTGATGTCCCAGGCGCCGTATCAGCACAAGATGCTCATTGTGCTCTCGGATGTGAAGCCGCTGGACCCCGCGGCCAAGATCCGGAAGGACGAGCGGGACGTCGGCGTCACGTATGACGGCATCCGCTCGCTGACGGATACCGCGCACGAGGTGCGCCGCCTGCGGGCGGACGGCGTTTCGGTCATCTGCATCTTCACCGGGGACGACATCGACCTGCCCTCCGCAAAAATGGTGTACGGGAGCGACTTTGTCAGGATCCGCGACTTTTCGTTATTCGCCGACACCGTCGGAAAACTGATCATCGACCAGATGAAGAGCTACGCCACATAACGCATCACGCGTTCAGGCAGCAAAAGGCTCCTCCGGTTTCACCCGGAGGAGCCTTTTCTGTTGCATTCCGTTCAGTTCTGATGACTGGAGAGGTATCTCTGTTTTTCCCGTTCATCCTCCGCTTCCAGAGAGGAGGAGTTGTGGACGCCGCCCAGAAATTCCAGATGGTGCCGGAACTCATGGCGCAGGATGCCGCGCAGAAGACGCTTTGCTTCCGCTGGATCCGCATGCGGGTAAACCTGGTCAAAGGAACCCTTGAACAGGGTGATCTGCCTGATACCGGGCAGCACCTCGTAATGGCCCATGGTGTAGAGGTCGTTCCCCCGGGCGTAATCCGGGATCACCATTGCCTCCGACACCACCACGCCGCCGGAAAGCTTCTGGAAGAACCCTTCCGGGAGTTCATCCAGCAGTTCGGATACGATTGTTCTGTACTCGTCCAGGCTGATCATTACACTTCCGTCCCTTTTCTGTTTCTGCGGATACTATAGCACAGATCCGTCCGGTATTCCACCGGAATAAACCGGAAAAGCAGAAATCCGGGCCGGAAGGTCACAGGAGAGCGGCCCGCACAAGGAACAGCGGCGTGGAGGCGAAGCTGAGTTTTTCGTCCTCCGACCAGACCCGCTGCCAGACCTGTTCATCCGCGCTGCAGCACAGCCCCAGGCCGGAAAGCAGGTCCAGATCCCATGCCGGACGGCGGACGGCGGAGAGCGGGACGCGCCGGGCGATGTCCTCCATCACGTCGAAGTTTTCGCCTTCGGCGCTGATGTTCTGGTCCCAGACTCCCTGCTCGGCACTGTTTGCACGGTCGCGGTCATAGGCTTCCCGGGCTGTGCCGTCAAAGAGGTAGGCGTACCAGTTCGCGTCGAAGTTCAGCAGCAGGCCGCCCGGCTTCAGCACACGCGTCCATTCTCGGTACGCTCTGTCTGGGTGCGGCAGGTTCCAGGACAGGTTGCGGCTGATCACTGCATCAAAGCTCTCATCCGCAAACTCCAATGCTTCCGCATTCATTTCAACAAAGTGGATTTCGTCGGCCAGGGGGCCGGCGTTTTCCTTTGCCGCCGCAAGCATGGCGGGCGTCAGGTCGACGGCGGTCACGCAGCAGCCCAGTTCCCTCAGGAGGATTGCGAAAAAGCCCGGACCGGTGCCGACCTCCAGCACCCGCAGGTCTTCCATGGCACGCTCAGGGAACTGCCGCACCAGTTCCTCACGCAGACACGCCTTCCACTTCTGCCGCTGTCCGGTGGAGAGCTCCTGCCTGTTCACTTCCGAATAGCCGGAGGCCCGTCCGGTCCAGTATTCCCTGTTTTCGTCAAGAATCGTGTCTCGGCACCCCATAGCTTACCATCGGGCCTTTCTCAATGATGTTCAGCGATGCGCACTGGTACAGCAGCACGCCGTCTTCCGGGGCAACTTCAGTAAAGAGGCTGCGGCCGAAATAATCGCGGATTTCCCCAAGCTTCTCGCCCTTCCGGAACCAGTCGCCCGGCTTCTTTTCGGGATACCAGCAGCCGGTGCAGGGCGCGTCGTCGTTATACTCAAAGAGTTCCTGCTTGGGATAGTTCATCCAGTCCCCTTCCAGCACGCCGAGGCAACGCAGGATGCTCCGCACATCGGCTTTGTCCGCCTCGATCTCTTCGCGGCTGAAGAGGCTGAGCTGCCCGCGCTCGATGAGCACGCTGGGGACGCCGTGGATGGAGGCAAGGTTGTATGCCCCGCCCGTGCGGCAGCGGGAACGCACAACGTATTTGACGTTGACGCAGCCGACCATCCGCTTTGCGGTCTCCTCGGCGGGCGTGTCACCCAGATAATAGCAGAATGGAATCAGCGTCTCGTAGCCGTCGCCGCAGTGGAGGTCAATGTAGGCGTCCACATTCTTGATAAAAACCTCAAAGAGCATGTGTGCCAAGCGCTCCGCCTCGCTGCCGTCCCGGTCGCCGGGAAAGACGCGGTTGAGGTTTTTTCCATCCTCAAAGACGCGGGACATTGTGCGGTTTTCAAAGCCCGAGCGGTTGGCCAGCGGGACGATGACCACGCTGCCGTGCAGCGCCGAGACGTCGAGTTCCTTGGAGAGCTCGATGGCGGCCTGGATGCCGACGTATTCCGCATTGTGGATGCCTGCGGTAATGAGTACGGTCGGCCCCGGCTGCCGCCCGCAGAGCAGGACGTGCGGGACATGCAGTTCGGTGCCCTCCACATGGATATGATCTTTGACGGTTTTGCCGGGTGTCAGTTCGTGCCCGGCGATGGTTTTGAACTCCATGGCGGCATCCAAAAAAGGTTTTCTCCTGTTTTCTATACGTTATCATCTGCCGGCATCCTCCACAACCCCCCGGGGGGGATGCAAAACCATGAAAAACCGAAAATTATATCCCCCCCGGGGGCTTACGCGGTGTCCGGAAGAGGGATATAATTCTGTAAGACGGAAGACTTGAACCGTCTGAACATCCGGGCTTGTGTTTGAGGGAACACCGGCCCTGTAGCAAGCAGAAAGGGAGAAGATATGGAACGCATCAAGCATCGCGTCGCCCACTACTGGTCTCATCGGGCGGAAGCATTTGAGACTCAGCGCCTCCGCGAATACGACAGCGAGAAACGGGAGAGGTGGCTCGCCGAATTCTGCAGATACCTGCCGCAGGGAAAGCCCCTGCGCATTCTCGACGTCGGCACCGGCACGGGCTTCTTTGCCTGCATCCTTGCAGCCGAAGGGCACCAGACCACCGGCATTGACCTGACCCCGGACATGATTGAGCACGCCGAACACATGGCTGCCGTGCTCGGCCTGGACGCCCAGTTCCGGATCATGGATGCGGAAGAGCCGGACTTCCCGGCGGAGAGCTTCGACGTGCTGGTAACCCGCAACCTGACCTGGACACTGCCGCACCTTGAAAAGGCGTACCGGGAATGGTACCGTCTCCTGAAGCCCGGCGGCATGCTCATCAATTTCGATGCGGATTATTATGCCGCACTGGAGGACGATGAAGAACAGGAGTTGCCCGAAAATCATGCTCACAAGCTGGTGCCGGATGAAATGAAGGCCGAGAACGACTCCATTACCATGGAAATCGGCGCCTACCAGCAGCCCCGCCCGCAATGGGATGTGCAGCTTCTGGTCGAAGCCGGCTTTGAGCGCGTTATCGTGGACATGGGCGTGTACAGACGCATCTATGCCGAGATCGACGAGTTCTTCAATCCCACCCCGATCTTTGCCATTGTCGCATACAAATAAAACGTTCCCTGCAGCGTGATTCGTTTGTACGCCGTTTTCCCTCAAATCGGGACAATACAAGGACAGAAAGGAAAGCAGAAAGATGAAACACCTGAGAAAGTTACTCCCCCTGCTGCTTGCAATGTGCATGCTGCTCACACTGGCAGCCTGCGGTCAAAAGGCACCGGAAAGCGCCGCACCCCCCGCTGACACCGGCGCCGATGCTGTGCCTGCCGCTGCGCCGGCTGCTGCGGAGCCAAAGTTCCTGAAGATGGCTGTCAACTTCGCCTATCCCAGCCTGGACGCCCACAAGGACTACTATGGCTGGTATACTCAGATCTACGGCGTGACGGAGACCCTGTTCCGGATCGACTCCGAGATGTCCGTCCAGCCCCTGCTGGCAAAGGATTCCAGCGTCAGCGAGGACGGAAAGACCTGGACCATCGAGCTGGCGGACGCCGTGTTCTCCAACGGCAATCCCGTCACTGCCGATATGGTGGCGCGCAACTTCCGGCGCCTGGTCGAAGTCAACGAGCGCTACGACGACTGGGCTGCCTTCACCTTTGAAGCCAAAGACGAGAAAACCCTGGTCATCACGACCCCGGACGTCTTTCCCACCATGCTCGTTGCGCTGACGGATCCCGAATTCGCTGTCATGGATCTGGACGCCACCACGGACTTTGACAACGCTCCCGTCGCTACCGGCCCCTTTGTGATCAAATCCTTCAAGCCGGAAGGTGACGTGGAAGTTGTCCGCAACGAGAACTACTGGAACGGCGATGTCAGGCTCAGTGGAGCCACTCTCTTCTACCTGCCGGATGCCGATTCCAAACTCATGGCCATGCAGTCCGGCGAGATCGACTGCTACACCAGCGTGGACGCAGCTGCCAAGGAAATCTACGAGGCCGACCCTTCGTCTTACGTGCTCACGGTCATTCCAGGAACACGTATGCAGTTCTACGTGCTCAACCAGACGCGCCTGAGCGACAACGTCTGTGCGGCAATCAACCGGACTGTGGACTGCGAGGCCATTGCTGCTTACCTGAAAGGCACGACCTCTGCGGCCGTCGGACCCTTCATCGCCTCTGCGCCGTATGGTCAGGTGACCAAGCCCGCACCGGATCCAGCAGCTGCCAAAGCGCTGCTGGAGGCGGATGGCTACACACTCAATGCCGACGGTTATTATGAAAAGGACGGCAAGGTGCTCGAGCTGAGCATAGCGCATTACATGTCCCGTCAGCTGCCAGATCTTGCTGTTCTGATGCAGGAACAGCTCAAGAACGTCGGCGTCAAGGCAACGCCGGTTGTTGAGGAAGATCCGGACGCCACCTATATCGCCACGGGAGATTACGACATCGCGCTCTACTGCATGATTGCAGATACGGGCGGCGATCCCTATTACTGCGTTGATGCCCTGTACCGCCAGAGCGGCAAATGGGCCAAGGCTGGCTTCCCGACCGACGAGACCGAGACGCTCATTAACAAGCTCCAGTTTGAGACGGATATCGATCAGCGTGCAGCGCTGGCCAACGAGATCGTTCAGAAGAGCATCGACGATAACGCCTTTGGCTACGTTGGCCTGTTCAACAAGGTCTCCGTCGCCAGACCCGGCGTCACGGGATTTTCGGAGGACATTCCCTTTGACTTCTACGGACTCACGGCCGACACGGATATCGCCTGAGGTAATCATGAATAAGTTATCCGGTGGGGTCGGTACATCGTACGCCGGCCCCATCCCGTGATTTACCCTGATATGAAAGGAGGGAGCTGACCCATGGCAAAATATATCGTCAAACGCCTGATCCATCTCATCGGGATCATGATTGCCGTCAGCTTCCTTACCTTTTTGCTGATGTATCTCTCTCCCGGTGACGCCGCAGCCAAGAAGCTCAATGCGCAGGGTGTAGCCGTTTCGGAGGAAATCATCGAAAAAACACGGGAAAGTATGGGGCTGAACCGCCCGTTTCTGGTGCAGTACGGCGACTGGGCACTGCACGCGTTGCAGGGCGACCTGGGCGAATCCTACAAGGACGGCTTCCCCGTGGCGGGCAAGCTTGTGAAGGGACTGCGCTATACGGCGATCCTTGCGCTGACGAGCATGGCGCTGGCTCTGGTCGTGGCGCTTCCGCTGAGCATTCTGACCGCCCTGAAGAAGGATACTTTGCTCGACGACATCACGCGGCTCTTCAGTTTTATCGGAAACTCCCTGCCCAATTTCCTGATTTCAGTGCTGCTGATGTACTTTCTGTGTGTCAGAGCGCACCTGCTGCCGCTGGTGGCAAATGAGAGCATCAAGGGACTGCTGATGCCCTGTTTGGCTCTTTCCATCCCCATCTGCGGGCGCTTTATCCGCCAATTCCGGGCGGAATTTCTCGAACAGCTGGGCAAACCCTATGTTTCCGGCGCAATGCTGCGCGGCGTCAAGCGGCGTTACGTGCTCAAAAACGTGCTGCACAACTCCTCTATCTCCATCCTGACCATCGTGGGTCTGTCCATCGGGACCCTGTTCGGCGGCAGCGTGGTCATTGAGACCATCTTCCGCTGGCCGGGGCTCGGGAAGCTCGCCATGGACGCCATCACCAACCGGGACTATCCCGTGATCCAGGGCTTTGTCCTCTTTACCTCCACGGTGTATGTGGTCATCAACCTGCTGATCGACATCTGTTACAGCTGGGTCGACCCGCGCTTGCGGAAAAAGGAGGGCGACTCATGAAGAAACATGTGAAAACCCGCACATACCTCCGTCGGCGCCTTGCGGTATTCCTGATGTTGGCGGGAATCCTTGTGGTGATCAGCATCATAGCGCCCCTTCTCTGCCCCAATGACCCCTATTCTACCTCCGCCGCCGACATGAACCGCGCACCCTGTGCTCAGTTTCCCTTCGGCACGGACCGCTACGGCCGGTGCATCTGCTCACGCGTGCTGATGGGCTCACGGGCTTCCATCTATTCTGCCGTAGCGCTGGTCGCGCTCACCTTCATTGCGGGCACCGTGCTTGGCGTGCTTGCCGGCTGGTACGGCGGCTTCCTGGACAGCCTGATTATGCGTCTGGCAGACGTGATGCTGGCCTTCCCGCAGATGGTGCTGGCCATCGCGGTGGCCGGTATTCTGGGCGGCGGACTGGGGAATGCGATGCTGGCCATGGGCATTACCGGTTGGACGCTTTATGCAAGGCTTGCCCGGGCACAGGTACTGGCGCTGAAAGAAGAACCCTATGTCCATGCGGCAAGGCTTTCCGGCTGCAGCGCATGGGCCATCATGACTAAAACACTGCTGCCCAACATTCTCGGGCCGTTGCTTGTCACTGCCGCCACACAGATCGGCGTGATGATGATCGGCATCGCAGGGCTGTCCTTCCTCGGCATCGGCGTGACCGAGCCGCAGGCGGAATGGGGCAGCATGATCAACACTTCCCGGGCCTACCTGCAGCTGGCACCTTGGGCCGTGCTGGCGCCGGCAGTCGCCACGATCATTACGGTGATGATCTTCAACTACCTGGGCGACTGCGTGCGCGACATGCTTGACGTGGGGGTGGAGCAATGAGCAGAGAAATCCTTTCCGTATCCCGCCTCTCCGTCGGATACGGAGAACGCCCCGCAGCGGCGGACGTGTCCTTTTCCCTGCAGCAGGGTGAGATTCTCTGCCTGGTGGGAGAAAGCGGCTGCGGCAAGAGCACTCTGCTGAAGGCCCTGCTGGCCGCGCCGGAAATCAGGCTCTTTTCCGGGTCGATCACGCTGGAAGGCAGGGTGATCTCCGAACTGCCGGTCAGGGAAAGGCGCAGGCTGTGCTGCGACAGAATGGGCATCGTCTTCCAAAACCCTGAAGCAGCCTTCAACCCGATCCGGAGTTACCGGAAACAGTTTGTGGAAGCTCTGAAGAGCCACGGAAAATACGGCCCGAAATCTTTTGATGGGCAGGTGGAACAAGCCTTCGCCAAGGTGGAACTGAATGACTGGAAACGCGTGATTTCGGAGTGTCCCTTCGCCCTCAGCGGCGGCATGAACCAGCGCGTCGCACTGGCACTGGCCATGCTGCTGGGTCAGGAAATCCTGCTGTGCGATGAGCCGACCAGTGCTCTGGACGCGACCATTCAGCTCCAGGTGGCCCATGAACTGAAGCATCTGCGCGACAAAAACGGCGTGACGCAGATCATCGTGACACACAATCTGGCTCTGGCCGGCTTCCTGGCGGACCGTATCGGCGTGATGTATGCCGGGCGCCTGGTGGAGCTTGGCAGAGCATCGGACGTGCTGCGGTATCCCTGCCACCCTTATACCAAAAGCCTGATCACGGCGGTGCCCGGTCTTGACGGCGAGATGCCTTACGGCCTGCCGGGCAGCCCGCCGATGACCGGTCCCTCGGAAACCGGCTGCGAATTCCGTGATCGCTGCCCCCTTGCACAGGAAGGCTGCGCCTGCCGGACATATGCGATGAGGCAGGTCGGTGAGGATCACTGCGCCTCCTGCTGCGACGAAAAGGAGGGCGCCGTATGACCGTACTGGAAGGAAGAGCGCTTTCCAAGAATTACCGTCATCAAAACCGGGTCATTGAGGCGCTGCGCGGAGTGGATTTCACCCTGGAAGACGGTGAGATCCTCGGCCTGGCCGGGGAAAGCGGCAGCGGCAAGAGCACGCTGCTGAAGCTTGTCGCCGGGCTGGAGCCTCCCAGTGAGGGCAGCATTCTCCTGCACGGCAGAGAGCTGAGCTATCGCCGTACAACTGAAGAGTACCGGGCAATGCAGATGATCTTTCAGAACGCCCCGGCTTCCTTCCATCCCCGCCGCACGATCGCCGAGTCGATTGCCGAGTCGGTCCATAACCTGCGGGGGAAAAATGTTCCAGTTCAGAATGATGCACTTGCCGACATGGTTGGTCTGCCCCCGGAACTGATGGGCCGCTATCCCCGGCAACTCAGTGGCGGGCAGTGCCAGCGCATGGCGATTGCCCGCGCGATGGCGGTTCGGCCGGAGATCCTGCTGTGCGACGAGATCACCAGTGCGCTGGATGTGTCCTCACAGGCGCAGATTCTGCGGCTGCTTGCGGACATCTGCCGCGAAAACCACACATCCGCGATCTTTGTCTCCCACGATCTGGCAGTAATCCGCTGTCTTTGCGACCGTGTGATGATCATGCGCAATGGCTCTTTGGTGGAGGAGGGCAGCGCCGCACAGGTGATTCAGGATCCGAAAGAAGAATATACCAGGAAACTAGTCGATTCTGTTCTGAAAATTTGAAAAAACATCCCCCCGGGGGGCTTCCGTCCGCAATATTATGCTGATATACTGTCCTCAGATCAGATGCTTGATTGGTTGCCCGGATCCCCCTCAATCCACGTGTCCTGAATCACCTCTCTGACACAGCGGCAACCAGAGATCTCTCTCTTGCTGAACCCCTCCGGATTGGTCACCCGGAGGGGTTCTTGCTGTAACTGGGAAGAGGATCCCTGTTGAATTCCCCGGGGCGCTTTGCTACAATGTCTGCGGCAGGGCGCCCCGCTTTTTCATGCGAATCACAGATGCTCTGCGCGGGAGGTTCTGATGGAGAAAATACTGGTCAGCAAATGTCTTGCCGGCTTCAACTGCCGCTATGACGGCGGGAACAACCTGGTCCCGGAAATCAAACAGCTTTTCGATTCCGGGCTTTCGGTAAGCGTCTGCCCCGAGCAGCTCGGCGGGCTGCCGACGCCGCGGATTCCCAGCGAACGGATCGGCGGCAGGGTTGTAAACCGGGAAGGCGCGGATGTGACCGCCGAATTCACGGCCGGCGCCGAAGCCGCTTTGCAGATCGCGCTGGAGCTCGGTTGCAGGACCGCCATCCTGAAGTCGCGCAGCCCCTCCTGCGGAAAAGGCTGCATCTATAACGGCAAGTTTACCGGGGAACTAGTCCCCGGTAACGGTGTGACTGCGGACCTCCTGCTGCAGCACGGTATCGAAGTCCTGACCGAAGAGGAATATCTGACCCGTCTGACGGAGGGTTGAAGAATCCTTTTGGCGAGTTTTTGTGGTAATTTATTGCAGTTTGCTTTCCTTTTGCGGGGCAGCATTGGTATACTGAAATCAGAATCTGTGTAGTATCGAAACGACAAGGAGAACCATATGAAAGACAACCACATTCTTCCGTTCCTGTGGATGAGAGGCGAGGACGAGCAGGTCCTCCGCACCGAAATCGAAAAAATCTGCCAGGCGGGTATCCGTTCCGTCTGTCTGGAAGCCCGGCCGCACCCGGATTACGCCGGCGATGCCTGGTGGCATGACGTTGACATCGTGCTCGACGAGGCGAAGAAGCGCGGCATGACCGTCTGGATCCTGGACGACGCGCACTTCCCCACCGGCATGGCCAACAATTCCATGAAAAATCACCCGGAACTCGTGCGCCGCTTCCTGGTAAGCCAGTTCGTGGACGTGGTCGGCCCCATGCCAGCGGCACAGGTGGACATCGATCTGATGACGACGAAGCAGTTCACCTGGATGGACTTCGGCAAGCCCGACTACACGCCTTTCCTGAATGAAACCCGGCTCGTCTCCGTCACCGCATGCCGCGTGGCGCACGAGGATTCGGAGGAAGGCGAAGCGCTCGACCTGACCGACTGCGTAAACGACGGTTACCTGACCGCAGACATCCCCGAGGGCGTCTGGCGCATCCATGTGAACTTCGTCACCACCGCCTTCAACTACAAGCCCGAGTACATCAACTACATCGAGGCCGACTCCGTGCGCCTGCTCATCGACGAGGTGTATGAGAAGCACTATGCACGCTACGCCGACCTCTTCGGCACGGTGATCGCCGGTTTCTTCTCCGACGAGCCCGGCTTCTACAACCAGGAGAACTACGGCTATGACAATTTCATCGGCCGGCAGATGCCGCTCCCCTGGGGCAGGGAGCTTGAGGAAGTGCTGCTGCAGAGCTACGGCGGGAACCTCTACCGCGACCTTCCGCTGCTGTTCTCCGACCATGACGACAAGTCCCACCGCGGTCTGCGGGTAGCCTACATGAACGCGGTCAGCACCCTGTACGGTAAAAACTTTACCGCCCAGCTCGGTAACTGGTGTCAGGCGCACGGCGTCGAGTATATCGGCCACGTCGTCGAGGATTACAACGGCTACATGCGCCTCGGCGCCGGCATCGGCCATTACTTCCGGGCCATGGAAGGCCAGCACATGGCCGGCATCGACAACATCGGCTACCAGCTGATGCCCTGCAACGACGTGGCGTCCCGGCACACCGGCTTCTCGGACATTGAGCCGACCTTCTACCACTACTATCTGGGCAAGCTCGGCGCCTCCGCCGCTGCCATCGACCCGAAGAAGCGCGGCAGACTCATGTGCGAGAACTTCGGCGCCTACGGCTGGCGGCTGGGCGTGCGCGACATGAAGTGGCTGGCCGATTACTGGATCACCCAGGGCGTGAACTACTTTGTCCCCCATGCCTTCTCCATGGCCGAGTACCCCGACAACGACTGCCCGCCGCACTTCTACGCCCGCGGCAGCAACCCGCAGTTCCCGTGGTTCTGCGAACTCATGAAATATGTCGACCGGCTCTGCAGGCTCTTCTCCGACGGGCAGAGCGTACCCCAGGTAGGCCTGCTGTTCGAGGCTGAGGCCGACTGGAGCGGCGAGGCCATGAAGGGCTGCCTCATCGGCAAAGAGCTTCTCAGCCACCAGCTCGACTTCATGGTCCTCCCCGCGGATATTCTTTCGGGCGAAGCCGCCGAACGCAGCGGATGCAGGGTGGAAGGCAACGAACTCGTCGTCAACGGGCGGCATATGGGTGCTTTGGTAGTGCCGGAATGTGAATACCTCCCGGAGAAGGCCGCACGCTTCATTGCGGCGAATCCGGAACTCCCGGTCCTGTTTGTGAATCGTTTCCCGGTCGGCATCGCAGAGATGCCGGAGGACGGGGATGCGCTCCTGGCTGCGGCGCTGAACGGCCGCCTTGCCATCGCGCTGGAAAAACTTGCCGAGACGCTGCGTGGCCTCGGCATCTCCGACAGCCTTGGCATCAAAGGCGCAACGCCTGCCCTGCACACTTACCACTACCGCAAGGCCGGGCGCGACATCTTCATGCTGATGAACGTTTCCTCCGCCGAAACTCTGAATCTCTGCCTCCAGCTGCCCGAAGCGGAGCGTTACGGCCGCTGTGACGCCATGGCGGACTGCACCTATGCACTGGACGCCGTGGACGGTATCTGCAGCCTGAGCATTGCCCCCTATGAGTCCGTCATTCTGGTGACTAATCCGGAGCACTGCGTCCCCGCGAAGGCAGAGGCCGGCAGTCTGACCGGCAGCATTGCCCTCGAGCGCTTCGACCTTGTCCTGAGGCCGATCACCGGCGCGCCGGAGATCTTCCCCGACTTTACCCTGAAACCCGTTTCCTCCTTCCGGCGCGACTTCTCCGGCGAACTGCTTTACACCGCGAAGTTTACACTGGACACCGTCCCGGCCCGTGCCGTCTTCTCGGCACAGCATGTGTTTGAGTGCATGGAGCTGACGGTCAACGGCAAGGCCATGCCACTCGTGTATGTGCCGCCCTATGAGCAGGAGATCACCGGCGCGCTCCGGGCTGGAGAGAACGAGATCACGGTGCGCATCGCCACAACCGCCCTGCGCGATGCCAACACCAAGCCCGGCATCTTCGGCAAGGAGCGCACGATCCTCGAGCCTACCGGCATGTTCGGCCGCGTGGAGATCAATCTGTTTGAGTAACCTGTCCGGTCAGTAATCAGCGGCCTTCCCCGCGCTGATTGACACCCTGCAATAAAACAGGGCGCATTGCCGATACGCTTAAAGAAAACACCGATTCTTTCAGGAAGAACTCCTTTGGGAATCGGTTTTGGGAATCGGTGTTTTTTGTGCTTTTTCAAACCGGCGGCCCTATGGCTGCCGCAATCCTGTGAACTGTCGGCTTATGCCTCTCCCTCCACAAGGTAGCGCAGATACTTTACGGCTGTGGCAGTTCGCGGACTGTTGGCGATAATGCCAAAGTAGATCGGCTCTTCAAACCCTGCCGGCTCAAACAGGGGCAGTTCTGCCAGTGCGATGCCGTTGCTCACGTTCTCGGTGACAACCTCATGTGTATCCGCTTCGTTCAGCTGCCACTCGAGTGTGTTGTCAGAGACGGTAACTGTGTTTTCTGTGAGATGCGGAGCGATCTTCCCGTACAGTGCCGGGTCGGAGACGGAAATCAGTTCGGGCAGATCCTGCAGATATCCCTGTGCGGAGAATAAATCGTAAGCTTCCCGATTCATCAGCACCCCATCCAGCTTCCGGGCCTGGATTGCACCCATAACTTTCATACGGGAAGCGTACGCGTATTCGTGGTTTATCACATCGGCATCATCAGACAGGTAGAGATCCCGGTAGAGATAGACCTCCTGCCGTTTAGCGTTATTGCCTTCCAAACGGAGAAAGTTCACTGTCAGGACTTCTTCCAGATCCTCCCCTACCGCGACGTTGGCGAAGCCCAGATAGATAACCGGTTCTTTTCTTGTCAGCTGCCGCTGGACAATCGAGGCCGCTGTCAGTAGCACCAGCACCCCCAACAGGATCGGCCATTTATAATAGGTATAGATGTACTCCAGCTTTTCAGCAGGCCGCATTGAGCGAAAAGCCGCCTTGTGGGCGGCTTTCTCCTGTTCCGACAGCTTCATGAAGCATTCTCCTCTTCCTGGTCTTCCGGAGTGCCGGAGACAGAAATCAGAATTCTGTTCAAAACCCAGGCGCTGAGCAGCGCGCAAAGCCCCTCCCCGAAAACAATCAGCGGCGTAAAGACCGCAACTACGGCAAAAAACATGGCAAAGTGGACGGCAAATACAAGTATTGTGGCAAAGAGATAGTGGGTGCCGATCAGGAAGGAGTTCTTGAGCATAGCCCGGTTTGTATTGCTGACGCTAGCCAGAAGCGGGAATACGTACTCCAGTACAATCACATACACAACAGAAACTGCGATAACCAGTGCGAGGATCAGGGTCCAGAAGATCGCTGCAGTGCCGGCCGAGGCGGCACGCAGATGATAAAGAATATATCCGTCCGCCCCGAGAAACAGACCGATTCCCAAAAGGATCAGCCAGAGGACGGTTGCCTGCCTGAAGTTCTCCCGGAAGGCACGGAAAAACAGTCTGCCGACATATGACTCCTCCCCCCGGACGACTTTCAGACTCGCATAATAGAGAGCCGTAGTAGAGGCGCCGATGGTGAAAACCGGGAGGGAGCACAGCAACCACAGCAGATTCAGGTAACAGGCATAACACAGCTTCATCAGAAGCTGGCTGAACTTGCTCTCATAGGAAAAGAACTTCATGACAGATCAGTAATCATTCGAGCCGGGTCGAATCGCGGTAAATCAGGGTTGTTTCGGTATGGACAACACGATAATCCAGCGACGGTTCCTGTTTGCGGTTGATAAGCATCTGCAGTGCAGTGAAAGCCATCACCTGTGTGTGGATATGAACCGTGCTCAGTGCGGGACGGCTGATGCGTGATTCCGGTGAGTCGTCAAAGCCCAGAACCCGCACATCCTGCGGAACGAACTTGCCAATGGAGAAGAGAGCGCGGATCAGATCGTCGGCGATAAAGTCATTGGCGCAGATGAAGATATCCGGCAGTTCTTCCAAAGTGGCAAGCAATTCAAGTTTCTCTTCAACCCGGTTGGTGCAGATACAATAACGCTCCTCTACTGGTACGCCCGCCATCATCATGGCAAGCCGGAAAGCAGCGTAGCGCTCATAGAAGGACTGGCAGTGGTGATAGTCGCCAATAAAGCCGATGCGTCTCTGTCCGGCAGCCAGCATCTCGTTGACAAAACGGGTGATCTCGGTCGCGTTGTCCATATAGAGCTGGTCTGCGGGAAGTGAGAACCCGTCTGTTTTGGCAGGTCCGTCCACAAACAGCACCGGGATTCCGAGCTCGCAGATCATTTCGTCATAGGCGCGGTCAAACATTTCAATGCAGATAACGGCCCTCACCTGCTCCCTGCGAAAAGTGAGCGGGAGCGTCCTCGACCGCAGATTCTCTTCCGTGACACGGTGGGTGTTCATCGTAAAGCCGATCTGGGAAATCTCTCGCTGGAATTTGTCCAGCATAGTGGAGGCAAAATGCGACTGCGTCAGAAACACCGTGGTCAGCAGCGCAATTTCTCCCCTGTATTCCGGTACCTCCGGAGAAACAGGAGAATAAGAGGGATTCGTAAGCCCCCTGACATAGGAAAACTGCTTATAACCCATCTCAACTGCTTTCTCGAGAATCCTTGTCCGAGTAGCCTCCGCAAGGCCGTCGGAGTTGTTAATAGCCTTGGAAACGGTGTTGCGGGAGATGCCGAGTTCATCAGCGATATCCTGTATTGTGACTTTCTTTTTGATTTGACCACCCCCATTCCGTTTGTTTGTGTAATTATACCATAGGAGAAAAGACAATGTCAAACCAAAGCCTCTGCGGAATGTGTGCAAATGTAAAGTATCCGGTTTGTGCGTTTTGTCCAACGGTGCAGTTCGTTTTTAGTATAATCGTCAAATTTAATGCATTTGCAAAAATAAAGTTGACATCTTATGGGTGCAATGTTACTATTCTTCTACGGCACATATGTGCATTTGCACATATTTATTTCGGTGATACTCCTGACACCCCAGAAATTTCGAGAGAATGGAGGAGAATACATGAAAAAAGCCCCGGCACCCGCCGCGGCCGGAAGCGGCGGGAGTACCAAAATGCACAACACCCTGGTCTATATCCGGCAGCACTGGCAGCTGTACCTGATCTTTATGCTGCCTGCGTTCCTGTTGACGATCATATTCCGCTACATCCCGATGGGCGGCATTGCAATCGCCTTCACGGAATACAACCCCATCCGCGGAATCTTCGCCAGTGAATGGGTCGGCTTCGAGCACTTCGAGCGTTTCCTGTCATCTCCGGACTTCCTGCGTTACCTGATGAATACGCTGAAGCTGAGTGTGTACGGCCTGCTCTGGGGTTTTCCGGCACCCATCCTTCTGGCTTTTCTGCTTAACCGCATTCTCAGCACCAAGGCCAAGCAGCGGATTCAGCTGGTACTGTACATGCCGAACTTCATCTCGGTCATCGTACTCTGCGGTATTGTTCGGATTTTGCTGGCCCCCACCGGCATGCTCAACATGATGCTGGGCACAAGCACCAACTTCATGACCATGCCGGAAGCCTTCCGCACGATCTACATTGCCTCCGGTATCTGGCAGGGCGCAGGCTGGGCATCCATCATTTACACGGCAGCGCTTTCCAATGCCAGCAAGGAGCTGAAGGAAGCCGCAGTCATCGACGGTGCCAACATCATCCAGCAGATCAAAGCCGTCGAGTGGCCGGCAATCAAGGACACCGTCCTGATCCAGTTCATCATGTCTGTCGGCAACATCATGTCCGTCGGTTTTGAGAAAGCCTATGCCCTGCAGACCGACCTGAACCTGAATGCATCCGAGATCATCTCCACCTACGTTTACAAAAAAGGTCTTCTGGACGGCGACTACGGCTTCTCTACTGCGGTCGGCCTGTTCAACACTGTGATCAATGTCATTCTTCTGATTTCCATGAACGCCCTTGTCAAGAAGATGAACGAAGGCAAAGGCATTTAAGGGAGGCGCGGATTATGAATACAAAAAAGAAAAGCGAATTCGCAAAGCTTCCCACCGGCGATAAAACTATCCTGATTATAGCGTATACCATTCTTGGTTTGTTCCTCGTTGCCATTGTCCTGCCGGTTATCTACATTATCCTGGCTTCCTTCATCGACCCCATCACCCTGCAGAACAGCGGCCTGACCTTTGACTTCAGCAAGTGGACACTGACAGCCTATGAGCGCGTGCTCGGCAACTCGCAGATCTGGGTCGGTTTCAAGAACGCCCTGATCTACTCGGTTCTCTTCACCGCTTTGTCCGTCGTCGTGACACTGCTGGCCGCATACCCCATGTCCCGCGCGGACTTCAAGGGCAAAGGTTTCTTCAACACGTTGTTTGTCATCACCATGTTCTTCGGCGGCGGTCTGATCCCGACCTACCTGCTGATCTCGAACCTCAACATGCTGGACACCATCTGGGCGATCCTGCTGCCCGGCGCATTCAGCGTCTGGAATATGATCATCGCGCGTACGTATTACATGGGTATCCCGCGTGACCTGCAGGAAGCCGCGGAGATTGACGGCGCGACGGAGATGATTTACTTCTTCAAGATCCTTCTGCCAGTCTGCACGCCGATCATCGCCACCATCGCCATGTGGCAGTTTGTTGGTATGTGGAACAGCTACTTCGATGCGATGATCTACCTGAACAGTGCCTCCAAGCAGCCGCTGCAGCTGGTGCTGCGCGCCATCCTGATCCAGAGCCAGCCCGAACCCGGCATGGTTTCCGACATGCAGTCCACCGCCGCCCGCGCACAGCTGGCGGAACTGCTGAAATATGCGACCATCATCATTTCTTCCCTGCCGTTGATGATCATGTATCCCTTCTTCCAGAAGTACTTTGACAACGGCATCATGGCCGGTGCCGTCAAAGGATAAAATCCGCACAGTAAACAAAATGAAAAGGAGAATCAGCATGAGCAAATTTTGCAAAACCATGGCGCTGATCATGGCTTTGGTCATGATTGTGGGTCTGTTCGCCGGATGCGGCGGCAAAGGCGGCGGTGCTCCGGCGGCTGCTCCGGTGCAGGACGTTGAACCGGACTCCCTGCAGTTCCCGCTGGCCGAGAAGGCCGAAATCTCCGGCCTGACCAGATTCGCGGCCGGCACCGAGTCCGATCCCAACAACCGCACCATTTACAAACGCCTCGAAGAGAAGACCAACGTCCATGTCAACTGGAAGACCATCCAGAGTGACCAGTGGGGCGACAAGATCGCGCTGGAGTTGGCCAACATCAAGACCCTGCCCGAGTTCGTCTCTCCCGCGGGTCTGGGCGACGTCGAGATCCTGAAGTATGCCAAACAGGGTGTCATCATCCCCCTTGAGGAGTACATCGACAAGTACATGCCCAACCTCCTCAAAGTCTTCGAGCAGGCCCCCGAGTACCGCGATATGTGCACCGATGAAAACGGTCACATCTGGACCCTGCCCTGGATCGAGCAGCTCGGCTACGGGAAAACTGCCATCCAAACCATCGGCAATATGCCGTTCATCAATGTTGCCTGGCTGAACTTCCTCGGCCTTGACATGCCCAAAACCGTCGACGAGTTTGAACAGGTTCTGATCGCCTTCCGCGACAATGCCGACAAACTGAAAGCGGAATTCAACATCGACGGCGACATCATCCCCATGTCCTGCATTATCAGCGGCGGCAATGAGGACTGCACCGTCCTCTGCAACGGTTTCGGCGAGGGCTACGGTGATCCCGATCCGGGCCGCCACATTGTAGTTAACGACTCCAAGCAGGTTCTCTGCACCGCCACCACTGAAGGTTGGCGCAAGGGCGTGGAATGGCTCCACAAGCTCTACACCGAGAATCTGATCGACCCCGACGCCTTCACTCAGGAATGGTCCACCTATGTTGCCAAAGGCAAGTCCGGCCGCTACGGTGTCTGCTTCAGCTGGGACGTGGCCAATATCGTTGATATCAGCATGGCCGACATCATCGCCGGTACCGGCGATTGGCAGCCCATGCCTATGCTGAAAGCAGATGTGCTCAACCTCACCCCCCAGAACGGTTCCTTCACTTCCGGCTTTGACCGCGGCCGCGGCGCTGTCGTGACCGTCAACGCCAAGAACCCTGCCCTGATCTGCGCCTGGCTTGACCAGATGTACGATCCCCTCCAGTCCCCGCAGAACAACTGGGGCACCTACGGTGAAGATGACGATTTCGACATCTTCGTCATGGGCACCAACGACAAGGGTGAGCCGATGCTCCAGCACGCGCCTCTCGGAAATGCCTCTCCGGTTGAAGTTCGTGAAGCTGAAATGGTCGACGGTCCTCTTGCCGTTCTCGACAGCTACTACGGCGTTTACGTTACCTGCCCCGACGATGCCAAGTACCGGCTTGACTGGATCAAGGACATTTACACGCCTGACATGCACACCAAGTACGTTTTCCCGAATGTGTTCATGAGCGCTGACGACACCAAGACCCTGTCGAACCTCAATGCGGATCTTGACAAGTGCATTAAGACAGCCCGTGCGGACGGAATCATGAACGGCTTCTCGGATGCCGATTGGGACAAGCTGCAGAGCGATCTCCAGGCTTACAAGCTGGATCAGTTCCTGGCGATCTTCCAGAAGTATGTGGACGCATCGTCCGATGCCGCTCTGTCTGCTGGCTGATCACCGCCTTTCGAATCGATAAAACATTATCTGTTTCCTCACTTTTTCCCTTGCCCGTCCGCACAGCCAGTGCGGATGGGCAGAGAGAAGGGCTTTCCCCCGGAGAGCCTTTCTCTCTGCCCATAACTTGCAGGAGAGTGAATTATGATCAGCAAAATGCTGCAAAAAGCCCGCGATTTTGAAAAGAAGTATCTGCCCTATACCCAGTCGGAGCAGCCAAAGTTTCACGTGACCGGCGGCATCGGTTGGATCAACGATCCCAACGGGTTTGCGCCATACAAAGGAGAATACCATCTCTTTTTCCAGTATTATCCTTACGCCACCAAATGGGGTCCCATGCACTGGGGGCATGTCAAAACCCGCGATTTCATTCACTGGGACAGGCTGCCTGCGGCCCTCGCTCCGGATGCGGAGTACGACCGTGACGGCTGTTTTTCGGGCGGTGCGGTGGAGCTCCCGGACGGGCGCCACCTGCTGATGTACACCGGCGTGCGCTGCTCCCGGCGCCGCAACGGCATGATTGACGATTACCAGACCCAGTGTATCGCCATAGGGGACGGCGTAGATTATGAGAAGCTCGCGGTAAACCCCGTTATTGATGCCTCACAGCTCCCCGAAGGAGGCAGCATTCACGATTTTCGTGATCCGAAGATCTGGCGCGACGGCGACAGCTTCTATGCGGTAATAGGAAACCGGTGCTCAGACGGCAGCGGAACGATCCTGCTCTTTCGCAGTGAAGATGCGCAGCACTGGGATTATGTCAGCACGCTTTCCGCCTGCCACAACCAGTATGGGCGGATGTGGGAATGCCCGGATTTCTTTTCCCTGGATGGGAAAGACGTCCTGCTGGTTTCTCCGCAGGAGATGACAGCCATCGGTTTGGAGTTTCACCCCGGCAACGCAAACGTCTGCCTGATTGGTGAGTTCGACCGCACAGCGAATCATCTGAACCGGAAAAATGTGCAGGCTGTCGATTACGGTCTGGACTTCTACGCTCCACAGACACTGCTGACCGAGGACGGGCGGCGTGTGATGATCGCCTGGATGCAGAACTGGGAAACCTCCTCCTGCAAGCCTCGCGAGCTTCGTTTCTTCGGTCAGATGAGTCTTCCCCGCGAACTGTCCATTCGCAACGGCCGCCTTTACCAGACTCCTGTGCGGGAGCTTGAGGCATGCCGCGGCGTGAAGATCGACTACCATAACGTACTCATCAGCGGGGAAAACAGCCTTCGCGGGATCAGCGGGCGTTATCTGGATATGACGGTCACGGTGCGTCCCGGAAATGAGAAGAACATGTACAAGTGGTTTCGCCTGTATGTGGCGCGTGACGGCGAACACTTCACCTTTATCCGCTACAAACCGGAGACGAGCACCATCAAAGTAGACCGCACCCACAGCGGCTTCCCTCATGACATTGTCAACACCCGGGAATTCCCGGTCAGGTTCAGCGGCGGTGTGATCAAACTGCGCATCATTATGGATCGCTACAGTATGGAACTGTTTGTAAACGACGGCGAACAGGCCGCATCCTTTGTCCTGTATACCCCGATCGAAGCCAGTGCTGTCAGTTTCTCTTCCGACGGCAGTGTACTGATCGATGTGGAAAAATATGATCTGGAGACAGCGCAGCCATGAAAAAGCAGTTCGATGTCCTTGCGCTCGGTGAGCTTCTGATTGACTTTACCGAAAACGGGGCTAGTGAGCAGGGCAATCCTCTGCTGGAGGCCAATCCCGGCGGCGCGCCCTGCAATGTGCTGGCTATGCTGCAGAAGCTGGATAAAAGTACCGCCTTTATCGGCAAAGTCGGGAAAGACATGTTTGGCTTACAGCTGCGTCAGGCGGCAGAACAGGCCGGGATTTGTATGGACTATCTTCTGGAAGACGAGTTTGTCCACACAACACTTGCCTTTGTCAAAACGTTTCCCAACGGAGACCGGGATTTCTCCTTCTACCGCGAACCCGGTGCGGATATGATGCTGAAAGCAGATGAACTGCCGCTGGAAGCGCTCGGCAGCACCAGAATCTTTCATTTCGGCACTCTGTCCATGACGCACCCGGAGGTCCGGCTTGCAACCAGAAAAGCCGTGAATCTGGCAAAGGACTCCGGCGCCCTGATCTCCTTTGATCCGAATCTCCGTCCTCCGCTCTGGAACGATCTGGAGGAGGCGCGGGAGCAGATCAGTTGGGGGCTCGGTCGCTGTGACATTTTGAAGATTGCGGATAATGAGTTGGAATTCATGACCGGGGACTCCGACTTTGACTGTGCCGTCGGAAAACTGCGGCGCCGCTGGCCCAATATCCGTCTTCTGAACGTGACCGCCGGGGCCGAAGGAAGCTACAGCTATTATCAGGATGAAAGGGTGTTCGTCCCGGGTTTCCGTCTCGGCGGCACCATTGAGACGACCGGAGCGGGAGATACTTTCTGCGCATGCGTCCTGAACTTTGTTCTGGAAAACGGAATTGACGGGCTGAACAGGCGGGCGCTTACCGAAATGCTGCGTTTTGCCAATGCGGCCGCCTATCTGGTCACGACAAAAAAGGGAGCGATCCGATCCATGCCGGAACGGATGCAGATCCGGGAAATCCTGGACCACCATTAATATGTAATTTCCATGGTCCCTGGCCACTCCACTTTCTGGTCAGAGGAACATGAAAAAAAGGAGGAAAAAATGCCCCGGCTCGGGCTGCGGCAGTGTGGAGACCTGTCGTATCAGCAGGCGGCGAAAGCCCCTGTGAGGGTACATCTGGCGGAGGCCATGTGCCCGGAGTCAGAAAACTATGGCAACTGTTCAGCTGAAAAACATCAAGAAAGTCTACCCCTTTGTCAGTGGCGAGCAAAAGAAAAAGAAAAAGAAAGCAGATGAGCCGGAAAAGAAAAAGAGCAATCTGCAGATAACCGATGAAGGCGTTGTGGCGGTGCAGGCGTTTGACCTGGACATCGCCGACAAGGAATTCATCGTGCTGGTCGGTCCCTCCGGCTGCGGCAAATCCACCACTCTGCGCATGGTTGCAGGCCTTGAAGAGATTTCCGGCGGCCAGTTGATCATTGATGGCAAGGTCATGAACGATGTTGCCCCCAAGGATCGCGACATCGCCATGGTTTTCCAGAACTACGCCCTCTACCCTCACATGACCGTGTACGACAACATGGCCTTCTCCCTCAAGCTTCGCAAGGAGCCCAAGGACGTCATCGACAAGAAGGTCCGTGAAGCCGCGGAGATTCTGGACATCACCCAGTACCTGGAACGCAAACCCAAGGCTCTTTCCGGCGGCCAGCGCCAGCGTGTGGCCATCGGCCGTGCCATCGTACGTGCACCGAAGGTCATGCTGATGGACGAGCCCCTTTCCAATCTGGACGCAAAGCTCCGTAATGAGATGCGCGCTGAGATCATCAAACTCCGCCAGCGTATCAACACCACCTTCATGTATGTCACCCACGACCAGACGGAAGCCATGACCCTCGGCGACCGCATCGTCATCATGAAGGACGGCTACATCCAGCAGATCGGTACCCCGCAGGATGTGTTCAACCATCCCTCGAACCTGTTTGTCGCGGGCTTCATCGGCATGCCGGTCATGAACTTCTTTGACGCCGAACTTGAGCGTGAAGGCAAGAAGTTCTTTGTCGAGGTTGGCGGGATCAAGGTCGAGCTCGCGCCCGAAAAGGAAGCGCGGCTGCTCGCCAACGACGTACAGAGCCAGCGTGTTACTCTGGGTGTCCGCCCGGAGCATACCGATGTGGCCGACAAGGGCATTTCCGCCCGTGTCGAAGTTGCCGAAATGATGGGCTCCAGTGTTCACCTGCATGTCAATGCCGACGGCCGCGATGTCATCATCATCGTTCCCACCATCGAAATGGAGGGCAGTTATAATCTCGGCGATGTCGTGCACTTTACCTTTGACGGAAAAGTGGCCCATGTTTTCTCGAAGGAAACAGACAAGAATCTGGAGTATTGAGAAGAATTCTCCACGGAACCAAAACTTACAGCGGCCCCGTTTCGGGACCGCTGTACTGTTTTCGAAAGGATTACCATGACTGATCAGTACTATAAAGAAGCACAGAGGCGAGGACAGAAAAGCATCCGCACCTGTATTTCGGAAGGTCTGTCCCCCTCCCTGCCGGCTTTGGACGGGCTTCTCTCTCCGGAGCGGATTCTTCAGGGCACCGATCTGGGAATTATGCAGGTTCCCGCAGAGTGGATCATCGGCACAAAGAGCGGGAGCAGATCAAATGTCTTTGCTCCGAATTTCATGCCGATCCCGGACAGTGCCTCTGAATTTGCGCAAAAATGGCAGAGGCTTTGCGATGCTCATCTGAAAGAAGGAATTCGTGACCCGATCAAAGCCTATGAGTACCTGAACCGTTATTATGTGGAGGAAGGCAACAAGCGGGCCAGTGTGCTGAAATTCTTTGATGCGCCGAGCATCCCGGCGCAGGTAATCCGCATTCTTCCGGAGCGCGACGCACAGACGGAACCGTATTATGAATATCTCGCCTTTTATGCGTACAGCAAGGTGAACTTTTTTGAACTGTCCCGCAAGGGAGGCTACTCTGCCCTGCAGCAGGCTATGGGAAAGCTCCCGGAAGAACCCTGGAGCGTAGAAGAACGGCGCCGGTTCTCGGCTGCTTACTATTATTTCCGCAAGGCATATGCCGAGTGCGGCGGGGAAAAGCTGCGAACAACCCCCGGAGATGCTCTGCTGAGTTATTTGCAGGTGTTTGGCTACGCTTCCCTCTGTTCTTCAGGCGCCGGCGAGATTCGGAAGAACCTTTCCAGCATGTGGGAGGAACTGACACTGCAGCAGGAGCCGTCTGTGATTGAGATAAAAACCATACCTGCGGAGGAGAAAAAGCCCGGGCTTCTATCCAGGGTGCTGCCCGTCAATGCCGCAGGCATTTTAAAGGCTGCGTTCCTGTACGACGGAGAACCGGCTCACTCCGGATGGGTGCTGGGCCATGAACTCGGGCGCATCCACGTTCAGCGGGTGCTTGAGGGGAAAATACAGACTGCGGCCTACCCAAACTGTATGCGGGATGATCCCCTCACGGTCATTGACAAGGCCGTAACGGATGGGAACAGGCTGATTTTTACCACCTCACCCCGGCTGCAGAATGCGAGCCTCCGGTCTGCGATCGCGCACCCTGATACCGTCATCATGAACTGTTCTCTGAATCAGACACACCGCTATATCCGTTCCTATTATGCGAGAATGTATGAAGCGAAGTTTATCATCGGCGCAATCGCCGGTTCCCTCACGGAAAGCGGCCGTCTTGGTTATATTTGCGACTACCCAATCTTTGGCCAGATAGCCGGGATCAACGCCTTTGCCCTCGGAGCACAGATGACGAACCCCCGTGCCGAAGTATTTCTGGAGTGGTCTTCCGTGAAAGGTCAGCGTGAGGCCGAACGGGAACTCCTGGAAAAAGGAATTCATTTTATCTCCTGCCAGGACACGGCAAGCTTGTCTTCAGGCAAACGGAGCAGTTTCGGTCTGACTTATATTCAGGACGACACGAGAACTCTTCTTGCAGTACCGGTTTGGAATTGGGGTGTTTACTATGAAAAGATCCTGCGGCAGTTCCTCAACAGAACCGTGCAGGATGAATACCAGAGCAGCAGAAAGGCGCTGAATTACTACTGGGGAATGTCCGCCGGAGTGGTGGATATCGACTACGCCGCGTCACTTCCGAAAAGCACGCGCCGTCTGGCCGATGTTCTGAAGGACAGCATGATCCATGAGGTGTGTGTTCCCTTCCGCACTCCGATCTATTCCCAGAGCGGGGAACAGATCGGGCTGGAACAGGGGGCATTGTGTCAGGAACAAATTGCCTGCATGGACTATCTCGTGGAAAATGTGAAGGGCAGCATACCTCAGTATACGCAGCTGAATTCGCTTGCAAAAGCAACCGTCGATGCGGCCGGCGTGGCTCCTGCAACGGAGAGCACATCCAGATCCGCAGATTGCAGAAAACATGAAAATTCTGACGATTTCCGATATTGAGTCCCCATACTATTACGAATTCTATTCCGCAGGGAAACTGAAGGGATTTGATCTGATTCTTGCCTGCGGAGATCTGAAACCGTCATACCTTGAGTTTCTGGTCACCATGGCCGGTTGTCCGCTGTATTACGTGCATGGGAATCACGATGAAAGTTATCCCCGCGAGCCGGAGGGCTGCGTCTGTATTGATGACAGGATTGTCGTATTCCGGGGCATCCGAATTTTGGGGCTGGGGGGCTCCTACCGATACCGGAACGGCTGCTACATGTATACCGAAGGCCAGATGCGGCGCCGGATTCGCCGTCTATGGCTGCCTTTACGCTGGCACAGGGGATTTGACATTCTGCTCACCCACGCTCCGGCAAAAGGTCTGCATGATCTGGATTCTCTTCCTCACCGGGGATTTGCCTGTTTTCTGACTCTCCTGGAAAAGTATCAGCCGCGGTTTTTTGTACACGGGCACGTTCACCGGGAATACGGGGTTTCCATCCCTCAAAAAAGCAGCTTTGGAAACACCACCGTAATCAACGCGTGGGATCATTGCGTCATTGAGTGCGAAGAACCGTCTGTGATTCGCTGAAGAAAGCTCTTTCAGCCGTCAGATCCGCATCCCGGTTTTCGTGCATGCAATAACAGCGCAAGCGCTTTATCGTATGCTTTTTCCCCAGATGGGCGTTGTCTTCACGTTTGTCCAGCAGAACAGTCCCCCGGGGGATCGGATCCGCTCGGACAGAATGGAGGCGGCAAGGCGGCCGATCTCCACGCTGGGGATCTGCGCCGTTGCAAGCGGCGGGTCTACCAGAGCCGCTTCCATGGAACCGTCAAAGCCGGAAATCATGATATCAGCCGGGATGGACAGCTCCATCTTCTTCAGGGCCGTCATCAGGTGGATGGCCAGATAGTCGTTGGCACAGACAAAGGCGTCAGGCAGCTCCGGCATGGCCGCCAGCTTGCCGAGAAGCCATTCGATATCTGAGTACGCCGGTCCGTCCTCATCAAGAATGCAAAGGTTCGGATCAATCGGCAGCCCGGCTTCCCCGAGCGACACGCAATAACCGATCCACCGTTCATGGAAACTGTTGCAGTGTTCCTTATCCCCCACGAAACCAAGCCTTCGCGCGCCGCGCTGGATCATCCGGTTGACCAGAGCCGTTTCGCTGGCAATGTTTTCCATTGAAATGTAGTCACACTGAAACAGCGACCTGCTCGCGCAGGCATGCCCGTCCACAAAAACCGTAGGCTTTCCCAGGGCGCAGATCATCTCCAGGTATTCCCGGTCAAACAGCTCGATTCCCAGTATCCCGGCGGTTTCCTCCAGGTTGAGATGGGGCGGCAGTTTCTTTTCCGCGATTTCCTCGGGGGAAACCTCATAGATCTTCATGGTATACCCGGAACGGCAGATCTGATCGGTAAAGCTTGTGATAAAAAAGGCGCCAAAATTATGGCTCAGGAGTTTGTGCTGCGTCAAAAGCGCAACACTTCCGCGCCTGGTCTCGGGAACCTCGTCTCCCTCCGGGCGTTGATAATAGCCGAGTTCCTGGGCCTTGTCGAGAACCGTTTTCTTCGTCATTTCCGGAACGGCGCCGCGTCCGTTGAAGACTTTGGAAACGGTGTTTCGCGACAATCCGCAGGCATCGGCTATGTCCTGCATGGTAACCCTTTTCAGCGCCATAAATACTCCTTCCGCATGGGAATATAACTTTTACTATCATAACATGCGGGAAAAGGAAAAGCAAGGTTTACAAAATGTAAATTTTGAGCGTTTTTGTCAGCACTTATAGATGGAAAACGGTGTTTATCCACAAGATAATGATACAAAAAGTAAAGTATCTGCACAATATATATTGACATTACGTAAACAGTATTTTATACTAATATAGTGTTTAGTTTACATTTTGTGCAATTCGGCGCCGTCCGGTCTGCATACGCTGATTACAGCGTGTCAGGCAGGCAATTTGAAGCGAGGAGGATTTCATGATGAAACGTATGACAACAATGATTGCTGTTGTTCTTCTGTTTTCCCTTCTTCTTTCCAGCTGCGGTCTGGCTGCCCCGCGGGCAGCAACAGAGGCAGCCGCTGAGGATGAGGAAAAGTCAGAGGCGCTTCTGTCCGAGTTGGATGCCCCACTCGAAGAAGTATCTCTTCCCCCGCTGGAAGTGTCTGCGCCGCAAACGGAGCCGACAAAGGTGAAAAACACCCTGTTCCGTGCGAAATTCGAGGGCAGCACCGTTGCCGGAAGCGGCGAAGCGGTGGACGGCGTATACCGCTTTAACGCCACGAAGACCGACGGGGAATCCTGGCATATCAAACTGGAAGCAAACTATCCCACCGTTGCCGGCAGGGATTACCGCGTAACCTACCGTTTCCATTCCGATGTGGCCGGCAAGATCAAGTTCGGTGACTTCCAGGAGTTTGAGATTCAGAAAGGCGATAACAGCGTCACCGGCATCCTGATTGCCGATAGCGGCACAAGCTATCTGGATCTGCAGCTCGGCATGCTCCGTCCTTTTACGATTGACTTCAACGAGATCGAAGTCGAGGAGTATGCGGACGAAGAAGACTATGAAGAAGCGCTCACCTCGCCCGTAAACTTTGAAAAGGAAAAGCTTGTATTTGAGAAGCATGACCAGGGTTACGCCCCGGTTCTGACGCGCGGCCGGAACGCGGTCAGCATCAACTATCTCGCCACGTCATGGGAACCCGGCGTGTGGAAGTCCAGGCTCTACGTAAAGACCGGCCTGTTCCCCGAATCCGGTGTCCGTTATCACCTCGCTGTCGATGTGACATGCGATGAGGATATGCCGTTCGAAATTCTCTTCAACGATGGAGAAATCGAGAAAGGTTACGGCGCCCTTTACGGGCAGAATGTGGCTGCCGGCGAGGTAACGCACTGCGAAGCTGTCATTACCGGCACCGGTGCCGGTGAAGACCTGGTGATGCAGTTTTCCCTCGGTGAGGCTCCGGAGGGATCGACCGTGAAGATCGGCAACCTCCGCATCGAGAAGATCCGCGATCATTACAACAACATGCTTCCCAGCACATTTGCTCTGAATGAGGACATCGCAATTGGCACATACAAAAAACTGGTCCCTGTTGATTTTTCCAATATTCCTCTTTCTTCTTTTTCCTACAGCAGCACCGACAGCGCATTCGAAGGCCATGACGACGGTTACCTCGTACGGATGAACGAAGCCGCCGACAGCGTCACAATGGACATCTACCAGGCCCCGGCCGCGGCGTCCGACAGGGGTGTCTGGAAAGCGAAACTCTATGTTGACACCGGCGCAGCCCTGGAAGCCGGGCAGACGTATAAAGTGGATTTTGACCTTGTCCCCGAAAGGAACCAGGGCGAGTACGAGGTCTGCTTTGACAGCGATTCGAAGGAAAACGCCTACGGGGCGCTTTACGGGCGCAGTCTGACAGCGGGCACGGCAGACCATATTTCCTATGTTATCACACCCACGGAAGATAACGGAAAACTGGTTCTGCGTCTGCAGCTCGGCAAGACCGATTCCGCAGAAGGCAACAAGTACACCTTCCGCAACCTCAGCATCGAGTCTCTCCCGGTCAGCTACTCCGACATTCTCCCCGCTGACTTTTCCTACAACACGCCGGCGGAGTCGCAGCCGGATGACGATTCAAAATATACCAGCATTCTCCCGGATACCTTCTCCTACCGTACGGGTGTTAATGTGACAGAGTGGCACAATGACGGATACACCCAGAGCGTATCCGCTGACGGAAGCAGTGCAACGCTGGATATTACAGGCGCCCCGGCATCCGGTCGTGAAGGCTGGAGATCCAAGCTCATGATCAACACCGGCGTTACGCCGCAGCCCGGCGCCAAATACCAGGTCAGCTTTGATGTTAACTCTGAAAAGGATCAGAGCACGTATGATATCTGCTTTGACGGCTATAGCGAAAAAGACTATGGAGCCCTGTACGGAAAAAGCCTCGAAGCAGGAAGCAATTCTGTTTCTTACTCGTTCCTGCCGGCGGAAAGCAAAGGGCCTCTTACCCTTCAGCTTCAGCTGGGGATTACAAATGATGAAACCGGTAACACGGTTACCGTAAGCAATCTGAAAATTGCAAAACTCACCTCTGAGGCAGGAACATCTGTCTTGCCTGCTGATTTTGCCTACCCTGTATCCGAAGGCCCGGGATACCGGCCGATTAACCTTTCTTCCATCTCTTCAAGGGAATCGCATGACGGCGGTTATGAACAGACAAAATCAAACAACAATACATTGACAATCAGTTCCGTTCCCCGTACGGGTACCGAGGTTTGGAAATCCAAGCTGTTTATTGACACAGGCACAGCGCTGGATGCCGGAGCGACATACAGGGTTACCGCTAATGTCACCTCGGAAAAGGCGTTTCCTTTTGAGATTTGCTATAACAATGGTGATGTAGAAAAGGGTTATAGCGCGCTATACGGGCAGATGTCCGCCGGCACAGCTGATTATGTCAGTGATGAATTCACTGTGCCAGCAGATGCCACCACAAATAAGCTGATTCTTCAGTTTTCATTGGGTAAGAGCCCGGCGCCAAACGCCATCACGGTAAACAGTGTATCTTTGGAACAGATCACTTCCACTCCTGACCAGGTGTCTCAATTGACAATCCCTGCCGGCTTTCAGCGGGATACTCTCTCAGGCATGGCAGGGAGTGAAACCCAGTCAGGTGGTTACACACAGACTCTGACCGGCAGTGCACTGACCATCAACGCAGTTCCATCCGATGCTAACCCTGCAAGTTCCAGTCTGTTTGTCAACACGAATACGGTTCTGGCCCCGGGGAAACATAAGGTAATTGTAAGTATTACAACGGAACAAGCGGTTGACTTTGATCTTCTGTTTAACCACGGCAGTAATGAGAGAAGTTTCGGTGAAATACAAGCTCAAAGTCTTGCCGCCGGCGAAACGAGAGATTTTGAGCAGGAAATTATATCCGATACAAACACTTCAACAGATCCCCTGATTATACAGCTTCATTTAGGTGTGAGTCCGGAAGGCAATACGGTCACTGTCAACAGTGTAACCTTGGAAAGAGAAGTTCCTGAGCGGCAGGAAACCGTCACCACACGGGGCGGCGTCACAAGTGAGGCCCTTGATGTTCATCTAACTGCAAATGAATGGCATGCCGACGGATACCAGCAGACTCTGGGAACATCTCTTACAATTACTGAGGTTTCAACAGATCCTTCAGATTGGAAATCCAAGTTGTTCTTTGACACAGATGCGACACTGGAAGCAGGTGTAACATACAAATTAACAACGAGTGTCACGTCGACTTCTGATATTAATAATTTCTGCGTTGTCTACAGTAATACCGGGACCGGTGATTGGCCTGACGACAGAAAATATGATGGCAAATACGAGCAAAGCATAGCCGCTAACCAGACCAAGATTATTGAACACGAATGGACTGTCAATGGTGATACTGATCCCAAAGGCTTGCATTTTACCTTCCAATTGGGCAACAGCCCTGCCGGCACCGTCTTTACGGTAAATAGTGTAACACTCGAAAAATACTACGCTGAATCATCCGTTGATCCCGCTTCCTTTGAACTCTGGACACATGAAGGCTACTCTGCAGCCTTGGGCGGCGACGGCAGTTCTGCAAAAGTTACCTTCACAAATTCGCCGGACAGTGGGAGCGAGGTGTGGAAAACCAAGCTCTTTGCCAAAACAGGCGTTATGCTGGAAGCAGGGAAACTCTATCGGATCAGCGCTGATGTACAGGCAACGTCGGAACTAGGCTATGAGATCTGCTATAACAATGGCGGAACAGAAAAGGGCGTTGGAGCAAAATACGGTCTCACCGCAGGCTCAACACTCCAAACGGTCACATACGAGGTGACGCCGGCAACCAACGCCAACCTGATTATCCAGTTCTCCCTGGGCAATGCTGCAGCCGGCAATGAGGTCACAGTGAGCAATATCAAGGTTGAGGAAGTGAAAGGGACTCCCGGCGAGAATCTCATGACGGATTCCCTGGTTGCCTGGGCACCGGTTCATAACTGGTCGGACGCCGGCTATGTCACCACTCTCTCCAACAACGATTCGTCTGCCACCTTGAATGTCAATGCCGTAGCTTCTGAGAAGGCAGACTGGAAGATGAAACTGTATGTCGAAACCGGAGCTGCAATGAACGCCGGGAAAACCTATCGCATCCGGTATAAAGTTAATGCTGATACTTCCTTTACCTATCATGTCTTTTATGACAGCCCGACAGAAAAAGCCTTTGGTGAATTTTACAACCTGACCACGGGAAGCGGCACGGTAGAGCATACCATTACACCCAGCACCTCCGGTACGCTGACAATTCAGCTGCTTCTGGGTCTCAGCACCGCTCCGAACAACGTGACGATCAGTGATGTGCAGGTTGAAGTCAAAGACACGCCCGACAGCCAGTACGCACCCATCAACCGCTGGGCGCACGAAGACTACGAGGCGAGCCTGAGCAACACGGAAGATTCCGCAACCATTGCAATCACAAAAGTGCCCGCCAGCGGACGCGAAGCCTGGAAAATCAAGCTTTTTGCGGAAACCGGCGCTCAGCTCAAAGCCGGCAGCACTTACCGCGTCAGCCTTGATGTGCAGGCTGCTTCAAAACTGGGATATGAGATCTGCTACAACAATGCTGAAAAAGAGAAAGACTTCGGCGCGCTGTACGATCTGACTGCTTCCGCGGGCAAGGAAACCGTTACCTACACTCTGACGCCGGAAAAAGACGGCGTGCTGACGCTGCAGCTGAATCTCGGCAATGCAGCCGCCGCCAATGAAGTCACGATCAGCGGCATCAGGGTGGAGGAAGTGAACTTCGGCGCCGGCACCTCGGTAAACCCGGGCTTCCGATATGACAGTGTGGGCTATATCGGCAAAGCCTCGGATGACGGATATGTGGTTTCCCTGGAGCAGCATGAATCTTCAGCCGACTTCTACATCCACCATGCTCCCGCCGAACGCAATCCCTGGAATGTGAAGCTGAATGTCCGCACAGGCTTTACTCCCGTAGACGGGAGAGGCTATCGCGTTTCCTTTGATATCACGGCGGCAAAGTATCAAAGCCTGTTTGAGGTCTTCTATGACGGAAAAGGAGAAAAGGACTACGGGGAACTGTATAAGCAGTCTCTCCGGGCGGGGAAAAACACGGTTTCCTTCATCATTCCGCCGACGCCCACTCAGGGTGAACTCACTCTGCAGATCCGGCTTGGAAAGACGAACGGAACGGACGGCAACAGTTATACCATCAGCAACATCACAATTGACGACGCCGAATTCATGTCCTATACGCTGCCTAATGTCCGGGCGGCCACGGAACTGTGGACCCATGCCGATTATACAGCCACGCTGGACAAGGCCCGCGACAGAGCCACTGTGCGGATTGAGAAAACTCCTGCCGCGGGGAGAGAAGCATGGAAGACCAAGCTCTTTGTCCATACCGGCATCATGCTCATGGAGGGGAAAAAGTATCGCATCAGCATGGATGTCAAGTCCATCATTCCGGCTCCTTTTGAGATCTGCTTCAACAACGGTGATACAGAGAAGGGTCTCGGCGCAATGTACGGTCTGATCTCCACTCCTTCCGGACAGCATGTGACGTATACGACCTACCCGAAACAGGATACCGAGCTTGTCATCCAGCTCTCTCTCGGCAACTGCACCCCGCCGAACAGCATCATCCTCAGCGGCCTGAAAGTTGAAAAAGCCGGGAAGATCAACCTGGTTTCGGATACGATCTATACCTTCTGACCGCCCGGCTGTTCCCATGATCGCATCAGCCGGATTAAAAAATGAGAAAGGTGTGTTCACAATGCAAAAGTATTGGCTTGCCGTCCTCCTGATTCTTGCCCTGCTCCTGTCGGCCTGCGGCGGCGGTGCGAAGGGCGCCCCTGCGGACACCGAAGGGAATCTGGCGCTGGCTCCTGCGGAGGAGGATGCGGAGAGCAGCTATTCCGAATCCATCCCGGACGAGCCTTATGCGGCAGTGGAATACAGCCTGTATCCCTCTCCCGAGGGCGGTTACGTGGGCGACGTGATGCCCTTTGTGACCGATGACGGCACCCTGGAGCTGTATTATCTGTTCGATACGGACCGCAACGGCCAGGGTTATCACCCGATCTACAAATACAGCTCCAAAACCCTCTACGATTTCAAAGATCACGGCATGGTGCTCAATTTCGGTCAGATGTCCGACCCGGATCCGGCGCTGGGAACCGGCTCCGTGATGCAGGATCCCGACGGCCTTTACCACCTCTTCTATACCGGCCACAATGATACCGGCAACGGAGGAAAAGGCAAGGAGTGCGTCATGCACGCCACCAGCACAGATCGCGAAAACTGGGTCAAAGACGCGGATGTTCTGTTCTTTGCCCCGGAGGGTTATTCCAAGGACGATTTCCGCGACCCCGAGGTCTTTTGGGTTGAGCGGGATCAGTGTTACTGGCTGCTGATCGCAGCCCGTGAAGATACCCTGGGCGGTGTGGTGGTGAAGTATACTTCCACCGATCTGAAGCACTGGGACTTTATCGGCCCGATCTTTGCCCCCATGTCACAGTTCATGCTGGAATGCCCCGACCTCTTCTGCATCGGCGGTACCTGGTACCTCACCTACAGCTGGGACTGTGTCACCTATTACGCGATCGGCGACTCCATGGATGGCCCGTTCGTTGCGCCGAGGGACAACATTCTTGACGGCAAAGGCCTGACGGAAGGCAGCGGATTTATCTTCTACGCGGGCAAGACGGCGGAACTAAATGATGCCGTTTATCTGTGCGGATGGCTCGGGCGCGCAGGTCTGAGTTCGGATTCGGGGGTGTATCAGTGGGCCGGCAACGTCCTGAATCACCAGCTGGTTCAGCATGAGGACAAGACGCTCGGTCTGAAGGCGCCCGACACCTTCGCCGACTACTTCACCGTTGACAAGCTTGTCCACGCCGTGGGTAAGGCAGGCGGTGTCACAATCGACGGCAACAACATCTCCCTCTCGGCTGACCCCGAATCCTATGCTCTTGCCGACATGGGTACCCGCCCCGCTTCCATGACCCTGGAATGTGACGTTACCCTGGATGAAGACGGCCGTGCGGGTTTTGCCTTCGGCGGCAGCGCAAAGGACGAAACATACACTGCGCTCTGTCTGGATGCCTGGGAGAACCTGCTGCATTACGAAGGATATGAGATCACAGAACTCAGCCAGTATGAGCCTGCAGCGATCACCAAGTTTGACTTTTCCCGCTCCGACACGCACCATGTGAAGCTGGTCTGT
Organism: Oscillospiraceae bacterium; assembly: GCA_017395085.1. Classification (GTDB taxonomy): domain Bacteria; phylum Bacillota; class Clostridia; order Oscillospirales; family Oscillospiraceae; genus Limivicinus. Next base: position 73,075 of record JAFPWF010000024.1, on the reverse strand, counting down.
GAAAATGAGATCGTAGTTCTGTATATCGATGATGCAAAGGCTCTCAGTTCCCGGATCACGCATTCGACTGACGGCGCGCATATCGGTGTGTTTGCCGACGGCTGCAGTCCAAGTTTCAGCAACATCAGCATCAAGATTCCGGGATAATATCCGGTTTCTGTAGAGAACAGAGCTGGTCTGCCAATGCACAACGCAGCAAATCGTCTGTCGGTAGCAAAATATGGAATACCCGTAACATGCAGGCACCCATGGATTCTTTCCTCCATGGGTGCTTTTTCTTGCCTGTCCGAAAAAAATTTGATTTTGGGCAATAACGGCGTATACTGGAAATGCGCAGAAACCTGTGTCAAAGCCGACCTGCATCGGCTTGTTTCAGCCGGGATTCTGCTCGAACATATCTGTATGACAAGCGCATAAGCAGACACTTTTGCGGGATTTCTGCCCAGGAATCCACATGGAAACACGGGAGACACGGAACATGAATCACGACTTGCTGAACAAACTCTCCGCCGTAACGGACGAAGAGAAAAAGATCCTGGCCGGGGAGGCGCGGATCGACCGCAGCATTTATATGGACGGGACGCGGGACGTGATCTCCGGGGATAAGCTGCTCCCCTCCGGCAGGATCATCACCATCCGCCCGCATACGCGCTTTGTCGCGTTTCCGGAGCACATCCACGACTATGTGGAAATGGTGTACATGTGCTCCGGCGAGACGCGTCACGTGATCAACGGAAACGAACTCATCCTGCACGAGGGTGAACTGCTGATGCTGGGGCAGCATGCGCGCCAGTCCATCGCCCCCGCTGGAGAAGATGATGTTGCGGTCAATTTCATCGTGCGTCCGGCCTTTTTCTCCGGGACGCTCCCCTTCCTCGGCGAGGAGGAAACGCCGCTGCGGAGCTTTGTGACAAGCTGTCTGACCGGGCAGAATGAGACAGGATACCTGCTGTTTCGCGTGGCGGGCGTTCTCCCGGTGCAGAATCTGATCGAGAACCTGCTGTACACCCTGACGGAGCAGGTCCCCAACCGGCGCGGCATTCTTCAGAGCACCATGGGGCTTCTGTTCGCCCAGCTCCTGAACCACACCGACACCCTGCAGTTCGAGACGCCGGAGCAGGGTGCGGTCGTTACCGTGCTGCGCTATATCGAGGAGCGCTACGCCGACGGGAGCCTCGGCGAGATCGCCGAAAGGCTGCATTACGAGCTGCCCTACCTCTCACGCCTGATCCGCAAGGGCACCGGGAAAAACTACACGGAACTCCTGCAGGAGAAACGCCTCAGCCAGGCGGCCTGGCTGCTTCGCAACACCGACCGGAAAGTGGATGAGATTTCCCTCTCCGTAGGCTATGAAAACGTCAGCTATTTCCACCGGCTGTTCGCTGCCCGTTTCGGGCAGTCCCCCAAGAAATACCGGGACTGCAAATAAGGACACTTTTTCAGACAAGATCCGACATTGCAAATCCCCCTTCCCTGTTGTATGATCGGTACAACGAAAGAAGGGGGATTTTCTGCCATGGAGATTTACCTTGCCATTGATATCGGCGCCTCGTCCGGCCGGCACATCGCGGGCTGGCTGGAAAACGGCGAACTGAAAACCGAGGAGATCTACCGCTTTCCCAACGGCGTGACCGAACTGGACGGACACCTGACCTGGGACATCGACGCGCTGCTCGGCCATGTGAAGCAGGGTGTTGCCCTTGCAAAAGAGAAGTACCCGAAAATCAGGAGCCTCTCCGTCGACACCTGGGGCGTGGACTACGTGCTCCTGCGCGGCGATGAGGAAGTCCGGCCCTGCTACGCCTATCGCGACAGCCGCACCGAGGCAGTAATCCCGCAGGTGCACGAATTGATCCCGTTTTCCGAGCTCTATCGGCGCACGGGCATTCAGTTTCAGCCTTTCAACACGGTTTACCAGCTCTACGCCGACAAACTGGCCGGTCGGCTCGCGGGCGTGACGGACTTTCTGATGATCCCGGAGTACCTGATGTACAAGCTCTGCGGCGTCAAGGCCCACGAGTACACCAACGCCACCACCGGCGGCATGGTTTCCGCCGAGGCCGGGGAATATGACCCTGCCATTATTGCGGCGCTCGGCCTGCCGGAGCATCTGTTCTGCAGCCTGCAGCAGCCCGGGACCGTCATCGGCGAATATGCGGGCATCCAGGTGGTCCTGTGCGCGACACACGACACCGGTTCCGCCGTGGAAGGGATCCCGATGGAAGAGGACGCGCCGTACATCTCCTCCGGCACCTGGTCGCTGCTGGGCGTCAAGACCCGGAAGCCCATCACCAGCGAGGCCTCTCAGCTTGCCAACTGGTCGAACGAGGGCGGCGTGGGCTACAACCGCTACCAGAAGAACATCATGGGTATGTGGCTGGTAAACCGCCTGCGCGCGGAACTCTGCCCCGATAAGCCCTTCGGCGAGATCGTCGCCGAGGCCGAAGCGAGCGGCTTTGAGGAGACCGTGGATGCCAACGCTCAGTGCTTCCTTGCCCCGGAGAGCATGAAGGCCGCCTTCGACGCCTCGCTCTCCATGCAGCCCCAGACCGTGGGCGACTACTTCCGCTGCGCCTATCGCAGCCTGGCTCTCAGCTACATGGACGCCGTCCAGGAGTTGCAGCACAACACCGGCCTTCATTATGACAGCATCTATATTGTCGGCGGCGGCGCCAAGAACGCCTTCCTGAATGCGCTGACTGAGAAGGCCAGCGGCAAAAAGGTCGTTGCGCTGCCCATCGAAGCCACCGCCATCGGCAACCTGAAGATCCAGATGAACGTACAGTAACCGAACGATTGAAATAACAGGAGGTTCCGCATGTTAGTCAACACCAAGGCACGCGTCGGCGTGTTCTCCATCGCGCTGGGCGCTTACCTGCCCCAGTTCCCGTCCCTGGTCCCCGAGTTTGAGGCGCAGTACGCCGACTTCAAAAAGCGCATCCCCGATACCGTCGAATTGATCGACGGCGGCCTGGTCACCACCAAGGAACTGGCCGTGAAGGCCGGAGACAAGTTCCGCGCTGCGGACGTCGACCTGGTCATCCTCCAGCTGCTCACCTACGCCACCAGCTACAACATGCTCCCGGCCGTGCGCGACCTGGACGTGCCCGTGGTGCTGGTGAACCTTCAGAAGAAGCAGGCCCCCGATTATGCCAACACCGATACCGCCACCTGGCTCGGTGAGCTCTACGCCTGCGGCGCCGTGGGCGAGATGGTCGCCGACCTCGAGCGCGCCGGCAAGCGCCATGCGGTCATCACCGGCGTGGTGGAAGGCGGAGACCCCCTGGTCGATGCGGAAATCGCCGACTGGTGCCGTGCCGCTCAGGTGCGCCGCCGCTTCCGCGACACGAACCTCGCGCAGATCGGCCGGCCTTACCCCGGCATGATGGATCTGTACATCGACGAAACCAACCTCTACCACCGCATGTTCCTCTATACCAAGCAGTTCGACTGGGAAAAGATGTGGGCAATCGCCGACAACATCACCGATGAGGAAGCCATCCGCTTAAAAGCGCAGGACATCCTCGACACCTTCGACATTGAAGACGGCGGCACCGTTGAGAAGGTCTGGGACATGGCCAAGTACGTCGTGGCCTTTGAGCAGTGGGTCAAGGACGAGCAGCTCGGCTTTGTGGCCAGCCACTACGACGGCTTTGCCCAGGGCGTGGCCGGCAAGCTGGACAGCATGCTGATTCCGGCCTTCTCCATGCTCATCAAGCAGGGCACCGCCTGCGCGGTCGAGGGCGACATCAAGGTCGCCATGGCGATGAGCATCCTGAAGACTATCTCCGGCATGGGCCAGCTCAGCGAGATGTACTCCATTGACTTCCCCGAAGATATCTGCATCATCGGGCACAGCGGCTCCGGCGACGCGGACATCTCGAAGGCGAAGAAGCCCACCATGAAGATTGTCCCCGTGTTCCACGGCAAGACCGGCGGCGGCTATCTCACACAGTTCTACCCGGCGGAAGGCCCCGTCACCTACCTCGGCATTACCCAGGACAGGGACGGACACTTCAAGTTCGTCGTGGCGGAAGGCATGAACGAGCCCGGTCCGATCTTCACCTTCGGCGACACCAACATGCGCACCCGCTTCAGCTGCGGCGCACGAGACTTCTGCAACCGCTGGAGCGAAGCAGGCCCCACCCACCACATGGCAGCGGCATCCGGCCGCTGGATCGACACCATTCTCAAGGTTGCGAAGATCTTCAACGTCCCCGTGGACATCATCACCCGCTGAAACCACAACATTGATCATAAGGAGAATCGTCATGAAAAACTTTCTGGAAGCACCTTACCTGATCGAGATGGTCAGAACCACCACCAACATGTATGCCCACGGCTGGGACGAACGCAACGGCGGCAACATCTCCCTGCTGCTCGATGAAGAGCAGGTTGCGGACTATGTCGACACCTCTGCCGTCATCCGCACGATCCCCACGGGGTTCAAGGCTCCGGAACTGGATGGGAAGCTTTTCCTCGTGACCGGCACCGGCAAGTACTTCAAGAATGTGCAGTATGCGCCGGAAGTGAACCTCGGCCTGGTCCGCATTGTCGACGGCGGCGAAACCGCCGAACTCCTCTGGGGTTTTGAGGACGGCGGCAAGTTCACCTCGGAGTTCCCCGCTCACATGATGAGCCATGTCGCTCGCCTGAAGGTAAACCCCGCAAACCGCGTTGTCATGCACTGCCACCCCGCAAACCTCCTGGCCATGACCTATGTGCATTCTCTGGACGAGCGCGAGTTTACGCGCACGCTGTGGCAGATGTGCACCGAGTGCATCGTGGTCTTCCCCGAAGGCGTCAACGTGCTGCCCTGGATGCTCTGCGGCACCAATGAAATCGGCGAGGCTACCGCGGAAAAGATGCTCACCGCGCGCCTTGTCGTCTGGTCCCAGCACGGGATCTACGGCGCGGGTCAGGATCTGGACGAGACCTTCGGCCTGATTGAAACCGCGGAAAAAGCTGCCGAGATCTACATGAAGATCGCCCACCTGCCGCGCGTCAACACCATTACCGACGAGCAGTTCCACCTGATGGAAGAGCGCTTCGGTGTCAAGGGCCGCGAGGGCTACCTCAGCTGATTCGAACAGAACCGTTCACAAAAGTTACTAAAGTCACAAAAGGGAGAGGCAAAGCGCCTCTCCCTTCTCGTTTCCAAGCCCTGTTCGGAAAGGCCGTCTGACACTGCACCTTCCGGGAGGAAAAACCTTTCATCTGCGGCTTGTGAAGTCGGGGAAAACCCGTTATAATATATGACATCAGTGAAGACCGGATTGGGGGATGAATCATGGGAAGAACATATACTGCAGCGGTCATTACCATCAGTGACAAAGGCTCCCGCGGGGAACGCGTTGACACCAGCGGTCCCGCCGTGCGGAAGATCCTGGAAGACGCCGGCTTTGAGGTCGTCCATACCGCCATCCTGCCTGATGAAAAGCAGCAGATTCAGGACGAGCTGATCCGCTGCGCGGACGAACTCAACATCGGCCTGGTGATGACAACCGGCGGCACGGGCTTTTCGCAGCGCGACATCACGCCGGAGGCCACCCTTGCCGTCATCGAGCGCGAGACGCGCGGCATTCCGGAGGCCATGCGCTGGGCGAGCCTGCAGATCACCCCGCGCGGCTGCCTGAGCCGCAGTGCGGCGGGGATCCGCGGCAAAACGCTGATCGTAAACCTCCCGGGCAGTGAAAAAGCCGCGAAGGAGAACCTGCTCTCGGTTATTGAAGCAATCGCGCATGGGATGGACATGCTCTTCTCCGACGGCTCCACCGACCATGAGCATCACCACCATCACGAGCATCATCACGCCTGAGTATCGAACAGGAACGATTTATGTCTGATTTATCATCGAAGCCGGCGCAGAGAAACCTCTGCGTCGGCCTTGTCGCCCATGTGGACGCCGGCAAAACCACGCTGGCCGAGGCGATGCTCTATCTCTCCGGCACGGTGAAGAAGCTGGGGCGGGTCGACCACCGCAGCAGCTTTCTCGATACCCACAGTCTGGAACGTCAGCGCGGCATCACCATCTTCTCCAAACAGGCCATGCTGGACTGGACGGATACCGCCGTCACCCTGCTCGACACGCCTGGGCATGTAGACTTCTCGGCCGAAATGGAGCGCACCCTCCCCGTGCTGGACTGCGCGGTGCTGGTGGTTTCCGGCAGCGACGGCGTACAGGCCCACACCGAAACGCTTTGGCGGCTGCTGAAGCGGCACCGGATTCCGACCTTCCTGTTCGTCACGAAGATGGACCTCGCCGGGGCGGACGAAACCGCCCTGATGGAGAAACTGCGTGCCCGCCTCGACGGCAGCTGCGTGGACTTTGCGAAGCGGGCTGCCGACTTTGACGAGCAGATCGCCCTGTGCAGTGAGGCTGCCATGGACCGCTTCCTGCAGGGGGAACCGATTGACAATTCTCTGCTTTCGGAGATGGTTGCGGAGCGTGCGCTGTTCCCATGCTTCTTTGGTTCCGGGCTGCGTCTGGACGGGGTGGAGGAACTGCTTGACGCGCTGATTTCGCTGTCTCCGCGCACACCTTCCGCGGAAGCCTTCGGCGCGCAGGTCTTCAAGATTGCGCGCGACGCGCAGGGAAACCGTCTGTCCTTTCTGAAGATGACCGGCGGCAGCCTGCGGGTGCGGGAGACGCTGGAGTATACCGATGAGCACGGAGCACCGCATCAGGAAAAGCTGACGCAGCTGCGCCTGTACTCCGGAGAAAAGTACCAGGCGGCCGAGAGCGTTTCTGCCGGGCAGATCGCCGCCGTCCTCGGGCTGAGTGCCAGCTATCCGGGCCAGACGCTGGGTGCGGCGGAACAGGCCGCCGAGCCGGTGCTGGAACCCGTGCTGACCTACCGCCTGATCCTCCCTGCTGATGTCGATGCCGCAGCGCTCTATCCGAAGCTCCTTCAGCTGCAGGAGGAGGACCCTCAGCTGCACCTGCAGTGGAACCGCCGGGAACGCAGCATCCATGTGAGCCTGATGGGCAGGGTGCAGACCGAAGTGTTCCGGGACTTGGTGCGCGAGCGTTTTGACGTGGACGTCACTCTCGACAAGGGGCAGATCCTGTACCGCGAAACCATTGCCGATACCGTGGAGGGCATCGGGCATTTTGAGCCGCTGCGCCACTATGCCGAGGTACACTTGCTGCTGTCGCCGCTGCCGGCCGGAAGCGGCGTGGTTTACGACACGGCATGCAGTGAGGACGCACTGGACCGGAACTGGCAGCGGCTGATCCTCTCCTGCCTGATGGACAAACAGCATCTCGGCGTGCTGACCGGTTCTCCCCTGACCGATGTGAAGATCACCCTTGCCGCAGGCAGGGCGCACCTGAAGCACACCGAGGGCGGAGACTTCCGTGAGGCGGCCAACCGCGCCGTGCGTCAGGGTCTGATGCAGGCAAAGAGCATCCTGCTGGAGCCCTGGTACGCCTTTTCGCTGGAGCTGCCTGCGGAGCAGCTCGGCCGCGCGCTCAGCGATATCCACGCCATGCACGGGGAATTCTCCTCGCCGGAGGGTAAGGGCGAGTTTCTGCGCCTGACCGGCTGCGCGCCGGTTGCAGAACTGAACGGCTACCAGCCGGAACTGCTGGCTTACACCCACGGGCGCGGACGGCTTTCGCTGCGGCCGGGCGGCTACCGCCCCTGCCGGGAGCAGGACAGCATCGTTGCCGCCGCGGACTACGACCCCGTGGCCGACCTGGAAAACACGCCCGACTCCGTCTTCTGCGCACACGGCGCGGGCTTCAACGTTCGCTGGGATCAGGTGCCTTCGTACATGCACCTTGGCAGCTGCCTGAAGCCGCAGAACCGATCGGACGACGAGATCCCCGCGCCGACACTTCGCAGGGTGCTGAGCATCGACGACCGTGAGCTGGAAGCCATCATGGAACGGGAGTTCGGGCCGATCCGCCGCCCGCAGTACATGCGGCCCCAGTTTGGCAGCCGCGGAGTTGCCGCGCCGGCTCCGGTGCAGGAGGCACAGAAGGAGACTGTCATTGTAGACGGCTACAACCTCATTTACGCCTGGCCGATGCTGAAGGCGCTTGCCGAAGACCGAATGGACCTGGCCCGCTCGCGCCTGCAGGACCTGCTCTCCAGCTACTGCGGCTTTACGAAAAACGAACTGGTGCTGGTCTTTGACGGATACCGCACGCCCGGGAACCCCGGCTCACACACGCAGGTGCACAATATCCGCGTGGCCTACACCAAAGACGGCGAGACCGGCGACGCGTACATTGAGCGTCTGGTGAATGACATTGGGAAAAACTACCGTGTCCGTGTGGTGACCAGCGACAACCTCATCCGCCTCTCCGCCCTGCGCTCGGGCGTGCTGCGCACCAGCTCGCAGGAGTTTGCCGGCGAGGTGGAGGGCGTTCTGGAGCAGATTGAAGAACTGCTGAAGAAGACGAATGAACAGGCGCACAGCACCAGGGTGAAAGATGGAAAACTCTGACCTGCTGCGGCGTGCGGAAGACCTGCAGCGCCGCTGTGAGAAAAACGGCGTCCTGACTGCCACACACTTTCTGACGCCCGCGGAACGCTTCCTGCTGGAACGCTGGGCAAAAACACAGCCTGGATGCCGCCTGGTTTTCTCCGGCGGGCACCCGGACTGCGAGCGTACGGTCGGCTTCTTTCTGCCGGACTGGCTGGACAAGGAATGGCTGCCGTTGGACGAGCAGATCTGCGCCCTGGAACTCAGCGCGCCCTTCGGCAATCCCGGGCACCGCGACTATCTGGGCGCCCTGCTCGGTATGGGCATCGGCCGGGAGCGCCTCGGCGATATCTGGGTGAAGGACGGCTCTGCCGTCGTCTTCTGCCTGCCGGGCGTGGAAAAGCACCTGCTCTCCATCGACAAAGTGGGGCGCGACGCCGTCCGGGCGCGTCCGCTGACGCTCACGGAAGTGACACCGCCGGAGCGGAAGGTGAAGAAAAAAAGCTTTTCGGTGCAGAGCCTCCGCCTGGACGCGGTTGCGGGCGGGCTGTTTGACCTCTCCCGCAGCGAGGCTGCACGCCAGGTGGAGGCCGGGACCGTCTCTCTCAACTATGAAATCTGCGATAAGTGTGATGCCCCGGTTCATGAAGGTGACATTCTTTCCCTGCGGGGCAAGGGGAAAGGCCGCATCACCGGCCTCGGCGGCACCTCGCGCAAGGGCCGGCAGTTCGTGGAGGGTGAGATTTATCTCTCGTAACCGACGCCTGATAAGAAAAAGCATCCCTGTCTCAACAGGGATGCTTTTCTGTTTGCCTGTTTATGCATTCTCTTCCGCCTGCCGGGCATTCATCCGGTCCAGAATGCCGTAGATCGGAACATAGGGGTCTTCAACCGGCCCCACTCTGTCGCCCAGTTCCATCAGGAGGCGGTCTTCCCCGCTCTTCTCCCACTGCGGCAGGCCCGGGCCGTTTGGGTCGCCGGTCTTAATATAGTTCACGAAATAATCCGAAAACATGTCGGACAGTTCCCTGTCTGCCTCGTCATAGAGTTTGGATCCGTCCGGGATGTTGTGGTAGCAGTAGATCTCTTCCCCGCTGTGCCAGGGGCCGATGCTCCCGTTCTCCTTGCTGAAGTAATACTCGTAACTCGGGATGCCGTTTTGGAGCGCCTGTCCGGCCCAGCAGTAATGCCCGTGGGTGAAATAGACCGCCGAATAGAGGTCCGTCCAGTTCTGCTTCGCTTCGGCGTCCGTTGCGGCGGGATACAGGGCAAGAACCTCGTCGGCAAAGTCGCCGAAGTAGGCGCGCACCTTCTGTTCGTAGTTTTTCAGGTTTGCCTGCTCAAAGAGGATAAACGGCGTACCTTCGTCGGAGTTGAAGCCGTGCAGGATGGCTTCCTCGTTGTGGTTCCCCTGCGCGTATGCCTCATACGGGGTTACGGGCAGCACATATCCGTCCACCACCATGTGATGCACCTGGTCCGCGGCCGCCACCAGCTTCTTGGCGTCCAGCTGCCGCAGTTCCTCCACGCTGGATACGCCGAAGCGCGCCAGGGTTTCATTCCCGGTTTGGATCGCCCTGTCCAGCATGCGGAAGGAGTGCGCCGGCCACTGCGCCGTCGTCGTGGAACTCTCGCCGATCGCGCGGCGGAAGAGGCCTTTTGCCAGGGGCGATGTGCAAAGCGCGCTCACACAGGCAGAACCCGCGGACTCGCCCGCAAGGGTGACGTTGTCCGGGTCGCCGCCGAAGGCCGCGATGTTCTCCTGCACCCACTCCAGCGCTTTGATCTGGTCCAGCAGGCCGTAATTGCCGGTGGTGCCGTATGCCGATTCCGCCATCAGCTCTTCCGTGGCCAGAAACCCGAACACGCCAAGCCGGTAGCCCATGTTGACCACGATCACGCCCTTGCGCGCGAGGCCTTCTCCGCTGTAGTCGGCGTACCAGTTGTGCCCGGTCTGCAGTGAGCCGCCGTGTATATAGACCAGCACCGGGAGCTTTTCCTGCGCTCCCGCCGGCTTCCAGATGTTCAGGTAGAGTGCGTCTTCGGAGTTGGCGTCGCGGTAGTTGTCATTCAGGGTGATGCGGTAGTCATGGTAGCCGATAATCCGTGCAAGGGAATTGTAGATGGCGGAATTCTGCGGCTGCATGGACATCGGGGCAAAACGGTCGGCTTTCAGCACGCCCTCCCAGGGTGTCGGATCCTGCGGTTCCCGCCAGCGCAGTTCTCCGACCGGGGGCGCAGCGTACGGGATACCGGCATAGACCTCAACTTCTCCGTCCGCAGTCAAGACGCCGGTCAGCTGCCCGTCCGCAATGGTAATCACGTCCGTCTCGCCGCCGTTCTTTCCTTCCACCGCCGGGTGCCGCTTCACCGGCCCGACGGTAAGAAAGAGGTCTGCGGCAAGAAGCGCCGTCAGGCACAGAAACACGAGAATTCTGGCGCCGGCGTTTTTCAGGTTCCTGCGTAGCAGGAAGTACTCCGCCAGCAGGACCAGCGCGATCACCCAGCCGATGACGCGGTTTTTGTTCAGTTCCAGCAGGGCCAGTGCCAGCAGGGAAAAAACGCCGTAGAAGATGCAGAATCCAATTCCGTTTTTGCGCATGTTCCGATTCTCCCGTTTTCTGTCTGTCCCGGAAGCGCCGCGCTCCGGGCTGCTTCAATCTAACATATCTGCCTGGGATGCGCAAGGGGAATCCCGTGTGGGAGAATGAGGTCTGCAGTGCTTATGCGCTGTGTTTTCATGTTGTGTTTTCCTTGCGCGCACACTGTTCCAGGAGTATAATGTTGTCATAGGCTTAAAAGCGCCACACAAAAACGTAAAGAAACGGAGAATCGGAAAAATGAGCAGCTTTAAGGACCTGCGCATCGTAGACAACTTCTATCAGACCAGTTCGTACTTTCCCATGCCGACCGTGATGATCTCGACCCTCGCGGAGGACGGGAGCACCTCTGTCGGTTCCTATTCGCTTTGTTTCCCGTATTATATTGCAGGCAAGGATTATTACGCGATGGTTCTGGAGGCGCGCAACTCCTCGAATACGGCACAGCACCTGCTGGCCGGAAGAAAACAGCTTGCCATCAACTTTATGCCCGAAGGCCGCGGCTTCCACAAGAAGATCGTCGCGCAGGGCTGGCCCGGCGACACCCCCGCCGAGAAAATGAAGAACTTCGGCTTCCACCTGGAAGACGGGCTCTGCATGGAAGCCGACCCCTCCGTCCCGCGCCCCAAGGTTATCTCCGAAGCATACCAGGCGATGGAATGCACCTGGATGAGCGACCTGGAAAACGCCACCGAAGACATCGGCCGTCAGCTGGTGGACGGCTGCTATCCCCCTCCCTACCGGGATTTCAACGGCATTACCACACAGTACGGTGCGCATTTTATTCTGCGCATCGACAAGGTGCTGATGAAGCCCAAGTACTACCAGAACATCATCGACGGCGTCAAGGGGAAGAACTGGCCCAACGTGCTGATCTGCCACGGCTACCGCGACAGCAAGAACTTCTGGTTCGCGAAGACTCCGCGCCTGGTGCCCGAACTGCTGCCGATCCGCAACGCCACGCTATCCTCGGTCCGCTATGCCGCCGACCGCACCGACCCGAACGTCCACTTTACCGACGACGCGCTGGAGATGCTGCTGAACGTGCCGCGCATCTTCCTGCCCACGGTGCTGAAGGGCTGTGTCGCCTGGGCGAAGGAACACAACGTGACCGAAGTCACTGCGGTCGAAATGAAAATCATCAACGACAAGCGTTCCAAGGAAAAAGGCAAAGGCTGAGGAGGAACGGCCATGTATGAGTTTTCCGTCCCCCTGGCCGTTACCGACTTTATCCCCGTCTTCCTCTTCGGCATCGCGGCTGTGCTGATGCAGCGGGATCTCTACAATAAAATGCCGAAGTACTCCTTCGCCTGCTTTTCCGCAGGCTGCGTCAACATGTTCATGGCGGGATTCCTGAAGGCGCTCTGGAAGCTGCTTTATGCGCTGGGTATCTGCGATTTTCATGTGCTGAACACCATGTTCCTGCCTACCCAGTCCCTCGGTCTGCTGTTGGCGGGGCTCGGCATTGTTATCATGTTCATCGGCAGGCGCAAAGCCGCACTGGCGGTGGCGCCCCCGGTGTTCAGCGGAACGATGGTGTTTGTGACCATGATGGTTGTGGGCCTCGGCGCCATCTGCGGGAGCCTGAGCGCGCTCGCTGTGAAGATGCAGAAAAAGAAGCTGATCCTCGTCTTTGTCCTCTGTTTCTTCTGCTACATGGGCATGGGCTACCTCGCCTCGCGCGACAGTTCTTCGGCTGTGATGAACTGGGTGGAGCAGGGCGTCAACTGCCTTGGGCAGGCGCTGCTGCTGGCGGGCGTTATCGTGCTGCACAAAGCCGGCCTGCGCGAGCTGGAACTGTGAAAGGAGACTGTCTGTTATGAAAGTAGTACTTGCCGGTGCCTTCGGGCACCTCGGTCTGGATATTCTGAGAGAACTGGTCAAACAGGGGCATGAGGTGGTTGCAATCGGCCGCAGCATCCGCAAGCCCGCTGACCTGCAGGAGGGCTATGCCGCCGTGCAGGCCGATGTGCAGAAACCTGCAACACTGAAGGGCGTCTGCGCCGGCGCCGAAGTCGTTATTTCCACGGTCGGGCTCACCAAGGCCAGTGCCGAGGTCAGCTGCTATGATGTGGATTACCAGGGGAATATGAACCTGCTGGCCGAAGCAAAACGTGCGGGCGTCAGGAATTTTGCCTATGTTTCGGTCCTCAAGGCGGACGGGAATCCTTCCGTTCCCATGCTGGATGCCAAGGCGAAGTTTGAGGCCGAGCTCAAGAAGAGCGGGCTCACCTGGGTCATTTTCCGCCCAAGCGGATACTTTTACGACATTGCCAAGGTCTTCATGCCGATGATCGAAAAGGGCAAGGTCACCCTGCTCGGCAAGAAAGACGTGCATGCCAACGTGGTCGACACTCCGGATTTTGCGGAGTTCATCGTGGAGCACATGTGTGACGATGGAAAAACCTTCAACGTCGGCGGCAAGGAAACCTGGAGCTATGAAGAGCTTGCCAGAATGTTTTTTGCCGCAGCAGGGAAAAAGCCCGTCATCAGCCGCGCTCCGGTTTGGCTGTTCGATGTGCTGGCCTGGGTCAACAAAAAGAAAAAGAACGGCAAGGAGGCCATTATCCGCTTCTCCAAATGGACGCTGACCGAGGAGATGGTCGGTGACACGAAAGTCGGTGACGCCAGCTTTGCCGAGTACATCAGGTCCTGCTATGCAAAAAAATGACTCCATGAACAATAGCATGCTGCAGCTGGCAGAGTCTTGTTTCAAACTTCGGGAACGGGACATCGGCGAATATGCCCGGCTCCGGGGCAGCGGCATGAACTTCTTTACCGGGGTTTACGATGCGGCAGGTGCCGGGAGCCTTTTCCTGATGGACATGAAGGCTCCCCTGGGTTTGATGAAGATGCAGACCTCCGTGTTTTCTCCAACGGAACTGGACGGGCCGATTCTCAGCCTGGATTTTGTTGAGGCCTTCGGAACCTGTACCCTGGTACTGGAACTTTACGATACCACGCTCTCCCACCCGGACTTTCAGCAGTTGGAGAAAGTCAAGGCAGAATACAGCTCGCTCCCGGACTATGACCCCGGAGAGCACTGGTTTGACAGCATCCGTCTTCCCGTTTCCGCCCACAAAAAGGGCAGGAAGCTTCGCGCCGAAATGCTGCAGATGGTGCAGGAGTATGCGGCCTTGTACTTTGAACTGCTGCAGCACTGCAAAAGCTGTGACGTCGCTGAGAAAAAGGCCGAGAATGCAAAATTTGCAGATGGCCTGCTGCAGAACGGCGGACCGGCTGTCAACCAGTTCAGGAAAATGGTCGGCGAGGAAAAAACCGCAGCGTTTATCCGGACCTGCATGTTCTGCTGTGAATAACGGAAGGAAGTATACCTGGTATGATTATTTATTTTACCGGCACCGGGAACAGCCGCTTCGTTGCCGAGCAGATTGCCGAAGCAACCGGCGATGAACTGGTCAATGCCGTGAAATATACCCGGAAAAACCGGAATGCTGTTTTCTCAACGCCCGGCATTTATGTTTTCGTCTCCCCGATTTATGTTTCGGCGCCGCCGATGGTGTTCCTGGACTTTATCCGCCATTCGACTTTTCCCGGTGACTGCCGTGCTTACTTCATCATGACATGTGCCGGCGGCATGGGCGGCGCACCGGGTTACTGCAAGGCGCTTGCCGCGGAAAAGGGCTTCACCTATATGGGTACTGCAGAGGTCGAAATGCCGCAGAACTACATCGCCATGTTCAAGACCGGGACGCCCGAGGAAAACCGGGCAAAAATAGAGGCCGCCGTTCCGGTTGTCAGCAACCTTTCCATCGCCATCCGCAACTGCCGGGAACTCCCCGATCCGGGCATGAAGGGCTGGGAGCTTCTCTCAACCAGGATGGTTCTTGCTCCCTACTACAAATACTTCATGACGTCGAAGCCCTTTGCCGCCACCGAAAAATGCATCGGCTGCGGAAAATGCGCAGCCGTATGCCCTCTCGCAAATATTGTCATGCAGGACGGGAAACCCGTCTGGGGGGATAATTGCACCCACTGTATGGGCTGCATCAACCTGTGCCCCAAAGAGGCTGTTGAATACGGCAAAGGGACCCATGGCAAACTGCGTTACCACGGGCCCCGCTCCGTCTGATTCTGCGTTTTATTCCATTCAGCTATCTCAAACGAACACAGCCGGTCTCAGGGAGATGCCGGCTGTGTTTCTTTCTGTTTTCCGTCCCAGATGCACCAGGCTGTTACGGCAATGATTACGATCAGACCGCCGATCAGGGCAAAGGGCCCCGGCGTTTCGCCGTCAAAGATCATCACCCACACCGGGTTCAGAAGCGGCTCTACCGCACCCAGCAGGCAGCAGGCCAGCGCCGGGCAGGAGGCCGCGGCGTGGACATACAGAATATACGAAATCCCCAGCTGGAAAACACCCAGCACAAGGATGCACCCGACCGTGACCGGCGTCAGCAGCGGTTTCGTCGTGAGGATGAACGGCAGCCCGATCAGGAATGCCACCGCCTGCCCGACGACGACGGCGCTGTAACGTTCTTCCTGCGGAAGATTGCCGATGGTCATATACATGCCGGCCATGAACATCCCTGCAGCGATGGCGACGAAGTTTCCTGCGATGGTGGAGGGTCCCAGCTGATCGAGAAAGAAGAGGGTGATACCCGCCAGGACGGTCAGCACCACGGCCACGTCGCCTTTGCGGATCTTCTGGTGATAAAGGAGCGCGGAAAAGACCAGAATGAACACCGGGCTGGTAAACTGCAGGACAATGGCGTTTGCCGCGGTGGTCAGCTTATTCGCCATGGTAAAGCAGGTATAGGTTAGACCCGCAAAGAGGCCGGCGATGACCGTGCGCCGGTTCAAGCGGAAGGGGCAGCGGATGAGCGCCATATAGATTCCGATGGTGGTACCGGCAATCAGGCTGCGAATCCCAGCTACGGCAAAACCGTTCCAGGGAAGCAGCTTCATAAAGATGCCCGCGATGCTCCAGAGCATCGCGCAGGCAACCATCTGCAGAATTCCGACATGTTCTCTCTTCACAGGGGTACCCACCTTCCGGATTATGCTGTAGATATACCGCAAACCCCGGCGTTCGTCAAGGAAAATCTCCCGCCTGCTTTACGGATGTTTCTTGACAGTCCGTCCGCCGCAGAATATGATAGGCTGGAAAGCGAGGTGCATTTTCGTGCAGACGAAACTCGGCGGAAAGTTCTGGACCGCAATGCTGATTTTCGGCCTGATGGGTCAGGTTGCCTGGGTTGTTGAGAACATGTATTTCAACGTGTTCATCTACAAGATGTTCCACGCATCCGCTTCAGATATCTCCGTGATGGTGATGGCAAGCGCCGTCACCGCCGCCGTGACGACCATCCTGATGGGGGCGGCTTCGGACATGCTCGGAAAGCGGAAGGCCTTCATGTCCTTCGGATATCTGATCTGGGGGCTCACGATCATCAGCTTCGCCTACATTCGCAGCGTGATGCTGACCATCGTCATGGACTGCGTGATGACCTTTTTCGGTTCCACGGCGAACGACGCCGCCTATAATGCGTGGTTGACCGACCGCGGTGACAGCACCAACCGCGGGAAGATCGAGGGCATCAACTCCATGATGCCGCTGGTCTCCATTCTGGTCGTCTTCGGCGGATTCATGGGATTTGACCTGGACAAATCGTCCAGCTGGAGGACTATCTACTACATCATCGGCATCACTACGGCGCTCATCGGCCTGCTGGGCTTCTACCTGATTGAGGAAGCGCCGCAGATCCGCCGGGCGGAACTCCCGTACGGGAAAACGCTTGCCTACAGTTTTCTGCCCTCCACCTGGAGGGACAACCGCGTTCTCTACGGAGTGCTGCTCTGCTTTGCGGTGTTCGGCATCTCCATCCAGATCTTCATGCCCTACCTGCTGATTTACTATGAGCAGACCCTCGGCATGAAAAACTACGTGCTCATCCTGGCGCCCGCCATCATCCTCGCCGCCGTTGTGACCGCGCTGTACGGCAGGGTCATCGACCGGAGAGGCTTCCGCTTCAGCGTGTGGCCTGCCCTCGGCATGCTGGCCGCGGGCTATGTGCTGCTGTTCTTCTTCCGGGGCATGCTTCCGGTGTTCATCGGGTCGCTGCTGATGATGTCCGGCTACCTTACCGGCATGGCTGTGTTCGGTGCCGAGATCCGCGACCGGATCCCCGAAAACCGGGCTGGACAGTTCCAGGGCGTGCGCATCATCGGCCAGGTCTTTATCCCGGGGCTGATCGGGCCGGCTATCGGCGCATTCGTTCTGAGAAATGCGGCGGAGATCACGAACAGCGACGGTACCGTGAGTTTTCTGCCGGACGCGAACATCTTCCTCGCGGCGCTGATCGTGCTGCTGGTGCTCGGCGGAGTTCTCCTCCTGTTCAAAAGACCCGCTGCGGAAACGTGACCGGTAAACCTCTGAATCAGATACGAAAAAGCGCCTCTGTTGAGGCGCTTTTTTCATGGGGTGAAGCCTGGCGGTTTCACAGCTCAGGCGTCCTGATGAGCTTTATTCCTGCCTGCCCATAAGGGAGAGCGGCAGTTCCATGCGGTGCTTCTCAAGCAAGGCGCGGTCGTGCAGGATGTCCTCCGCCGTTCCGTCCGCCACAATCCGGCCATCCGAGAGCAGGATCACGCGGTTGCAGGTGTCCAGGATCATATCGAGATCGTGAGAAGTGATCAGCTTGGTCTGCTCCAGCTCACGGATCGTGTCGATCACGATGCGGCGGTTGTAAGGGTCCAGCGCCGAGGTCGGCTCATCCATCAGGATCACTTCCGGTTCCATCGCGAGGATTGTGGCAATGGCCGCCATCCTCTTTTCACCGCCGGAGATCCTGTGGTTGTAGCGGTGCTTGAGATCCTCCAGATGCAGGCGCTTCAGCACGGCATCGACACGGGCTTCGGCTTCCCTGCGGCTGAGCATGTAGTTGAGCGGGGCGAACATCATGTCCTCGTACACCGTCGGCATGAACATCTGGTTGTCGGAGTTCTGGAGTACAAAGCCGAGTTTTCTGCGGATTTCCGGCAGGGTATCGCGGCGGACCTCGGTCCCGTCAACCAGGATTTTCCCCTCCCCTTCCAGCAGGCCGAGCAGAAGCTTCATGACCGTGGACTTGCCGGCACCGTTTGCGCCGATCAGCCCCACGGCCTCGCCGGTGTCAATGCGGAAGGACAGGTCTTTCAGGACCGGAACGTTCTTCTCGTATGCAAAACTCACATGCTGAAATTCAATCATTTCTTCTCACCTCACTAGCGTCCCGCCGAGAATCTGCGCAATTCTCACACATCGCAGCAGCAGGAAAAACAGCGCGCAGCCCGCCATATACAGTGCGTCACGCGTCCGGAAGGGCGGGATATCCGCGTAATGGAAGTGCTGGTGGTAGCCGCGCAGCAGCATGCTGGAGTACAGTTCCTGCGCACGGTCCATGCTCCGCAGCAGCAGCTGTCCCAGAAATGAGCCCCAGGCTGAGATGTGGATGCCCTTCTGCCCCGGAGCGCGCAGATGGTAGGCATCCGTCATCACGGCAAGTTCCTCCGTCATCACGCCCACGTAACGGTAGGTCAGCAACAGTAGCGTGACGAGCAGCTTCGGGACATGCAGCATCCGCAGCGCCGCGCAGAGGTTGTCGATAGGGGTGGTCGCCATCAGGAGGAAGGACGCCATGAGACAGAAGACGCCCTTGAGCATCAGGGTAAGCATGGAGATGACACCACCGGTCACCGGAAGGCTGCCGAGCTGCAGCACGACGGTTTTATCGAAGAAGGGATTGAAAAGACCCACTGCCATGACCAGCGGCAGGACAATGCGGAGCTTGTAGAAGCAGCTCCTGACTTCGATCCCGCTGAGTTGGAAGAGCAGGACCGGCCAGAGAACCATCGGCACCAGGCCGCTCAGGTCATATTTGTCAAAGGAAAGCGTAACCAGGATATAAATGACGGTGGCAATGAGCTTCGAGAGCGGGTGCAGGGCATGAACTGGCGAAGAACGAACGGCCATTTCGTCCATTTCGGCCAGTTCCCGTATTGCTTTCTGCATCTTGTTCATAGGGTTTTCTCCCGCAGTTCAGATACGCGGATAAGGGGCATCGTTTGATGCCCCTTTGTCGTTTCCGTTTGGTTCAGATCCGGTTCAGGCCGCCTTTTTCTTTTTGCGGAAGAACCCGCCCGCCACGCAGATCAGCACTGCGATGCCCGCCACCATGGCGGCGCCGACAATCCCCGAAACTGTCGTACCGGCAGGCGTGTCGTTATCCGCAAACGCGTAGTCCGGCAGGAAGGAGGTTTTCTCCTGAATGGCCCCGGCCGTATCGGCCGCTTTGCTGGACACGCCGAAATTGTCCTCGTCCAGGCCCATGTTCTCGGCATAGCCTTCCTCGGCGTTGCCGAAGAGCGCCCACTCAAGCCCGTCGGGATTGGAACTGGCCAGCAGGCTCAGCCCGCCGCCGACAACAAGCGCAACGACCGCAAGGATCGCGACCACCGTCTTCAGCGAGCGTTTGGAAGTCTCGCTTTCCTCAGGGTTCACACACTGCAGCAGTTCGGGGCGGGATTCATACACAAACAGCAGCACCGCAGAGGTGATCAGGCCTTCCACCAGGCCGATGGCCAGATGGATAGGCTGCATCAGCGCGACAAACGCACCGAAAGGCAGCTCCGTGATGCCGGAGAGGCTGGTTTCCAGCACAACGGAAAATGCGCCGAGCTGCAGTGTGACGATGCAACCGATGATCGACGCGGCAATGATTCTGGTGCGCTGGGCGGATTTCCCCTCGCCGAACCAGTTGCTGCGCATGATTGGGCGCCAGATCAGATAGTAACCGACGAAGCAGCCGTAGAAAGCCATGTTCCATATGTTGGCGCCCAGAGCCATCAGGCCGCCGTCGGCAAAGAAAAGACATTGTATCGCCAGAATCACAATCATGGAGAGGAAGCCAGCCTGCGGGCCGAGCAGCGCCGACAGGAGCATGCCGCCGCACATATGGCCGGAGGAACCGGTACCGGGGATCGTATAGTTGATCATCTGCCCTGCAAAGACCAGCGCAGCGGTCACTGCCATGACCGGCAGCTTCTGCGGTTCGTCATCCTGTTTCAGCTTGTGGATGGATATTCCCGCCGCTGTACCGGACGCAACATACATCGTTGCGGCTACGGCCGGAGCGAGAAGCGCGTCTGCCATATGCATAAGATCTCCCCCTTCTGGATTGCTGAGTTCAGTATAGAATCTTTTTCCGGGGCATACAAGCCCCCCGGGGGGATAATATTTTTCAAAAAATGCGACAAACCCGGAAGCGTTTCCGCTTCCGGGTTGGGACCCATGCGTTGTTCTCCTGTCAGGCTGTGAATGGCTTCTTTCCGTATCGGGCAAGGCTCTTTGCGACGGCCTGGATACAGACAAGCTGCACCGGCGTCAGAAGCAGGCACTGTACCACGCGCGTTGCCAGCAGCGGCACATAGGGCGAACCATAGAGGATGGAAATCCAGAGCGTGTTGAGGAAGAGGCTCAGCACAAACTGGTTGATGCCGACCGCCGCGATGCTTCTGGGCCAGTCCTGCTTTTTATAGAGAAACAGGCCGAAGACAAATCCGGTCAGAAACGCTGTCAGCGTAAAGCCGGGAAAGTACGCGCCGATGGGGAACAAAATGGCGCCGACAAAATCGCCAAGCGCGCCGACGATACCCGCGCCGATCGGGCCGTACAGGATGGAGGCCACCACAACCGGGACGAAACTGAACCCGATTTTGATGTTCCAGGCACTGATGGAGAGAAAGCGGGAAAGCACGATTTCCACCGCGGTGAGCAGCGCAAGCGTAGTGATGGTTCTGGTGGTGAGTCGGAATTTGAACATAGAAATAACCCCCTTCGCGACAAATGCCACGAAAGGAGCCTGGAAACTCAGATGCTTCTCAAGTGGCAGCGGATGCGAACAGACACCGCGGGCAAGGGAACCCTTCGTCCGGCGGCAACCTCCCATCCGCCGGCACTTAACGCGTCTGTCCTACTCTGACAACTTACAGTGCTATCATATAAAATCTGTGCATGGCTGTCAAGTAAACAGGCTGTGAATTTCTCTTCACATGGGAGGTTTTCCAGTCCTTTCCGTCCGCTTCTCGGCCCTGCCCGGCAGTCGTGCGGAGCGGGCATTTACACCCGGGTGCGTGGAAAATCTGCTTGCCAAATGCGCCTGCAGATTTTATAATAGAAAATAGGAAAAAAGCCGTCCGTCATGCGGATTATCTGTGTCCCTTCGGACGCGTTCAGGAGGATTTGCCATGCCCACCAAATACACCGTACCGCTGAAGATTATTGTGAAGGAACTGAACCTGGAACCTCTGCATCTCTCATCCAAATATGATTCCACGCTGCTGTCCATGTCCGAGATCAACCGCCCGGCCCTGCAGCTTGCCGGTTTCTATAATTACTTTGACCCGAAGCGCCTGCAGGCCATCGGCAAAGTCGAGACCACCTATCTGGAAACACTTACCCATGACGACCGTCTGAAGGCATTTGAACAGTTCATGGCCTATGATATTGTCGGGCTGGTCGTCTGCCACGGATGCAAGACCTTCCCCGAGTGCCTCGCCATGGCCGAGAAGTATGACCGCAGCGTGTTCTATACGGACGAGGAAACTTCAAGCTTTCTCGCGCGGGCGATCTTCCTGCTGCACAACTACCTCGCGCCGCGCCTGACCATGCACGGCGTCCTGGTTGACGTCTACGGTGAAGGCCTGCTGCTCACGGGCGACAGCGGCATCGGTAAAAGCGAGACAGCCCTCGAGCTCATCAAGCGCGGCCACAGGCTGGTGGCGGACGATGCCGTGGAAATCAAGCTGATCGGCCCGGACACCCTGCTGGGCTCGGCACCCGAGATCATCCGCTACTATATGGAGCTGCGCGGCATCGGCGTCATCAATGTCCGGCACATCTACGGCGTCGGCGCGGTGCTCCCCTCCACCAGCATCGACCTTGTCGTGGTGATGGAAGACTGGGTGGACGGAAAGGCTTACGACCGCCTCGGCCTCACCAGTGAAACAGAAGAAATCCTCGGCGTCAAGCTGCCGCGGGTCACCATTCCGGTCACGCCGGGCCGCAACCTGGCAGTTATCCTGGAGCTTGCCGCCATGAACAACCGGCAGAAGAAGATGGGCTACAACGCAGCCGAGATGCTGGCGGCCGAACACGACTATGCGATCGACAACGGAACCGTCTGAGGAGGAAAAGGACTGAATGGAGAATCTGGAACTGGCCGTCCGGGCTGTAAAGGAAGCCTTTCCCGGCATGAAGCTGCTGGAGCAGGAGCCCATGAGTGCGCATTCCTCCTTCCGCATCGGTGGACCCGCCCGCGTGATCGCATATCCCCAGGACGTCACCTCGTTCAGCAGGCTCTGCTCCATCCTCAAGGAGCACCATATTGCGCCGTTTATTCTCGGCAACGGCACCAATATTCTGTTTCCCGATGAAGGCCTTCAGAATCTGTTCCTCGTCAGTACCGAGAACCTGCAGAAGATCTTCCTTCTGCCGGACGGCGCCATCTACGCCGAGGCGGGCGTGTCGCTGGCAAGGCTTTCGATGTTCGCGCAGGAAAACGGTCTGAAAGGCCTGGAATTTGCCAGCGGCATCCCTGGCACCATCGGCGGCGGCTGCATCATGAACGCCGGCGCCTATGGTGGGGAACTGAAGGACGTGATTGAGAGCGTTGTGTTTCTGTATGTCCCAGACCAGGGTCTCTACGAGATGCTCAACGCCGACTGCGGCTTCGGCTACCGGCAGAGCATCTTCCAGAAAACTGGCGGCTGCCTGATCCTCAGCGCCGTCTTCCGTCTGGAGCCGGATGATCCTGAAGCCATTTCTGCCCGCATGCGCGAGCTCGTCGAGAAGCGCCGCGCAAAACAGCCTCTGGATCTGCCTTCGGCGGGCAGCGCTTTCCGCCGGCCGGAGGGGCACTACGCCGCCGCGCTGATCGAAGGAGCCGGCCTGAAAGGCTTCCGGGTCGGGAACGCACAGGTCTCGGAAAAGCACGCCGGGTTCGTGGTGAATCTGGGCGGCGCCACCTCACATGAGGTGTATGACCTGATGATGGAAGTCCGCAGCACCGTTTACCAAAAGAGCGGCGTGACGCTGGAACCCGAGGTCATGATTCTGCCGCCGGACTATCACCTGGAGGACAACGGGCCTCCCGCCCCCCGCAACCGGATCTTTCCGGTCAACGGGGCGGAAGACGCTTCCGAGTCCGGTTAAGCTGGGAAATCCCACAGGAATGTAAAGAATCCCATTTTCCATCCCGAAACCGTCCGCAGGCGGATGCGGCAGTCCGTGCCCGCCGAAAGGAGCTTACATGGAATTTCTGATTATTACCGGCCTCTCGGGCGCCGGAAAGACCCGGGCCGCCGACGTGCTGGAGGACCTGGACTACTACTGCGTGGACAATATGCCCGTAGCCCTGATCCCGCGCTTTGCTGAACTCTGCCTGGATACCCGCGGGCGCTATGAAAAGGTCGCCCTGGTGACCGACACGCGTGACCGCGAGGGCTTCGGCAAACTGCTGGACACCATCGAAGACCTCCGCAAGCTGGACGACTGCACGGTCCGCATCCTGTACATGGACGCCGACACCCCCACGCTGATTCGCCGCTACAAGGAGTCACGCAGGCCGCATCCGCTGGCGGAAAAGGGCATGACCACCGAGGAAGCCGTCCAGAAGGAGGAGGAACTGCTTTCCGCCGTTCGCAGAAAGGCAGACTATGTGGTAAACAGCTCTTCCATGACGCTCGGGATGCTGCAGAACCGCCTGTTTTCGCTGTTTTCGGGAGAGGAGCGCAAGCGGAGTATCGATGTCACGGTCATGTCCTTCGGCTTCAAGCATGGCATTCCGCTGGAGGCGGACCTCGTCTTTGATGCGCGTTTCCTGCCGAACCCGTTTTATGTGGAGGAGCTGCGCATGCTCAGCGGCCTCGACCGGCCTGTGGCGGAGTTTGTCTTCGGCTACCCGCAGACCCGCACCTTCCTGGAAAAACTCGAGGAGCTCATCGCTTTTCTGCTCCCCTATTATATGGAAGAAGGAAAACTGAACCTGACCATTGCCATCGGCTGCACCGGTGGGCGGCACCGGAGTGTGGCGCTCGCTTCCGCACTGCACAACCACCTGGTCGCAAACCGTATCAATTCCGTCAACGTCAACCGCGACATCGACAAATAACGCAAGGAGCCGCTCATGTCCTTTTCCGCAGACGCCAAGGCCGAGCTCTGCTCCGGCCGCATTGAAAAACGCAGTCTGGCTGTTGCCGAGTGTTACGGCATTCTGCTGTACTGCAACACCTTTCACGCAAACGAAATCCGGATCATCACGGCGAGCCCCGATTTTTCGGTGCGGCTGCCCCGCCTGTTCTGGAAGGCTTTCTCTTTGAACTTCGACGTGCTGCCCCCGGAAGACGCACTCGGAAAGCGGAGCTTCTGCATCACCGACCGTGCGAAGATCGGGCGGATCCTGGAAGCCTTCGGTGCCGAAACCGGCGGACCGGTCGCGCACCATATCAACCTCAGTGTTCTGGAAGAGCCGGGCTGTGCCGAAGCCTTTGTCCGCGGGGCCTTTCTGGCCGGCGGCAGCGTGACCGACCCGGAAAAGCGCTTTCATCTGGAGCTTGCCACCAGTCACCAGAGCGTCAGCCGCGAGCTGCGCTCCCTCCTGCTGGAGATGGATCTGGATCCGCGCGAGGCAAGCCGCGGCGCCCACGCCCTGCTGTACTTTAAAAAGTCCGACCAGATCGCGGACTTTCTCGCGCACGTCGGCGCCCACGTGGCGGCCGTCAGCATCCACACTGCCAAAGTGGATAAGGAGATGCGCAACACCGTCACCCGGCAGATCAACTGCGACACCGCCAATGCGGACAAAACCGTTTCCGCCGCGCTGAAGCAGGACGCCGCCATTCGCAAGCTGCTGAAGCGGGAGGGGCTGGACGCGTTGCCGGAAGCGCTGCGCGACGCCGCTTTCCTGCGTCTTGCAAACCCGGAAGCCAGCCTGGCGGACCTGGCGCTGCTTTCCAATCCCCCCGTGACCAAGAGCTGCCTCTCGCACCGGCTGAACAAGATCATTGCACTTGCCGAAAAGGAGACCCCATGAGTTTCGTCCACCTCCATGTGCATACGGAATACTCCTTGCTGGACGGATTCTGCCGCATTGACCAGATTGCCAAAAAAGCGAAGTCGATGGGGCAGAACGCCATTGCAGTCACCGACCACGGCGTTATGTACGGGGCCGTGGCGTTTTACCGCGCCTGCCAGAAGGAAGGGATCAAACCGATCATCGGCTGTGAAGTCTATGTCGCGCCGCGGAGCCGCTTCGACAAGGAACACGGCATCGACAACAACTACTCCCACCTGATCCTGCTGTGCAAGGACGAGATCGGCTACCGGAATCTCTGCGCGCTGGTCAGCGCCGGGTTTACCGAGGGCTTCTATGTGCGGCCCCGCATCGACTGGGAACTGCTGCACGCGCACGCCGCGGGGCTTGTGTGCCTTTCCGGGTGCCTCGCGGGTGAGATCCCGCAGGCGATCCTGAACGGGGACCGGAACAAAGCCCGCAGCCGGGCGGAGGACCTGCACAAGCTCTTCGGCGAGGATTTTTACCTTGAAATCCAGAACCACGGAATCGAGGAGGAAGCCCGTGTCGCCGAAGGCCTTGTCGAGCTCAGCAAGGAGACCGGCATTCCGCTGGTTCTGACCAACGACGCACACTACCTGACAAAAGAAGATGCCTATTACCAGGATGTGCTGATGTGCATCCAGACCGGCAAAACGGTGGACGAGGAGAACCGCATGCGCTTTGAAACGCAGGAGTTCTACCTGAAGACCGAAGGCGAGATGCGCAATCTCTTCCCCGCCCTCAGCGAAGCGGCGGACAACACCGCGCGCATTGCCGAGCGCTGCAACTATAACTTTGAGTTCGGCCACTACCACCTGCCGCGCTTCAAGCTGCCGGCAGGCGAAACCGACAGCGCGGCCTATCTGCGCAAGCTCTGCGAGCAGGGATTTGCCGTGCGCTATCCCGACCGCCCTGAAGTGCACGAACAGCTGGAATACGAACTCGGCGTCATCGAAAAGATGGGCTTTGTCGACTACTTCCTGATTGTTTCGGACTTCATCGGCTACGCCAAGCGCAAAGGGATCCCGGTGGGACCCGGCCGCGGCAGCGCCGCGGGCAGCGTGGTGTCCTACTGCCTGTACATTACCGATGTTGACCCCATTAAATACTCCCTGTTTTTCGAACGCTTTCTGAACCCGGAACGCATCTCGATGCCCGATATCGATGTGGACTTCTGCGTCAACCGCCGCGGCGAGGTCATCGACTACGTCAACCGCTTCTACGGCAGCGACCACGTGGCGCAGATCGTGACCTTCGGCACCATGGCAGCACGCGCCGCCATCCGCGACGTCGGCAGGGTGCTGAACATCAGCTACGCCGAGTGTGATGCCGTCGCCAAGCAGGTTCCCATGGCGCTGAACATGACGCTGGACGAGGCGCTGCGCCTTTCCAAACCGCTGAAAGAATTTTATGACGGGGATGAGAAGCTCCGCCGCCTGATCGACGTGGCCCGCGCCCTGGAGGGGATGCCGCGGCACGCCTCGACCCACGCGGCAGGCGTTGTGATTACCGAGCGCCCTGTCTCGGAGTATGTGCCGCTCGCCAAAAATGACGAGTCGGTGGTCTGCCAGTTCCCCATGACAACCCTGGAGGAACTGGGCCTGCTGAAGATGGACTTCCTCGGGCTGCGGAACCTGACCGTGCTGGAAGACGCGGCGCAGCTGGTTCGGCAGAAAGACCCCGCCTTCAAAATTGAAAACATCCCCGAGGACGATCCCGCCGTGTTTGAGATGCTCTCCGCCGGAAAGACGGAAGGCGTGTTCCAGCTGGAAAGCGCCGGGATCACCAGCGTCTGCATGAATCTGCGGCCCCGCAGCATTGAAGACATCACCGCCGTCGTCGCCCTGTACCGCCCCGGCCCGATGGACAGCATCCCCCGCTTTATCGACTGCTCGCAGCACCCGGAGCACGTGCGTTACAAGCATCCGCTGCTGCGGCCCATCCTTGAGGTTACCTACGGCTGCATCGTGTATCAGGAGCAGGTCATTGAGATCTTCCGGCAGCTGGCAGGCTTCTCGCTGGGACAGGCGGATATGATCCGCCGCGCCATGAGCAAGAAGAAGCATGCCGTCATCGACGCCGAGCGCGTCGCTTTTGTGCACGGCGACCCGGCACGCGGCATCATTGGTGCCGTCATGCGCGGCGTTTCCGAAGATGTTGCCAACAGCATCTATGACGAGATCCTGGACTTTGCCAGCTACGCCTTCAACAAGGCGCACGCCGTCTGCTATGCAATTGTCTCCTACCGCACTGCATATATGAAGCGGCACTACCCCGGCGAGTACATGGCCGCGTTGCTGTCGTCGGTGCTGGATAACGGCACGAAGATCGCGGAATACACCAGCGAGTGCCGCGATCTGGGGCTTTCCCTCCTGCCGCCGGACGTCAACGAATCGGTTTCCGGCTTCTCGGTCTCGGGCAGCAATGTGCGCTTCGGGCTTGCTGCCATCAAAGGCATCGGCCGCAGCGCGGTGCAGCAGTTGGTGGACGAGCGTAGGCAGGGCGGGCCGTTCCGCAGCTTTGAGGACTTCCTCCGCCGTATGAACGGCAAGGACTTCAACCGCCGCGCTGTAGAGAACCTCATCCGTGCCGGTGGCTTTGACTCTATGGGACTGTGCCGGAAGGCGCTGGTCACGGTGGCCGGTGGGATGATGGACAGCATCAGCCGCGAAACCCGCGACAACATCTCCGGCCAGATGGATCTCTTCGGCGGCTGGGATGACGCGTCCCCTGCCGCGGGCGGTGTCGGTAGTTCCTCTTCCCAGAAGGACAGTTTCCCCATCCCCGTGATGGAGGATTATTCCCCGCGGGAGCGCATGGCCATGGAAAAGGAAATGACCGGCCTTTACCTCAGCGGGCATCCGATGGACGAATATCGCAGCGCCGTCCGGCAGATTGGCGCGGTTCCGGTTGGTGCCATTCTCAGCGATTTTGCGTCCGATGACGGTCCGCATAGCTTTGCCGACAACCAGTACGTCACCATAGCCGGCGTCATCGCCTCGCACCGCACCCGCACAACCAAAAACAGCTCCCTCATGTGTTACGCAACGCTCGAGGACGACAGCGGAAGCATTGAGCTCATTCTCTTCCAGCGGGCGCTGGACCAGTGTGGTCCCTATGTCGCCGACAACCAGGCGGTCCTGGTTCGCGGGCGCATTTCGCTCCGCGACGAGAAGGAAGCCCAGATCATGGTGGACACGCTTCGCCCGTTGTCCGACCTGGTGTCTCCCTCATCAGCGGCCGGCGATGCCGTCCCCGGAACGGTTCTTCCGGGCAGTGCAGTTCCCGACGGTTCCGGATACTCTGCTCCGTCCGAATCCTCGCAGACAGAAGGCGCGGCGCGTGCGCCCTCTGAGCAGAGAGGGCCCGTGTCCGGCGGTACGACAGCTCCGGTTGCCACTGCCGGCAGCGTTTCATACGCCGGGAAGAAGCTATTTATCCGAGTTCCCTCGGAAGAGGATCCCGTCCTGAAGCGCATCAGTCTGATTCTGACCATGTTTCCCGGCAGTGACAGCCTGGTCATCTGGTGTGAAAAGGAAAAGAAGCGCCTCGGCACGCGCTGCCTCCTGCATGAGGGACTCCTCCTGGAACTGAATGAGCTCCTTGGCGCGGAGAACGTCGTACTGAAATGAGTACTGCCGTGGCTGAACCGATCCGCGAAACCCGCTCCGTCTGTCCCGTCTGCCTGAAGAACATCCCAGCGCGCCTGATGCGGGAAGACGGCGGACGGATCCTTCTGGAAAAAACCTGCCCGGTGCACGGGGACTTCCGGGTGCCCGTCTGGCAGGGAAGAGTGAATTTTGAAGAGTGGCTGCTGGGAACAGAGTCGCTTCCGCCGGATTGCGGGCTTTCCTGTCCGGGAAACTGCGGGATCTGCGCCGAGCACGAAATCGGCACCTGCTGCGCACTGCTTGAAGTCACAAACCGCTGCAACCTGCGCTGCCGCTACTGCTTTGCAAACGGCGGAAGCGAGGACTGCGACCCCTCCGTGCAGGAACTGAAGGATGCGATCCTGGATATCGTCCGCCTGTGCGGACAGCCGCTGCTTCAGTTCTCGGGCGGTGAACCCACTCTGCGGAACGACCTGCCCGAACTGATCCGTTTTGCCAAAGAAGCCGGATGCAGCTATACCCAGGTGAATACCAACGGAATTCGTCTGGCGAAGGATCCGGACTATGCCCGGCAGCTTGCCGAAGCCGGTCTGGATATCGTCTTTCTGCAGTTCGACGGGACCCGCGATGAAATCTATGAAGTCCTGCGCGGCGTGCCGCTGTTGGAAACCAAGCTGGAGGCAATCCGCGTCTGTGCGGAGCAAAAGCTCGGCGTAACGCTCGTGCCGACCGTGGTCAGAGGCGTCAATGACGAAAACCTCGGCGAGATTATCTCGCTTGCCGTGTCTCTGGCTCCCGGCGTCAGAGGGATCCATTTCCAGCCGGTATCCTTTTTCGGGCGGTATCCCGAAGCACCTGGAGAGGACGACCGCTATACCCTGGACCAGCTGATGGCGGATATCGGCGAGCAGGCACAGATCCCGATTGAGTGCTTTATGCCCTCGCGCTGTGACCATCCGCTTTGCGGCTTTCACGCAAGTTTTCTGATCGAACCGGACGGCAGACTGAAGCCGCTGAGTTCCATCACCCATTCCTCACACCGCCACGGATGTGAAAAGGACAACCGGGAATACGTAGCGCGGCACTGGATGCGTGCACCGGAGGAACCGGTTCTGACCGGGAGTTTTTCGGATGTGATGGATTTTGACACCTTTCTTTATCGCCTCCGGCACAACAGTCTCACCCTGTCGGCCATGGCGTTTCAGGACGCGATGAACCTGAACATCGAGCGGCTGCACCGCTGCAGTCTCCATGTGTATGATCAGGGGAAGATCAAACCATTCTGTGCAAAGTATCTCTCCCCGATAGAATAAAATCACGCTGCCTGATACAGCAGCGTATCAAAGGAGGACGCCTATGTTTTTGAAGATCACAAAACAGTTCGGCAAGCCGATCTGCGTCGGCCTGTACGCTTGGTTTGCAGCACTCGCAGCAAAGAAAAAGCCGCTCCCGCTGCTGATTCTGTTTCTGATGCACGCCACGGAATATGCCACAATCGGGCGGAAGGTGGCCGCTGAAAACGGTCTCTCCGTGCCGGAAGGTCTCGCGCAGTGCCTTGCCTTCGGGTTTACCTGGTGGCTGCCCATCAAAAAGTCATGAACATCTTCAAAAAGAAGTCTCCGCCGGCGGTTTCTTCCATTCTGGGGGAATTCCCGCCCGCGCAGTATGAGCCTGTGATCCGCGCCAGCATCTGCACCGGCGAGAAAACTGCCTGCATGCGCGACCTCGAATCCGGGAAACTGCACGAGATCATGCTGGTCCGCACGGATGAGGACATGGATACCTTCTGCCGCACGTGTAACGCGGACAAAGAGGCAATCAAAACGGTGTACTGAGTATAAGTTCTTTCTGCAAGGCAAACTACTTCGATATGTCGTTACCGAAAAAGAATAGTAAAGAGGATCGAGAAAATGGATGAGAATACACCAAAAGAAGTGCCAACGGAAGAGGCGCATTCTCTTGGAATGCCGATCTTAGAATACATCGAAAAGCACCTGCATGAGGGCGAACTGCCGGAGAATTTTTTCATTGCAGGTGCGGATAACAGGAGTTCTGCAAAGTGGGCGCCGGGGGCTATGGACGGCATGCTTCTTTATCATATGACACCGTATCAGGCCGACGAAGAGACGAAGGATAAGATTCTGAAAGCACTCACTCTGATTTCTGAGGAAGACAACTCCGAGCATATACCGCAGATCCTGCATATTTTTGAGCAGTTGGAGAAAAAAGCTTCCGTCATGCGGATGTATGATACGATGGTGTGCGTCATGCTGGAACATATCAGCGACCTGAATGTGGAAAACCTCCTGAAATTTGGTGATTATCTCATCAGCTTTGGCACCTCGTTCATGGTCGTGAAGTTTGGCTTGACCTTGCTTTCCATCTTCACTGACCAATTACCTTTTATTAAAGAGATAAATATGTCCCTGGGTGCATATGACGAGTTTACCTGGTTTGCAGCAAGGTACCTTTCTTCGCGTGCCTGCAGGGACGGAAACACAGCCCTCTTCCAGCTTGCCAAGCACGTTCACGGCTGGGGTCGGATTCATGCAGTGAACTATCTGCGACCTGAGACAGAGGAGATCTCGGACTGGATTCTGTTTGAAGGTGCAGAAAACACAATTATTCCTCAATATTCTGCGGATCTCTGCCTCTGGAAAGCCGGCGCATTGGAGCGTCTTGAAAGGGGTGTCTCAGAAGCGGAATTCACAGCAATCGGGAAGCTTTTGGAATATTCATTGGATGAAGGGCCGTGCCGGGGTATATCAGATGCAGATCGACTGCTTCCGGCGTATCTAAGCGCCGCCAATCACTTTCCTCTGAACCGGGGTCTGGTCCGTTCCATTTGCTATTATAGCTTCAGAACAGTTATGGATCCTCATATCAGGGAGACCGCTGAGCAACTGCTCAGAGGTTAATAATTGCGAGTATTAGATACAAACCCTAGTACATACTAATGTGTTTTTCCCGAGAGGGCTTGTCGGAGTTGTTGCCAATCCTTTGTTATAGCTGTCTGATACACTTTGGAGTTACCCGGTAACAGCAATAGCCTCATTTCCAGTTTTCCTTAAAGCCAGCATCCTCGGCATCTAAGGAGGCGCACTCTTTTCTGATTATCATGGAGGTTATTTATGCTTTGCCATTTTGTCAGTACTGAAAACAGCTTTTATTATGACAGGATAATAAAGGTTACACATCTTCTGGGGGCAATTGATCAATGGTTTACTGTTTAAATTGCAAAACATTAGTGCCTGACAATTCGGAATACTGTCCGGAATGCGGTGCGAAAGTTGGATCTCCTGCTATAATGAATATTCCCGGAATAGGTAGAATATCTTTTGCCAGATTCCCTAGTTTCGCTGCCAAGGCGTTTAAAACAAAAGTGATCGTGGACGGCACAATCATCGGCGAGCTCAAAGAAAAACAACGGATGACGGTCCCATTGCTTTACGGTACTCACAGTTTAATATTAAAGATTCCTCTCGCCCCATCCTATAATACCTGTTTTGTTGTTGATGAAAACAATTACAATATTCTCTGCTGGTTTCACATCAACACTCGAACCGGTCGACCAGAGCCGATCCGCATAAGAGTAACAGACCCGCCTAAAAATAGCATAACCTTTCTGCAGCCGATAGAACCAAGTAAAAAATGGCTATGGATCAAGGCAGTCCTACTCGGAGCAACCTTCATTGCTCTCATGACCTATGCCTGGCTGCACTCAGGCGATAGGGCAACCGGGCTCGCAACTTCCTCAGAGCCTGCTGTTTCAAAAGCCGTTGGGTCGTTGTCTACAATGAAGCCGATTATTTATTCCGTTGGCGAAATGGTAGAATATGACGGTCTGGGAGTAAAGGTTACGGAGTATACTTTTTCGCCTTTTCCCCTGGGCTTTGAAGATCGTGGCCCGGCAGAGGCCGGTTTTGTTTTCTTGGTGATCCGTGCAGATGTTTTTGATTTGACGGATGAAACGAAAACACCGAAAGAAATCCTTATAAAAGATAACAGTTTAGTTTATGAACTTCAGATTCTATATAATAACCAGGATAAATATGACTGGTCATATTCAAGGTTTCCTGAAAGCTCTTCCGAAAGCAAACATGAAGCGCCGTCCGAATTATCGAGAGAAATTCTCCTGATTTACAAGGTCTCACAGGAGATTCAGGGCAGCAGCAAGTCGCTTGCCCTGACGATGGCTAGTTACGCTTCCGGCACGAAAGATTCCGTAATCTGCCTTTTGAGATAGAAACACGATAAGAGATAAACGAACTCTTTTGATAGCAAAATCTTTTTTTGACGATGTCTCCATATGAAGTGAGATAAAATATGCACGGCGGATCAGTTGATCCGCCGTGCTGTATTCGTCTATATTTATTGTGGCTTCTGCTAATGTTGTTGCTAGTAGTATAAAGTTGTCAGACGGGATTTGTCAACGAAATACTCTTTTGTTTCATACTTTGATCTTGGTGATATTGTAGCAGATTAAATTCAAATCTTCATAGAAAATAATATGCGAACTTTGTCCGTGTCTTTCAGCCGACCATCTCGTATGCTTTTACCTGATAAATGCAGGTGTCGTCACACTGCGTCCCGCAGTAGACATTCAAAATGGTGATTTCTACATAGTTAGTGTATACGAGGTCTGGGATCACGATGGATTGTTCCGCATTGATGTCCTCAAACCAGCAGTCTACATAGCTGCCATCAGAAAACGAGATCAGCAGTTCGCTCGGGCGGTTGTTTTTGTTATATCTGGCCTGATCCCGTGCATAACCGAGGCGGAACGTCAATCCGCCAATACAGTATTCGTCATCAAAATACAGGGTAAGTGTTTCGCCGATCCCGCTGCCGCGGACGCCCTCCACCCAGGGTCGCTGATACTTCTGCTTATTATCGATAGCATAGCCGGCACGGAAGATAATGTCCCCCTCCTTCAGCGTTGAACTTGCCCAGGCACTGGTAAATGGATGCCATACGTTCCCATCCAGATTGCCAATCTTCCATTCTGCTTCCAATTCGTCGCCATAACCATAATAATGACCAAAACAGGTTTGCGGAACAGATGAAACCATCAGGACTGCTAGGAACAAACTTACCATGCGCATAAAGATCTTCTTCATGTTTATATCCCTCCTGTATTGTTATGGTTTCATCATAACACGGTTCTACTCTTCAGAAGCCATTATCTGTTTTTTTGGCGGACAGTATGCAAAAACCGGATAATCTTTGGTTCCTGTTGACTTTTTATCACGTCCTGATTGCGCGACAAGTTATATGTCATCTTTCTTCATTTTCTCTATCGACAGCTTTCTTGCTTATCCCCAATGAGAAACTCGGTCTTCAGCGTCACTGCGGGTAGTCTCGGGGAAGAGAACAGGACTGTCCAAAAAAATGTCAAGGACGGCAGCAAGCAAGCGGGCATCTTCCCGGGCAGCTGCTTCTACTGCCTTAATATCATCCGAGATTGTCTCAAAGAGTTTCTTTTTCCATTGGGCCACATAGACGCAGTCTCCATCGATGCAAATGTCCAACATCGAATGTGTGTTCGCATCTGTGCAGATTATCCTGTCCATCTGAACGATTCTTTGCTTTAAAGATGACGTCAGAACCAGATCAACGCTCTCCTGGTATTTAGCCCAAACTCCGAATAGCTCACTGAATTTGTGGGATTTTGTCTTGGCTCTACACTCCTGGAGAATGCGATCTCATCGTCGTTCTCTGACAGCGAAGCACCCTCCAACAGATTCTTTTGAATCATAAAGTTCAAAAGTGTTCTTATCTCTGTGTCTGAAAGCCCCAATATTTCACCAATTCGCGAGATTAACGTGATATGCTCCTTTTGGATCAGCATCAGGCACTTTTGAATCCTTCGATTTCGCCTCATGAGGATGCCATACAACACCAGAAGATAAATCCCACCCGGAAGAATCAATACATCCAACATATACAGGATAGAAGATACTTTACCCGTCTCGGAGAGAAATGAACTGACCAAAGTATCTATAAGCATCCAGACGCTGACAGTACAAGCGCCCAAGCCAAAATAAATAAGGCGGCGATTTCTTATGCTATAGTCCTTCATCTCTAACCACGTCACGGCAAATGCAAACGGGATCGGATAAAAGCAGGCTGCAAGCAGCAAGATTGTTCTGAGAGCATTGCGCTCTTCAATTGTCTTTTTCCCGGCTTTCATATCGTGCCTCCGCAATACTCACAGATTTGCGGCTCATTTGAAAACAGCACTGTGGTCCCGCCGCAACTCGGGCACCGTCGTGCTATTTTTTGCGAGATTCCGGGAACAATTACCTCCCGTTCTTCGTGGGACAGATATGCGTCTCCGAGGAGTTCCGCATCAATCAGCCTGTCGATAACTGTCGAAACATGCGCGTAGTCTGTATGATTGTGTTCAGCGAGCGTGTCGATGTTCGTCACGCCTTCCACTGTAATCAAACTGCGGTAATTATCTTCTTCTTCGCCGCGATGCTTCAGCCATGCGCCGTAGGCCGCAAGGGCAATACTTAGAACAGCTGCAGCAGCCGGAGCGGCAGTAACAGCAAGGAAAGCATGCAGACTGTCTGCTCCGGTCACAGCAATCAGAAGGATAAAACCTAAGGATGGAATCAGAGCCACAATGCCTGCCGTCAGCATTGTTGTTCCGTTTCGAAACGCTCTGGCACGTTCTGAAAGAGTTTTTACAATGAGACAGTATACCCCAAAGGGAAACAGCAGAACCAGCAAAAGGAACACAAACCCCCAGGAAAGCGGTGCCGCATCTCTGTTAAACCGAAATGACTCATCCTGATTATAAACGTAGATTTCATGCTTTTTGCCAGTTCCGTCTTCCAGATTGTCCACTCTTACCCCGGAATCGGCCTGTTTATATGCACGGGCAGAAGGTTCGATGTGCCCCCCTTTTATCCGCATGGCAAAAGCTTTCACACCCCGGATAATAAGCACAACAAGAAACACTTCCACAGCAGGAATCCACAACAATAACGCTATAGTGGCAAAAGTAGGAGTATCTGATAGAGCATCGAACAGAGAAAGAATGACGAACAGTCCGCCTACAACCATTGCAGTAATACGCGAGTTGCCGGAAGAATCCTGCCGTTTCTTCTCTTCTTTTTTGTCTGACCTCAATGCCTTAATACTTCGAACAACAAATGAAACAAGGAAAGCAAAGGATGTAAGAAAACCAAAGGAAATTAGAAACGATACCATAATCTCTGCAGTTTTTTCTTTGAAAACAAATCTGCTCAAAAAGGACAGCAGCATAATGCCTCCTCCGGAAAAAATACCGATGAGATCAATTGCCCAGCCCGGCAGTTTTTTCTTCATGCTCTTTTCTCTCCATGTTCAACACATTCTATGCTCCCTTTTCTTTTCAAGCGCAGAATATGTTCTGTTTTATCATCATTGGGCTGTGTCTGCCCATCACTTTATAATCATCTGCTTTATTTCTAATACAAAATATACCAACACTCATGCAGGCTCTTCAGGATGATCATTCCTTAATATCAATGTATCATACCAGCGCTTATTACGCAATTGAATGTTGTCCTGACAAGTAAAGCATGCTGTCATCTTATGGATATCTCTGCTTTTTGAAAAAGTGCAAATTTCAGTATTATTTATGCGGCAGGAACCGAAAGAACTCCGGTTCCTGCTTTCTTTCCTCAGGCATAGATTTCTATGCCGCATACGTCATTTTGCTCAAGCTGAAAGTATGCTCCTTCCAGTGAAGGATCCACTTCGGCAGCGGTGAAGCCTAAGTAATACGGGTCTTCCTTATCCCGTTCAAAGCGAGCCTGCTCTGTCCCATTTATGATCCTGACAAAGCAGGTGAACGACCAGCTTGTGTGTCCTCCGTCAAAACGGACAATACCCAATTCAGGGCATACTGAAACTGCCATATCTCTTGTTAATGCGCCGGTGCTCACAAGCCGGATCTGCCCGTTACGGCTGGTATATATCAGCCAGAAGCCGTTGAATTGCACTATGAGTTCCTGTGTACCGTTTCTGTCCACATCATACACACACCATTGGGACGGCCAGAAAAGCAGATCTTCATAATCCATATCAGCCCAGGCAAGATCCAGCACCCAATCTCCGCTTCTGAGAAACTCATCATATTCTTCAGGCGGTTCCGGTGCTGCGGATGTGCACCATGAATTATCATTTTCTTCCGCAGCCGGCTTCACCTCTTCAATCTGAGGTTCCGCATTTTCGAGCCACCATTCCTCAATTTGCAGCTCCTGTTCATCGCTAGGATATTCCTCGGCTGCCGGGGCAGATACTGGATCAACAAGTGTGTATTCCTCTGTCATTTTTGGCAGTTCCGGCATAAACTCTCTGGTCTGGGGAACCGGATATGGGCCGGTATTGGAATTTGGCTGGTTTAATCCGGGGATCCCGGAGGTAATGATCCAGCAGCTGCGGGAATCCTGTCCAAAGTTATAGCTCCCCTGATAACTGCTGGTTCCCACGCTTGCATTAATACTGTAGGTAACCGATTCTGCGTCTTCCCACCGGCCGCTGTTCCTCATGCGCGCACGAATATTTCGAAATTCCATGGTGCGAACTTCTCCGGAGGTTTTTACTATGTAGTTCTCGAGGAATCCTCCAGTGCTTCTGATCCAAATGTCCTGAATTCCTGTATCAAAGCAGAATAGCTTCGTCCAGGCTCCTGCTTCAATATCGCCTATCCAAAGTGTCATCAGCACATTTCCGTTGTTTCCGTTTGATTGCTGCAGAAGGAAACGATAGCCTTTTCCTGCCTTCCAGTCATATGGGTAACTGTAGTGAACAAAGCTTCCTTCGCTGCTGTTATTGTGATCTGTATCTGCGGCATTTTCTGGGTAGAGGACTTTTGCCTTGATTTGACTGACATTCCCGAACTGATCCTCGCAGAACGTATCCCACAGAGTCATGATCACGCCTCTCGTGCCGTCATCCCAGACCTGCAGGCCGCAGTACCCTCCTCCTGCGCCGCCGTAATCTGCCCATACTTTCGTGTAGTTTTTTTCAAGTGAACTTAAATCCATCCACCAGTCTATCGAGCACAAATAGGTACCATAAGGCAAGTGGTCTGTATGAACATCAACAGAGTATTCCGTGTAACCGCCGCAGCTCCCAAATCCGGTACGGAATGAAATATAAGGGGAACGCTGACCTTCTGGGTTATAACGGTTAATCTGTTCCTGCGTGGGGAGCTTCATCAGGCTTCCCCAGTCTCGCTGCATTACAAAGGTGTTTGAATGAACAAGATTTCCGTCCAGCTGCAGGGTGCATACATGCTTTCCGGCTGAAATCATTTTCATTGCATCACGACTCAAGCGCAAACTAAACGCTTTGTTAACCGTCAGATCCTCCCAGGTATAGGAATGGTCATCTACAGAAAGCACTGCTTTGGAATAATTCTGGACTTTTCCGCTGTTGTTGTGAATGGTCAGATAGAGGACATAATATTCATTGCCATAAAGCGTATCTGCTGAAAGGTCCGGCCCTACATGGCGAATGTATTGATCATCGTTGATGGAATGAACAGCAAATGCGAATTCATATTCCATATTTCCCTGCGCATATGCAGAATGTGGTAATGCCGTTGCCATTAACAGGAATAAAATGGTCAATGCAATTGAGATCATTGTTATTCTTTTCATGGTATTCTCCTTTCAAATGCTGCTTCCAGATACAGGCATCAGTTTTCTGTTTTTCCATTGCAGTCACAGTTTATCGCCGCTTCCGCTGGACAAATTGAAAACCCTCCCGAATCAAGCTGTGTTCATTCAAAGAATGATTGTTTACACCCAGAGTGTAAACCGGCTGGATCCGGGAGGGTTAATTCTGTTGTTATTTTCGCGGGCAGGAGTCTGCCTTTATTCAAACGTCGTTACAGCAGGCTTTTTCTCTGTTTTAGCAGTTTTTTCAACTGTGATGTTTCTTTGCTTGGAAACTTCTCCTCTGCAAGCCTGACAGCATTGTCCAGGATTTTCCGGGCGTTATTCCCTGCAACTTCTTGCCCGGCAACAACTGTACGGATGCGGTAGTCCATGCTCCACATGTCTTTTGCACAGTACAGCCATCCGCACAGTGTCAGTGCCTGCGCAGCGGCAATGTCATTTACCGAGAGCAAACGCCGGAAAAGCCCATCTGAAACTCCGTCCGGAGGAAGCAAAGCACCGCACTCCAATACGCTTTTTTCCTCCGGTGAAAAGCCTGCAGCAGAATAGAGCAACTGGATGATTTCCGCAGCACGGTCTTCATAATATTTCGCATGGATCAATTCATCCGGTTTCAGCGTGCAGGAAGCTCGGTTCATCGTCCCTGCTATCAGGCTTACAAGGAAGGGGTCCCGCTCCGCACAGCGGATCAGTGCGCGGCAGCATTCTTCCGACAGATTTGGAATCTCCCTGAATCGATCCATCAGGACAGCTTCTGACTCTTTGGCAACCGCTGTTTCAATAAAGTCCTGCAGAGCGAGTATCGGGTCATCCTGTGCAGCACAGAAGAGCAGAAGACCACCGTACGGCTGACGCGGATAGAGTTCAGTGCAGCCCTCGTGCTCCAGGCTCAGGTTCGAGAAGCGCAGAAAGGCCCCGAAGCGCTGTTCTATATTTTCAGTCGGCAGAAGGTTGGCGTGGTAAAAGAAAAACAGCAGAAGGCTGTACATTTTGTAGATCTGGTCATAACTGCAGGTATCTCCGATACAGATTTTGCGGAGAATCTGCCCCGTGGGGAAATTGGTGATCAGCTGAGGCGGTAACGACTTCAGTGATGAAATCGTACCCACAGCACCTGAACTGCTTCGCTGGGAATATCCCAGGATGTGGTTAATCAACGGCTCATACGGGATCTCTTCCCCTGCCTGTTCCTGCCGCAGTTCCAGTGTGAACTGACAGATTTTGCGGGAGTATTCTCTGATACGCTCTCTTGCTCTGGCAAAGCGGTTTTCCCGGAGAAAGGTGTCCTGATGGCTGGAGAGGAAGCCCAGAAACTCCAACTCATTCATCACAGCAGTCCTGTCGGCCAGAAGAACCGTGTTCCGGATGGGTGGTTCCGCGTCGGCATCTCCCGACAGGGCTGTTTTCCCGACATCTTCCCAGATTTTTTCACCGGCCGCATACCATTGGCAGCCTTCCACACCATTGTTGTAATCCCTTCTGGCAAAGAAAAAAAATGCAAACTCTTTCAGAACTTTCAGGTCGAAAGCCCTGGCGAAAAAAACCTTTTCAAACAGTTCTTCTGTCAGTTCCATGTCCAGATCAAGTGCCGCACACAACCGATAAATGTTTTCCCTGGTCTGGCTGTCGCTGCTGCTGACGCTGGGGTCGCGCCCGCCGATTAGCCATTCGTTCAGGGTGCTTCTTGCCAGTTTTACACCATGTGCCGCTGCACCATTGTTGATTATGGCAGCCAAGGCAGCCTTCCGTTCAACCAAATCAGCCGGAAGCATGTCAAAATACGTCTCTACAAACTCCACCAGACGCTCCGGAAATGGCAGTGTAAAAGCATCCGGATGCCACTCTCCTGCTTCCGAGTAAATCTCTCCTCGTGAGATTCTGCCGATATGCCCATTTGTCAGCGGTCCATAAGCCATGACTTTTCTCTCCTTGTCATCCGTTTCCTGGGCAACCAATTTATCCTGGATTAAATCCTAATTCTGCATCGTTAATCGTGTAGGATGCATGTTGTGCCAGACTGTAATTAACCGGAATTTCCGATGTTAGCTCTGCTTCGGAATTGATCAGTTCTGCGAATAGATCCAGCAGGAACTTCTCATTTTCTCCAAAACGTTCAACGCCTAACCGGGGCGAAGAGGTAAAGAGAATCCTTTCGCCAGCTACTGTATCCACCTTTGTCGCCAAGTCAAGATAGGAATATGTGCCCTCGCACAGGTACAATGCCCCGCCTCCCGCTTTAGCTATTTCTTCTTCTGCAGCCTGCAACAGGAACTCTACGTATTCGAAGTCAGGCGCTGACAGCTGCAGGCCGTAGTATCCGTCTTCCAGTTTCACCACTTCCGCCTGCAGATCATCCCAGAAAGCGCTACCCGTATTGAGGATAGCCTCATCTGCTGCTTTGGCAGAACTCGTAATCAAAAGTCTGTTCGCCGGCAGCACGTTTACTGCGATTTCCCGGTTGAGCCGTTTTGTCGAGATACAAACCGCAATCTCGCGTTCTTTATAGAAGCCTGTTCCCAGAGCATAAGGGAGCCCAAAGCAATCCAACCGGTCCCGAAAACTGGAGAGAACTTCCTGAAACACTACATCAGAGATGATATCTCCGTTAGAAGTAATAGAGGGCCTGTAAAACAATACTGCAAGGTCACCGGAAAGGTCATCGATGCTGCACTGGTTTTCGCCAAGAACTTCGGGTGGCATTACTTTTGGATTCTGCCACATGGCAGCTGGCTCCAGTTCAAGTTCGAAATCGTATTCTTCCGACAGCGCTTCCATCTTGAAAAGTTCCGCAAATGCAGCACACAGGTTTTTCTGGCACCAGGAACCATCCAGCATATACCAGGTGTTTTCTGTTATGCCCGGTACCGCTCCGAAACCTGCATGCCCAGTCAGAAGGATATACTCCGGGTCAACATCTGTTTTAAAATAGATCTTATCATTTGCCGCAGCAAGTGCAAGGATTTCCCTCTGTGTTTCAGAATCTACTGTCAGAGAAACCCATGCATATTCCGTGTTTTCCCCAAGACCGATATCCTTACGCTTTTCCCTGCTGAGCCCCGGAACACTGCCATACTCCATATGTGCGTCCAGTATGCTCTCACGCTCAATCTCCAAACAGGTGTCTTGAAAGCCGGTAGTCCCAATCACGCAGAGTTTGCCCGGGTATGCGCTCAGCGCACCTGCAGCGACATACATATCTCCTGCCCCATCGAAAAAGGACGCTCGCAGGCTGGCAGTAATGACCCCTGTCTCTTCATCCAGCTTCGCGTCACGGGCACCCATATTGCGCAGTCTTTCCAACACAATGCCGCTGTCTAGCTGCCATACATCCTTCGTCACAAAAAACTGCGGTGTAAGCTTTATATGAACAACAGGGCTGTCATCTATTTCCCGGGAGCCCCACAGCAACAGGGCAATTACTGTCACCAGCACAGCCGCAATGCCTGCCAGCAGTGCAGGCTTCGGCTTTCTGCGAAGACTCAGCTTGCCCAGGGAAGCGAACAGCTCCTCCAGCTGTGCTCTCTCATCCGGACCAGCCTGATCAAAGCCGCCGATGTTATTCATCTTGCGGAGTTCAGTCACAAAATTCCCGACATTATCCCAGTCTGCTTGGGTCTGTTTTTCGGTCTTACAAATGAACCTGACAATAGGATGGATCGTCCACAGACCACCAACGGGGTCAAAACGCAGCCACCCGCAGCGCTCCAGTTGGCTGGCGGCTGCCCACTGCTCCCTTGAAAAAAGTCTGAGCAGAAGATCCGAGCTCAATCCAGCCTGGGGGAATAACGTTGCGCAGGAAAGAACAGATCGTTCTGTTTTTCCCATATCCGCAGCACGGAAAACCGCGCGCAGTCTTGCAGCAACCGGGTCTTTATCTGAAGATGATCGGTTGCTTGCAAGCATTTCTAGCAACTCTACTGCCCGCAGACATCCTTTGCTCTCTTTTACAGTATCCGTCAGGATGCGTAGCGTCAGGGTATGCCGTCCTACCGCTTCCGCCAGTCGATTCAGGTCTTCTTTTGATTCTTCCGGCATGGCGCTGCGTAGCATCTCTAAAGCTGCATCGTTCTCCAGATTTCCGATGAGGAGATTCTGTACCCCGTCAAAACGGCATCGGGTTGTGAACACCAAATGGAAAGGAAGTTCTTCCAATTTCGCCAGATCCAGGTCATAGCGGAGTGTCGGTGTGTCTTCATCGTTGGGAGCATCGAAATTGTCAATGATCAGGAGGCTGCGGCCACGATCTCTATTCTTCAAAACCGGGAAAATCTCCTGCCATAGTTCTTCATCCGTCTTAGACGTCTTTTCCCCGTTCTCTCCAGTCTTCTCTCTTTCGAGATTTTCAAATGGCATGGAAAGAAGTGTTTTCCGAATACTTCCTTGGAAGCTTGCGTAATAACAGTCATACTCTGAAGAGAGCTCTGTCGCTGCGCGCAAGGCAAGCTGGGTTTTCCCAACCCCGGCCATGCCATGCAGAAATATTGGTTCATCGGTTTCCCTGATCAGCCTGCAAAGCTCTTTGAGTTCCCGATCTCTGCCGTAAAAGTCCCGGACAGCGCCTGGCAGACGGCGAACAAGCTCCGGTCCTGCCGCTTCCGTCTGCTGCAGGATTT
The DNA here is from genome assembly GCA_017395085.1 of Oscillospiraceae bacterium. GTDB lineage: Bacteria > Bacillota > Clostridia > Oscillospirales > Oscillospiraceae > Limivicinus. Next base: position 30,018 of record JAFPWF010000024.1, on the reverse strand, counting down.
GATCCAGGGCGGTCTGCAGCTCTTCATCTGTTGCATAACGACTCTCAGGTGACAAGGTAAGTGTGCGCTGCAGGAATTTTGTGATCTGTGCTTTTGCGCTTCCTGGCAGTTCTCCTCCGTTGGCTGCCCGGATGTGATCCAGTGTGAAAACACTTCCCGGGATACAATCATAGAGTTCAGGCGACCTTCCAAACAAAGCTTCAAAAAGAATTGCACCGAGTGAGAAAAAGTCCGCAGCAGGACCTACTTCTTCCAGATTAATCTCACTTTCCAGCAGTTCAGGAGCGGAATACTCCTCACTGGAGGACAGGAGGATCTGCCGATGCTCTCTCAACGCATCCTGAATATCCCTCACGCGGACAAACGAGTCAAAGTCAAAGAAGTTTATTCCCTTCAGGCCAAGGCTGTCAATGACCAAAACATTTGACGGCTTCACGTCCAGTAAAAGCCAGCCGGCCTCATGGTATGCCCGGATACTTTCGGCCAGCCGCCTGAGAATATCGATGTTCTTATGGATGGAGTTTTCCGGCAGAAGCCTGTCCAGTGTTTTCCCAATCATGGAGTTGACAGAGGTCCAGTACCATCCGTCATCATCCCGGTATAAACCAATGAGACCTGCAGTAACGGCAGCCGTTTTTTCATCCCGCATCATTTCGAGTTGCTGACTATAGGCATTGAGGAAGCGCTCTTCCGACATCCGATACAGGTTGCTATGCTGCTCCATACCAATTGGACGGAACTGTTTTAATCGGACGGGAATTCCGTTCTCTTCCGTCGCCTGGTATGCAACACATCCTGCACCGGTTCCTATGCATTTTTCCAGGATAAAGATCCGCGAATACTGCTTTTTCCCATTAACGATTTCATACAGGGTAATGGCAGTATGTTCCGGATAAATGCGCTTTTCCATACAATATCCCATCTTTCGTAATCCTTTCGTCAGTATACATGATCTGCTAAACCAAAACAAGTGTCGATTTGATGGTCGCTGGGCAATAGTCATTTAGTATTCGCTTCCAGTATACTGATTAATTTGGATGTTGTTTTTTGGACTGTTATTTTGGCAGGCAGCGTGTCACACGGATTGCGCCTGCTTGAACTTGACTTTTCTGAAAATATTGTATAGTATCGGGTATCTGGTTCTTTAAAGGAAGGGAATTACCTTGTCCAAAAGAAAAACTGTTCTTCCTCTTTTGGCACTAATCCTGCTTCTGGCATTCTTTTTGCCTGCCTGTGGGAACATTGCTCCTTCAGTTTCAACTGATAATAATGTGTCTGCAAATGCGACTGATTCAGCAGTCACCCCTATTGCTGAGTCTTCTCCAGAGCCCTCACCGGAACCAAGTCCCGAACCGACGCCTGATCCAACTCCGGACATGAGTCCGCTCCCGGAAACCTGGTTTGATGACGCCGTCTTTTTCGGCGATTCCATTTCAGTCACTTTAGGGAAATATGCTGATAAAACAGGTATCCTGGGCAATGCGCTTTTCCTGTGCGAGTTCTCATACTCGATTCACAATGCCATCTCCGGCTATTTGAAGATCTGGTATCAAAATGAACAATATGCACCGGAGGATGTGCTCCCTCTGACAGGCGCTACCAAAGTTTTTACTATGCTCGGTGTCAATGACGTTGCTCTTCCGGGCGGTGTCGATAAAACCATAGAAAAATGGTCGCAGTTTATTGCCAACATTCGGGAGAAAAACCCGGATATTCAAATATTTATTGAATCATGCCTGCCGGTATACTATGAATTCAGCGACCGCAACAATGACATCATCGATGAATATAATGTACGCCTGCGCCAGTTGTGCGAAGAAACCGGATGCATATATGTGGATGTAGCCCATTACATGAAAGATGATAATAACAAGCTTGCACTGGAATACTGCTCGGACTATGGTGAGCATATCACCTATGCCGGAGCAGCCGTCTGGGCTGAGCAACTGAAAAACCCAGAAAACTATTCTGTAAATCCGAGGAGTCTGGAATATGGAAATCACTCATAAAAAACACTCTTTCTATTCCGTTATAGTAATTGTTCTTTCGCTTTGTTCCGTTCTTTTCTTTGCTGCCTGCGGCAATACAGAACCAGCAAAGGCTCTTGATCTGCAGGCACTTTACGATCAGCTTCTGCAGGAAACTGACACCCCTGAAATGTTCCTGCTCAGTCCGGAACGGGTGAACAAGCTCTATGGGATTGAGGCTTCTACATGTCCCCAGGCTTTTTTCGCAACCTGCTCTGAAGGGCTTCGCATTGATGAGATCTGGCTGGTTGAGGCTGGCACCGAAGATGCTGCAAAAGAGATTGAAACCTTGGCTCAGGGTCGTGTCGATCAACTGATGCGGGAAACGGAAAACTATCTTCCGGATCAGTTCGTCATAGCAAAGCAGGCCAAAATTCTCCGGAACGGAAAAACGGTCGCTCTGTTCATTTCACCGGATGCGGAAAAAATGGCTGCCCTGTTTAAGGCTGCTTAAGCGAAACAACTTAAAAATGAAAGAGTCGTCCTTCTGCCTGTTAACAGAGGACGACTCTTCTATGTTTATTATTTTAAAAAAGACTGCTCTTGCTCAGCTTTTTACTGCACCGTTCACGAAGCTGTCCTGTATTCTCTTGCTCTTGCTCAGAAAGATATAAAGCAGCGTCTTTAGACATGGTTATATGTGCATGATCTCTCTTTTCTCGATTCCATCAAATTCCGATTTCCATCGTCATGAGTGACTCACCCGGAACCTCCACTTCCACAATAAAATCATTGATACTGATGGAAATCTTTTTTCGCTCAGCAAGGTTTTGCAGTACAAGAACTATACTCCCGTCTGGACGCAGGAAGGCAGTCTTTTCCACATCCCGCGAAAAAGAACTGGACAGAATCCGCCGTGAACCACTAGGAATAAAATGAGTGAAGTGCCACAACGCATCAAAAACTGACTGTTTCTGAAGGCTGCATTTCTCTATCTCATACAGGAAAGGAGCACAGCAATAGTTTCCGACATAGTTTGGCCCTCCCTGTTTATCCAGTACCATGTTCCAATCCAGAAAGCTGTTGGCTCCGCTCTCAAGGTCCCCGATAAACTCGTGCGCGACAGTAGTCCTGGCATGGACAAGTGCTTCAGCGTCATAAAAACGGTATTCAAAACAGTTTTCACTCAGCAGAAGCTTCTTCTCCGGAAACAGCGCGTGCACCTGTTGCAAAGCGTCAAAATGGTCGCCGCTGTACCAGTGAAAGGCGATACCGTCTGCGGCTTTTCGTCCTTCTCCGTCGAGCGTGCACAGAGCTCTGTCCAGGACGCGTTCTTTGTTGTGATCCCAGATAAAGATTTCTATATCTGAAAAACCGTTTTTGATCAACGCCGGCTTCATATGATTGACCAAAAACTCTTTTTCTTCTTCCGCAGTCCAGATACAGCTGTCCCAGGTCTGGACAGCATGCGGTTCATTTTGAAGAGAAATGCAGGAAATCACGAATCCTCTCTCAACCAAAGCCCTGATATAGCCGCAGATATATTCCGCCCAGGCACTGTAATATTCCGGCAAACACTTCCCGCCGCCGTGACGCTGGTGATTATCCTTAAAGAGTTTTGGAGGAGACCAGGGAGAAAGCATCAGGCGAATGTCCGGTTTTCTCGCTTTGATTGCCTCCAGCATCGGAAGAATATAGCGGAGCGGACGGCTCAGATCGAAGTGTGACGGGTCGCCGTCCGGCGCTGCTTCATACTGCTCCAGGGAGAAATCACAGCTGTCGATCGGAACACGCAGAAGCCTGTAGTTCAGTCCGTTTTCCCCAAAATATGCATCCAGAAGAGTTTCCTGATCTTCTGCTTTCATCAGGGAAAACACATAACCTGCACTGTCAGTTACAGCTCCTCCAAAATGATCCATAGTCTGGTCGGTATACTGAGGATACAGTTTGACCAGGTGGTTTTCTTCCTCTTCCGAATCAGGTCGGAAAGAGCCGTTTTGATAAAAGGAACCGTTGCAATATAAGGTATAGTTCATGGTGAATGCTCCTTGCTTCTATTAATCAGCTGTATCCTACTACAGACGGTTGAAAGAGTAAAGGAATAATCATTCAAAAGGAACCGCCCTTGATGAGGACGGCTCCTTTTGAATCGCTAAATATGTTTCGAGGATATTATTCGTTTGCAAAAAACTTAGCATCAGCCTTTGACTGCGCCGGCCACAAAGCTGTCCTGGATCTTCTTGCTCATGAAGATATAGAAGATCAGCGTCGGGATTGTCGCAATGGATAAAGCCGCGCCAATCGGTCCCCAGTCGGTAGTATACTGGCCGGACAGCGACTGCACGCCGACCGGCAGTGTCCTCCATTTGTCAGAATTGATGAAGACATTGGCAAACATCAGCTCGTTCCAGCACTGGAGGAAGGTGTAAATGCCAACCGTGGCGACGGCTGGCTTCATCAGTGGGGCAATTACCCGAAAGAAGATCCCCCACGTGCTGCAGCCATCCAACATAGCTGCCTCATCCAGGTCATACGGGATATCGCCCATGAAACCGGTGCAAACCAAAATACCCATTGCCAGAGAAAAGGCTGAATACGGAATAATCAGCGCCCAGAGTGTATCCAGCAATTTGATTTTGGCTAGTGTCGTATAAAGCGGGACAATGGAGGCATGGATGGGGATGGTCAAGCCGAGCATGAAGAAGCTGTTCATGCGCTTGCGCCCTTTCCAGCGCAGACGCGTGATGGCATAGGTGGCCATGACCGCCGCAACCAGAGTGATTACGATCGTTGAAACTGCAACAATCAAACTGTTCAAAAAGTAGCGGGGCATATCGCCCGTATTGAGCGCTCTGGTGTAGTTGCTCCAAACCCACTCCCGCGGAAGACCGGCGACGTTCTCACCAAAGATTTCAGCGTTGGTCTTCAGAGAAAAGGTCAGCATCCAGTAAACCGGGAAAATGCTGATGAGGGCCCAGAGAATCAAGATGACATATACAAAGACTCTTTTGCCTTTGCTTTCACCAAGCTTTTTCATCTCACTTTTCCTCCTTGAAGACCGCGTTAATCAGCAGTGCAAAGAAGAAGCACAGCACAATCAGCATTACAGCGATGGTTGAACCCATACCGTAGCGGTTTCGCAGAAACAGCATGCTGATCATCAGCGTACTGGGCACTTCTGTTGCATGACTCGGTCCGCCGTTTGTAAGCACATAGATCAGGTCAAAGGATTTCAGCGAACCGGTGATTGCGAAAATTACGCAAACACGCAGGATCGGACGAATATAGGGGATAATAATGTAACGGTTGACCTGTGAAGGTGTGCAGCCGTCTATCATCGCTGCTTCCGTCAGCTCAGGCGGAACGCCTTTAATGCCGGCATACATCAGCAGCATGTGGTAGCCGACATACTGCCACAGTATGGGAACAAAGGCTGCCCCCAAGGCATATTTTTTATCTCCCAACCATATATGTGTCCATTTTTCCAACCCGATTGAACGGAGCAGAACATTCAGAACACCGTAATCCGGATTGTATATTTTCAGCCACAACTGACCAATAACAACTGTTGAAATCAGCACCGGCATAAAATAGATGGACAGCAGTGCTGTTCTTCCCTTGATAGGCCGGGCAAGCCGAAGTGCCAGCCACAGAGCGAAAGGCAGCTGAATGATGCAGGAAAGCAGAGCCAGCAGAAATGCATTTTTCAGTGCTCTGGAGATGTTGATGGATTTGCTGGTGAAGAGTTCAACATAGTTCTTGAAGCCGATAAACTCCGGCGTTGTAAAACCGTTCCATTCCGTCAGACTGTAGTAGAAGGACATGATGATCGGAGCGATCAGCACGGTGACAAACAGGGCCAATGCAGGCAGAAGGAACAGAAAAATGTTGATCTTGTATTGCAGCGGTTTTTTCATCGTCTGTTTCTCCCTTGCTTATGCGGAAACAGGGGCGGCTCCCTATGCAGGGAACCGTCCCTGTTCACATATTAATCAGTATTGAATACGGGAGTTTTCTGCTTAGCCGAGGTCGGCGTCAAGACCCTCGACGTATTCGGTCGGAGTGACGTCACCGCTCCACGCCATCTCAATGTAATCAAGGTAGGTATTCGCAGCGTCAGCAGTCAGGAAGTTGTCGCCGAAGAGGACCATATCCGCAGCCTTGGAAGCCATGTCTGCAGCAGCCTGGATCAGCTCGTTCACGTCAGCATTGGGATCTGCAGCCCAGCAGGGCAGGTTCGCACCGCTCTTGTAGTCAGCATCGGACATGAACTTAGCAAGCTCAAATGCAGCCTCGGTCGCAAGTTCTTTGTTCTTGCAGCTTTCGGTCACGGCCAGGGTGTTGTTCGGTCCGCCGATCATGGAGTAGAGGGGGATAGCGTCATTCAGTACCGGGAAGGTACCGGCTTTCACAGCAAACTGTGCCTGCTCGCCGATGTCCTTGTTGTTCCAGGAACCGTTCTGATAGAAAGCAGTCTTGCCGGCGATGAAGTTGTTCTTTACCTCGTCGTTGGACAGAGCATTGGCGCTGGGATCAAAGTAGCCCTTATTGATCATGGACTGGAAGGCATCGATCGCAGCAACAACATCGGGATCATTCCAGGATGCTTCGCCGTTGTACATGTCGCGGAGTTTCTGGCCGCCGACGGACTTGATGACCAGGGGCTCGAGATACTCGGACAGGCACCACTTTTCCTTGCCGGCAACGCCGAAGGGGATCTTTCCGGCAGCAACGAGAGCATCGCAGCAGGCCATCATGTCTTCATAGGTTGCGGGGATGTCGGTGTAACCGACCTCGGCCAGCATATCCATGTTGGCATACAGGGTGATTAGGGACATGGTATAGGGCACACCGTACATCTTGTTGTCATAGCGGACGTTGACCGTCATGGCCTCGGGCAGTTCACTCTTGTAAGCCTCATACTCTTTGTCCACACAGTAGACACGGCCAGCGTTTACAAACTCGCCCAGGAAGCCCATGCCCCAGGTGAAGAAGATGTCGGGCAGACCTTCACCGGAAGACATAGCAGCCTTGATTTTGGTCTTGTAGGCTTCGTTCTCGGTGGTGACATGCTCAATCTTGACACCGGGATGTGCAGCCTCAAAAGCAGCGATCGCATCGATAAATGCCTGGTGGCTGGAGTCGCTTTCCGTGGCGATGGACCACAGAGTCAGGACAGTTTCTTCAGCAGCGGGCTCTGCAGCGGGCTCTGCTGCTGCAGGCTCTGCTGCAGGGGCAGCTGCCGGGGCAGCGCTCTGACCGCAGGCAGCCATACCAAGCACCATTACCAGTGCGAGAGCAAGCGCAAGGATCTTTTTCATGTTTTTTCCTCCTGTTTTTTGTTTTTTCTTGTTTATGATATGGGTTTGTGCGCAATAATTTATGAAGATTTGACCTGCATGTTCTTTGCCCTCCTGCCCAATGAGGACAAAATGATTTGCATATCAAAGTCTTTCCGTTTTTATTCAGAAAATCCGCACCGAAACGGCTTTTCGGTTTGTCAGTTCCTCAGTACGCGCATCCGGTGCGCCGAAGCCCGCATACAGGATCCAGCTGCCGCTGCCGGGAATCCGTTTTCCCTCATTGGTCACGACCGTGAAGGCATCCGGGTTGATTGCAATTTCGAATGTCTCCTCCTGACCCGCCGCCAGCCGGATTCTCCGGAATCCGCACAGTACCGGATTCGGCGGTGCAAGGGGTGATTTTTCATCATGCAGGTAGAGTTCAATGACTTCTTCGGCTTCACGTGCGCCTTCGTTCCGAACCAGGACTTTTGCGCAGGAACGGTCTGCTTCCAGTTTCTTGACCGTGAAGCTGCTGTAGCTCAGGCCATAGCCGAAGGGATATACCGGCGTTCCCTGATAATAGCGGTAGGTGCGGCCTGCCATGGCGTAGTCGGTAAACTGCGGCATTTCCAGCAGGGCGTCATCGCGGTAGAAGGTAAGTGGCAGTTTCCCCGACGGAGATTCTTTTCCGAAGAGCAGTTCCGCTACTGCCCTTCCGCCGCCGGCTCCCGGATACCACGAGAGCAGAATGGCTTCGGCCTTATCCTGTGCAACGGTGAGGTCAATGGCGCTTCCTGCCATCAGCACCACCATGGTGGGCTTTCCTACATCCAGCACCCGCTTCATCAGCAGGCGCTGTGTCCATGGAAGAAGGAGATTCTCCTTGTCCCCCGAAAAACTGCTGTTGCCGGTATCTCCCTGTTCGCCCTCCAGCGTTTCGTCCAAGCCCAGCACCAGGATGACCTTGTCGCTGTTCTTCGCCACGGAGACAGCTTCTGCAATCCTGTCGTTTTCCTGAGCCAGCGGCTCCACGCGGTCTTCGCTGAGCGCGCAGCCTTCGGAGTACAGGATGCGGCACTTTCCGGCTGTCAGATCCTGGATTCCCTCCAGCACCGTCACGTAGCGGGAAGCCGTCCCATGATAGTTCCCGACCAGAGCCACGCGGCTGTTGGCATTCGGTCCGATGACGCCGATGGTGCTTCCGTCCTCCGGATTCAGCGGGAGAATCCCGCTGTTTTTCAGCAGCACACAGGATTCCAGTGCGGCACGGTGCGCCAGAGCCAGATGATCAGGACATTCCACCATGGAATACGGAATGGCATCATATTCACTGCCTTCTTCTCCGAGGGTTCCCAGCAGAAAGCGTGTCGTAAACAGCCGCACCGCACTGCGGGTAATGTCTTCTTCCGAGATCATGCCCAGCTCAAGGGCTTTGAGAATATGCTGATAGGTGCAGCCGCAGTTCAGGTCGCAGCCGTTTTTCAGCGCCAGGGTTACCGATTCCACCGGCATTCCGGTCACGCCGTGGTTCTGGTGGAAATCGCGGATCGCCCAGCAATCTGATACGAAGTGTCCCTGGAAGTCCCATTCATCCCGGAGTTTTGCCATTAGCGGTTCATTTGCGCAGCAGGGTTCTCCGTTTGTGCGATTGTAGGCGCCCATCACCGCTTCGACTCCGGCATCCCGGACCAGTGCCCGGAAAGCCGGCAGATAGGTCTCTTCCATGTCCTTCGGCGTGGCAACCGCGTTAAAGCTGTGGCGCTGCGCTTCCGGCCCGCTGTGTACGGCAAAGTGCTTTGCGCACGCGGCAGTTTTGAGGGTGTCACCCTTTCCCTGCAGGCCGCGTACAAACGCGCAGCCCAGCGTTGCGGTCAGGTACGGGTCTTCGCCGTAGGTTTCGTGTCCGCGGCCCCAGCGTGGATCCCGGAAAATGTTGATGTTCGGCGACCACATGGTCAGCCCGTGATAGATATCTCGGTCTCCTTCAGCGGAGAGGGCGTTATACTTTGCTCTCGCTTCGGTGGAGATCGCATCGGCGATCTTTTCCAGCAGTCCGTCATCGAACATGGCCGCCATACCGATTGCCTGCGGGAAGCTTGTTGCCGTGCCGCCGCGGGCCAGCCCGTGCAGCGCTTCATTCCACCAGTTGTAAGCAGGGATCCCGAGCCGCTCAATAGCCGGCGCGTCAAAACGCAGCTGTCCAGCCCGCTCTTCCACCGTCATGCGGCTGACAAGTTCTTCAGCCTTTCTGCGGGCTTCATCACGGGTCATTGCTGCGTTTTCCTCCCTTCACAAATTATCACTATTGTTTTCAGTCTTTACGGTTCGGCGTCCAACCTGCTGACCGTTCCGCCTTCCAGCAGACGTCCGGTAACCACAACATGTTCCGGTGCCGCAGTACGGGGATGTTCGATGCGCTCGATCAGCATGGATGCAGCCAGTCTTCCCAGTTCTTCGGTGTTCTGCTGCCAGGTGGTCAGCGGCGGGTTCAGTGCCTGTGCCAGATGCACGCCGTCATACCCTACGACCGAAATATCTTCAGGAATACGAAGCCCGGCTTCGCGAATCGCGTTCATCCCGCCCAGCCATGTATAATCATCGGAGAAAAGGATGCATGTAGGCGGTTCAGGCAGAGCCAGAAGCTGTTTGGTCGCGCGATAGCAGCTGGCCGGCTCATGATATTCGCATTCGGTCAAATACTCATCGGGAATCTTGAGTTCAAGCGCCTCACAGGCTCTGTAGAAACCCCTCAGCCGGTTTTCGGTTACAGCTGTCGGATTCCCGTAAATATAAGCGATACGTCGGTGCCCTCTGCCGTAAACATAGTGAACCAGAGCTTCCAGGCCGTTCATGTTGTCGGACAGCACCGCTGCACGGTTGTAGAAAGCGTGGTCCAGTGTGACAACCGGGATATCCGAATAAATCAACTCCTGTACCAGGGGATCCTGATAATCGGCGCAGATCACGGCAACGCCGTCAAGTCTGCGGTACATTGCGTGCTGCAGATAGCTAGTGTTTTGGTGCCCGACATTGCTGTTGATAAAAGTGATATCGTAACCGCAGCGTTCCGACTCGATGCGGAAGCTGTTCAGCGTTGCGGCGAAGTACTCGTGCATAAAGCCGTGATTCTGCAGGTCGATAAACAGGATACCCAGGTTGTAGGTCCGGTTGGTCTTCAGCGCACGGGCTGCGGAATTCGCCGTATACCCCATTTCCTTTACGGCTTCAAAAATGCGCTGTCTGGTCTGTTCGCTGATATCCTGCTGTCCGTTGAGGGCTTTGCTGACTGTGGCGACGGATACACCGCACTCCTGTGCAATGTCCTTCATGGAAACCACAGTGCCCACCTCCAGATTTGTGGTACTTAAACGTTTACGTGGATCAAGAATACCTTATTCTCACGAAAAATGCAAGTATTCTTCACGAAAAAGTGAGTCGTTTCCACGAATTTTGTTTGTTTTATACAGAAACGCTGGCCCGTTTTTGTGCGTTTTTCACAATCCCCTCTCTGATCTTCTGCTTTTTCTGCCAAAACAGAAAAGAAAACGCATTGAAACTATAAAATCTTCTTGCTTTTTTGTGCAAAATTCGGTATCTTAAGGGGGAATCTTGCACTTAAACGATTACTGTCTAATGGTTGTTTTCCGATTATTTCCGCAGTTACTGCAGTCAGAAGGAGGCCGAACCATGAAATACGGCTATTATGATGACGCCCTTCGCGAATATGTGATCACCACCCCCCGCACTCCCCTGCCCTGGATCAACTATCTCGGCTGCGAGGACTTTTTTGCGCTGGTCAGCAATACCGCCGGCGGTTACTGCTTTTACCGCGACGCCCGGCTGAGGAGGCTGACGCGCTACCGATATAACAACAGCCCTTTGGATTCCGAGGGTTTCCGAGTCTATCTTCGCGACGGAAACTCCGTCTGGAATCCCGGCTGGCAGCCGGTTCAGGCCGAACCGGACAGTTATTGCTGTCGCCAGGGTCTCGGATATACCGTCATTGAAGCGGAAAAGGACAGCATTGCTGTCCGGCAGGAGATGCTGGTCCCGCGCGGCGACAACTGCCTGCTCATCCGCCTGACGCTGTGCAACAACAGCGCGGAGCCTCGGAAGCTGCAGGTATTCCCCTATCTGGAGTTCTGCCTCTGGGACGCCAATGATGACGGCACCAACTTCCAGCGCAACTATTCCATCGGTGAAGTTGAGATCGCACCGAATGCGGTTTATCATAAAACGGAATACCGTGAGCGACGCAACCATTACGCCGTATTTTGGTCCGACCGTCCGGCAGACGGGTTTGACACCTCGCGCGAGGCATTTCTCGGCGTTTACGGAAGCCCGGCGCATCCTGCCACCGTCTTCGGCGAAGGCTGCACCGGCAGTATCGCTCACGGCTGGCAGCCGGTCGCCGCGCAGCAGTTCAATCTTGATCTTGCTCCCGGCGAAAGCACTTCCCTGCTCTTCGGTCTGGGTTACCTGGAATTGCCCGCCGCTGAGAAATGGGCATCGCCCGGCTGCATCAACCGCACTCCCGCCGAAGCCATGATGGCCCGCTACAACGCCCCCGGTGCTTTTGACTCCGCGCTGATGACGCTGCGGGAATACTGGGAAGGGCTCCTTTCCGGCTTCCGGGTTTCCACCGGATCCGAAAAACTCAACCGCATGGTGAACGTCTGGAACCAGTATCAGTGCATGGTCACCTTCAATATGAGCCGCTCGGTCAGCTATTTTGAGAGCGGCATGGGCCGCGGCATGGGCTTCCGCGATTCCTGCCAGGATCTGCTGGGCTTTGTGCATATGATTCCCGAACGCGCACGCGAGCGCATCCTGGACATCGCCGCCACTCAGTTCCCTGACGGCAGCGCATACCACCAGTACCAGCCGCTGACCAAAAAGGGCAACCTGGGTGTCGGCAGCGGCTTCAATGATGATCCTCTATGGCTGATTGCCGGCACCGACGCCTACCTGCGCGAGACCGGCGACTGGAGCATCCTGAAAGAGCCCTGCGCCTTCGACAGCGACCCGAGCACAGCGCAGCCGCTGATGGAACATCTGCGCCGCAGTTTCCGCTATACCGTCACACACCTCGGCCCCCACAACCTGCCGCTGATCGGCCGTGCCGACTGGAACGACTGCCTGAATCTGAACTGTTTTTCCGAACACCCCGGCGAAAGCTTCCAGACCACCGGTCCCAGCGAAGGCCCGGTCGCCGAAAGCGTTTTCATTGCCGGCATGTTTGTCAAATACGGCCGCGCCTATGCTGAAATCTGCCGTCACGTGGGGCTGGAACAGGAAGCCGGAGACTGTGAGGCTGCCATTACAGCCATGGAAGCCGCCGTTCTGGATGCCGGCTGGGACGGCGCCTGGTTCCGCCGGGCCTATGATTCCTTCGGCAATGTCGTCGGCGGGAGTGAATGCGAGGAAGGCAAAATCTTCATTGAACCCCAGGGCATGTGTGTCATGGCGGGCATCGGTAAAGAGAGCGGCGAGGCCGCCCTCGCCCTTCAGAGCGTACAGGAACACCTGGAAACCCCGTACGGCATCATGGTATTGCAGCCCGCTTATACCCGTTATCGTCTGGAACTGGGCGAAATCAGCAGTTATCCTCCGGGCTACAAGGAAAATGCCGGCATCTTCTGCCACTGCAACCCGTGGATTGTCTGTGCTGAGGCGGAACTCGGCCACGGCGAACGGGCTTTTGAAGTCTACCGGCGTACCGCGCCGGCCTATCTGGAAGATATCAGCGATGTCCACCGGACCGAGCCCTATGTCTACAGCCAGATGATTGCCGGACGCGATGCCCCGACCTTTGGTGAAGCCAAAAACAGCTGGCTTACCGGCACGGCGGCCTGGTCCTTTGTAGGCATCTCTCAGGCGGTTCTCGGCATTCGGCCCACGTTGGATGGGCTGCAGATTGACCCCTGCATCCCTGCCGATGTCAAAGGCTACACCGTCATCCGCCGCTACCGCGGTGCGACTTATGAGATCACCGTGGAAAACCCGGACGGCGCACAGCACGGCCTACGCGCCCTGTATGCCGACGGGAAGCCGCTTTCCGGCACGGTGCTTCCCGTCGCGCCGGAAGGCAGCACGGTAAAGGTCCGTGCCGTGATGGGTTGAAGGAAAATAAAACAGTTTCGGCGCTGCCGTGTGGCAGCGCCGATTTCTTTCATAATTAACTTTTACGGATCGGTAATCTTTACGGATTTCCATTGCCGCAGGACAGTACGGCAACGAAGGCGTCGCCGCACTCGGAGGTGGAAGCACTCCCGCCCAGATCCTTTGTCAACCCGGTCTTTTCTTTCAGCATTTTCTCAATGGTGTCCACAATCCGTTTATACCACTTGGGGTATCCCAGATGATCCAGGAGCTGGCCCGCAGCCCAGATGGAGGCCAGCGGATCTGCGGTTCCCTGCCCCGCCATGCGCGGTGCGGATCCGTGGATCGGCTCGAACATGGATGGGTAACGGTGTTCAGGATCTAGATTTGCGCCAGCGGCCAGACCCATGCCACCGGAGATCGACGCACCCAGATCTGTCAGAATATCTCCGAACAGGTTCGACGTCACCACGACCTGGAAGCGCTTCGGGTTCTTAATCATGAACATGGCTGCCGCATCCACCAGCAGAGACTGCGTTTCCACATCCGGGTAATCCTTGCCGATCTCTGCGAAAATCTGATCCCAAAAGACCATGGAGTAGTTCAACGCGTTTGCCTTGCTGATACTGGTCAGCGTTTTACCTTCCCTGCGGGCCAGTTCATAGGCATAGCGGATGACTCGCTCGCAGCCTTTGCGTGAGAACACCGCATCTTGAATGACGACCTCCTGCGGGCTGTTCGGATAGAGCCATGCTCCCTGGCCGCTGTACTCGCCCTCGCTGTTTTCGCGGACGAATAACATGTCGATGTCGCCGGGCTCCACGTTTTTCAGTGGGCACGGGGCGCCTTCCAGCAGCTTCACCGGACGCAGATTCACATACTGGTCGAAGCCGCGGCGAAGCTTCAGCAGCAGGCCCCGGAGGGAGATGTGATCCGGGACGCCCGGATATCCGACGGCTCCCAGGAGGATCGCGTCGCTGCTCTTTAACTGATCCAGCCCGTCTTCTGGCATCATCTCTCCGGTTTTCAGATAATACTCGCAGCCCCATGGGTACTCGGTGAATTCAAAACGGAAGCTGCCGTCCAGGTCAGAAACCGCCTTCAGCACCTTGACTGCTTCGTGCATGACTTCCGGTCCGATTCCGTCGCCAGGGATTACTGCAATCTGGTAAATTTTCACTGGTTTTCTCCTCCTGTGATTGATTGCCCGAAAGGGAGACAGTTTTCCTCTGTCTCCCTTCGATGCTGTGTGAATCGCTGTTTACTTGATAAAGCCGACCTGCTTGCTGATGAGTTCAACCTGCTCATCTTTGCGCTTGTTGTATTCGACTTTCTTCTCCTCAAAGTAGTTGCGGCCTTCGGCGTCGATAGAGACGATCAGGGGGCCGAACTCCTTGACTCGGCAGTTCCAGAGGGTTTCGGGCATACCGAGGTCACGCCATTCGGCGCGCTCAATCTCTTCCACGCACACTGCTGCGACAACAGCATTGCCGGCAGGGATGACGCAGTGGATGCAGCCAAAGTCTTTGCAAGCGTTGGCGGTGTTCTCCTTCATGCCGCCCTTGCCGACGATGACGCGCACGCCGGTCGTCTTGACGAACTCATACTCAAACTTCTCCATACGCATGGAAGTCGTGGGACCGACGGAGACCATCTCGAACTTGTCATTCTCCAACGGGCGGATAATCGGGCCGGCGTGCAGGATGGCGTTGTTGCGTACATCCACGGGGATCTCGCGGCCTTCTTCCACGACGCGGCGGTGTGCAACATCACGGCAGGTGGTCAGGCTTCCGCTCAGGTAAAGGATGTCGCCGATATGTACATCCTTAAGATCTTCGGCAGAAATGGGGGTAACGAGGATCTTCTTTCCGTCTTTGTATTCAACCATGATATTCTCCTCCTTATCCGAAATCAGAGCACGCAGCCGGAGTGGCTGGTGATGGTGTAGTTGAGGTCCTTGTCAAAGATGATGTGTCCGCGTCGATGGCTCCAGCAGCCCACGTTCACCGCAACCCCGATAGCCGAGGGGTGACGGGCAGTGTTCTCGATGTGGACGCCCATTACCGTGTACTTGCCTCCCATGCCCTGGGGGCCGATGCCGATGGCGTTGATGCCGTCTTCCAGAAGCTTTTCCATTTTAGCCGCGCGCTCGTTCTCACTGTGAGAGCCGATGGGGCGCATCAGAGCCTTCTTGGAAAGCAGCGCCGCAGTCTCGACGCTGGTGGCAACGCCTACGCCTACCAGCAGCGGGGGACAGGCGTTCAGGCCGTAACTGGTCATGCGGTCCAGAACAAACTTGGTCACACCTTCATAGCCTTCACCGGGCATCAGTACCGTCGCATTGCCGGGCAGGGTGCAGCCGCCGCCGGCCATATAGGTGTAGATCTCACAGCCGTCCCAGTTGGGGACGATGTCCCACCAGACCGTGGGGGTTCCTTTGCCGACATTCTTGCCGGTGTTGTACTCGTCAAAGGTCTCGACCGAATTGTGGCGCAGCGGAGTCTCTTTGGTGGCTTTGATGACCGCTTCCTTCAGCAGGCCTTCCAACTCATTGATGAGGGGGAAGCCTGTACCGCATTTGAGCCAGAACTGCAGCACGCCGGTGTCCTGGCAGGAGGGGCGGTCCAGCTTGACAGCCAACTCCTGGTTTCGGAACATGGTATCGTAGATAACTTTCGGCAGGGCATCCGTTTCCTTCTGGCGAAGTTCTTCAAGCTTCGCGATGACGTCGTCCGGGAGTTTCTTTCCGGTATAGCCGACAAACTTGGCCATCATGTCGGTCATTTTCTGAACCTGTGCTTCTTTTGTCATGATAGTTCCTCCTGTTATATCTTCAGTCAGTTCGTGTTGCGGTCAGATCAGGGATAGAAGGGGAAGGCGATGGGCAGGATGATCATGCTGACGATCAGCGCGATCACGATGAGAGGCAGTCCGGACTTGACATAGTCCATGAATTTGTAGTTGCCGGCGCCTACAACCATGGTGTTGGCGGGCATGCCGATCGGAGTTGCGTAGGCGCAGGAACCGCCGATGACGCAGGCCATGAGCACAGCGCGGGGATCGGCGCCCATGCCCTGGGCGATGGAGAGGCAGATCGGGGCCATCAGTGCGGTGGTTGCAGTATTGGACATAAAATTCGTCATGACGCAGCACAGCAGCAGGACCACGAAGGTCAGCAGGTAGGGTGAGGGATTGGCGCCCAGCAGGCCGATTACCTTATCAGCGATCATCTGGCCGGCGCCGGTGCTCTGCAGAGCTGAAGCCAGGGACAGCGTTCCGCCGAAGAGGAAGATGGTCTTGAGGTCGATGGACTTCAGTGCGTCGCGTTCAGAGATGACGCCGGTGAGCATCAGGAGAATGGCGCCCATGCAGCCGGTAACCGCGAGCTTGATCTTGATTTGATCTTCAAAGATCATACCAAGCAGAGTGACAAGGAGGATAACGAGGGAAAGGATCTTCTTCCAGCGGGGAACCGCACTGAAGTCGCGCTGCTCATCGAAAACGGAATCCACGTTGTCCTTGGTGTCGTGGTTCGGCAGAAGCTTAAAGCCGATGGTTGCATAGAAGAGGATGCCTGCAAGCAGAATGGGCAGGCCGACAATGGCATACTCGAAGAACCCGAAGGAAAGCCCGATGGGTTCCAGTGTGCTCTGGGCGATCATGTTGCCCGGCGCGCCGATCAGGGAGAGGTTGCCGCCCATAGCCGCCGCAAAGACCAGCGGCATCAGCAGGCGGGAACGTTTGAAGCCGGACTTGGCGGCGATGCCGATGACAACGGGGATCAGGACCGCGGCAGTGCCGGTGTTGGAAAGGACGCCGCTCATCAGGCCGACGATCACCATGATCGCCACAATGAGGCTGCGTTCTGTTTTCGCAAACTTGGTGACCAGGCCGCCGATTTCGTTGGCCATGCCGGTCTCAAACAGGGCGCCGCCGACGATGAACATGGCAACGAAGAGGATGACGTTGGAATCGATGAAGCCGCTGAATGCCGTCTTCAGATCCAGAACCTTGGTCAGGACAAGGCCTACAGCCACGATCATCGAGGTCAGGCCGAGAGGGATCTTCTCCGTGACGAACATAATGATTGCGAAGAGCAGGAAAAGCAGTGTGATGATTGCCGGACTCATGAGTGTTTCCTCCTTATCATGATTGTAATCTCTGCCGGATCCAAAATCAACTTTTGCCAGTGGTTTTTCTTCTTCTGTGATTCCATCATAAGGCATGGATGCTCATTTGTCTATTTAATGAAAAACATGGCTGCATAAAAAATTTTTATGGTTTGTCTTGTAATCTTCATCTGGGTATGCGATAATAAAAATCGCCGAGAGGGGGAATTCGGATGACACTCAACCAACTGCGATATTTCTGTAACGCCGCCCGCTGTCACAGTATTACACAGGCAGCGAAACTTATGTTTGTGACCCAGCCCGCTGTTTCCACGGCGATCCGGGAACTGGAAAAGGAGTTTTCAATCACCTTGTTTGCTTATACAAACAACCGTCTGGAACTCACCGTGGAGGGCGAGCGCTTTTATGAGCGTGCCTCCGCCCTGCTGCGCAACAGCGATGAAATGGAACTGGAATTTCAGGATGCAAGCCGGCGTCGTCCGACCGTGAGTCTTGGCATCCCGCCGAATCTGAGCACGGTGTTCTTCCCGGAACTGATGGATGCCTTTCATTCAGAATATCCCGATATCTATCTGGAGCTTTCAGAATTCGGCTCGGTGCGAGCCTGCGACATGGTACAGAACGAGCAGTTGGACATCTGTCTTGTGAATATGGAGCTTTATGCCGTGGACAAGTTGGAAAAACTTGTGCTGGCCACTGACAGTCTCCGCTTTTGTGTGGCAAAAAACCACCATCTGGCTAAAGAGGAAGTGCTGGATCTCCGCAGTCTGGACCGTGAACCCGTGATTCTCTTCAACCGTGATTCGGTGCAGAATCAGCTCCTGCTGCAGCACTTTCATGCGCTGAATATTCAGCCGCGCATTATCATGCATTCGAGCCAGATTTCCACCACCTTGAAGTTCCTCCGTCAGGGCAAATGCGGCTGCTTTTATTTCTCTTCTATGCTGCCCTTTATCCCGGAACTGCACGGAATCCGGATTGAGCCTGAGATACCGACTAAGATCGGCCTGGTGTGGAAAAAGGGAAAATATATATCTGCCCATTCCCGCAACTTTATTCGCTTTTGTGAACGGTATTATAAAATGAATCCCTTGACCTAAAAATGGAGAACAGGCTCTCTTCAGGACGGCATCCCTGAAAAGAGCCTGTTGTTTTGCTGAGAGGGCAAACCGTTCTTCTGTTTATTTCTGCCTTATTTGAAACGCAGCATCTCCGGGTTCAGATCAGAGATCTTCCGGGCGCCGACCATATACATGGCCTCCGAGAATTCCTGTTTCAACAGTTCGATGTAGGTTTTCACTCCCTCGGCTCCGCCACCGAACCAAGCAACCGCAAACGGCCTGCAAATCAGCACCGCATCCGCGCCGATAGCAATCGCTTTGACCATGTCAACGCCGTGCCGGATGCCGCCGTCCACAATAATCGTCGTCTCTCCTTTGACTGCCTTTACAATCTCAGGCAGCACCTCGGCTGTTCCCGGCACATCCGCCAGGGCACGTCCGCCGTGGTTTGACACGATGATGCCGTCCGCTCCCGCTTCTACCGCCTGCCGGGCGCCCTTCACCGTCATGATGCCTTTCACCAGGAAGGGTTTTTTCGTGTGTGCCTTCAGTTCCCTCAAATCTTCAACGGTTTTTGAGCTGGCGTGAAAACCGGCATGCTTCCAGTGACTCAAACCGGCGCTGTCCACCACCACGCACATGGCAAGCACATTGCTCTCTTCAAAGATATCCATCTTTTTCATGATGGCGTCGTTCTGCAGCGGGTTAAAGACCGGGATGGCATCCGCGTGGTGTCTCACCATCGATTCCAGCGCTCCCGGCAGCGTCACCTGTGCAAGACCATCGCCAAAGCAGTCGATGGTACCGGTCGCAGCGGTTCCTTCCATCACGCCGTCGTTGAAGGCTACCGTCACGTCCTCTTTGCTGTACTGCGTCATGGAACCGATCGGACCGCTCATCAGTGGCAGGGCAAACGATCTGCCGAACAGCGTGCAGCCGATATCCACGGGTCCGTCCTCCGCAAAGGTATCAAAGTTCAGCCGGATGTCCTTCCAGGCCTGCCAGTTCACATGCGCACCGTTGCCCGGCGCCTTTGACCCCGGTCCCGGCAGGGTATTCCCGCAGCCAAGGCCGTTGCATTCCGGACATGCCCTGCAGTTCAGGATTGTCTTCCTCGCGTTTTCACGTACTTCACCGTATGTCATGTGAATTCTCCTTCCCGGATTCTTTCTTCCCTATTTCATACTGTATCACAGGGGGAATCCGCATGCAACAGGGAAACCTGCGATTGCGCCGCTGCCCGGGATTGCGGTTGAAATCCTGTGCCAAACATGTATAATATTCCTGTATCCCGATACCGGCTTCCTTGCCGGTACACGAAAAGGAGAGCAACATGAGTCTTCTCAACGAATATCGTTCCAAGCTCCGCACCGCGGATGAAGCGGTTAAGGTGATCAAAAACGGCGACTGGGTAGATTATGGCACGAACAACTCCTTCCCTGTCGCACTGGATACAGCGCTGGCAAAGCGGAAGGACGAACTGCACAGCGTCCGTATTCGCGGAAACCTGATGCGCGGTCCGCTCGCCGTGGTCGAGTGCGACCCGGAGGCGGAACACTTCATCTACGATACCTGGCACTGCTCGGCCTATGAACGCCGCCTCTGCGACCGCGGGCGCGCATTCTTTTCGCCAATGGTTTTCCGCAATATGGACTGGTATTACAGGAGTTTTCTCACCGTCGACGTTGCCATGATCACTGTCGCCCCGATGGATGAGGACGGCAACTTCAATCTCTCAGGCGTCGTCGGGGTAACCCGGACGATTGTGGATGTTGCAAAGTACCTGATTGTTGAAGTCAACCCCGCCATGCCGCGCGTCAGCGGCGAAGCGGCCAAACTGCCGCTTTCCAAAGTGGACGCCGTAGTAGAAGGTCCGGCACTTCCCCTCTGGGAAATGACCACGCCTCCCGCAAGCGATCTCGAAAGGCAGATCGCCTCTCATGTCTTCCCTCACATCCGCGATGGTGCGACAGTCCAGCTCGGCATCGGCGGCGTGCCCAACGCCATCGGAGAACTGATCGCGGATTCCGACCTGAAGGACCTCGGCATGCATACCGAGCTTGCTTCCGACGGCTACCTTGCCATGCACCGTGCAGGCAAGCTGACCAATCGCTGCAAGAATCTGCACCCCGGCGTTGGTGTGCTGGGACTGGCAGGCGGCTCCAACGAGTTTTATGACTGGATCGATAACAACCCCGAAATTCTTGGCTTCCCGCTCAACTATGTAAACGCAATTTCCACCATCTCACAGATCGACAACATCATTTCCATCAACGGCTGCCTGGCGGCGGACCTCTACGGTCAGGTCTGTTCTGAGAGCGCCGGTACACGCCAGATCAGCGGCACCGGCGGTCAGCTGGATTTTGTCAACGGCGCTACGGCGGCAAAAGGCGGGCTTTCCTTCCTGTGCATGAGCTCCAGCTTCACCGACAAGGCGGGCGTACGCCACTCGCGCATTCTGCCGCAGTTCGGCGGTGACATCGTCACAACGCCCCGCAGCGAAGTGTTCTACATCGCGACCGAATACGGCGCGGTCAACCTCGCCGGCAGAAGCAGCTGGGAACGCGCAGAAGCGCTCATTTCCATCGCCCACCCCGACTTCCGCGAGGAACTCATCCGTGCGGCCGAGCAGCAGAAGATCTGGCTGCCGCACAATAAGCGGTGATCATACCATTCCGCAAAAAACCGGCACAGCCACGAAAGGCTGTGCCGGTTCTGTTTTAAGCGTCTGTGCGAAACTGACGCAGCGAAGGTTCTTACTTGCCCTTGTTGAGTTTGGAGCGGACGATGGTAAAGGCCGGGATGACCAGACCCAGGATGCCTGCGTAACCGATGTAACCGGTAACTTTCTGCGTCAGGACGCCCATGCCCAACGAGGCGCCGAATGCGGCGATGCCCAGCAGGATCGCGGTAATGACGGCGCGGCGGAGCTGGATATTGCTAATGAAGGAGAAGAGCTTGCTGAAACGGACGCAGCCGGCGTTGGCGATGCCCGCGGCGCTGGTCAGTACGGCGAGGGTCATGAGCACCGCAAAAACCCACACCAGCCAAGGCATGCCCAGGCCCATGATCACGGCCATGATGGGGTTGGAGTTTTTGCCCAGGTTGATGATGTCGGGGTTGACAGGAATGTAGCCGAAGAGGGTCAGGGCAATGGCGATCATCAGGATGACGGTGATGATATAACCGGTGACGACGGCTTTTTGGGTCTCCGCTCTGCTCTCCAGCAGGTCGGAAACAGACATGACGTTGAATGCGATGGTGGACTGGAAGCAGCCGTAAAGAATGGCTTTCCAGATGGCTTTGAGGAAGGTGTTTTCCTGCTCGATCGGGGGTGCAGCAAAGGCGGCAGCATAGTCCGGTTTGCCGGAAGCAGTGCTCAGGAGGAAGATCAGCAGCACGATGACGATGATCGCGTACATCATGTACTTGGATGATCTTGCCACCAGCTTGGAGCCGTAGAGGCAGAGCAGCGCGGCCACAATGATGGTCGGGATTGCGGAGGCCCAGAAGCCCATATTAAACAGATTTTTAAGGATAGTGGCTTCACCGCGAATCGCAAGCCCGCCTGCGCCGATGACAGTGCCGATGAAGAGGATATCATAGAAGATCGGCATGATTTTGGCGAGAACGCCGTCACCAAAGGCAGACTCAACAAAGGAGCGATAGTTCGTGGTGCCGTGGCTGCGGGCAAATTCTACCATATAGAACATGACTCCGCCGGTGAGGAGCATGGCGAGCAGCGGCATAAACAGGCCGATTACACCGTACTTCTCATAATACTGTGCGGAGAAAACGCCGGTGGCAAAGCCGGGGCCGAAGTGTCCGCCCAGCCAAACCGAAGCGACTGCAATATACGTCGCTGCGAAAATTCCTTTTTTCTTGTCCATACTAATTTCCTCCCTTATTCTTTCTCTTTTCTGTGATATTACTGATGATCGAAAGAGGTTCTCCCGATCAGCATATCCTTGAAATGTTGCGCCATCGCCATATGCAGCGGATGGGTCAGGTAGGGCTGCAGGCAGCTCTCATCATCCAGACGTACCTTTGCCATGATGTCGGCATTCGAGTCGCGCTCAATGCAGCTGCGGAACACTTCCGGATCGTTCAGATAAGGCAGCGTTTCAGCCAGTTCGTCATAGGTCTTGCGGACGCGAGCTTCCGCCGCATCCAGGTCGGTACCCGGTGCGAACTTCAGCAGCACATAATGAATCATGGAAACCAGCTCCTTTTCTTTATTGATTTAAAACTTTAAACTAATGAATTATTTTAATCGTTTTTTCCCATTTGTCAATTATGAATTGTATTTATTCCGCTGCGGCGCGGCCGGCCCTGTAGGCTGCAAGGTTCAGTTCGAGGAACTTGGGCGGGACGGTTTCTCTGATGATTTCCTCCCAGTCGATGTCGTCCAGTTCCAGTGCCTTGGTCATCGCACCGAAGAGCACAATGTTCATGCACTTGGCACTACCCAAATCCATAGCGATTTTGGCAGCATCGAGGGTGTAGCACTTGAAGTTTTCCTCCATCGCCTCAAGGCAGCCTTCCGGATAAGTCTCCAGCCCGGCGGCAACTGTGGCGGAGGGGATGGAATAGTCGTTGATGACGGCAATGCCGTCCGGCTTCAGGAAGTTTGCATAGCGCACTGCTTCCATTTTCTCAAAGGCCACCATCAGGTCCGCGGCGCCGCTGCCAATCACGGGAGAATAGACCTTTTCGCCCCAGTGGACCTGAGTCGAAACACTGCCTCCGCGCTGGCTCATGCCGTGGACTTCGGACATCTTCACGTCGTAGCCGGCTTTCATCAGGCCGTTCACCAGCACCTTTGCCGTCAGAATCGCACCCTGGCCGCCGACGCCGACAAGGATCGCGCTTTTCGATTTCATAGCTTACTTCTCCTTTCTGCTGATGGCGCCGACCGGGCAGACCTGCGCGCAGACCGTGCAGCCGACACACTGGTTCGGGTCGATACAGGACTTTTTGTCCTTGATCATAACCGCCGGGCAGCCGACTGACAGGCACTTTTTGCAGCCGATGCACTTGTCCGTGTCCACCACGCATTGTCCGATGTCGTGCTTGATGCGTTTGATGAGCAGGCAGGGTCTGCGGGAGACGATCGCCGCGGGAACTTCGGAAGCCAGGGCATCGTCCACAGCTTTCTGCATGGCGGTCAGATCCTGCGGGTCGACGACGATGACATTCTTATAACCATAGGCGTGCAGGACATCTTCAATTATTATGGCTGACGCAACTTCCCCCTGCAGGTTGTAGCCGCTGCCGGGGTTGTCCTGGTGGCCGGTCATGCCGGTGATGTGGTTGTCCAGCACACAGGGGATGACCCTGCCTTTGTTGTAGATGATCTCGGCGGCGCCGGTCATGCCGCTGTGGAAGAAAGTGGAGTCGCCTACCACGCCGAAGATCTTTTTCTCCTGGCCGGTCATGGCAAAGGCCTTGGACATGCCGTGGGCAATCGTGAAACCGCCGCCCATGCAGACGCAGGTGTCGGTGGCGTTCAGCGGCGCATTGGCGCCCAGCGTGTAGCAGCCGATATCGCCGGCGATGACGGTATTTTTCTGTTTGCCCAGGGTATAGAAGAAACCGCGGTGCGGGCAGCCGGGGCAGAGTGTGGGCGGACGGGAGCCCGCCTTCACCGGCAGGTCCTTTGTCTCCGGCTTCTCGCCAAATAGCATCTCTTTCAGGCGCTGGGGGTTCAGCTCATACATGTTGCTGACCAGTTCCTTACCAGTACAGGCAATGCCGGCGGCCTTGATCTGTTCCTCCATGAATGGCTCCAGCTCTTCAATGACATAGAGCTTTTCGACCTTCGAGGCAAAGTCCCGGATCAGGTCCATCGGCAGCGGGTTCGTCAGCCCAAGCTTCAGGAACGAGGTATC
This sequence comes from Oscillospiraceae bacterium, assembly GCA_017395085.1. Lineage (GTDB taxonomy): Bacteria > Bacillota > Clostridia > Oscillospirales > Oscillospiraceae > Limivicinus. Next base: position 5,582 of record JAFPWF010000024.1, on the reverse strand, counting down.
CTCGGGGAAGACGTCTTTTGCGTACAGATAGGCGATGGACGCGGAGATCACGCCGACCTTCGAACCCTTCATCTCCACCCGGTTCAGCGGGCAGCGGTTGCTGTACTCCCGCAGTGCCGCAAGGTTCTTCTCTACCTTCGCGTGGTTCCGATAGGCGTTTGCCGGAGAGCAGTTGAACTTCGGGTTATTCCGGGTGTAGGTGAATGGTTCCGCTTCCTCGCGCTCGCCGAAGGTGACAAGGCTCTTGGAGTGTGACACACGCGTGGTGGTGCGGTACAGGACCGGCATGTCGAAATGCTCTGAAATGTAATAGGCTTCCTTCAGAAAGTCCTTGCATTCCTGGGAGTCCGAGGGCTCGATGAGGGCGATCTTGGCGAACTTCGCGTAGTAGCGGTTGTCCTGCTCATTCTGGGAGGAATGCATGCTGGGGTCGTCCGCCGTCACGATGACGAATCCCCGGTTGATGCCATTGTATGCCGCGGTGAACATCGGGTCTGCCGCGACGTTCAATCCGACGTGCTTCATGGCACAGATGCTTCTGGCTCCGCCGATGGCAGCGCCGTAGGCGACCTCGGTCGCGACCTTCTCGTTCGGAGCCCATTCGCAGTAGAGAGAGTCCTTGTACTGCGGCAGGGATTCGAAGATTTCGGTGCTTGGCGTTCCCGGATATGCGGAACAGACTTTGACGCCGGCTTCGTACGCGCCTCTCGCGATAGCCTCGTTGCCGGACATCAGATGTTTGGTCATGGAAATCAGCCTCCTTGTCCGATTTTTCCGATAATCGATGCTTTTATTATACAGGAATCCTTAAAAAAGCACTAATAATTAATTCTTTGATGGATATAAGTATAGCCTATGACTCGGTTGAAATCATCGGCGATTATTATGAGAAAGAGCATCCCCCATATCATATGCCGCATGCCAAGAGTATGATAGTCTCCATTTAAAACAGCAGCCCTGAAAACAGGGCTGCTGCAGCGGTTTTGATTTACTTTTTCAGGATGTGTTACGGTGCGAGAATCTCCTTCAGGGTCAGGTCGCGCCCGGTGAGCGGGATGAGCTTGTCGCCTCTGCATTTCGGGCAGCGCAGGTGTTCAAAATCTGCTTCAAACTCCTCGCCGCAGTCCATGCACCGCGCCGTTCCCTTCAGTTCCTCCACCACAAATTCCACGTCCTGCAGTTCGGTCCCATCCGTCACGGCAATCCAGCAGTCGGACATGTAGGCAGGCACAACGCCGCTGAGGCTGCCGACCTCGACGGTAATGCGGCTGATCTCTTCCAACTCTTCGTCCTTCGCGATGCCGCGCACCATTTTCAGCAGCGCATCACAGATTCCAAGCTCATGCATTACTTGGAAACCGTTCTCTTGACGATGTTGCCTGTCTTCTTTACAAGACCTGCAGCCGCCTTGATGGGCATGGTCTCAAAACTGCCGGCGTGCCAGTCGCGCACTTTCTTCAGGTGGATGGCGTCGAACTTGCAGCGGGTGGTGCAGATGCCGCAGCCGATACACAGGTACGGGTCGACCTTGGTTGCGCCGCAGCCCAGGCAGCGGGCGGTTTCCTTGCGGACCTGCTCTTCGGTAAAGGTTACGCGTGCATCCGCAAAGGTCTTTGCCTTTTCCTTGTTGTAGCCGTGAACCTGACGGTGAGTGGTGTCGAAGCTGCCTACTTCGATTTGGACGTGCTCTTTATCCAGTGCGGTATAGACACGGCGGTCGCGGCCCATGGTGAGGGTTTGGCCCGGATGCACCCAGCGGTGCAGCGAGATGGCGGCCTCTTTGCCCGCGGCAATCGCGTTGATGGCAAAGCTCGGCCCGGTGTAGACGTCGCCGCCGACGAAAATGTCGGGCTCGGCTGTCTGGTAGGTCAGACCGTCTGCCTCTGCGGTTCCCTTTTTGGTGGTCTTCAGGGTGCCGACATCCAGCTTGCCCCAGTCGATTCTCTGTCCGATGGCACCGATAACCGAGTCAACTTCCAGGATCTCGAACTTCCCGGTTCCGACTGGTTTGCGGCGGCCCTTCTCATCCGGTTCGCCGAGTTCCATAATTTCAACTTTGAGCCCGGTGACTTTGCCCTTTTCGCCGAGGATTTCGACCGGCGCATTCAGGAAGCGGAACCGGACGCCTTCGTCCACGGCCTCCTGGAACTCTTCGGGGTCAGCCGGCATTTCGGCCTGGCTGCGGCGGTAAACGACAACTGTCTCTGCTCCGAGACGGACCGCCGTGCGGCAGACGTCCATGGCGACGTTGCCCGCGCCGACGACCGCGCAGAGCTTGCCGACCTTCGGCTTCTTGCCGAGGTTCACTTCACGCAGGAAGTCCACACCGCCGAATACGCCCTTCAGGTCTTCGCCGGGGATACCGAGCGGAGAGGACTTCTGCGCACCGATGGCCAGATAGAAGCCCTTGAAGCCCTCATCACGGAGCTGCTGGATGGTCTTATCCTTGCCGATCTCCACGCCGCACTCAAAGTGGACGCCCATCTCCTTGATGATGTCGATTTCGGCATTCAGAACATCCTTCTCCAGACGGAAGTTGGGGATGCCGAGTGTCAGCATACCTCCGGGAACCGGGTTCCGGTCAAATACGGTGACGTTTTCATAGCCCTTCTGAGCAAGATAGTAAGCGCAGCTTAGGCCGGCGGGACCGGCGCCGATAATGGCGATCTTCTCGGGATAGGGCTTGCCGGTCTGGTTCACCATCTTGGGAATGCGGCGGGTTTCCTTGTTCAGATCGTGGTCGGCAATAAAGCGCTTGACTTCGTCAATGGCGACCGCCTCGTCCACGCCGCCGCGGGTACACTCGGATTCGCACTTCTTATTGCAGATGCGGCCGCAGACCGCAGGCAGCGGGTTCTCAGTGCGGATCAGATCCAGCGCATCCTCATAGCGTCCCTGCGCAGCAAGCTTCAGGTAACCCTGCACCGGGATATGCGCAGGGCATGCCACCTTGCAAGGCGCCGTGCCGCTTGGCAGGACGTCCTCGCGGTTTTGGCGGTAGTTCGGGTTCCATGCCTCTTTGGAAATAATGTGGTCGGAGAGTTTGACGTACTTCTGCGGCTCAATGTGGATCGTAGTGCAGAGCTTCTGGCCGAGCTTCAAGGCGTTTGCGGGGCAGACTTCGACGCACTGGGCGCAGGCCACACATTTCGCTTCGTCCACTTCCGCCTGGAAGTTCGAGCGGATCGCATCGCGCGCGCCGAACATCAGGCCGACGCGAAGACCGAAACAGGCGCAGGAGCAGCAGTTGCAGATAGCAGCGCTTTCGCCGGCCTCCTCGATGTTGGGGATGTCGTGCATCAGGCCGTTTTCCTCAGCGCGCAGGATGATCTCCAGGGCTTCTTCCCTGCTGATCTCGCGGGCACGCCCGGTACGGATGTAGTGCTCGGCGCCTTTGCCCATCTGTACGCACATTTCCTCCGCCAGATGTCCGCAGCCGTCGTTAATGGACGAGCGGGACGCGCGGCAGGAGCAGGGAGATACGCAGAAGCGGTCGTACTTGTTCAGGTAATAGCTGAGTCTCTCATAGTCGCTGACATTGGGGATGTCCTTGATCGCGCTTTCCACCGGAAGAACACGCATCAGGCCGTAGCCGTTCGGGATCATCGGAGACATGGTCTCCATGCGAATGCGGGTATACTCCTCAAACGCGCGGCCGACTTCCGGGTGGGTATCCAGCAGCTCCTGATTGTTGACCAGCATCTCCATGATGCCGGGTGCAAAGATCTGCATGAAGTAGACGTCTTCCCCGAGCTTCTCGTCATAGGTGCAGCGGAACACGCCGATCCATGCGAGGTGCTTCGCAAGCTTCTCAACTTCCTCCACGGGCTTTCCGACTTTTTTTGCCAGATAGCCGGCTGTTCTGTTTTTCCGCAGGCCGGCGGCGATAGCGACGTCCGCCTCGTCGTCGGTGACAATGCTTGCCAGAGAATAGTACTCCGGCGCGTTCTCATCGATCTTGTTCACAACACCGGTCAGTCCGCCGACGATGTGACACAGTTTTACGATTTTTGGTCTCAGTTGTGCCATAATTTCCCCCTCAAAAGATGTTTTCTATTTTCTTTTTTTACGTTTTTTAGGCTTTCTGAAACAATTATAATGGAATATCACGGTATTATCAACTGACAAATGCTCAGATAATGTCTCAAATCCGGTAATCCGGCAACTGAGAGCTGCGGGAATTTGAAGCTCCGGAATTTTACGTAAACCGATGAAATTTTGCGTAACTTTTCGTTGAATTTTCTGAAGCAAATCTTCTTCTTTTTGTCCACGCCTTTTAACCGCTCTTTAATCGACATCCCCGCACATCCGGTATATAATAGCGGCAGCAAATACAAAATATTGAAAGGCGTGAGATTGATGGAGCAGAAGAGCGAGGGCAGCTACGCGGCACCCTGGCTGGAGAAGCGGAAGCAGTCCTCTACCGATACTATAGACGACACGGACTACTGGGCAATGCTCCAGGAATTGTCCCGCGGTCAACAATAAGGAGACGATTATATGAAGCAAAGTGAATTGCCGTCAAAATTCAGACCTCTCAGCGCATGGAGTTATTTCGGCCTGTCTGTTCTGTATGCCATTCCAATTCTCGGCCTGATTTTTTTGCTGATCCATACCTTCAGCGACAAAAACATCAACCGCAGGTCCTTTGCCCGTTCCTTCTGGTGCTGGGTCGTCCTGCTGATCTTTTTCCTGCTCATTTCCATCGGCATCGCCTATGCAAACGGCGGTACCCCAGCCGTTCAGGGGCTTCTGGACGGTATCGTGGAAACCGCAAAAGAGACCTATACCATAAACTGACTCAGCTGAAACAGGATGCAAAACTCCCGGGAGAATGACTCCCGGGAGTTTCTGTTTCTTCTGTAACTGTTCAGTCTTCGCCCCACATGAGCGCGCATTTAACCGCTTTGTTCCAGCCCTTCAGCAGGTCGCAGCGCTTCTGCTCGTCCATGGCCGGTGAAAAGACCTTGTCGACAGCCCAGTTGTTCTTAACGTCGTCCAGGCTCTTCCAGTAGCCCACCGCAAGGCCTGCCAGGTACGCCGCACCCAAAGCCGTGGTCTCAATGCACTTCGGACGGTACACTTCACAGCCGACAATGTCGGACTGGAACTGCATCAGATAGTTGTTGGCGCAGGCACCGCCGTCCACTTTGAGTTCGGAAATCGGGATCCCGGAGTCTTTCTCCATGGCACGGACAATGTCGTGCGTCTGGTAGGCAAGGCTTTCCAGCGTAGCGCGCACCAAATGCGCCCGGTTAAACCCGCGGGTCAGCCCCACCACGCAGCCACGCGCACGCTGGTTCCAATAAGGCGCGCCGATTCCGGTAAAAGCCGGAACCACATATCCGCCGGCTGTATCAGCTACCAGTTCTGCATACTGCTGGCTCTCTTTCGCCGTGGAAATCACACCCAGCTGGTCGCGAAGCCATTGGATGGCGGCGCCCGCCACAAAGATGCTGCCCTCCAGCGCGTACTGCACCTGGTCGCCCGTGGAAGCAGCGATGGTGGTAACCAGGCCGTTTTTACTGGCGACCGGCTCACTTCCGGTGTTCATCAGCAGGAAGCAGCCCGTGCCGTATGTG
>JAFPWF010000023.1 GCA_017395085.1 Oscillospiraceae bacterium | reverse complement strand
GAACCTGAGCTTCCGGGGCTTCCACCTGAGCCTGCCGCACCTGCAGGTGCAGTGGGAGATGCTGAACGCCAATTCCGCGCTGGCACGCTTTTTGGGCATCAGCGCCGTGCCGCACCTCAGCGTACAGTGGTACGCAAGAGGAGGCATCGTGAACGGCGCCACCCTCATCGGCGCGGGGGAGCAGGGGAAGGAGGCCATCGTCCCGCTGGAGAGGCACACGGAGTGGATCCGCCTGGTGGCGGCCGAACTCCGTGCGCAGCTGGAGGCATTAGGCCCCGCGCACGCCTTCGCGCTATACCCACTGCCGGCGGCGGCTTCAGGCAGGCTCATCCCGCCCTCCGCCCTGCAAAGCGAAAGCCGCCCATCTCTGGACGGCCTTGCTGATGCGATTGTCAGCGCGGTTTCCTCGCTGCAGGCGGATGTTCCTGAACCCGTCATCCGCGTGTACCTGGACGGGAAGCAGATCAGCGATGCGGTCACGAAGTACCAGCGCCGGGACGCGAGGGCGCAGGGGTAATTCAAATGGCTTTTGTTTTCACCGTCAACAATGTAAACCTCCTCCCGTACATCGCGGAGGACGGGCTCAAATGGACCCGCTTCGACGTCGAGGCGCCGGACACCGGCCGTACGCTCGACGGTGTGATGCACCGGGGCAGGGTGGCCGTCAAGGTCCGGCTGGACGTAACCTGCCGCCCCCTTACGGCCGCCGAGGCCTCCACCGTCCTGAACGCCATCGCGCCGGAGTTCGTCACCGTCCGCTATGAGGATCCCATGCAGGGCTCCGTCACCAAAACGATGTACTCCAACAATATTCCCACCCTGTGTTCCACGGTGTACCCCGACGGAACAGCAAGGTGGGAAGGGCTTCAGTTCCCTTTGATTGAACGATGATTCCTGTTTCTTCTCTTTATAACCAGATTCTCTCTGGCCCGCATACCAAAGAGGTCAAACTCAACATCGCCGGCGCCGATTACGGCATGGACGTGCTGACGTCCCTGCGGGTATCCCTGGCACCATTTGGCAGCGGCTCTCCCGCGATCGGCCTTGCCCCGGCGGCGGAGATCACGGCCTCGCTGTACCTGGCCTCGTCCAATGTTCCCCGCATGGCGACTTTGCGGCCCTATGTGAGAGTCGTCAACGACACGCAGCAGTCCGAGTGGCTGCCGCAGGGCGTGTTCTATGTGGACACTCGGCAGGCGGATGAATCGGGTCTCCTGACCCTGCACGGCTACGACGGCATGCTGAAGGCCGAGCGCCCCGCTCCGTACTCCACCCTGCAGTGGCCTGCTTTGGACACGGATGTGGTCGCCGAGATCTGCAGCATCCTCGGTTTCACGGTGGATGCGGGGACCACTGCCCTTATGACCTCGGGCTTCCGCATCAACCTCCTGGCCCAGTACACCATGCGGGAGACGCTGCGCTTTATCGCGGCGCTCTACGGCGGGAGTTTCATCCTCACGGCCTCCGGCGCCCTGCGGCTGCTGCCCCTGTGGCAGCGGGGGAGTACGCCGGACCACGACCTGACGGCCTCCGTGCAGTCCATCTCCGTGAGCCCCGCCTTCCCGGCCTGCACGGGGGTGCGCTTCCTGACGGAAAACGATGCGGAGTTCTTTGCCGGGGATGAAACCGGTTATGTGTACGAGATCACTTCGCCCTTCGCCACGCAGGCGGCGGCGAACGCGCTCCTGCAACGCATGCAGGGCTTTGTCTACCGGCCGTATTCCGCTGAGGGCGCCATCCTCAACCCGGCCGCCGAGCCGGGGGACACGGTGCGCATCCCGAGCGGCTCCTCGACAGCACTCTCGTCCCTGTTCACCCTCTCCCGCAGCTTCGACTCGCTCTTCCCGGCGGACGTCTCCGCCCCGGAGGACGAGGAACTCGACCACGAGTACCCGTATGAGTCCGCCGCCGACCGTGCCTATACCCGGAAACTGCAGAACATGCAGTCGGAACTCAATGTCCAGGCGCGGGCCATCTCCGCCAAGGTCAGCCGCACGGGCGGGGACTCCCGCAGCTTCGGCTGGTATCTGGACGCCGACCGCTTCAGCCTCTACTCCGACACGGTCGAAGTGATGCATGTGGATGATGAGGGGCTAACAGTCCGGGGTACGATCACAGCCGATGCAGGCTGTATCGGCGGCTGCGACATTGAAAACGGCACCCTGAAGATCGCGAACGCCAACATCGAGAACCTGAACGCCTCCAAGATCACCGCGGGAACACTGAACGTGGACCGCATCGGCACCGGCTCCATCACCGGCGGGAAGATCGCCGATGAGACCATCGAGTCGTATAACCTGGACGACGGTTCCGTGGTGAACCGGGTGCTCGGCAGCAGCTCTGTCTCCTACGGGAAGACCAGCTTCCAGACCACGCTGGACCAGGTGGGCACCAACAAGGCGAACATCGACGTGCTGTACGGCTACTTCACCGGATACGCCCACTTCAGCCAGCTGGAGATCGACACGGCCTTTTATTACGGGGGCAAGACTGTCGGCCTCTCGTCCGCGACCATCAGCGGCAGAACGCTGCAATACTTAGGATGGCAATAAGGAGGACCACATGCTTGCTCTTCGTACCGCGCAGGGCTTCACCCTGCCTGTCAACTGGATCGGGATCTCGGACTTCGACGGATCCCTCCGCTTCGAGACCCCGGAGACGGACCTCGCAATGCTTTTTTCCGTCTTCAGCGATCCCAAACACACATCTGCCCTGACCCGCATCTTCGATGAAGACGAAAAGACCTTCTCCGGCTTTACGGCCTTCAAAGGTCTTGAACGTATGGGAACCGGAACAACCATAATCCGGCTGATGCCGGGATCGATATAAGGGCATTTCACGGAGGAACAAAAGAAATGACCATAGAGGAAGCAAAAAAGAAGCTGATCACGCTCGTAAAGTCACAGATCGGATACCGCGAGGGAGCGGACAACTACACCAAGTACGCCGATGACCCTAGGATAACAAAACTCTACGGTTGGAATGTCCAGAACCAGCCGTGGTGCTGCACCTTTGTGAACTGGTGCTTTCTGGAAGCGTTCGGGGAGAGAATCGGGACGCGGATGACCTGCGGGGGATCCGCAGCCTGTGCAAACCAGGCGGGTTACTACAAGGTCGCAGGAGCGTGGTTCCAGGTGCCGGAAGCGGGGGATCAGGTCTTCTTCTACTCCGGGGGTAGCATCAACCACACTGGGATCGTGACGGAAGTGAACGGCACCAGCATCCAGACAGTTGAGGGCAATTACTCGGATAAGGTGAGCCAGGCTACCTACATCCTCGGCAACAAGGTAATTGCCGGCTTCGGCAGGCCGAAGTGGAGACTGACGGAAGAGATCCCCACGGGAGAACCCGCAGCCGCTCCGGCGACCGCTCCGAAAAAAACAGAAGACCACAGCTGGACACCTCCGGTCCTGAGCAGGACGGTTAATAGAACTGGGGCTTGCTTCGTGCTGCAGGCGCTGCTGAACGTGCACGGCTTTGACTGCGGAAGCGCCGGGATAGACGGTTACTTCGGGAAGGACACCCAGACCGCCGTCAACGCGGCAAAAATGTTCTACGGTCTTAATGCGGACGGGACTTGCGACAGCGAGCTGTGGAGCAGGCTCATGAAGATGGAAGGGGGATTCTAATGAACCAGACAACGGCGACCATCGTGGCGGTAGTCATATCTTCAGGCGTGTCCCTGCTGATCTCCATCCTGACGATCATCTCGCAGGGGAACCGGCAGCAGCATGAACTAGACAAGGCGATGGCGGTGATGCGGTCGGAGATGTCCATGATGAAGGAAGATATCCGCACGCACAACCAGTACGCCAAGATGTTCTCGGAAAATATCCCGGCGATCAACCAGCATATCAAGGACGTAGACAGACGTCTGGACGGAATTGAAAGGAGAATGAAAGCATGAACGCAACGGAGTTTATCAGCAATCTCGGCATCGCAGCTGTACCGGTGATCACGGTGATCGTGTTTCTGATCTGCGAAGCGGTGAAGGCGACGCCCCTGGACGAAAAGTGGCTGCCGGTAGTAGCCGGCTTTAGCGGTGGAGCGCTCGGAATCGCTGCGACCCTCCTGATGGAAGACTTTACGGCGAAGGATCCGCTGACGGCGGTGGCCGTCGGGATCGTGAGCGGCCTTGCGGCAACCGGTGCACACCAGATCTTCAAGCAGCTGACGAAGGGGAATGCGGAAGAGTATGGAGGACGGTACGAGACGGGAAAGAAATAAAACCATGAATAAAAGGGAGAGAACTACCATAATTCGTGCAGTTCTCTTGACCTTATATAGAAGACCTGGAAGTCCGGCAAGTTCTGGTGATTAGAGAAATAGTAAAATAGAAGGAGGCGCCCTAAACAGCGTCTCCTTCTATTTTACCAGTTGATATCTTGATAAGGTGATCCCTCAACACCTTTTTCGTTCATGCATTTTACCATTTGATCAAGCGTTGGTTTCCACATACTTCTAAACCATTCTGTTTCACCAAACCAACTCACTAGAACTGGACTAACAGCATAGTAAGTCCGGATAAAGGCACGACCATACCAACTCTTGGCAAGGACATCATCCCGATAACGGCGAAGAGTCCATACCTGTGGGCAGTCGTAGGAGCCGTAAACAGCTGTTGCTACATAGCATCCTCCACCGCTGCTCTGGTTCTTTTGCATAGATGCAGCAAGAATGCGTCTTGCTTCAACGTTGTTAGGATCTATTTCAAGAATTCTCTGCGCATATTTTTTAGCACGGGCCGGCTCAGCAATGCATTTAGCCAACAGGCGTGAAACATCATCTTGTAAATCGACTGCTATAGGGCTTATCTGTCGGTCTTCTACAGTAATTATATGTTTTGTTCCACAGTAATTGCAAATGCGATAGTTGCCTTCTTCACGGAAATCATTGGAACCACAACTCTTGCATGTGAAAGCCATCATTATCAAGTCACCTGCTTGCTACTCTTTTTCAATAATAACTGCATTGCCGTTTGCCGTCACGCAAACGACATACGGGTGATAAGTTGTCCCGCCCATAGAATTTGCGGTTTCTGGCTGAAATGTCAGATAATCAAAATCCACACCAATCACAGCATTACAACCCAAGTCATAAGCTGCTTCCTTCAATTCTTTGAGAGCCCTTGTACGGATAATAACAAGCGCATCAGTAAGATTCTGACCAGCTTGCAAAAAAAGATCGTCTCTATTGATCTGTATAGCATCATCACCTGAAATATAGCCGGAGTATTTTACAATTTTATAACCATCAAAACTGAAACCAGATGAGATGAGGATTTTAGGGAGAGCAGCTTCTCTCTCAGCTTCATGCATGATTTGTTGGATAGCCAGCTCTTTCTCTTTTTCGGCTTTTTCCTTAGAGATGAGCAGATAATCATAATAATCTGCAATATGTTGAATAGATTGTGAAAAACCATTTGCAGTCAGAAAAAAACTCTGTTCCTGAACGAATTCATCTCTACTCGGAACATTACAGCTCTCAATAACACTTCTTATTTTTTTGAACTTCTCATAACATCCAGTACAGAAATGTTCATTTGTACCATCCCATAGTGGATAAGCAACATTAAATGCATTCAGGTTTCTCCCACAGTTTACACACTTAGCCATTATAAAACTCCTTTACGCAAAATCGATAATAAAATAAGCTGCCGGTGTTTATACAACAACTTGAGAATATAATAAAATGATAACATAAGATCGATAAAAGAACAATAGAAGCAAAAAGACATTGTTTAAAAGGAGTTTAACAAGAAGTGATTTAGACTAAAATAAGAAGTATAGACCAGCTGAGAAGTATAAAGAAAATGGAGTTCATTCATCAAATGCTGTTTGCTCAATGCACATTAATAATCCAGTAGATGTTGAGCAGCACCCACGCTAGAATAAGTACCCACATCATAGCGGATCAGCCACCTCTCCCAGTTTCTCCCAGACTTTTACCATGGCCAGCGTGTCCAACCCGCAGTACTTCAGCAGGTGCTCCCGGTATTCCAGCAGCTGCTCCTGCGGCATATCCGCCATGGCTTCAAACACCGCGGACGCTTCTGCCCCGTTGTGTACGCCTTCCAGATTGTGATAGTCTAGTTCCGGATCTCCGGGGAACAACGCCGGCAGCACGTATTTGATGGAGTACGAGCCCTGCATATCCCGACAGTAGAACCACCGTTTCTGGAACGGCTGCATCAGGTCAAGCATGCTGTCATAGATGTTCATAAGGTGCTCCGCCAGATCCGGATACAGCTGTGCCAGCGCCTTGATCCGTCCTTTCTCAAAGGACATGTTGTAAGCCAGCGTCGTGACGCCCATCGGAATATCTTTGCAGAGCTGCTCCGCCAATTTCCTGCGGGGATCCTCTCCCGGCCAGGCCAGGTATTCGGTGTGCTTTAGCGGCGCACCCTCGGCTTCGATGTAGTGCAGCGAGTACTGGAACACGATCTGCTCGTACGGCCTGGAATTTTCATAAAGCGGGACTGCCGGCTGGAAAGACTCAAAGTCGAGGAAGTACAGCGGATATTCGAGCTCTCCCAGAAACAGGGAGATCATTTTTTTGTCGAGTTCCGGAGGAAGACCGCGGATCTCATGCTCGATCTGCTGGGCTTGTTTGGCGTTCAGGTTGCCGGCCCGATCCAGTTCCGGGAAGGAAACCAGTCCCTTCCGGTAGTGCTCGACTTTTTTCTTCAGTTGCATCCCCGAAACAGTGAAGATGTTCGGGGAGGGCAGGTGCTCGGAGCAGTGCCCCCAGAAACCGCAGTCATACGGGGTAAAGCACTGTTCGCCCAGTTCCTGTGCCGGTTCCTCGTCCGCCGACAGATAGCTTCCCAGGAAAGCGATCGTCTTGCCGACTTCTGCACTCATGGAGCGTGCGCATTCGGTCAGATCTTCCGTAATGAAGAGCTGGTGGATGTCCAGTTCCTTGCCGCGGACATATTCGCTGTTGATATGAACGAGGCAGACTTTTTCCACCTGGAAACCTAGCATCGTCAGCACATAGTTCTGGTATGCCACGTCATGGTAGTAGATATCCCGGATCGAGGTGGAGCTTTTCACTTCGTAGATCTCCACGCTTCCGTTGCCTAGGTTCCTGAGGATATCCACGCTGCAGAACAGTCCCTGATAGGAGAAGGACGCTTCCGCAATGTTGGTTTCACCGGCGTCAATGAGCCGCCGGGTCGCCTCTATCATCCCGGACAGATCGCCGTGAGGCACTTCGGTGAACGGTCCGAACAGCCCCATAGCGAGATCTCCGACGCTGTTGCCGGTCGCGAGGATGTGTTCGTCCATGACGGAATCGTCAAAGAGTTCCGGCCGCTTCTTCCGAAGCCAGAGCATCTTCGGGCACTGGACCGCGCTGCAGTATTGGGATTTGGACAAATAAACGGACATAAAGGCCCCCTATCTTGACATTTATAAGTGTATTGTCATATAAACAACGCAGAAAGTCAAGGAACAACTTGGCCGAGAGAGTAGTCATATTTTGTTCAGGCAAGAACAAAAATAATGAGCAAAGCACCCCTGACGACCAACTACCTGTCAGGGATGTTTTCTTTTGCTCAAAGCGTGATTTTTTTAGTCGTGTGCGCAACCATGTTCCATAAACGGCTGGAGTCGATTGCGACAAAGTCATCCAGCTTGGATACTTTGAAGTTCGGGATCAGGGCGCGGAGATTCATGGCAACCGCCAGCATGTGCTTGCAGAGCCCCGGGTACGGGCAGTCGCAGTACATCTCGGTCATGCTGTCGCCGTCGAGCATAAAGTTCACTTCGTACCATTCCGTGCCTTCGATGAAGGCCGTGCCGGTGCCGCCGTGCACGCAGATGTAGGCGACTTTGCCCTCCCGGCAGTAGTCGAACGCCCGCTCCAGCACGGCGCGGTCTACATCGTCGTCCTGCTCCAGCTCCGGAATCAGCAGCTCGTAGCCGTCGCCGAGGATGATCTCGTCTTCCGGTTCGCCTTCCTTCTTGTCCCAGCCCTTCGGCGGGAGGATCCAGGAGCGGAACTCGTCCGGCGTCATGGCCTCGCTGTCAAAGCTGACCATCTTGTCAAGAATGGACTCATAGCTGCCGCGGATGTTGCCGGTCGCCTTGGAGATCACCCGCTGGTAGTCCGCGAGGTTGATCTTGAATCTGGTGGTGACCTTCTCCACAATGCCGAGCTTGCCGGCAAGCTTGCCGCTCACGAAAACAAAGTCGCCCTCCTCGAGGTCGAACAGGTCGTTGTAGTAGGTGAGTGCCATGCCGCGGTCCGGGAAACGGACCGAAACCAGGGAGCGGACCGCCGGCACATTTTCCCGCCGGACGGTGTCATAGTCCTTGGATTCCTGAGGCTCGCTGATGCTGAAACCGATAATGTTCTTCATGATGCCCTCCTTATGGCTCGTCTGATCGCACTGATTTTCCTTATCTGCCCCTATCCTAGCACCTATGCTGTCCCAGAATCGCCCCTAGGTCGGGCTGAACAGGGAACCTAGAATGTAAAATTAAAAGTCGAACAAAATAAACATTAACTTTTACAAAAGTTGCAATAAGATTTACAAAGGACCTCTCTGCCGCTAAGATGAATGCAAGACTGCCCGGTAGAAAGGAGGTCTTATGGCGAAGCATCTG
>JAFPWF010000079.1 GCA_017395085.1 Oscillospiraceae bacterium | reverse complement strand
TGATCAGACAGCCGTCCTTCCTCCGCCTTACCTTGGCGTGGTTCTCGTCCTTCGCGGTGATCGCGATCAGGCGCTCGACAATCTGGTTGTTGTCAGGCCCGGGACGGAACCCCTTCGGTCCTTCCCTGTTCTTTTCCATTTTCACCACTCCTCATTTTGTCCTTGCAAGTTCCATATCCATTCGCTGCCGGGTAAACCCGAAAGCTCAGTCATTCCACTGCCTATCCTCTTCGAAGAGGAGACGCTTCTCCGGATTTCGCGCTTATCATAAATCTCCGTAAAACTACTTGTCAAGTGTGCTGTTGCATAGTAAAACTACTTAAAACTCTTGACACCGGTATTTTGGCGGGGTATAATCCGAAGCAGAAAAAGCAAAACACCCCCGGCAGCCGCCGGGGAGAACAGCCCGAAAGGACATGCCGCCATGAAGAAGGAAGGGAAAATCACAAACATCAGCGGAAAGTACAACGCCGCTGTCGAAAGAAATGAAAACGTGCTGGGCGCGAAGATCGCGGAAGCCAGAAAGCAGATGCGCTGGAACCAGGCCGCGCTGACCGAAATTCTGAAGGAGTACGGCGTGAGCCTGTCCACAGGGGCCGTCGGCAAATGGGAGACCGGCGAGACCGTGCCCAGCGCCTACCAGTTTCTGGCGGTATGCGCCGCCCTGGGCATGGAGGACAGCCTGAGCTTTTACCACGGGAACCACAGCCCCGAACTGAACGAGGAAGGCATGCGCAAGGTGCGGGAATATAAGGAAGACCTGATCAGCAGCGGGAAATACTCGCCCAGGACGGAAGAGACCTTCCCCGCCGCCCCCGCCGTGCTTTGCGAGATGCCCGTGGCCTACCTGGCCGCCGCTGCCGGCACCGGCAACTGGCTGGATGATAACGAGGCCTATGAAATGATGAGCTTCCCCGAGGACGGGATCCCCAAAGGCGCCGAGCTCGGCATCCGGATTTCCGGCGACAGCATGGAACCCGCCTATCACGACGGGCAGATCGTATGGGTGAAGAAATGCACGGAGCTGAACGTGGGCGACGTCGGCATCTTCCTCTATGACGGCAAGGCCTTTATCAAGCAGTACGGCGAACAGGAACCGGAGAAGGAATTCCTGGATGAGTACACGGACCACTACGGCACGGTGCACAAACAGCCGGTGCTGTATTCCTGCAACGCCGCGAAATACTCCCCCATCGTAATCAATCCCTACAGCACGTTCCGGATCTGCGGGAGAGTGCTGGGATAAAACGGCTATAAAACTGCACACCATAAAACTAACGCACCGGCCTGTCTTACGGTGGGTCGGTATTGTTATACCCAAAAAAGGACAAAGGAGTGATGAATGATGCTGGACACCATGGCGAGGGTGAGAGAACTGCTGGACGCGCGGGGACTGACGATGTACCAGCTTTCGGTAATCAGCGACGTCCCCTACTGCACGCTGAAATCAACGGAGAACCGCTGCGGCCGGCTGAGCGTGGACACGATTTACAAAATCTGCCGCGGGCTGCGGATCACGATGAGCGAATTCTTTAAAGATGCGGAAAGGTGGGAGCCGGCATGCTGAACAAAAACAGGCTTCCTCCTCTGAAGGTCTATGTGAAGGTAAAGGCGGATTTCGACCGGACCGGCTACATGGTGCCGACAGAGATCACGTGGACGGATGGGCGTATATTCCGGATCGACCGGACCGGCGACATCAGGGAAACCGAGACCGGGTACACCGGCGTCAAGCGCACCAGGTACTCCGTCGTCATCCGCGGGCAGAACCGGTACCTGTACTTTGAGCGCTGCCGCTACGGCTGCGGCTCGCAGTTCGGCAGATGGTTCCTGGAATGCGAAGCCGAAGCGCCGGAAAGCCTGCTTCCCAGCGCCTGAAACTGAAGAAAAAAACTGACCTCGGGACATTTTTGGTACAGCTTTTCTGCTACCCTGTAAACAGAAATGCAACCCCGGAGGTCGTAAAAAATGCGCGGATACTACTCAACAACGGGATTCTGGGGCCTTGTGGACGGCAGCTACCGGCTGTTCGCCTCAGAGGAAGACTACTACGACAGCATGACGGATGAAGAATGAAGCTGGTGAAAAAGAAATGAAACGATATGACATCCTGAAGGATGCCCCCTTCGAAGAACTGGAGATCCCCGCCCCTGCAAAACTGGAAACCACGGAAGACTACGCGGAGCTGATGCAGCACCTGATCGCCGTATACCGGCCGGTGCTGAACACCGCCTGGCACAGCAAAGGCAACGACGCAAGGCGGCATCTGCTGACCATGATGGTGCTGCTGACCAGCGACATCATGCCGGTGCAGTACCCGGACTACGTCAGGAACTACCCCCGCAGCCTGGACAGCATCTACGCCCTGGTGGGCGGCATGCTCGTGCCGGGCGCGGAAAGAAAGGCGGGATAAGCATGGCAGTGGAAAGAACCTACG
>JAFPWF010000078.1 GCA_017395085.1 Oscillospiraceae bacterium | reverse complement strand
TCAGGAACTACCCCCGCAGCCTGGACAGCATCTACGCCCTGGTGGGCGGCATGCTCGTGCCGGGCGCGGAAAGAAAGGCGGGATAAGCATGGCAGTGGAAAGAACCTACGAGGAGAAGATGACCGAAACCCTGATCAGCGCCTGTACCTGCCTCTTTGACGAAATGCGCAGGAGCGGGAAGAAATCCGTCTACTGCGGAGCCCCGCCCGAACTGCTGGTGCTGCATGTCGGGCAGTACAAACCCAACGACAGACCCGCGGCCAAAAAGATCACGAAGCCCGGCGCGCGGGCCTACACCTACGCGAACCGTGAACTGGAGGCGGCTCCCCTCTCTCGCAAACGCTCCACCAGGAAACGGGGCGTGTACTACGAGGAGGCCTATGCGGAAGCAGCTTACGACGGCTCCGGCAAGGCCTACATCACCATGGACTACGGCCCCCGCTATGCAAGCGGCTATGTCTATGACATTATAGACGACGGAGAAGACCTCTGGCTTGCAAATGAGCAGCTGCTGTGGGTGTCGTGAGGAACATGAAACCGGAGGCATAAACCATTGATCGAACTCGCAACTCTCTGCCCGAAAGATGAACAGGTATGGGTGACCCACCGCAACAAAGAAGGAGAACTGCTCTTCTTCCTGACTTCCCCCAGCAGGAGCACTTCCACCCTCGCTGCCCAGACCGGGGCATTCTCCCTCTACGCCGTCAACGGCAAAAAAGCAAAAAAGCTCGGCCAGGGCGGCAACCCCACTGAGCTGGAACTGAAATACGGCGTCCGGGAAAAGATGACGGTATAAACACAACTTAACCCCTACAGAATGAATTGTATTTGTGAAACATACCAAGATATTTGTTGTACAGACGTTCCTCTTTTTAGCTTCTTAAAGGCTTTTCCTTATCAAACGCAAATTGACCTGCTTGAAATATAAAAAGCCTTGAGAACTTTACTCTCGAGGCTTTTTAAGTATCTGTGCAGTTGTTTCTCTGGAATACAACAATCCTGCAAGCTGCTTATGAGGAAAGCCGGGCAGCCAGCATGAATAGAAAACCCATCAAGGGGTGACGAGCTCTCTTTTTCTTTCTTTCTTCCTTCCTTACATAGTCAACCTTACCTTTTTCGCCGCCGAGAGCATGAGCTTGATGCGGTTTAACTGATTGACCTCGCTCGCACCGGGATCGTAGTCCACGGCGGCGATGTTGGCCCAGGGGTATGCACGCCGCAGCGCCTTGATGACGCCCTTGCCCACCACGTGGTTCGGCAGGCAGGCAAAGGGCTGAATGCAGACGATGTTCGACGTCCCGGCAGTCAAAAGCTCCACCATCTCCCCGGTGAGAAACCAGCCTTCGCCGTATTGGTTGCCGATGGACAGGAAGGGCTTTGCCATCTGTGCCACCTTCTCAATGGGCACGGGCGGCTCAAATCGGCGGCTCTGCTCCAGGGCATGGATCGCAGGCGCGCGCACCGCGCGGATGAGATCGACCCCGATGTGGGCCGAGACCGAAGCCTTCCAGCCCTCGCCGAGAAATTCGTGCTTGTAGTTGTTCGAGTACACGCAGTAGTTCATGAAGTCCATGAGATCCGGCACCACAACCTCCGCTCCCTCGCCCTCCAGCAGGTTGACCAGATGGTTGTTGGCCAGCGGCATGTACTTGACCAGGATCTCGCCCACGATGCCGACTCTGGGCTTGGATAAGGTCTCGTCGATGGGCAGCTCGTCAAAATCTTTCACAATCCCACGGCAGACATCGGCATATGTGGAATGCCCTTCGATGAGCTGTTCGATGCAGCGCTTTTCCCACATCTCATGCAGAGCGTTGGCCGAACCCGGCTCCAGTTCATAGGGGCGCACCCGGTACAGGCAGCGCAGGAACAGATCGCCGTAGACGATGGCGTGGGCCGCGTCCAGGAGCATCGGCAGCGAGAAACGGAACCCGGGGTTTTTCTCCATTCCGTTTGCGTTGAGGGAGATGACCGGGATGTGACTGAGATCCGCTCTGTCCAGCGCCCGGCGGATAAAGCCAACGTAATTGCTGGCCCGGCAGCAGCCGCCCGTCTGTGTCATCATGACGGCAAGGCGGTTCGTGTCATATCGGCCGGACAGCACGGCGTCCATCACCTGGCCCACCACGGTGATGGAGGGGAAGCAGGCGTCGTTGTTCACAAAGCGCAGGCCTGTGTCGATGGCGGAGCGATTGTCGTTTGCCAGGACTTCCAGATGGTACCCATACTTGCGGAAGACCGGCTGCAGGAGATTGAAGTGAATAGGGCTCATCTGCGGCGCGAGGATCGTCCATCCCTCGCGCTGCATTTCTTTGGTGTACACCGTGCGGCGGTAGGCCGTGTCGTGCGTCTCGGGCCGGATGCCCTTTTCCCGCCGCAGATTCATGGCGGCGATGAGACTTCTTATGCGGATACGGGCAGCGCCGAGGTTGTTGACCTCGTCGATTTTGAGGACCGTGTAGAGCTTGCCGCTCTTTTCCAGGATCTCGGAAACCTGATCCGTTGTCACCGCGTCCAGCCCGCAGCCGAAGGAGTTGAGCTGCACAAGCTCCAGATCCTCCCGCCGCGCGGCAAACTCCGCCGCCGTGTAGAGACGGGAGTGGTACACCCACTGATCCGTCACGCGAAGCGGCCTCTCCGGTTCAAAGTCCACGGGCAGGCTGTCCTCGGTCAGCACCGTCAGACCGTAGGATGCGATGAGCTCCGGAATGCCGTGGTTGATCTCCGGGTCCACGTGGTAGGGGCGCCCCGCGAGGATGATGCCGCGCCCGCCCTTCTCCTCCATCTCACGGAGCATTCTTGCGCCCTCGGCCTTCACGTCGGCCTTGGCCTGGCGCTGGGCGAGCCACGCAATATGTACCGCCGCGCGCACCTCTTTCGCTTCGATGCCCCACTCCTCCGCACAGGTCTTGACCAGGCGGTCGGCGGTGATTTTCTCATTGGTGAAGGCAATGAAGGGGCGGATGATATGCTCGACCCCCGCGGCGATTTCCTCCACGTTGTTCTTGACGTTCTCCGCATAGGAGACGACGATCGGGCAGTTGAAGTGGTTCTGTGCTTTGCGGGTCTCCTGATGCTCGTAAAAGACACAGGGGTAGAAAATGGTCTTGATCCCCTGGTCGATGAGCCACCGGATATGCCCGTGTGAGAGCTTGGCGGGGTAGCACTCGGACTCGGAGGGGATGGTCTCCATGCCGCTCTCGTAAAGTTTTCGGCTGGAAAACGGGGAGAGCACGACCTTGAAGCCCAGTTCTCTGAAGAAGGTAGCCCAGAAGGGGTAATTCTCGTACATGTTCAGTACCCGCGGGATGCCGATCACACCGCGCGGGGCGTCCTCAAGCGGAGGATAATCAAATATGCGCTTTTGCTTGTAGGCCACCATGTTGGGCGCACGGTCTGCGGCTTTGTCCCCGCCGAGACCACGCTCGCAGCGGTTGCCGGTCACATGCCGCCGCCCGCCGGAAAACTTGTTGACAGTCAAGAGACAGTTGTTCTGACAGCGCCCGCAGCGGGCCGTCGCCGTTGTGTAGGTGAGCGCGGCGATTTCATCCAGGGACAGCATTGTGCTCTGCTGTCCGTGGTAACGCTGGCGCGCTATCAGCGCCGCGCCGAAGGCGCCCATGATGCCCGCAATATCCGGGCAGGTGGCCTCCACGCCCGCGATGCGCTCAAAGGCGCGCAGCACCGCCTTGTTATAAAACGTGCCGCCCTGGACGACGATATGACTTCCGAGATCTCTGGGGTCAGTGAGCTTGATGACCTTGTACAGGGCGTTTTTGATGACGGAATAGGCGAGCCCGGCGGAGATGTCCTCGACCGCGGCCCCCTCCTTCTGCGCCTGCTTGACGTTGGAATTCATGAATACCGTGCATCTTGTTCCGAGATCCACCGGGTTCGGCGCGTACAGGGCGCGCTCTGCAAAGGTCTGGGCTGTGTAGCCGAGGGAACCCGCGAAGTTTTCAATGAACGATCCGCAGCCGGAGGAGCAGGCTTCGTTTAAGAGCACCGTATCCACCGAGCCGTTCTTGAGCTTGATGCATTTCATGTCCTGCCCGCCGATATCCAGCACGCAGTCCACCGCGGGGTCAAAGAAGGCCGCCGCCGTGCAGTGGGCGATGGTTTCCACCTCGCCCTCATCCAGGGCAAAGGCGGATTTTAAGAGGCTTTCACCGTAACCGGTAGAGCAGGAGCGCACGATGTGGGCACCTTCGGGCATTCCTTTGCCGAGCCCCTCAATGGCGGTGATGGCGGTCTTGATGGGGTTACCCTGGTTGGAGGCATAGAAGGAGAACAGAAGCTCCCCCTCCGACCCGATGAGGGCCAGCTTCGTGGTGGTGGAGCCCGCATCGATGCCGAGAAAGCAGTCGCCGCTATAGGAAGCGAGATCGCCTTTTTTAACCACGGCCTTGCCGTGCCGGTCACAGAAAGCGCGATAATCCTCCTCGCCTTCAAACAGCGGCGGCAGACGCTTGAGCTCAAAGGCCATGGAGACCCCGGCATCGAGCTTCGCAATCAGGCCGTCCATATCCACAGGGTCACTGTCCGCTGCCTCCAGGGCTGCGCCCCGGGCGGCAAAGAGGTGGGAATCGTTCGGATCTACGATGTTTTCATTCGTAAGGCGCAGGGTGCGGATAAAGGCCTTCTTGAGCTCCGGCAGGAAGTGCAGCGGCCCGCCCAGAAAGGCAACACAGCCCCGAATGGGCTTTCCGCAGGCAAGGCCCGAGATGGTCTGGTTCACCACGGCCTGGAAGATGGATGCGGCAAGATCGGCGGTGGTCGCGCCCTCGTTGATGAGGGGCTGAATGTCGGATTTGGCAAACACGCCGCAGCGCGCGGCAATGGGGTAGAGCTGTTTGTATTCCGCTGCTGCCTCGTTGAGCCCCGCGGCGTCCGTCTGTAGAAGTGCCGCCATCTGGTCGATGAAGGAGCCAGTGCCGCCGGCGCAGACGCCGTTCATGCGCTCTTCAAGTCCGCCGGTAAAGTAGATGATCTTCGCATCTTCACCGCCGAGTTCGATGGCGACGTCCGTCTGAGGCGCTGCCTTCTGCAAAGCGGTGGCGACCGCGACGACTTCCTGCACAAAGGGAATACCCAGCGCCTTTCCGAGGTTGATGGAGCCGGAGCCGGTAATCCCGGGGGTCAGCAGGCAAGGCCCTGTGACGGCGCGCGCCTCCTTCAAAAGGGCGGCCAGCGTCTCCTGCGTGTGGGCCATGTGGCGGCGATATTCCTGATAGACGGGATTTCCTTCCGCGTCCAGCACCACGAGCTTGACGGTGGTGGAGCCGATATCGATGCCCGCTTTGTATGTCTTCATGATTTCACCCTTGCTTTTATCCAACAACGTGTTGTACAATATCAGCATACAGTATACCACAAATATTTGAAATAATATCCGACAGTTTTCGCCGGATTGTTGTTAAGAGCTGTAAAGAGAGTGAGAACAGATGAAACATCAGGAAATGCGGGAGAATACATCCCGCGCCATCATGGACGCGTTCTGGAGCTTATACCGGGAGCTGCCGATCGAAAAGATCACGGTCAAAGCGATCTGTGAGAAAGCGGCGTGCAACCGTTCGACCTTTTACGAATACTATGCCGACAGCTATTCTGTGCTCGAGGCCATCGAGGAAGAGCTCCTGGATTATGTCCGCCGCAAGCTGACCGAGGAACTGCCGGCGTCGCTCGCGAAAAGCTTTCCGAAAATCCGCCTGGACGCGGAGACACTGGCCCCGCTGTCGGACATGTACAACAAGCGGGGCGAGTATTTCAGCATCCTCACCGGCGAGAAGGGCGACCCATATTTCCAGTACAAATATAAGCAGACGGTCAAGGAACTGCTGACACAGATGCTGGACGATCCCGCCAAGAAGTTTGACCTTTCAGCGAGCATTGTGGCGGAGTTTACCGCATCTGCTCTCATCGGAGCTTTCAACTGCTGGTATCCGCAACGGGAAGATTATCCCGCAGAGAAGTACGCGCTGCTCTTAGTGAGTCTTCTGACAAACGGGGTCCTGCCGGCAATTCGGAAGCTGTAAAAAAGTACGGCGATTGCACCTTCATTGTGCGACCGCCGTACTTTCTTTCATCTCCGATTTTGATAATTTTGTTCAAAATCGGAGACCAGTTCATTCCGCCGTATACTCCGGAAATGAACCCCATTGAGCAGATTTGGAAAGAACTGCAAAAGATGGGCTTCCATAACGAAGTCTTTGCTACTCTTGAAAAGATATGGCCGGACAGTTTAAGGTTTCTCTAAGGTTTGCGGTTTATACTGGGCTTGTAAGCTAAAGAAAAGAGGTACTGTGAACGTGAAAAAACTGAAATCTTGAGCAGCGATTTGATACAATCACATGGTAAAGCATACAGGCTGAAAAGCCCTTGAAATCAGGCACTTTTCGAGAGTGGCCTGATTCTTTTATACCCGCAACGACAGCGCACCCAGCCTCTCTCCCGGTCGGGTGACGGACTGACCGAGAGGGTGGGTTCATACAAACACACGATAAATCGTGTGATAGTACAATCGTGTGATTGTTTGATCGTATAAAATCGACGGTGTCGGAGTGATCAATTCCGACACCGACGTTTTCTTTTTTTTTGCCTTGCTCGTCCTCAGCCTCTTCCACGGGCTTCTTCTCAGGATCGTCTGGCACAACGGCTGGTACGAGCGTGAAAGATAGCGAAAACATGCCCGGCAAACATGAAGCTGCTCGATTACCTGTTATTGCTCTTTGTTTTGTCCTATCAGTTTTTTATACTCTTTTGCTTCTGCTTCCACATCATTTTTCAGCTTATGCTGCACGGC